>DATAID010000037.1:0-44142 GCA_036262835.1 Burkholderiales bacterium | reverse complement strand
ATGCGCCGCGGCGGCGGCGTGGGCTACGACTTTTCCTCGATCCGTCCCAAGGGCGCTGAGGTGAAGGGCACGCACTCGCGCGCGAGCGGCCCCGTGTCCTACATGCGCGTCTTCGACCGCTCCTGCGAGACGGTGGAGTCGGCCGGCGCGCGCCGGGGCGCGCAGATGGGCGTGCTGCGCTGCGACCACCCGGACATCGAGGACTTCATCCACGCCAAGGACCACGGCGACCTCACCAACTTCAACATCTCGGTCGGCGTGACCGACGAGTTCATGAAGGCGGTCGAGGAAGATGCCTCTTTTGATCTCATTCATAAGTCAAAGCCCTGGCCTGGCGGGGAATCCCGGCAGCGCCCGGACGGCCTCTGGGTGTACCGGCAGGTGCGCGCGCGCGACCTGTGGGACCAGATCATGCGCTCGACCTACGATCACGCCGAGCCGGGCATCCTGTTCCTCGATCGCATCAACCGCGACAACAACCTCTACTACTGCGAGGCGATCGAGGCGACCAATCCCTGCGCCGAGCAGCCGCTGCCGCCTTACGGCTGCTGCTGCCTGGGTTCCATCGACCTGACGCGGTTCGTAAAGGAACCTTTTGAAGAAAAAAGCAGCTTCAGCTTCGAAGCCTTCTCGAAAGTCGTCCACACCTCGGTCCGGATGCTCGACAACGTGCTCGAGGTGACGAAGTGGCCGCTCGAGCAGCAGTTCAAGGAAGCGATGGCGAAGCGCCGCGTCGGCCTGGGCTTCACGGGCCTCGGCGACGCGCTCGCCATGCTGCGCCTGCGCTACGACACCGAGGAAGCGCGCGCCATGGCGTCGCGCATCTCGGCCGCGATGCGCGACGAGGCCTACAAGGCGTCTGCGGAGCTGGCGAAGGAGCGCGGCGCCTTTCCGCTTTTCAACGCCGATCTCTATCTTTCCGGAACGAGCTTCGCTGCCCGGCTCCCCGAGGAGATAAAGGCGCTGATCAGGAAAGCCGGCCTCAGGAATTCACACCTGCTCTCCATTGCGCCGACCGGAACGATCAGTCTCGCCTTCGCGGACAACGCCTCCAACGGCATCGAGCCGCCCTTCTCCTGGGTCTACACGCGCAAGAAGCGCATGGCCGACGGAACGCTGAAGGAATTCCCGGTCGAAGACCACGCCTGGCGCCGCTTTAAGGCCTCGGGCGGCGATACCGCGAAGCTGCCGCCCTGGTTCGTGACGGCGCTCGAGATCTCCGCGAAGTCGCACGAGCAGATGGTCGCGGCCGTCGCGCCGTACATCGACACGAGCATCTCCAAGACGGTGAACGTGCCCGAGGACTATCCGTACGAGGAATTCCAGGACCTGTACTTCGTCGCGTGGAAGTCGGGCCTGAAGGGCCTCGCCACCTACCGGCCGAACAAGGTGCTCGGCTCGGTGCTGTCCGTCGAAAAAGAGAAGCCGCAGGATTTCGTGCAGGACGACGTCAACCGGCGCCTGCGCATCAAGAGCATCCCGCAGCCGGTGCTCGCGAGCCTGCGCTGGCCCGGCCGCCCGGATCTCGGCGCCGGCAACCCGGCGTGGACCTACATGCTCGAGCATCCGCAATACCACTTCGCGGTGTTCGTCGGCCATGTCGAGAATGGCATGGAAGGGTCCGCCGCGCCGGAATCCGCGCGGCAAGGCGCCCATGCCTTTGAGGTGTGGGTCAACGGCAGCGAGCAGCCGCGGGGACTCGGCGCGCTCGCCAAGACGCTCTCGATGGACATGCGCGCGAAGGACCCGGCGTGGCTCAAGCTCAAGCTCGAGACGCTCGCCAAAGCCGGCGGCGAGCCCTTCGAGATGCCCTTCCCGCCCACGGGCGAGAAAAAGCGCATGCCTTCCATCGTGTCCGCTTTCTCGCAGCTCGTTTTCTACCGCGTGAAGGCGCTGAACGGATTCGCCGACGGCCCCACGCCCGTGCTCGATGCGATGTTCAGCCTGAAGGAGCCGAAGACCGGCACCGACGGCACCATGTCCTGGACCGTGGACGTTCTCAACCCGCGCACCGGCGACGACTTCGTGCTCGGCCTGAAGGAGATCGCGCTGCCGGCGATGGAGGGATTCCCGGCGGGCGTGACGCGCCCCTACTCGATGTGGCTTTCGGGCGAGTATCCGCGCGCGCTGGACGGCCTTTGCAAGATCCTGTCGCTCGACATGCGCGTGCTCGACCCGGCCTGGATGGGCATGAAGCTGAGGAAGCTCCTCGACTTTCCGGAGCCGCTCGGCGACTTCATGGCCTTCGTGCCGGGATCCAAAAAGCAGCAGACCTTTCCGTCGACCGTGTCCTATGTCGCGCGCCTCATCCTGCACCGCTACGCGATGCTCGGCATCCTCGACGAGAACGGCATGCCGCTGCGGCAGATGGGCATCCTGGAAGCGCCGGCCGCTGGCCAGGCGCGCGTCATGGCGGGCGCGCCCTGCCCGGAATGCGGAAATACGACCTTGATCCGCAAGGACGGCTGCGACTACTGTACGGCGTGCGGCTACACGGGAGTGTGCGGATGATCGCCGGCCGGCTGGGCTTTTCGCTGCCAGCCCTGCTCCTGTCCAGCGTCCTCTCCTCCTGTGCCTGGCTGACAGCCAGCCCCGACAGCGCCGCGAAAAACGTCCGGCTGCGCGGCACCGACCCCGTGGGCTACTTCACCGCCGGCATCGCCATGCCCGGGCGCGCCGAGCTCACCGCCGAGCACGATGGCGCGACCTATCGGTTCGCCAACGAGACCAACCGGCGCCTCTTCATCGCCAATCCCGAGCGCTTCATGCCGCAGTTCGACGGCTTCTGCGCCAACCGCATGGTGTACGCGCAACCCGTGGCCGGCGGCACCGATGCCTTCAAGATCATCGACGGACGGCTCTACCTCTTCTCCAGCAGGAGCGAGAAGCAGTACTTCGAGATGGACCAGGGCCGCAACCTGCGCCTCGCCACGCACTACTGGACGAGCGAGGTGCGCGACTCGACGCTGTGGTGGCAGTCGCTCAAGCGCCAGATCTTCCACGTCCCGCACTACAAGTCGAGCGACGAGCTTGCCGCCGAATACCGGCGGCGCCTCGCCGGCAACTCCGGCTAGCTTTCTTTTCCGGAAACGGGCTTTCGGCCCGTGATCATCGCCTTGACGAGGTTTACGCGCTGCAGCGCGCTCGTGGCGAGCACGCCGAGCACGTGCAGGAGCGCGCAGCCGGCGAGCGTCCAGGATGCGAGGGCATGCGCGAGCTCCATGTCTTCGTCGCCCCACCACTCGTCCAGCTGCAGCATCCAGCCCGTCGCGACCGAGAGGGCGAGCAGCGCCCACAGAAGGAGTGCCATCGCCGCACCGAGCGGATTGAGCCCCGGATAGGAACGCGCTTCGGCGCGCGCTGCGCGGGAGCCGACATAGGCCAGGGCGAGCGTGGCGCGGCGCGCGACGACCGAGAGACGCGCGTGGCCCGGCGCGACCAGGCCCCAGGCGAGACGCGCGGCGAGCAGCGCGCCGATCGCGTAGCCGATGCCGCGGTGCACCGGATTCGCGTCCGGCTCGTTCAGCAGATTGGCGGCGACGAGGATCGCGATGCCCCAGTGCGCGAGGCGCACCAGGGGATCCCACACCCTCACCTGCGCGTTTCGGACTTCACGACGTCGAGCGTCTTGGTGTCGAAGTAGATCTCGACTTTCTTGCCGTCCTTGTCGGTCCCGTAGATCTCGTAGCAATTGCCGTCAATCTTGAACTTCTGGATCTTGTAACCCTGCGCCTCGATCTTCGCCTTGGCGTCGGCCTCGGACATCCACTCGTTCTTCGGGTGCTTGGCACAGTTCGCGGCGGCGAGCGCCGAGGTGGTCGCGAGGGTTGCGGCGACTGCGATGAACACTTTCAGCATGACTCCACTTCTCCCTGATATTGGAATAAGAAATTGGAATAAGAACCATTCCCATTATCATTATCAAGGCGAAGCGGCTGCCTGGCAACGCCCGGGCTAGCGCCCGAAGGCGTGCAGCCAGAGCAGGCCGGTGACGGTCTTGGCGTCGGTAATGCGCCCGTCCCTCACCTGCTCGACGGCTTTTTCCAGTTCCAGATCAAAGACTTCCAGGAATTCGCCGGCATCCAGCTTGCGCTCGCGCTTCTCCAGCCCGCGCGCGTACCAGAACTCGATCGTCTCATCGGTATAAGCGATGGCCGGGTGGATGACGCCGAGCTTTCGCCATTCGGCGGCGACGTAGCCGGTCTCCTCCAGAAGCTCGCGCCTGGCGGTCTCGAGTGGGGGCTCGCCCGGATCGCGCTTGCCGGCCGGCAGCTCGATGAACTCGCGCCGGTGCGGATAGCGGAACTGGCGCTCGAGCACGAGACGCCCGCCGCCGAGCTCGGCTGCGATCATGACCGCGCCGGGATGGCGGATGTACTCGCGCACGCTCTCGGCGCCGTCGGGAAGGCGCACCTGGTCGCGCCGCACGTGCAGCAGCGTGCCGCGGTAGACGTCCGCGCCCGAGATGAACTTCTCCGTGAAGTCGGTCAAAGGCTCTTGATCGCGATGAAGCAGAGCTCCATCAGCCGCTGCGGCAGGAGCCCCAGGGCGACGAGCGCGAGGCCGTTCGCCGACAGGAGCAGGCGCATCGTGCCGCCGGCCTGGATCGCCTCGACGCCCTCCTTCGGTTCGTCGAAGTACATCAGCTTGACGATGCGCAGGTAGTAGAACGCGCCGATGAGCGAGAGCACGACCGCGAGCACCGCGAGCCACACCTGCCCCGCGCTCACCGCGGATTGCAGCACCACGAGCTTGGCGTAGAAGCCGGCCGTCGGCGGAATTCCCGCGAGCGAGAACATGAGCACGAGCATGACGAAGGCGTACCAGGGATTGCGGCGGTTCAGGCCCTTCATGTCCTCGAGGTTCTCGCACTCGAAGCCCTTGCGCGAGAGGAAGAGCAGCATGCCGAAGGCGCCCGCCGACATGAGCACGTAGGTGATCATGTAGAACATCGATGCGGCGTAGGCGTCCGCGGCGTTCAGCCAGTTCCCCCCCACCACGCCCGACAGCATTCCGAGCAGCATGAAGCCCATGTGCGCGATGGTCGAGTACGCGAGCATGCGCTTCAGGTTCGATTGCGCGATGGCCGTGATGTTGCCCACCGCCATCGAAAGCACCGCAAGGATCGCGAGCATCTGCTGCCAGTCGCCGGCGAGCTCGATCAGCCCGTTGACGAGGAGCCGCATCGCCATCGCGAAGGCGGCGAGCTTGGGGCCGGTGCCGAGCACGAGCGTCACCGCGGTCGGCGCGCCGTGGTACACGTCCGGAATCCACATGTGGAAGGGCACGGCGCCGACCTTGAAGGCGACCCCGCAGACCACGAACACGAGGCCGAAGACGAGGAAGGTCTGCTGCGTGGTGTCGCGCGAGAGGTTCGCGACCTGGCGCGCCACTTCGCCGAGCGAGAAGCTGCCGGTCGCGCCGTAGATCATGGACATGCCGTAAAGGAGGAGTCCGGAAGCGAGCGCGCCCAGTACGAAGTACTTCATCGCGGCTTCGACCGAACCGGCCGAGTCCCGGTTGAGCGCAATCATGGCGTACAAGCACAGCGACATCAGCTCCAGCCCCAGGTACAGGGTGAGGAAGCTGCCGGCGCTCATCATGACCATCATGCCGAGCAGGCCAAAAAGGAGCAGCGTGAGGAATTCGCCTCGCAGGAGGCCCCGGTCAAGCAGGTACTGGCGCGAGTAGACCAGCGCGAGCGCGGTCGCGCCGTAGGAGACCAGCTTGAGCACATGCGCCATCACGTCGGCGATGTAAAGGCGGTTGAAGGCCGGGGTCATCTCGCCCGCGGTGCCCATCCAGACCACGCCGGTCGCGACCGCGCAGGCGAGCAGCACGAGGTGCGCGAGCGCATAGCTCACCGTCCGGCGCTCGCCCTTGACGAAGAGGTCGGCGATCATCAGCACGCAGGCGCCGGCGAGGAGCACGATCTCGGGCAGCGCGAGGACGAAGTCGAGTTTCATGTCAGAACTTGGGCTGCGCGACGTGGCGCAGCAGCTCGTTGACCGAGGCGTGCATGACCTCGGCGAAGGGCAGCGGGTAGACGCCCATCGCCAGCACCGCGATGGCGAGGAGGCCGAGGACGAGGAGCTCGCGCCCGTCCAGGTCCTGCAGCGCGGCGACGTGGTCGTTGGCGACCGCGCCGAAGACGACCCGCTTGTACATCCACAGGGTGTAGGCCGCGCCCCACACGAGCGTGCTCGCCGCCGCGAAGGCGACCCAGAAGTTGGCCTTCATCGCGCCCATGATCACCATGAACTCGCCCACGAAGCCGCTCGTCGCGGGCAGCCCGCAGTTGCCCATGGCGAAGAGCATCATGAGCGAGGCGAATTTCGGCATCGTGTTCACCACGCCGCCGTAGTCGGAGATCATGCGCGTGTGCATGCGGTCGTACATCACGCCGACGCACAGGAACATGGCCGCCGACACGAAGCCGTGCGAGATCATCTGCAGGAGCGCGCCCTCGACGCCGAACGAATTGAAGATGAAGAAGCCGAGCGTCACGAAGCCCATGTGGGAGATGGACGAGTAGGCGATCAGCTTTTTCATGTCGGTCTGCGCGAGCGCGACCAGGCCGATGTACACCACCGCGACGAGCGAGAGCCCGATCATGAGCGGCGCGAGCTTGTGCGACGCATCGGGCAGGATGGGCAGCGTGAAACGGATGAAGCCGTAGGCGCCGAGCTTGAGCAGGATCGCCGCCAGCACCACCGAGCCTCCCGTGGGCGCCTCGGTGTGCGCATCCGGGAGCCACGTGTGCACCGGCCACATCGGCACCTTCACCGCGAAGGCGAAAAGGAGCCCGAAGAAGAGGAGAACCTGCGCCTCGAGCGTCAACGGCAGCTTCCACCAGGTCTGGATGTCGAAGCTGCCGCCCGCCTTGTTGTACAGGTAGAGGAGCGCGATCAGCATGAGCAGCGAGCCGAAGAGCGTGTAGAGGAAGAACTTGACCGCGGCATAGACGCGGTTCGGCCCGCCCCAGACGCCGATGATGATGAACATCGGGATCAGCGTCGCCTCGAAGAAGATGTAGAAAAGCAGGCCGTCGAGCGCCGAGAAGACGCCATTGAGGAGCCCCGACATGATGAGGAAGGCGCCCATGTACTGGCCGACGCGCTCCTCGATCACCTTCCAGCCGGCGAGCACCACGAGCACGGTGACGAACGAATTGAGCAGGACGAAGAGGACCGAGATGCCGTCCACGCCGAGGTGGTACCAGACGTTGAAGCGCTCGATCCAGGAGGCCCGCTCCACGAACTGCATTCCCGCGCTTGCCGTGTCGAACTTGAGGTAGAGCGGCAGCGTGACGAGGAAGCCGAACACCGCGCCGCCGAGCGCCATCGAGCGCTGCAGCGGCGCGCGCCGGTCGTCGCCCGCGGCGAGCACGAGCAGGCCCGCCAGGATCGGCAGCCAGATCGCGAGCGACAGGTAAGGGGCGGCGTTCATTTCAGACCCGGTGCGCGAGGAAGAGGAA
This sequence comes from Burkholderiales bacterium, assembly GCA_036262835.1. GTDB lineage: Bacteria > Pseudomonadota > Gammaproteobacteria > Burkholderiales > SG8-39 > RBG-16-66-20. The sequence continues at coordinate 36,665 of DATAID010000037.1, read as the reverse complement.
CCACGTCAGCGCGAGCAGCACGCCGAAGAGCATGACGAAGGCGTACCAGTAGATGAGGCCGCTCTGCACCAGGCGCACCACGCCGGAGAACCAGCCGACCACGCGCGCCGAGCCGTTCACCATCAGGCCGTCGATCGCGCCCTGGTCGCCGCCCTTCCACAGGCCGCTGCCGATCGCGCGCGCGCCCGCGGCGAACACGCTCGAATAGAGCTCGTCGAAGCCATATTTGCGCTCGATGAGCGCGTACACGGGACCAAGGCCCATGGCGATCTTTTTCGGCAGCTCTTTGTTTTTTACATACAAGTACCAGGCAGCCGCGGCTCCGCCGAGGGCGAGCCAGAACGGCAGGCCGGTGACCCCATGGCCGATGAAGCCCGGGACGCCATGGAAATCGCGCGTCATCTCCTCCAGCCCCGGATGCGCGGGCAGGATCTTGATGGCGTCACCGAAGAAGCCGCCGAAGAGCACCGGGCCGATCAGCCAGCCGGCCGCGACCGAGGGAATGGCGAGCAGCACGAGCGGCAGGGTGACCACCCAGGGCGATTCGTGCGGCGGGTGCGCCTTGTCGAAGCGCTCCTCGCCGTGGAAGGCCATGAAGACGAGGCGGAAGGAATAGACGCCGCCCGCGAGCACGCCGCCAAGCAGCAGCCAGTACGCGAGGTGGGCCCCGGGCGTCGCCGAGAGATGCACGGCCTCGAGAATCGAGTCCTTGGAGAAGAATCCCGCGAACGGCGGGAGTCCCGCGTTGGCGAACGCGCCGATCAGCACCGTCCAGTAGGTGAGCGGCATGTATTTCTTCAGGCCGCCCATGCGGCGCATGTCCTGCTCGTGGTGCAGCGCGATGATCACCGAGCCCGCGCCGAGGAAGAGCACCGCCTTGAAGAAGGCGTGCGTGCCCAGATGGAAGATCGCCACCGAGTAGGCCGAAGCGCCGAGCGCCGCGGTCATGTAGCCGAGCTGCGAGAGCGTCGAATAGGCCACCACGCGCTTGATGTCGTACTGGGTGATCGCCACGAGCGACATCGAGAACGCGGTGATCGCCCCGATGACGAGCACCACCGAGAGCGCCGTCTGCGAGAGCTCGAAGAGCGGCGACATGCGAGCGACCATGAAGATGCCCGCCGTGACCATGGTGGCGGCGTGGATCAGCGCGGAGATCGGCGTGGGGCCCTCCATCGAGTCGGGCAGCCAGACATGGAGCGGGAACTGCGCGCTCTTGCCCATGGCGCCGACGAAGAGGAGCAGGCAGATGAGCGTGATCTGCGGCGTCTCGAGCGAGGCTTTGGAAAACACCGCCGCGTAATCGAGCGTGCCGAAATGCAGGAGCACGAGCGCGATGCCGAGAATGAAGCCGAAGTCGCCCACCCGGTTGACGAGGAAGGCCTTTAGGTTGGCGTAGATCGCGGTAGGCCGCGTGTACCAGAAGCCGATGAGGAAGTACGACACGACGCCGACCGCCTCCCAGCCGAAGAAGAGCTGGAGGAAGTTGTTCGACATCACCAGCATCAGCATCGAGAAGGTGAAGAGCGAGATGTAGCCGAAGAAGCGCTGGTAGCCCGGATCGTCGGCCATGTAGCCGATGGTGTAGACGTGCACCATGAGCGACACGAAGGTCACCACCACCATCATCAGCACCGTGAGCCGGTCGATGAGGAAGCCGATCGAGAGACTCACGTCCCCGCTCGTGATCCAGGCGTACACCGTTCCGTTGAAGGTGTTGCCCTTCAGGACGTCGGCGAGCACGTAACAGGACAGCAGGAACGAGACCAGGACTCCGAGGATCGTCACGCGGTGCGACCAGGCGCGCCCGATCGCGCGGCCGAAGAGGCCGGCGAGGATCGCGCCGGCGAGGGGCGCGAGCGGAATGAGGAGGTAGACGGTCTTCATGCCCTACCCCTTCAGGCTGTCCAGGTCGTCGACGTTGATGGTGTTCAGGTTCCTGAACAGCACCACCAGGATCGCGAGGCCGATCGCCGACTCGGCCGCCGCCACGGTAAGGATGAAGAACACGAACACCTGGCCCGCCGCGTCGCCGAGGAAGTGCGAGAAGGCGACGAAGTTGAGGTTGACGGCGAGCAGCATCAGCTCGATCGCCATCAGCAAGACAATGATGTTCTTGCGATTGAGGAAGATGCCGACCACCGCGATCGCGAAAAGCAGCGCGCCGAGGACGAGATAGTGCGCGAGCGTGAGCGGGAAGAACGGCATCAGACTTCCTTCTCCGCGGGCATCTGCACGAGCCTCACGCGCTCCTCGCGGCGCGCGAGCACCTGGCGCGAGGGATCGGGCGCCTTGCTGTCCTTGCGCCGGCGCAGCGTGAGCGCGATGGCCGCGATGATGGCGACCAGCAGCACCACGGCGGCGATCTCGAAGGCGTAGGCGTACTGCGTGTAGATGAGGCGGCCGAGCTCCTTGGTGTTGCTGTAGCCCTGCGGCAGCGCGCGCGGCGGCGTGGCGAGGCCGACCCAGCGGCTGTAGAGCACCGCGGCCATCTCGACCGCCATCAGCACGCCGACCATCGCCCCGACCGGCAGGTATTGCCAGAAGCCCTCGCGCAGGCGCTCGAGGTTGATGTCGAGCATCATGACGACGAAGAGGAAGAGCACCATCACCGCGCCGACGTAGACCAGCACCAGCGTGATGGCGAGGAACTCGGCGCGCAGCAGCAGCCAGATCGCCGAGGCGGTGAAGAACGCGAGCACGAGAAACAGCGCCGCGTGCACCGGATTGCGCGCGGTGATCACGCGCAGGGCCGCGAAGAGCAGTATGAGGGCGAAGAGGTAGAAGACCGCGGTCTCGAACATTGTTCTTCTAGCGGTAGGCCGAGTCGGCGGCGCGGTCGGCGGCGATGGTCGCCTCGTAGCGGTCGCCCACCGCGAGCAGCATCGGCTTGGTGTAGTAGAGCTCGCCGCGCTTCTCGCCGTGATACTCGATGATGCGCGTCTCGACGATCGCGTCCACCGGGCAGGCCTCCTCGCAGAAGCCGCAGAAGATGCATTTCACCAGATCGATGTCGTAGCGGGTCGTCCGCCTTGTGCCGTCCTCGCGCGGCTCGGACTCGATGTGGATCGCGAGCGCCGGGCACACCGCCTCGCACAGCTTGCACGCGATGCAGCGCTCCTCGCCGTTCGGGTAGCGGCGCAGCGCGTGCAGGCCGCGAAAGCGCGGGCTGGTCGGCGTCTTCTCCTCCGGAAATTGCACCGTGATCTTGCGCGCGAACAGATGGCGTCCCGTGAGCGCCATGCCGCGGAACAGTTCGAGCAGAAGAAAGGACCTGAAAAAGTCGAGAAGGCGCGTCATCGCCAGATGCTCCAGGGCGTCTGCATCCAGACGCCGATCACGGCGATCCACACCAGCGTGAGCGGGATGAAGATCTTCCAGCCCAGCCGCATGATCTGGTCGTAGCGGTAGCGCGGCAGCGTGGCGCGGATCCAGAGGAACATCGAAACGGTCAGGAAGATCTTGAGCAGGAACCACACCGCGCCGGGCACGGCGTTGGTGACGGTGCTTTGCCAGAAAGGCTGCCAGCCTCCGAAGAACATGATCGTGGTCAGCGCAGCGATCAGCAGCATGTTCATGTACTCGGCGAGGAAGAAGAGCGCGAAGGTCATGCCCGAGTACTCGACCATGTGGCCGGCGACGATCTCGGACTCGCCCTCCACCACGTCGAAGGGCGCGCGGTTGGTTTCCGCGATGCCGGAGACGAAATACACCACCAGCATCGGCAGGAGCGGCAGCCAATTCCAGGACAGGACATTCAGCCCCATCGAGGCAAAGGTGCCCTTGCCCTGGGCCTCGACGATGTCGGAGATGTTGAGGCTTCCCGAGACCATCAGCACGACGACCAGCGCAAAGCCCATGGCGAGCTCGTAGGACACCATCTGCGCGGCCGAGCGCATCGCGCCGAGGAAGGCGTACTTCGAGTTCGACGCCCAGCCCGCGATGATCACGCCGTAGACGCCCATCGAGGTGAGCGCGATCACGTAGAGGAGCCCCGCGTCGATATCCGAGAGGACGATGTCCTGGCCGAACGGAATCACCGCCCAGGCGGCGATGGCGGGCATCAGCATCATGATCGGCGCGAGGATGAAGAGCGCCTTGCTCGCGTTGGTGGGCAGCAGCACTTCCTTGAAAAGAAGCTTCAGCCCGTCGGCGATCGGCTGGAAGAGGCCGAGCGGGCCGACGCGGTTCGGGCCGATGCGGATCTGGATCCAGCCGATCAGCTTCCGCTCCCACAAGGTCAGGTAGGCGACCGAGAGCATGAGCGGCACGAGGATCGCGACGATGAAGAGGAGCGCGCGTCCCACCTCGTAGACCGCCGGCCCCCAGCTTGCGCCGAACGCGGCCTCCGAGCAGCTCAGGAACGTATCGCAGGTTTTGAGAAAGCCGAGCATCAGGCGGCCTGCTGCGAAGCGACTCGCTCGAGCGTGACGGCGCCGAACATGGGCCCGAGCTCCGCGGTCGACGCGTGCCCGGCGGCGATGCGCACGCACTGGTCCGGCAGCTTGTCGTCAAGGCCCACGGCGAGCGTTGCCTGGCCTTTACCCTGGGTGATCCTTACCCGGTCAGAGGAAGCAAGACCCAGCTGGATGAAAAGCTTCTTGTTCATCCAGGCGCGCGGCGTCTGCGCATCGCGCGTCTTCTGCAGCGGCGCCGAGCGGCGCGCCAGCGGGTCGGCGAAATGGATCGGTACGTCGGCGATCCTCTGGATGCCTTGCACGGGGTTCGCTTCGGCCTTCACCCCGGAAATTTCGTTCGAAAGCAGCGCGGCGACATCCTTGCCCTTCAGGCAATCGGCCCTCACCTCTTCGATCGTCTCGTAGCCGAACCCCGCGACGCCGAGCATCGTGCCGAGCACGCGCAGCACTTTCCAGGCGGGACGCGCTTCGCCGAGCGGCCGCACCGCGGCGTGGAAGCTCTGCACGCGGCCTTCGGTGCTCACGAAGGTGCCCGGCGTCTCGGTGAAAGGCGCGATCGGCAGCTGCACGTCGCCGATGTCGGACCGGAAGGCGGTCAGGTTGACGATGAATTGCTTTTCTTTGAGGAGGCTTGGATTTTCAAGATCGAGATCGTCGAGACCCAAGAGCAGAAGAGACTTCTTTCCAGACACTTCAGGCATGCCGCCTGCCGCCGGCAGGCCCGCGACATAGCCGCCGACCGAATTCGCCGCCTCGCCGAGGAAGCCGACCTTGACACCGAGCGCCTGCGCCGCGGCGTGGATCGCCGCCGCTTGCGGATGCTGCTGGGCAAAGTTGCCGAGAAGTACTGCGGCGTTCTTGCCTGATTTCAAGACTTCGGAGAAAGAAGAAATAGCAGCCAGGATCTCCGACGGCGGCACGATCTTCTTGCTGGCGATCTTCATCAGCCAGTCGTCGTCCACCGAGTGGAGCACGTGGATCTGCAACCCGCGCTTGGCGGCCTGGCGCAGGCGATGGGCGATGAGCGGATGGTCCTTCCTCAGGAACGAGCCGACGATGAGGACGCGATCGAGCCTGGCGAGCTCGGTGATCGGCATGCCGAGCCAGGGAATGCCGCCCCGCTTGCCGTCGGCCGAAAAGTCGCTGTGGCGCAGGCGGAAGTCCGCCGGCGCACCGAGTTTCCCGGCCAGATAAAGCTCTTCCAGCGTCGAGTGAGGCGAAGCGAGCACGCCGAAATCCTTCAATCCCTTTACTGCGAATTCAAGGGCGCTTTGCCAGTCCGTCTGCTCCCACTGGCCGTTGTTTTTCACCATCGGCACGGCGAGGCGCTCGGCCGAGTTGAGCGCGTCGTAGGAGAAGCGGTCCTTGTCCGAGAGCCAGCACTCGTTCACGTCGTCGTTCTCGAGCGGCAGCACGCGCATGACCTGGTTCTGCTTCACCTGCACGAGCAGGTTCGAGCCGTGGCCGTCGTGGGGCGAGACCGACTTGCGGCGCGAGAGCTCCCAGGTGCGCGCCGAATAGCGGAAAGGCTTCGAGGTGAGCGCGCCCACCGGGCAGATGTCGATCATGTTGCCGGAGAGCTCGGAGTCGACCGTCTTGCCGACGAAGGAGACGATCTCCGCGTGCTCGCCGCGGTTGACGAGGCCGAGCTCCATCACGCCGGCGATCTCGGTGCCGAAGCGCACGCAGCGCGTGCACTGGATGCAGCGCGTCATCTCCTCGGCCGCGACGAGCGGACCGAGGTCCTTGCGCAGGACTACGCGCTTTTCCTCCTCGTAGCGAGAAGCCGACTTGCCATAGCCGACGGCGAGGTCCTGCAGCTGGCATTCGCCGCCCTGGTCGCAGATCGGGCAGTCGAGCGGATGATTGATGAGCAGGAACTCCATGACGCCGTTCTGCGCGTCTTTCGCCTGCTTGGACGCAGTCCACACCTTCATGCCGTCGGTGACGGGCGTCGCGCAGGCCGGCATCGGCTTGGGCGCCTTCTCGATCTGCACCAGGCACATGCGGCAGTTCGCCGCGATCGAGAGCTTGCGGTGGTAGCAGAAGTGCGGCACGTAGATGCCGAGCTTGTGCGTCGCGTCCATCACGGTCGCGCCGTGCGGCACCTCCACCGGCTTGCCGTCGATTTCGACCTTGAGCATCTAGGCGGCCTTCAGCTTTTCGTCGGGCGAGGAAAACGCTCCCGCCCTGCCCCACTTCGGTTCGGTCTGGTGCTCGACCAGGCACTTCCGGTGCTCGATGTGGTGCACGAACTCCGGCCGGAAGTGCTTGAGGAAGCTCTTCACCGGCAATGCCGCGGCGTCGCCGAGCGCGCAGATCGTGCGGCCGGCGATGTTGTCGGCGACCGAATCGAGCTTGGCGAGGTCTTCCATGCGGCCGGCGCCCGTCTCGATCCGGTGCACCATGCGATAGAGCCAGCCCGTGCCCTCGCGGCAGGGCGTGCACTGGCCGCAGGATTCCTCGAAATAGAAGTACGACAGGCGCTCGAGCGCCCGCACCATGCAGGTCGTCTCGTCCATGACGATGACCGCGCCCGAGCCGAGCATCGACCCGGCCTTGGCGATCGAGTCGTAGTCCATGTCGGTCTTCATCATGATCTCGGCCGGAAGCACCGGCATGGAAGAGCCGCCCGGAATGACGGCTTTCAGTTTCCTGCCGTCGCGCATGCCGCCCGCCATCTCGAGCAGCTTCGCAAAGGGCGTCCCGAGCTTCACTTCGTAGTTGCCGGGCTTCGCGACGTGGCCGGTGACCGAGAAGATCTTGGTGCCGCCGTTATTCGGCTTGCCGAGGGCAAGGAACGCGTCACCGCCGTTCCTCATGATCCACGGCGCAGCCGCGAAGGTCTCGGTGTTGTTGACGGTGGTCGGCTTGCCGTAGAGGCCGAAGCTCGCCGGAAACGGCGGCTTGAAGCGCGGCATGCCCTTCTTGCCCTCGAGCGAGTCGAGAAGCGCCGTCTCCTCGCCGCAGATATAGGCGCCATATCCGGCGTGCGCGTGGAGCTCGAAGGAGAACTCCGAGCCGAGGATGCTCTTGCCGAGGTAGCCCGCGGCGCGCGCCTCGTCCAGCGCGCGCTCGAACTGCTCGTACACCTCCCAGATCTCGCCGTGGATGTAGTTGTAGCCGGCGGTCGCGCCCATCGCGTAGGCGCCGATGACCATGCCCTCGATCACCGCGTGCGGGTTGTAGCGCAGCAGGTCGCGATCCTTGCAGGTGCCCGGCTCGCCTTCGTCGGAGTTGCACACGAGGTACTTGGCGCCGGGAAACTGGCGCGGCATGAACGACCACTTGAGCCCGGTCGGGAAACCCGCGCCGCCGCGTCCGCGCAGGCCGGATTTCTTGATCTCCGCGATCACGTCCTCGGGCTTGATCTTGTCGTTGATGATCTTTTTGAGCGCCACATAGCCGTCGCGCTTTTCATAATCCTTCAGGCCCCAGTTCCTGCCATCGAGGCCCTTCATGAGGATCGCGTCGGGACCGTAATCCAGCATCACTTCAGCTCCTTCAGGAGCGCGTCGATCTTGTCGTTCGACATGTAGTCGCACATGCGCTTGTTGTTGACGAGGATCACGGGCGCCATGGCGCAGGCCCCCATGCATTCGCCTTCCCTCACCATGAACTTGCCGTCCGGCGTGACCTCGTTGAACTCGACGCCGAGCTTGCGCTTGAGGTGGTCGGCTGCATCGAGCGATCCCTGCAGCCCGCAGGGCAGGCAGGTGCAGATGGTGAGCTTGTACTTGCCCGAGGGCTTGAGGTTGTACATCGTGTAGAAGCTCGCCACCTCGTACACCGCGACCGGCGGCATGCCGAGATACTGTGCGACGAAGTCCATTGTCTCGGTCGAGAGCCAGCCTTTCTCGTCCTGCGCGACGACGAGCGCGCCCATCACCGCGGATTGCTTGAGCGGATACTTTCTTACTTCCTTGTCGATGAGTTCCAGAGATTTGGCCGAAAGGGTCATCGCGCAGTTACCTGTCAATCTCCCCGAAAACAATGTCCATGGTGCCGATGATCGCGACCGCGTCGGCGATCATGTGCCCCTTCGACATCTCGTCCATCGCCGCGAGGTGCGGGAAACCCGGCGCGCGGATCTTGAGGCGGTACGGTTTGTTGGCGCCGTCCGAGACGAGGTAGATGCCGAACTCGCCCTTCGGCGCCTCGACCGCCGCGTAGCACTCGCCCTCGGGCACGTGCATGCCCTCGGTGAAGAGCTTGAAGTGGTGGATCAGCTCTTCCATGTTCGCCTTCATCTCCACGCGCGAAGGCGGCGCCACCTTGTGGTTGTCGGTCATCACCGGGCCGGGATTGGCGCGCAGCCAGTCGACGCACTGCTTGACGATGCGGTTCGACTGGCGCATTTCCTCCACGCGCACGAGGTACCGGTCGTAGCAGTCGCCGTTCTTGCCGACCGGGATATCGAACTGGACCTGGTCGTAGACCTCATAGGGCTGCTTCTTGCGCAGGTCCCAGGCGATGCCCGAGCCGCGCAGCATCGGCCCGCTGAAGCCGAGCGCAAGCGCGCGCTCCGGCGACACGACGCCGATGCCGACGGTGCGCTGCTTCCAGATGCGGTTCTCGGTGAGCAGCGTCTCGTAATCGTCGATGGCCTTCGGGAACCGGGCGGTGAAGTCCTCGATGAAGTCGAGCAGCGACCCCTGCCGGTTCTTGTTCATGTCCTGCAGGGTTTTCTCGTTGCGCGAGTGCTGCGCCATGTACTTCGGCATCGTCCCGGGCAGGTCGCGGTAGACGCCGCCGGGCCGGTAGTAGGCCGCGTGCATGCGCGCGCCCGAGACCGCCTCGTAGCAGTCCATCAGGTCCTCGCGCTCCCGGAAGCAGTAGAGGAACACGGTCATCGCGCCGCAGTCGAGCCCGTGCGCGCCCAGCCACAGCAGGTGGTTCAGGATGCGCGTGATCTCGTCGAACATCACGCGGATGTACTGCGCGCGCACCGGCACCTGCACGCCGAGCAGCTTCTCGATCGCCATCACGTAGGCGTGCTCGTTGCACATCATCGACACGTAGTCGAGGCGATCCATGTACGGCACCGACTGGATGAACGTCTTGCTTTCAGCCAGTTTTTCCGTTGCCCTGTGCAGCAAGCCGATATGAGGATCGGCGCGCTGAATGACCTCCCCGTCGAGCTCGAGCACGAGGCGCAGCACGCCGTGCGCCGCCGGATGCTGCGGCCCGAAGTTCAGCGTGTAGTTGCGGATCTCGGCCATGCGCCCTAGCTGCGCCCCTCGGCGTAGTGCTCCTCGCGCACGATGCGCGGGGTCACCTCGCGCGGCTCGATCGTGACGGGCTGGTAGATGACGCGCTTCTGCTCGGGGTCGTAGCGCATCTCGACGGTGCCCGAGAGCGGGAAGTCCTTGCGGAACGGATGTCCCATGAAGCCGTAGTCGGTGAGGATGCGGCGCAGGTCCGGGTGCCCGTCGAAGACCATGCCGTAGAGGTCGAACGCCTCGCGCTCGAACCAGCCCGCCGCGGGCCACACGTCGACGAGCGAGGCGAGCATCGGCAGCTCGTCGTCGGGGCAGAACGAGCGCACGCGCACGCGCCAGTTGTGCCTGATCGAAAGCAGGTGAACCACGCTCGCAAAGCGCGGCCCTTCCAGTGGCCGGTCGCCGTAGGTCAGGTAATCGACGCCGCAAAGGTCGACCAGCTGCTCGAAGCCGAGCTCCGGATGGTCGCGGAGCTTCAGCGCCGTGGCCTTGTAGTCCGAGGCTTTTACCTGGATGGTGATTTCATTCAACTTCTCGACAGGCGCAAAACTCTCCTTGAGAAGCAAATCGTTCAACCTTTGCAGCTTCGGCGTCATCGCGCGATCGTGTTCGTGCGCTTGATCTTGTTCTGCAGCTGCACGATGCCGTAGAGGAGCGCTTCGGCCGTGGGCGGGCAGCCCGGCACGTACACGTCCACCGGCACGATGCGGTCGCAGCCGCGCACGACCGAGTACGAGTAGTGGTAGTAGCCGCCGCCGTTCGCGCACGAGCCCATCGAGATCACCCAGCGCGGCTCGGCCATCTGGTCATAGACCTTGCGCAGCGCCGGCGCCATCTTGTTGCACAGCGTCCCCGCCACGATCATCACGTCGGACTGGCGCGGGCTCGGGCGAAAGACGATGCCGAACCGGTCGAGGTCGTAGCGGGCGGCGCCCGCGTGCATCATCTCGACCGCGCAGCAGGCAAGGCCGAAGGTCATCGGCCAGAGCGACCCGGTGCGGGTCCAGTTGATCAGCTTGTCGGCGGTGGTGGTGACGAAGCCCTGCTGGAGCACGCCTTCAATGGCCACGGCGCATCTTCCTTTCTATTCCCACTCCAGCGCCCCCTTCATCCACTCGTAGACGAAGCCGACCACGAGGATGCCGAGGAAAAGCATCATCGCGAGGAAGCCGGCGAGCCCGATCTCATTCAGCACGACCGCCCAGGGGAAGAGGAAGGCGATCTCCAGGTCGAAGAGGATGAACAGAATCGCGACCAGGTAGTAGCGCACGTCGAACTTCATGCGCGCGTCCTCGAAGGCCTCGAAGCCGCACTCGTAGGGCGAGTTCTTCTCCGCGTCCGGGCGGTGCGGCCCGAGCAGCGAGCCGAGCACGACCGGCGCGACGCCCACGGCAAGGCCGACGAGGATGAACAGCAGGATCGGAAAATACTCGGCCAGCATCGACTTCGGTCCCCTCATCGCCCCTTCAGTTGGTGCCCACGAGCAGACTCGAACTGCTACGGCTGTTTAGGCCACTAGCCCCTCAAGCTAGCGTGTCTACCAATTTCACCACGTGGGCGCGTGTTTTCTGACTGCAAAACCTGTGAATTATCGCTCAAAATCTCACTTCGGAACCTCGCTCGGCTTGGTGCTTTGCGCCGCTTTCGGCGCCTCCTTTGCGGGTTCCTTCGCGGGCTCCTTCGCCGCGTCTTTGGCCGGCTCCTTGCCGGCCTCCTTGGCCCCCTCTTTCCGCGCGGCCTTGCCGTCTTTCGGCGCCGCCGATTCCTGCTTCGCCGCATCGAGCACGCCGCCGGTGGAGCGCGGCTGGTTGCTGGCGAGATAGGCGAGCCCGAGGCTGGTCAGGAAAAACACCGTCGCCAGAACGGCTGTCGTGCGCGACAGGAAATTCGCCGAGCCGGTGGCGCCAAAGAGGCTGCTCGAGGCGCCGCCGCCGAACCCCGAGCCCATGTCGGCGCCCTTGCCGTGCTGGAGCAGCACGAGCCCGATGATCCCCAGCGCGACCAGCACGTGCAACGCGATGACTAGGTTCAGCCAGCTTTCCATTCGCTCATGTCCTTTTCTGCGCCGCGGCCACGATCGCGACGAAATCCGCCGCCACGAGCGCGGCCCCGCCGATCAGCCCGCCGTCCACGTCCGGCATGCCAAAAAGGCTCGCCGCGTTGTCCTTCTTCACGCTACCGCCGTACAGCAGCCGTGTGTCGGCGCAGAGCTTTCCCCTCAGGAAGGCATGCACCGCCTGCGCCTGCTCCGGCGTCGCATTCCGCCCCGTGCCGATCGCCCACACCGGCTCGTAGGCGACGACCGCGTCCTTGAACTGGTCTTTCTTCACGACGGCAAAAACCGCCTCGAGCTGCCGCGCCACCACTTCTTCCGTGCGCCCGCTTTCGCGCTCCGCGAGCGTCTCGCCCAGGCACAGGATGGGCGTCATGCCCTGCCCCTGCACCGCCTTGAATTTGGCGGCCACCGTCTCGTCCGTCTCGCGGAAGATCTGCCGGCGCTCGGAGTGGCCGACGATCACGTAGCGGCAGCCGAACTCCTTCAGCATGCCCGCCGCCACCTCGCCGGTGTATGCCCCTTGCGCATGCTCGCTCACGTTTTGAGCCCCCCACGCCAGCGGCGTTCCCTGGAGCCGCGCGGCGGTTTCCCCCAGGTACGGAAAGGGCACGCACACCGCGCATTCGACGCCTTGCAGCGCGCCGATTCCCGAGAGCACACCGTCGAGCAAGACCCCATTGGCTGCCCGGTTGCCGTGCATCTTCCAGTTTCCGGCGACGAAAGGGCGGGCGGCCATCGCTAAGGCCTTGAATTTTACATCAAAGGATGCGCGCGCCGCGGGCGCGGCGCGGCCGGCTCACTTCATCGCGCCGCCGGTGATCCCCATGATGAAGCGATCGAGGAAAAGGTTGTAGAGGATCGCGAAAGGCACGCTTGCGATGAGGGCGGCAGCCATCAGCGAGCCCCAGTAGAAGATGTCGCCGCGCACCAGATCGGTCGCCACCCCGAGGGTCACCGGCACCTGGATCTCGGAGGAGATGAAGGTAAGCGCGTAGATGAATTCCTGCATCGTCAGCGTGAAGGTGAAGATGATCACGGTGAGGATTCCCGGCACCGACACCGGCAGGATCACCTTCACGAAGGCGCCGAGCAGGCTGCAGCCGTCCACGATCGCCGCCTCCTCGATGGCGCGCGGCACCGACTTGAAAAAGCCCATCATCAGCCAGGTGCAGAACGGGATCGTGAAGGTGGGGTAGATGAGCGCGAGCGACCAGAGCGAGTCCTGCAGGCCAAGGAGCGACACCACGCGCGAGAGCGGCAGGAAAAGCAGCGTCGGCGGCACGAGGTAGGTGAGGAAGATGCCGATGCCGAGGTTTTCGGCCTTGCTGCCCCCCATGCGCGCGAGGCTGTAGCCGGCCGGAACCGCGGTGAGCAGGGTGATGACCACGACCACGCCGCCGATCAGCAGCGAATTCTCCACCCAGCGCACGAACTCGGTCTGCAGGAAGAGCAGCTTCACGTGCTCGAGCGTCGGCGCCTGGTTGAACAGGAACGGAATCGACTCGAGGTTGTAGAGGTCGGAATCCTGCTTGAACGCCGTGATGACCATCCAGTAGAACGGGAACGCGGCGAAGATGAGCACGCCCGCGAGCGCCGCCATGAAGCCGCCTTCCCTGCCGAGCGTACGCAGCCACTTCATCTCAGATCTCGCGCCGGCGCAGGTAGCGCAGCAGGAAGAAAGTCGCGATCAGCAGGAAGGGCAGCAGGTACAGCGAGATCGCGGCGCCGCGGCCGACGTTGCCGGAGAGGATGCCGACCTGGAAGGCGAGCGAGCCCAGCACCTGCGTGCTGTTGGTCGGGCCGCCCTTGGTGACGAGGTACACCACGCTCATGTCGGTGAAGGTGAACACGAGCCCGAAGAGCATCGCCACCATCATGATCGGCAGGATCACCGGCAGGACGATCTGGAAGGTCCGCCGCCAGTAGCCCGCGCCGTCGATGTAGCTCGCGTCGATGATGGCCTTCGGCACCGAGGTGAGCCCGGCGAGGAAAATGATCGCGGAGAACGGAAAGAGGCGCCAGGCCTGGATCACGATGATCGAGATCATCGCCTTGTCCTCCTCGCCGAGCCAGTTGGGCCAGTCCGACGCCGGAATGAGGTGCAGGTGGACGAGCACCCAGTTGATGACGCTGTACTGCGAGTCGAGCATCCAGCGCCAGGTGATCGCGGCGAGCGCCACCGGCACCGCCCAGGGCAGGATCAGGAGGCAGCGCACCAGCATCCGGCCGGGGAATTCGCGCAGCAGGATGAGTGCGGTGATCTTGCCGAGCACGAGCGCGAGCGCGTTCGAGGCGACGGTGAAGATGAACGTGTTGAGCAGCGTGCGGCGGAAGATCTGGCTCTTCGTCACCTCGATGAAGTTTTCCAGGCCGACGAAGGAAAAGCTGAGCGTGCCGATGTTGTAGGCGCTCACGCTGTAGTAGATGGCGAGGAAGAACGGCACCGCCACCAGCGCGGCGATGAAGACGATCGCGGGGGCGACCAGCAGGGCGCCGAGAAAGTCCGCCTCGTCCAGGTTCCAGCGCGCGGCGCGGCGCGGCGGCAGGGCGACGGCGGCCGGCGTGCTCATTGGTGAGCCCCGTTTTGCCGGCGCTTGCCTGACTTGTCGAAGTACTTGAGGTCCTTGGGATGGACCGTGAACGGGTAGGTCTCCCCTTCGCGCAGGACGGGCTCCGAAATGTGCGCCGACAGGCGCGCCGTGTACTCGGTGCCGTTCGCCTGGCCGTCGATGAAGCCGTAGAGGATGCGCTCGTTCCCGAGGTATTCGATGCGCTGCACCTTGAACGAATAGTGCGCGGGCGTGATGCCCTTCTGCTGCAGGCTCTCGTGCAGGAAGTTCTCCGGCCGGAAGCCCTCGATGTGATCGCCGCGCTCGAGCAGGTTCATCGGCGGGGCGCCGAGGAACGTGGCGACGAAGGTATCGGCCGGATCCTCGTAGATCTCGGTGGGCGTGCCGATCTGCCGCAGCTTGCCGTGCTCGAGCACGGCGATCCGGTCGCCCAGACCCATCGCCTCGACCTGGTCGTGCGTCACATAGATCGTGGTGGTGCCGACGTCGCGCTGGAACTCCTTGATCTCGTTGCGCGCGCTCGTGCGCAGCTTGGCGTCCAGGTTCGAGAGCGGCTCATCGAGCAGGAACACCGTCGGCTCGCGGACCAGCGCGCGCGCCAGCGCCACGCGCTGCTGCTCGCCGCCCGAGAGCTGGCGCGGCTTGCGATCGAGCAGCCGCGTGATGCCGAGGATGCCGGCGGCCCAGGTGACTTTCTTCTCGATGACGCCGGGCGCGACGCGCTGCGTCCTCAGCGGAAAGGCGATGTTGTCGCGCACCTTGAGGTGCGGATACAGGCCATAGCCCTGGAACACCATCGCGATGCCGCGCGTGCGCGGCGGCAGGTCGTTGACGACCCGGTCGCCGATGACGATCTCGCCCGAGGTGGGCTGCTCGAGCCCCGCGATCATGCGCAGGATCGTGGTCTTGCCGCAGCCCGAGGGCCCGAGGAAGACCATGAACTCGCCGTCGCGAATCTCCAGATCGACGCCGTCCACGGCGGGGACTTCGCCAAACACTTTCCGCAGTTGTCTTGCTACCACTTGACCCATGCAATCCCTCCGGCCACGGTGCGCCCGCGAGGCCGCCGCATTGAATGGCGGCCTCGCGTTGCCTCCTCACCCCCTCCTGGGAACTAGCCGCCTATCCGTGGTTCCACTTCGCGTAGATGGCCGTGATTTCCTTTTCCGCCCACTTCATGGCTTCCTCGGGCGTCATCTTCCCGGTGGCGGCGCTGGCCATCATGTCCGGGATGATGAAGTTGTTGGCGACCTCGTCGACCGCCGGCGTGTCGGGACCCGGATAGCCGTAGATGTCGTTCCACTCGATCGCCGTCTCGAGGATCTTCAGCTTGTCGGTGGGATGCGAGCTCGGATCATTGGAGAAGAACGGCATCGGCGGCGGCACGAGGCCCGGAATCATCGGGTGGTTGTAGCCCTCGCTCGCGGTAAAGGCATCCTTGTAGTGCGCGGCGAAATGGCGCAGGAATTCCTTCGCCGCTTCCTGGTTGCGCGAGAACTTCCACACGATGTAGGAGTTCGGCTGTCCCGCGCACAGGCGCCGCACCGGACCCGCCGGGGTCTTCCACAGGAAGATCTTGTCGGCCGTGTCCTTGTTGGTCTTCTGCGTCGTGCGGTACGCCGAAATCGGGTTGTGGATGTAGCAGCCGCGGCCCGACTGGATATAGCGGTTGTTCGAGGCGTCGTCCCACGAGAGCACCTCGCTCGTCATCGCCTCCTTGTACAGCGCGGAGGCGAACTTGATCGCCTCGAGCGTCTCCTTGGAGTTGATCACGACCTTCTTGCCCGTCTTGTCCTGCACCGCGGCGCCGAAGGACCACAGCACGCTGCGCCAGCTCGTGTTCGCATCCTGGTGATGCGCGAGGCCGATGCCGACCGGGTGGCCCTTCGCCTTCAGCTTGGCGCCGCCCTTGCGCAGGTCGTCCCAGGTGTCGGGCTTCATGCCGATCTCGTCCCAGAGGTCCTTGCGGTACAGGCCCGGGAAGCTGATGTAGAAGTCCGGGAAGGCCGGCCACTTCTTCGTATCGGTGTCGTACGCGATGCTGCGGCCGATCCCGCCGACCTTGCCGTATTTCTTCTCGGCTTCCGCGACCAGGGAGGTCATGTCCGCGACGTTGTCGCGGTAGATGTGCGGCCCGAATCCGTTCAGGCCCACCAGGTCATGGCCCGCCTTGGCGGAGATTTCCGCCGCGAGCCGCGCGGCGAGCTCCAGGTGCGGAATGTGGTCGACCTTCACGTCCACCTTGTTGGCCGCGCCCCAGTCCTTGGCGAACTGGTCGTACCACTTGTCGTAGGCGGGCACGAAGTGGCTCCACAGCACGATCTTCAGCTCCTTGTCCGCCGCGACCGCGTCGCGCACGAAGATGAAGCCCGCTGGCGAGGACGACAGCAGCGCCGCGCCTGCGCCCGCTCCCGCCGTCCGCAAAAAGCGGCGGCGCGAAGCTGTTTTTGTCGGGGATACCCTTCCGGCTTTCGATTTCGCCTTGCTCATGTTGCGGTCCCTCCTCCGTTTACACGATTGCGTTTCTCCCTGGTCGCTATTTATATCGTATTACGATGTAAATATATCGTACTACGATTAATTTACGGGTCGTAGGGCCCTCGACGGGCGGGACGCGACAACGGGGCGGGCGCTAGCGCAGGGCGGACTTGCGGACGACGTCGGCGATCGATTTGGCCGCAGTTTCAATGGCTTCGCGCGGCTCGCCTTCGACCATCACGCGCAGCACCGGCTCGGTGCCGGAGGGCCGGAGCAGGACGCGGCCCTTGCCGTTCAGGGAGCGCTCGACGCGCGCGCGCGCGTCGGCGATCGCCTGGTGCTTGTTCCAGTCGAAGCCCTTGGGGACTTCGACGTTGAGCAGGACCTGCGGATACATGGCGAGGTCCCCGGTCAGCTCGGCGAGCGGCTTGCCCGAGACGCGCACCGCGGTCAGCACCTGCAGCGCCGAAACGATCCCGTCGCCGGTCGTGTGCTTGTCCAGGCAGATGAGGTGGCCCGAGTTCTCGCCGCCGAGCAGCCATTTCTTCTCGCGCAGCAGCTCGAGCACGTAGCGGTCGCCGACGCGGGCGCGCGCGAAGCCGATGCCCATGCGCCCGAGCGCCTGCTCGAGCGCATAGTTGGTCATGAGGGTCCCGGCCACCCCCGCCACCTTCTCCGTGGCCGCACGGTGCTTGGCGATGGCATAGAGGAGCTGGTCGCCGTCGTAGGCGTTGCCCCTGCTGTCGAGGATCGCGAGCCGGTCGCCGTCGCCGTCGAGCGCGATGCCGAAGTCCGCCTTGTTCATCTTGACGGCCATCGCGAGGTTGTCGGTCGCCGTCGCGCCGAAGCCGTCGTTGATGTTGAAGCCGTCCGGGGCGACGCCGATCGACACGACGTCGGCGCCGAGCTCGTGGAAAACGTGCGGCGCCACCGCGTAGGCCGCCCCATGCGCGCAGTCGACCACGATCTTCATGCCTTTCAGGTCGAGCTCGTTCGGGAAGGTGGACTTGCAGAACTCCACGTAGCGGCCCTGCGCATCGTCGACCCTGCGCGCGCGCCCGAGCTTGGCGGACTCGTTGCAGCCCATCGGCTCGTCCACGCCGCGCTCGATCTCGGCCTCCACCGCGTCGGGCAGCTTGAAGCCGTCGCCCGAGAAGAACTTGATGCCGTTGTCCGCATACGGGTTGTGCGAGGCGCTGATCACCACGCCCGCCGAAAGCCGCAGCGCGCGCGTGAGATAGGCGACCCCCGGGGTCGGCAGCGGCCCGCAGAGGAGCGTGTCGACGCCGGCCGCCGAGAGGCCCGCCTCGAGCGCGGCCTCCACCATGTAGCCCGAGATGCGCGTGTCCTTGCCGATCAGCACCGAAGGGCGCACGCCCTTGCCGCGCGCATTGCCCGCCAGCACCTTGCCCGCGGCATAGCCCAGCCGCAGGACGAAATCCGCCGTCATGGGGCTCTTGCCGACAGTACCGCGCACGCCGTCGGTGCCGAAATGCTTCCTGCTCATTTGCTGAAGGCCTCCCAGACCGCGATCACGTCCTTGGTTTCCTTCACATCATGCACGCGCAGTATTGTCGCGCCACCCTGCAGCGCGAGCAAAGCCGCGGCGAGGCTCGCGGCAAGGCGCTCGGTCACCGCCCGGCCGGTGACCGCGCCCAGGGATGACTTGCGCGACCAGCCTGCCACCACCGGCACGCCGAGCCCGGCTAAGGCTTTCAACTCCTTCAGCAAGCGGAAATTGTGCTCGACGGTCTTGCCGAATCCGAAGCCCGGGTCAATGGTTATTCTGTTTTCCTGAATGCCTTTTCTTTTACAGGCTTCAAGCCTTTCCCGTAAAAAGCCCGAAACCTCCAAGACGACATCGTCATAGTGCGGGTCTTTCTGCATGGTCGCGGGATCGCCCTTCTTGTGCATGAGGCACACGCCGCAATCGCTCGCCGCGACCGCTTCGAGCGCCCCCGGCGCGGTGAGCGCGTCGATGTCGTTGATCATCGAGGCGCCTTCGCCAAGGGCCGCTTTCATGATCGATGGTCGGCGGGTGTCGACCGATACGGGAACATCCTTGAATGTTTTCAGGATCGGAAGGACCCGGTCCAGCTCCTCGGATTCCGCAACGGCCCGCGCGCCGGGCCGTGAGGACTCGCCGCCCACATCGAGAATGTCCGCCCCTTCACCGATGAGCCGCCGGCCCTGCTCGATCGCATCGTTCGCGTCGAGAAACTTCCCGCCGTCGGAAAAGGAATCGGGCGTCACGTTGAGGACGCCCATGAGCAGAGGCCGAGCGAGCGGCAGGCTGAACCTGCCGCACTTCAGGGTACCGGTCAGGCGCTCGGTGTGACGGGAGCGGCCGCGCCCTGCGGGCCGTCGGTCGGAGGCGGCGTCGCGCTCGAGGGCTTGGGTTTGGGCGGCCGCGGCGGCTTGCCGGCCATGATGTCGTTCACCTGCTCGGCATCCAGCGTCTCCCACTCGAGCAGCGCGCGCGCCATCGCCTCGACCTTGTCGCGATTGTCGGTGAGGATCTTGCGCGCGAGCGCGTATTGCGTGTCGATGATGCGGCGGATCTCCGCGTCGACCTTCTGCAGCGTCGCTTCCGAGACGTTCTTGTGCGTCGTGATCGAGCGGCCGAGGAACACCTCGCCCTCGTTCTCGCCGTACACCATGGGCCCGAGCTCGTCCGACATGCCGTAGCGCGTCACCATCTCGCGCGCGATCGCGGTGGCCTGCTCGAAGTCCTGGCGGGCGCCGGTGGTCTGCTGGTTGAGGAAGATTTCCTCGGCGATGCGCCCGCCGAAGGCGAGCGCGATCTGCGCGAGCATCTGCTCCTTCGAAAGGCCGTAGCGGTCCTTCTCCGGCAGGAAGAACGTGACGCCAAGCGCGCGGCCGCGCGGGATGATCGTCACCTTGTGCACGGGATCGGCCTTGGGCACGCTGCGGCCGACGACCGCGTGGCCCGACTCGTGATACGCCGTGGTGGTGCGCTCTTCCTCGGTCATCACCATCGAGCGCCGCTCGGCGCCCATCATGATCTTGTCCTTGGCGCGCTCGAAATCGTCCATGTCGACGAGGCGCTTGTTGCCACGCGCGGCGAAGAGCGCCGCTTCGTTCACGACGTTGGCGAGATCCGCCCCCGAAAAGCCCGGCGTGCCGCGCGCGATGATGTCGGCCTTGACGTCCGGCGCGAGCGGCACCTTGCGCATGTGGACCTTGAGGATTTCCTCGCGGCCGCGGATATCCGGCAGCGGCACGACGACCTGGCGGTCGAAGCGCCCCGGGCGCAGCAGCGCCGGATCGAGCACGTCGGGCCGGTTGGTCGCCGCGATGACGATGACGCCCATCGTGCCCTCGAAGCCGTCCATCTCGACCAGCAGCTGGTTCAGCGTCTGCTCGCGCTCGTCGTTGCCGCCGCCCAGGCCCGCGCCGCGCTGGCGGCCGACCGCGTCGATCTCGTCGATGAACACGATGCAGGGCGCGTGCTTCTTCGCCTGCTCGAACATGTCGCGCACGCGCGCGGCGCCGACGCCGACGAACATCTCGACGAAGTCGGAGCCCGAGATGGAGAAGAACGGAACCTTGGCCTCGCCCGCGATCGCGCGCGCAAGGAGCGTCTTGCCGGTGCCGGGATTGCCGACCATCAGCACGCCGCGCGGAATGCGCCCGCCCAGCTTCTGGAACTTGGTCGGGTCGCGCAGGAAATCGACGAGCTCCGCCACTTCTTCCTTCGCTTCCTCGCAGCCGGCGACGTCGGCGAAGGTGACCGTGTTGGTGGATTCGTCCAGCATGCGCGCGCGCGACTTGCCAAAGCTGAACGCGCCTCCCCTGCCGCCGCCCTGCATCTGGCGCATGAAAAAGATCCACACGCCGATGAGCAGCAGCATCGGGAACCAGGACACGAAGATGTTCATGAGGAGCGACGGCTCCTCCTCGGGCTTCGCCTTGATCTTGACGCCGTACTTGAGCATGTCGGAGACGAGCCACGGATCGCCCGGCGAATAGCTCGTGACGGTCTTGCCGTCGGTCGTCTTGGCCTTGAGGCTGCGGCCCTCGATCATCACCTCGGTGATGCGCCCCGCCTTCATCTCCTCGTAGAACTGGGAGTAGTCCATCGGAGACTGCGCCTGCTGGCGGGTCTGGAACTGGTTGAACACGGTCATCAACACGAGCCCGATGACGAGCCAGATGACCAGGTTTTTAAGCATGTTATTCAAGCACTTGCTCCTTCAGGGCCGCAGGGGCCGGAGAGCCCGCCATCTTACGCGTATTTGGCTGAGATGGGGACTGCACCGAATCGTTTCAATGCTTCAAGTGGCGAGCGAGCAGATAGGTTTCTCGCGACTCGTCGCGAGAGGCCGCCGGCTTGAGGACCCGAACCTTGTGGAAGGCTTGCCGCATTTCACCCAACACCGCCTCGAATTCGGCGCCCTGGAAGATCTTCGCGAGAAAAGACCCTTCAGCTTTCAGGTATTCGCGCGAAAATTCAAGCGCCATCCGGACCAATTCCGCCGCGCGCGCCTGGTCGGTGGCGGCAATGCCCGACAGGTTGGGGGAAAGATCGGAAAGAACGACGTCGAATTTGCCGCCCGCCGCCATTTGCGCCTGCCAGGCGGGGTCGCGAAAGTCGCCTTGCAGGACGACCACGCCCGGGAGCGGCGCGATCGCGAGCAGGTCGATGGCGATCACCTTGCCCCGGGGCCCCACCTTCTCGGCCGCGACCTGGGACCAGCCCCCCGGGGCGGCGCCCAGGTCGGCGACGCGAAACCCCGGAATGAGCAGCCGCTCGCGGCTGTTCACTTCGATGAGCTTGAACGCGGCACGCGAGCGATAGCCCTGGGCGCGCGCCTTGCGCACATAAGGATCCGTCACATGACGCTTGAGCCAACGGCTGCTGGACGCAGAGCGGGCGATCGTTCTCTCCTTGCGGGAAGTGTAGCAATCGTCGCCCTGCTCGCGGGCTGCGCCTCCTACGACGGGCGCGGCCTGGTGCCGAACCAGTCGCGCGCCGAGGACGTCCAATCGCTCATGGGCGCGCCCACGGAAAAGATCGCTTCGGGAAGCGATACGCTGTGGTTCTACTCCCGCAATCCGTCCGGCCTTCACAGCTACGCGGTGCGCGTCGCATCCGACGGCGTGGTGCGCAGCGTCGAGCAGCGGCTGACGGTCGAAAACATGCAGAAGCTGCGGCCCGGAATCACCACCGCGGGGGAGACGCGCCAGCTGCTCGGCCCGCCTTGGCGGGTCGCTTCCAACGCGCGCCTGGGCGGCGAAAGCTGGGACTACCGCATGTATGACTCGACGCAGCAGGAGCACAATCTGTCGGTGGACTTCGGCGCCAACGGCGTGGTGCGGCAGGTCGTCTTCCTGCGCGAGCTGGTGAACGAACCTTGCGGAATGTGAGATGCGACCTCTGGCGATAGCGCTTTTGATCGCAGCCCTGTTGGCGGGCTGCGCCTCCTTCGACGGACGCGGCCTCGTGCCCGGCCAGTCCCGCGCGAGCGACGTGGAAGCGCTCATGGGACCGCCGGCCGAAAAGCTCGCCCTCGCCAGCGGCGAGAGCGAATGGTTCTATCCGCGCCAGCCTTACGGGCGGCAAAGCTTCGCCGTTCGTCTCGGCGCCGACGGCGTGGTGCGCTCGATCGAGCAGCGCCTGACCGCGGAAAACGTGATGAAGCTCAGGCTCGGAGCCATGAGCGCCCGGGATGTGCGCGCGCTCCTCGGGCCGCCCTGGCGTGTCTCCTACCTTGACCGGCAGCAGCGCGAAGTGTGGGAGTACACCCTCTACAGCGCCGATCAGAAGGAGTCCTTTCTGTACACCCAGTTCTCCTCGGACGGTGTGCTGCGCGAGGTGCTGCTCCTGCGCGATCTCGCCTACGAGCCGGGCGGCGCAAAGGACTAGGCGACCCGGCGCGTTGCGAACTCGGGACGCCGCCCCGTGTCAAAGCGGCATGACCGAGCAAGTCGAAGGGACTATTGCGGCACAGGAGTTGCAGGCTCTCATCGAGCAGATCGATGCTCGCGAGGATGATCTGCGCGTGCGCATCGCGGCGGAAAAAGAGCGCGCCAACGCCGAAATGACCTCGCAGCTTGACGGGGTCGTCGGCGACGGCGCCGACTACGCGGGCGCGCGCATCCGGGCCGGCATCGAGAACGAGATGGTCGAGCGCCACCTGATGGACCTGTCGGCGCTCGAAGCGGCCCGCCAGCGCATCAAGGCGGGGACCTACGGCGTGTGCGTGGACTGCGGAGAGCCGATCGGCACCGAGAGGCTGCGCGCCAACCCGGCGGCGCTGCGCTGCGCCGAGTGCCAGACCGCACGCGAGCGCGGATCGCTCCTGACGCGCTAGCTACTCGTACCGGACGTCGAGAATCTCGTAGCGCTTGACCCCGCCGGGGGTCTGCACGTCGACGACGTCGCCCGCCTCCTTGCCGATGAGGCCGCGCGCGATCGGCGAGTTGATCGAGATGCGGCCCTGCTTGATGTCGGCCTCGTCGTCGCCGACGATCTGGTACACCGTCGCGGGCTTGCCCTTTTCCTCCAGCTCGACGGTCGCGCCGAACACGCAGCGGCCGTCGGCGTCGAGCAGCTTGGGATCGATCACCTGCGCGTTGCCGAGCTTCGCCTCGAGCTCCGAGATGCGGCCCTCGATGAAGCCCTGCTTCTCGCGCGCCGCGTCGTATTCGGCGTTCTCCGAGAGGTCGCCGTGCGCGCGCGCCTCGGCAATCATCTGGCTCACATGCGGCCGCTCGACGGCCTTCAGGCGCTGCAGCTCCGCGCGCAGCAGCTCGGCGCCTCGCGTGGTCATCGGGGTTTTCGCCATAAATGGAGTGTAAAGCGAGTCAGTGGAGCTTGTGGTGGAGGTCCTGGAGCCGGTAGGGCTCGAGGTGCGAGAGCGATTTCATGCCGGTGCAGGCCGCCCGCGCCCCCGCGATCGTGGTGTAGTAGGTGACGCGCTGGGCGAGCGCGGTGGTGCGGATCGAGCGCGAGTCGGACACCGCGGTGCGGGTCGCCTCCACCGTGTTGACGATAAGGGCGATTTCGCCGTTCTTGATCATGTCGACGACGTGCGGGCGGCCCTCGGCCACCTTGTTGACCACGGTCACCGCCACCCCCTGCGCCGCGATGGCGGCCGCGGTGCCGCGCGTGGCGAGCACCGTGAAGCCGAGCTGGGCGAGGTCGGCGGCGATGCTGGCGGCGGCCGCCTTGTCGCCGTCGCGCACGCTGACGAACGCCTTGCCCCCGCGCGGCAGGCGCGTGCCGGCCGCGAGCTGCGACTTGATGAACGCCTCGCCGAAGCTCTCGCCCACGCCCATCACCTCCCCGGTCGACTTCATCTCCGGCCCGAGGATCGTGTCGACGCCGGGAAACTTGACGAAGGGAAACACCGCTTCCTTGACCGAGTAGTACGGCGGCACCGTTTCCTTGAGCACGCCCTGCCTGGCGAGCGAAATGCCCGCCATGCAGCGCGCCGCGATCTTCGCCCAGGGCGCGCCGGTCGCCTTGGAAACGAAGGGCACGGTGCGCGAGGCGCGCGGATTGACTTCAAGCACGTAGACGAGCGGCTTGTCGCCGCCCTCCTGGGTCGCGCTCCGTTGAATCGCGAACTGGACGTTCATGAGGCCGATCACGTTGAGCGACTTGGCGAGCGCCACCGTCTGGCGATGCAGCTCCGCCTCGAGCGCCCCGCCGATCGAGTGCGGCGGCAGGCAGCAGGCGGAGTCGCCCGAATGCACGCCCGCCTGCTCGATATGCTCCATGATGCCGGCAACGAGCACCGCCTCGCCGTCGGAGACCGCGTCCACATCCACCTCGATCGCGTCGCTCAAGTACCGGTCGAGCAGGACGGGCGAGTCATTCGACACCTTCACCGCGTCCTTCATGTAGCGCTCGAGCTCGGCTTGCTGGTGCACGATCTCCATGGCGCGGCCGCCGAGCACGTAGCTCGGCCGTACCACCACCGGGTAGCCGATCTCCTCGGCAAGCCGCACCGCCTGCGCGGGCGAGCGCGCCGTGCGGTTGGGCGGCTGCAGCAGCTTGATCTTCTGCAAGAGCTTCTGGAAGCGCTCGCGATCCTCGGCGGCGTCGATCATGTCGGCGGTGGTGCCGATGATCGGCACGCCCGCCGCGGCGAGGTCGCGCGCGAGCTTGAGCGGCGTCTGCCCGCCGTATTGCACGATGACGCCGAAGGGCTTTTCCTTGTCGACGATCTCGAGCACGTCCTCGAGCGTGAGCGGCTCGAAATAGAGCCGGTCGGAGGTGTCGTAGTCGGTCGAGACGGTCTCCGGGTTGCAGTTGACCATGATCGTCTCGAAGCCGTCCTCGCGCAGCGCCATCGCGGCGTGCACGCAGCAGTAGTCGAACTCGATGCCCTGGCCGATGCGGTTCGGCCCGCCGCCAAGGACCATCACCTTTTTGCGATCGGTCGGGTCGGCCTCGCACTCCTCCTCGTAGGTGGAGTACATGTAGGCGGTCTTCGCGGCGAATTCCGCCGCGCAGGTGTCGACCCGCTTGTAGACGGGACGAATGCCGAGCTTGTGGCGCCTCGCTCTCACCGCCTTCTCGTCGGTCTTGAGCAGATAGGCGAGGCGGCGATCCGAGAAGCCTTTCCTCTTGAGCAGGAAAAGCTCGTCCCGGGACAGCTCGTCCAGCTTGCGGTCGTCGAGCCTCATCTCGATGTCGACAATCTCCCGGATCTGCGCGAGGAACCACGGGTCGATGCGCGTGAGGCGCTGCACCTCCTCGAACGTCATGCCGCTCTCGAAGGCGTCGCCCACGTACCAGATGCGCTCGGGGCCGGGCTCGCCGAGCTCCTTCTCCAGCGTCTCGCGGTCGGTCGTCTTCTGATTGAGGCCGTCGACGCCGACTTCCAGGCCGCGTAGCGCCTTCTGGAACGATTCCTGGAAGGTGCGACCGATCGCCATCACCTCGCCCACCGACTTCATCTGCGTGGTGAGCCGGTCGTTCGCCTGCGGGAATTTCTCGAAAGCGAAGCGCGGCACTTTCGTGACCACGTAATCGATCGTCGGCTCGAACGAGGCCGGCGTCGCCCCGCCGGTGACTTCGTTGGCGACCTCATCGAGCGTGTAGCCGACGGCGAGCCGCGCCGCCACCTTGGCGATCGGAAAGCCGGTCGCCTTGGAGGCGAGCGCGGAGGAGCGCGACACGCGCGGGTTCATCTCGATGATGATCATGCGGCCGTCGGCCGGGTTGATCGCGAACTGCACGTTCGAGCCGCCGGTGTCCACGCCGATCTCGCGCAGCACCTGGATCGAGGCATCGCGCATGATCTGGTATTCCTTGTCGGTGAGCGTCTGCGCCGGGGCGACGGTGATCGAGTCGCCCGTGTGCACGCCCATCGGATCGAGGTTCTCGATCGAGCAGACGATGATGCAGTTGTCCTTGCGGTCGCGCACCACCTCCATCTCGAACTCTTTCCAGCCGATGAGCGACTCCTCGATCAGCAGCTCGTGGGTGGGCGAAGCCTCCAGCCCGCGCTCGCAGATGGTGACGAACTCCTCGCGGTTGTAGGCGATGCCGCCGCCCGTGCCGCCGAGCGTGAACGAGGGCCGGATCACCACCGGAAAGCCGAGGCTCGCCTGCACCTGCAGCGCCTCCTCCATCGAATGGGCGAGCGAGGAGCGCGCCGAGGCGAGGCCGATCTTGGTCATCGCCTTCTTGAATTTCTCGCGGTCTTCCGCCTTGTCGATCGCCTCGCGCGAGGCGCCGATCATCTCGACCTTGAACTTCTCGAGCACGCCTTCGCGCGCGAGATCGAGCGCGCAGTTGAGCGCCGTCTGGCCGCCCATCGTCGGCAGCAGCGCATCCGGCCGCTCTTTTTCGATGATGCGCGCAACCGTCTGCCAGTGGATCGGCTCGATGTAGGTCGCATCGGCCATCTCCGGATCGGTCATGATGGTCGCCGGGTTGGAGTTCACCAGGATCACCCGGTAGCCCTCCTGCTTCAACGCCTTGCAGGCCTGCGCGCCCGAATAGTCGAACTCGCACGCCTGGCCGATCACGATCGGCCCCGCGCCGATGATCAGGATGCTTTTGATGTCATTTCTTTTTGGCATCGTCCATCATCTTTGCGAAGCGGTCGAAGAGATACCCGATGTCGTGCGGTCCCGGGCTCGCCTCCGGGTGCCCCTGGAAGCAGAACGCGGGCCGGTCCGTCCGTGCGAGTCCCTGCAGCGAGCCGTCGAAGAGCGAGACGTGCGTCGGCCGCAGGTTCTCCGTAAGCGTCTTCGGATCGACGGCGAACCCGTGGTTCTGGCTCGTGATCACCACCTGGCCGGTATCGAGGTCCTTCACCGGATGGTTCGCGCCGTGATGGCCGAACTTCATCTTCATCGTCCTCGCGCCCGAGGCGAGGCCCATCAGCTGGTGGCCCAGGCAGATGCCGAAGACCGGGATGCGCGTCGTATCGAGGATCTCGCCGATCGACTCGATCGCATAGTCGCAAGGCTCCGGATCGCCCGGGCCGTTCGAAAGAAAGACGCCGTCGGGATTCATCCTCAGCACTTCGCGGGCCGGCGTCTGCGCCGGCACCACCGTCACGCGCGCACCGCGCTCGACGATGAGGCGCAGGATGTTGCGCTTGATGCCGTAGTCATAGGCGACGACGTGGCAGGCCGATTCTTTTCCCTTCTCGAAGCCTTTGCCAAGCTGCCAGGCGCCCTCGGTCCACTCGTAGGGCTTGTCGACGGTGACGACCTTGGCGAGATCCATGCCCGCGAGCCCCGGGAATTCCCTGGCTTTTTTCAAGGCAAGATCCACGTCGACTTCGCCGGCAACGAGGCAACCGCTTTGCGCGCCTTTCTCGCGCAGGATGCGCGTAAGCCGGCGCGTGTCGATGTCGGCGATCGCGACGATGTTGTTCCTGACGAGGTAGGCGCTCAGGTCCGACTGGCTGCGCCAGTTGGAAACCTGGATCGGAAGGTCGCGGATCACGAGCCCGGCCACATGGCACTTCGCGGCCTCCTCGTCCTCCACGTTCACGCCGGTGTTGCCGATGTGCGGGTAGGTGAGCGTGACGATCTGCCGGCAGTACGAGGGATCGGTGAGGATCTCCTGGTAGCCGGTCATCGCGGTATTGAAGACGACTTCGCCTGCGGAGGACCCGCGCGCGCCGATCGAGCGGCCCCGAAACGCCGTCCCGTCGGCGAGGACGAGGACAGCAGGTTCGAGCACGGCCACTGGCGAAACTCCCAGACTAAGGCGCTACACGTGAAAAAGCGGAAGGGCCGCAGTTTACTTCTGGGCGCCTTCCGCTCGGCTTGAAGAAAGGATTATACGCGAGTTGCTATTTCAGGCCAAGCACATTCGCCATGTCGTAGAGGCCGGCCGGTTTTCCCTTCAGCCACTTCGCCGCCCGCAGCGCGCCCATCGCGTAGGTGGCGCGGCTCTGCGAGCGCACGGTGACCTCGACCCGCTCGCCGGTGCCGGCGAAGACGACGGTGTGCTCCCCGACGATGTCGCCGCCGCGAATCGCGTGAAAGCCGATTTCCTTGGCCGGCCTTGCGCCGACGTCGCCTTCCCGGCCGTGCTTTGCCACGCTCTTGAGGTTCCTTTTCAGAGCGGATGACACGACTTCGCCCAGCTTCAGCGCGGTGCCCGAAGGCGCATCCACCTTGTGCCGGTGGTGCGCCTCGATGATTTCGACGTCGAAGTCGTCGCCGAGGATTGCGGCCGCAGTCTCGGCGAGCTTGAAGACGGCGTTGACGCCCACCGCGAAGTTGGGCGAGAGCACGATCGGGATGCGCTTGGCAGCATCCCCGAGCGTTTTTTTCTGTGAATCGGAAAAACCTGTGGTGCCGATCACCATCGCCTTGCCGGCTTTCAGGCACTGCTCGAGATGCGCGAGCGTGCCCTCGGGCCGGGTGAAGTCGATCACGACGTCGCCCGCGCCGATCGCCTTCGCGATGTCGTCGCCCACATCGAACGAAGATGCAAGCGCGAGCGTCTTGTCGGCGGCGACGGCGTCCATGACGGCGCGGCCCATCTTGCCGCCTGCGCCGGCGACCGAAATGCGGAGCGCGCTCACAGGCCGATCTTCTCGAGCATGCGGCCGAAGAAGCCGCGTTCCTTCTTCTCGTCGGAGACCGGCTCCTGCTTCGCCTCGGTCGTGACCTCGGATTTCGGTTCCTGCGCCTTGGGTTCCTCCGCCGGCTTCTGCTCCGCCGAGGGCTCGGCCGCGGGCTTGGGCTCAGACGGGCCCGGCGTCACCTTGTCCCACATCCGGCCGAAGAATCCGCGTTCCTTCTTCTCTTCGGCCGCCGGCTTTTCCTCCTCCTGCTTCGCGGCCGGCGCGGGCTTGGGCTCTTCGATCGGCGCGCTGCCCCAGTTCTGTTTGGTCGGTTCCCAGTTCTCCGTGGCCTTCGCGGGCTCGGCCGGCTTCGCCTCTGCGGCGGGCTTGGCGTCCTCTGCCGCGGGTTTCGCGGTCGGTGCGGGCTTGGGCTCCTCCGGCTTCGCCGTGGGCGCGGGCTTCGGCGCGTTCGGATCGGGCAGCAGGTCGCCAAGCACGCGCGTGAGCTTGCCGTCCTGGAACACGACCGAGAGGTTGCGCTGCTCGCGCTTGCCGTTCGGCATCTCGCGGAAGAACACGTAGTCCCAGCGGTCGGCGTGGAAGATGTCGGTGACGAGCGGCGTGCCGAGCACGAAGCGGACCTGCTCCTTCGACATGCCGGGCTTCAGCTGCGCGACCATCTCGTCGGAGATGAAATTGCCCTGCTGGATCACCATCCGGTAGGGCGTCACGCCGGGCAGCTTCGGCACCTCGACGGACTTGCAGCCCGCGAAGAGCGCCGCGAGCACAAAAACCGCCGGGAAGCGTGCGTGCATAAGCCTATAATGATAGCGGATGGGTACCGCACAAAGCCTCAAGGACATCGGCCTGAAGGCGACGCTGCCGCGGCGCCGGATCCTCGAGCTTTTCGAGGCGAGCAAGGTCCGCCACCTGTCGGCCGAGGACGTCTACAAGGCGCTCCTCGCCGAGGGGCTCGACGTCGGCCTCGCCACCGTTTACCGGGTACTCACGCAGTTCGAGCAGGCCGGGCTCCTTGCGCGCCAGCATTTCGAGACCGGCAAGGCGGTGTTCGAGCTCAACCAGGGCGGCCATCACGACCACCTCGTGTGCCTGCAGTGCGGCCGGGTCGAGGAGTTTTACGACCCGGAGATAGAGAAGAAGCAGACGGAAGTCGCGCGCACCCGCGGCTTCGAGCTGCGCGGCCATTCGCTCGCGATGTACGCGGACTGCACCAAGAAAGACTGCCCCTACCGCCGGAGCATGTAAGGCTTCCCTAGCTGTCCAGCAGCTCGGCCGCGTGCTTGCGCGCGGTGCTCTCCGCCCCGCCCAGCATGCGCGCGAGCTCCGCGATTCTCGACGCGCGATCGAGCTTCGCCGCCCTGACCTTCACGCCGCTTCGCGTCACCGACCACTGATCGTCGCCTTGCGCGGCCACTTGCGGCAGGTGCGTGACGCAGAGCACCTGCCGGTCGCGGCCGAGCTTTTTCAGCGAGCGCCCGACGATTTCGGCCACCGCGCCGCCGATGCCGGTGTCGATCTCGTCGAAGACCAGCGTGCCGACCGGCGATTCCTTCGCCGTGACGAGCTGGATGGCGAGGCTCACGCGCGAGAGCTCGCCGCCCGAGGCGACTTTCGCGAGCGGGCGCAGCGGCAGGCTGGGGTGCGAGGTCACCTCGAATTCGATTTCTTCGGCGCCCGTGCCTAGCGGCTCTTTCAATTCCTTCAGCGACACGGCAAAGCGCCCGCCGCTCATCGCCAGGTCCTGCATCGCCCGCGTCACTTCGCGCCCGAGCACCTCGGCCGCCCGCTTTCGCTTGGCGGTGAGCTTTTTCGCGGCCGCCCGGGAGCGCGCGCGCGCCGCCGCCGTCTCGCGGCGCAGGTCCTCGGGACTGGCGGCGAGCTCGAGCTCGCGCAGCCGCTGCGCGAGCTCCTCGGCGAGCGCCGCCAGCTCGGGCGGGCGCACGCGGTGCTTGCGCGCCGCCGCGTGCAGGGCTTCGACGCGCTGCTCGGCCGCGCGCAGCGCCTCCGGATCCAGGTCGACGCGCGAGGCGTAGTCGCGGAGCTCGCGCGCCGCTTCGCCCGCCTGCGCCTCGGCTGAGGCGAGCATCTCGACGATCGAGGCGAGGCGCGCGTCGTGCAGCGAGAGCGCGCGCAGCCGGCTTGCGATCGCCGAGAGCTGCGGCAGGCAGGCGCCTTCGGCTTCCGAAAGCGCCTCCAGCGCGGATTGCGCGCCGGCGAGGAGGCTCGAGCCGTTCGCAAGGCGCTTCTGCTCCTCGGAGAGCGTCTCCCACTCGCCCGCCTTCGGCCCGAGCTTCCTGAGCTCCGAAACCTTGTCGGCGAGCTCCGCCCGCTCCGCCTCGCGTTTGGCGAACTGCTGCTCGGCTTCGGCGGCGAGCGCTTCCAGGCGCTGCCACGACTTCCATGCCTCGGCGCAGGCGCCAGCCTCGGCTTGCGCGCCCGCGTGCGCATCGAGCAGCTCGCGCTGCGCGGTGGCGCGAAGGAGCGACTGGTGCTCGTGCTGCCCGTGGATGTCGAGGAGAAACTCGCCCGCTTCCCTCAGCTGCGCGAGCGTCGCGACGTGGCCGTTGATGAAGCTGCGCGAGCGGCCTGACCGATCGAGAGTGCGGCGGAGAATGACTGTTCCTGGATCGCCGTGCAGCTCCGATGCTTCCAGGAATGCATTCAAAGGGCTCTTCGAGTCGACTTCAAATTCCCCGGAAATCTCGGCCCGCTCGGCGCCCTCGCGGATGAGCGAGGCGTCGGCGCGACCGCCCACCAGCAGCTCGAGCGCATCGATCAGGATGGACTTGCCCGCCCCGGTCTCGCCGGAGAGCACGCTGAAGCCGGCGCCCGGCTCGACCTCGACCTTCTCGACGATGACGAAATCCCGGACAGCGAGCGCGCGCAGCATCTGCGTCTAATCGTCGCTCGGGTTTCCCACCGCGTTGCTCCAGCGCAGCTTCTCGCGCAGCATCGTGAAGTAGCTGTAGCCGGGCGGGTGCACGAAGCGGATCGCGTCGGCCGAGCGCTTGAGGATGAGGCGATCGCCTTCCTGCAGGTCGGTGAGCGCGAAGCCGTCGAAGTGCGCGCGCGCGTCGACCGCGTGCAGGAGGGCGATCTCGATCACGCTCGAGTCGCTCACGCTGACCGGCCGCGCCGAGAGCACGTGCGGGTTGAGCGGCACGAGCGCGAAGGCGGGCACCTTGGGGTGCAGGATCGGCCCCTGCGCTGAAAGCGCGTAGGCGGTCGAGCCGGTGGGCGTCGCGACGATGACGCCGTCGGCGCGCAGCCGGTAGACGTGCACGCCGTCGATGCGGAGCTGGAATTCGATGAGCCGCGCCTGCGAGCCCTTGGTGACCACAGCTTCGTTCAGCGCGAGCGTGCGCAGGAGCGATTTCCGGCCGCGGCGCACTTCCGCGTCGAGAAGCGAGCGCTCCTCGACCTCGTGCTTCCCCGAGAGCAGTGCGCCCACCGACTTGCCCATCTGGTCGAGCGCGATGTCGGTCATGAAGCCCAGGCGCCCCTGGTTCACGCCCGCGAGCGGCACGCCGTAGCGCACGAGGTTGCGCGCGGCGGCGAGCATGGTGCCGTCGCCTCCGACCACGATGGCCAGATCGGCGCGCTTGCCGATTTCCGCGTAGCTCACGGCCTTGCCGGCCTTGCTGCCGTCGCCGACGATGGCGGCGGTGTCGCGCTCGATCATCACCTCGCAGCCGCGCTTTCGCAGCAACTCGCGCAGCACCCGCAGCGACCGGGCGATCTCGGGCGTCTGCTTGCCGATCAAAGCGACCTTCCGGAACGCTGCCCCCATCACATCATTCTAAGACCAATGTGTAGAATCGTCCCATGCCGGACAAGCTCGATAAACGCGCGCAGATCCTGCTGAAAACGCTGGTCGAGCGCTATATCGCCGAAGGCCAGCCGGTGGGCTCGCGCACGCTCTCGCGCCAGGCGGGGCTCGACCTCTCGCCCGCGACGATCCGCAACGTCATGTCGGACCTGGAGGAGCTCGGCCTCATCTCGAGCCCGCACACCTCCGCGGGCCGCGTGCCCACGCCCGCGGGCTACCGCTTCTTCATCGACACGCTGCTCGTCGTCAAGCAGATCGGCTCGCAGGAGCGCCACCAGCTCGAGGATCACCTGCACCCGGACAACCCGCAGCGCGTGATCACCGCCGCCTCGCAGCTGCTCTCGCAGCTCACGAGCTTCGCCGGCGTGGTGATGACCCCGCGCCGGCGCGCCCTCACCTTCCGCCATCTCGAATTCCTGCGACTCTCCGAGCGGCGCATCCTGCTCATCGTCGTCACCCCCGAGGGCGACGTGCAGAACCGCATCCTCCTCACCGACCGCGACTACTCGCCCGCCGAGCTCGTGAGCGCCGCCAACTACATCAACCAGCATTACTCGGGGCACAGCTTCGAGGAAATCCGCGGCCGCCTGCACGAGGAGCTGCGCGAACTCCGCGAAGGCATGGTGACGCTCATGAGCGCGGCGCTCGAGGCGAGCAACCGCGCCGTGTCCGAAGGCCACGAGCAGTACGTCCTTTCGGGGGAGCGCAACCTGCTCTCGATCCAGGACCTCTCGCAGGACATGGGGCGCCTGCGCCAGCTCTTCGAGCTTTTCGAGCACAAGACCTCGCTCCTTCGCATCCTGGATCTCTCGCTGCGAGGCGAAGGCGTGCAGATCTTCATCGGCGGGGAGTCCGGCGTCACCGCGCCCGACGAAGTGAGCGTGGTGACCTCGCCCTACAAGGTCGACGGCGAGGTGGTGGGCACGGTCGGCGTGATCGGCCCGACCCGCATGGCCTACGACCGCGTGGTGCCGATCGTCGACGTCACCGCGAAGCTCCTCTCCTCGGCGCTGTCGCAGGACGGACCGCGCTCGCCCTGAAAGGGATTCTTCTCGTCAACCTCGGCACGCCGGCGGCGCCGGCGCCAGCCGCGGTGCGCGCGTATCTGGCCGAGTTTCTTGCCGACCCGCGCGTCGTGGAGCTGCCGCGCTGGATTTGGTTGCCTGTGCTGTCTTTAATCCTCAGAAGCAGGCCCCGGAAGACGGCCGGAAAATACGCCGCCATCTGGACGCCCGAGGGCTCGCCGCTCGCCGTGCACACCCTGCGCCAGCGCACCTTCCTGCAAAAAGCGCTCCCCGACACGCGGGTCGAGTATGCGATGCGATACGGCGCTCCCCGGATTTCCGATGTTCTGAAGCGGATGGAGAAGTGCTCTTCCCTCCTCGTGGTGCCTCTCTATCCGCAGTTCTCGAGGAGCACGACCGAAAGCGTGCGCGACTGCCTGCCCGCGGGCACGGCGATGGTCGAGAGCTTCCACGACCATCCCGCCTACATCCGGGCGCTCGAGATGAGCGTGCGCGATCACTGGCGCGCGCGCGGGCGCGGCGAAAAGCTCGTCATGAGCTTCCACGGCCTCCCGCAGCGCGCCGTCGATCGCGGCGACCCTTACGAGCGCCAGTGCCGGGAGACCGCCCGGCGGCTCGCCGCGGCGCTCGAGTTGAAGGACGCGGACTGGACCCTTGCCTTCCAGTCGCGCTTCGGCGCGGCCCGCTGGCTGCAGCCCTACACGCAGCCGACCCTCGCCGCCCTCGCCCGCGATGGCGCCCGGCGGGTGGACGTGGTCTTTCCGGGCTTTGTCTCCGATTGCCTGGAAACATTGGAGGAAATCGGAATCGTCGCCCGGGCCGCCTTTTTGGCCGCCGGCGGGGTGGAACTGTCACTCGTTCCGTGCCTCAATGAAAGCTATGACTGGATCGAGGCGCTCGCCGCCATTTCGAATCGGGGCCCTTGAAATCGCGCCAGTCGCCCCAATTGACTGATTTCCCATGTCAAACAACGATTTTCAGGCACAATCGGCCCCTGCAGGGGGCCCTGATGCCCCAGCCTCGGCCGAGGACAAAACCCTGGACAAGCTGCTCGCCGAGGCCGAGGCCCGCATCCAGGAGCACAAGGATGCGTGGCTGCGGGCGGTAGCGGACGCCGACAACGCCCGCAAGCGCGCCCAGGCCGATGTGGCGGCGGCGCGCAAATACGGGATCGAGAGCTTCGCCGAGAACCTGCTGCCCGTGATGGACAGCCTCGAGGCGGCCCTGCAGGCGAAGGACGTGAGCGCCATCGAGCTCACCGCGCGGCAACTGAAGGCCGCGCTCGAAAAGGCGAGCATTCGCGAGATCAGCCCCGCGCCCGGCGAGCGCTTCGACCCCCACGTCCACCAGGCGATGGCGGCCGTCGAGGCCCCGGCGGGTGAAAAGCGGGAGCCCAATTCCGTGGTGGGCGTCATGCAAAAGGGCTACCACCTGCATGACAGGGTGCTGCGCCCGGCGCTCGTGACGGTGGCCAAGGCGGTTGAAAAACCGTCCGGAAACCCCAACTCTGACAGCAACTTGAATTCGAACTGAAGGAAGCACGCTCATGGCCAAGATCATCGGCATCGACCTCGGCACCACGAACTCCTGCGTCGCGATCATGGAGGGCGGCAAGCCCAAGGTGATCGAGAACTCGGAGGGCTCGCGCACGACGCCCTCGATCGTCGCGTACACCGACGACGGGGACATTTTGGTCGGTGCGCCCGCCAAGCGCCAGGCCGTCACCAACGCGAAGAACACGCTCTTCGCGGTGAAGCGCCTGATCGGCCGCAAGTTCGAGGAAAAGGAGGTCCAGAAGGACATCGGCCTCATGCCCTTCACGATCGCCAAGGCCGACAACGGCGACGCCTGGGTCGAGGCGCGCGGCAAGAAGATCGCCCCGCCGCAGGTATCGGCCGAGGTCCTGCGCAAGATGAAGAAGACCGCCGAGGACTACCTCGGCGAGACCGTCACCGAGGCCGTGATCACCGTGCCGGCCTACTTCAACGACTCGCAGCGCCAGGCGACCAAGGACGCGGGCCGCATCGCCGGCCTGGAAGTGAAGCGCATCATCAATGAGCCGACCGCGGCCGCGCTCGCCTTCGGGCTGGACAAGAAGGAAGGCAAGGACCGCAAGATCGCCGTGTACGACCTGGGCGGCGGCACCTTCGACATCTCCATCATCGACATCGCCGCGGTCGAGGGCGAGCACCAGTTCGAGGTGCTCTCGACCAACGGCGACACGTTCCTCGGCGGCGAGGATTTCGACCAGCGCCTGATCGACTGGATCGTGGAGGAGTTCAAGCAGAAAAGCGGCGTCGACCTCGCCAAGGATCCGATTGCGCTCCAGCGCGTGAAGTCCGCGGCCGAGCGCGCCAAGATCGAGCTCTCGTCCTCGCAGCAGACCGAGATCAACGAGCCCTACATCGCGATGGCGAACGGCGCGCCCCAGCACCTGACGATGAAGATCACGCGCGCCAAGTTCGAGTCGCTCGTCGACGACCTGATCGCCAAGACCATCGGTCCCTGTGAGCAGGCCCTGAAGGACGCCGGCCTGAAGAAGAGCGACATCGAGGATGTGATCCTGGTGGGCGGCATGACGCGCATGCCCAAGGTGCAGGACACCGTCAAGGACATCTTCGGCAAGGAGCCGCGCAAGGACGTCAATCCCGATGAGGCGGTGGCGGTCGGCGCTGCGGTGCAGGGCGGCGTGCTCAAGGGCGACGTCAAGGACGTGCTGCTGCTGGACGTCACGCCCCTGTCGCTGGGCATCGAAACCCTGGGCGGCGTGATGACCAAGATGATCGCCAAGAACACCACGATCCCGACCAAGTTCAGCCAAGTGTTTTCGACCGCCGACGACAATCAGCCGGCCGTGACCATCAAGGTGTTCCAGGGCGAGCGTGAAATCGCGGCCGGCAACAAGGGCCTGGGCGAATTCAACCTGGAAGGCATCCCGCCGGCAGCACGCGGCGTGCCGCAGATTGAAGTGACCTTCGACATCGACGCCAATGGCATCCTGCACGTGGGCGCGTAGGACAAGGCCACCG
>DATAID010000036.1:0-30516 GCA_036262835.1 Burkholderiales bacterium | reverse complement strand
CTCAGGAGTTGAACCTATGAGATTGAAGAACCTGTACCTGGCCGCCGGCCTCATCGCCGCCGGCTTCCTGCTGCCCGCCGCCGTCAAGGCGCAGCAGGGCACGATCAAGGTCGGTGTCCTGCATTCGCTGTCGGGCACGATGGCCATCAGCGAGACGACGCTGAAGGACACGGTGCTGATGTTGATCGACGAGCAGAACAAGAAGGGCGGCCTGCTCGGCCGCAAGCTCGAGGCGGTGGTCGTCGACCCGGCGTCGAACTGGCCGCTGTTCGCCGAGAAGGCGCGCGAGCTGATCCAGGTCCAGAAGGTCGACGTCGTGTTCGGCTGCTGGACCTCGGTGTCGCGCAAGTCGGTGCTGCCGGTGTTCAAGGAGCTGAACGGCCT
This sequence comes from Burkholderiales bacterium, assembly GCA_036262835.1. Lineage (GTDB taxonomy): Bacteria > Pseudomonadota > Gammaproteobacteria > Burkholderiales > SG8-39 > RBG-16-66-20. The sequence continues at coordinate 30,132 of DATAID010000036.1, read as the reverse complement.
GCTGTTCTATCCGGTGCAGTACGAGGGCGAGGAATCGCAGCGCAACGTGATCTACACCGGCGCCGCGCCGAACCAGCAGGCGATCCCGGCGGTCGAGTACCTGATGAGCAAGGACGGCGGCGAGGCCAAGCGCTGGGTGCTGCTCGGCACCGACTACGTCTATCCGCGCACCACCAACAAGATCCTGCGCGCGTTCCTGAAGAGCAAGGGTGTCGCCGACGCCGACATCATGGAGGAGTACACCCCGTTCGGGCACTCCGACTACCAGACCATCATCGCCAAGATCAAGAAGTTTGCCTCGGAGGGCAAGAAGACCGCGGTGGTCTCCACCATCAACGGCGACTCGAACGTGCCGTTCTACAAGGAACTGGGCAACCAGGGCCTGAAGGCGACCGACGTGCCCGTGGTGGCGTTCTCGGTGGGCGAGGAGGAGCTGCGCGGCGTCGACACCAAGCCGCTCGTGGGGCACCTCGCCGCCTGGAACTACTTCATGTCGATCAAGGCGCCGGCGAACGCGGAGTTCACCAAGAAGTGGGCCACCTACGCCAAGGCGAAGAACATCGCCGGCCACAAGGACAAGCCGCTCACCAACGACCCGATGGAAGCGACCTACATCGGCGTCTACATGTGGAAGCAGGCGGTGGAAAAGGCGAAGTCCTTCGACGTCGACAAGGTGAGCGCGGCCATGGGCGGCCAGACCTTCAAGGCGCCCTCGGGCATCACCTCGACGATGGACGCGAAGAACCACCACCTGCACAAGGCCGTCTTCATCGGCGAAGTGAAGGCCGACGGCCAGTTCAACGTGGTGTGGAAGACCAAGGGCCCGGTGAAAGCGCAGCCCTGGAGCCCGTTCATCTCGGGGAACGAGAAGAAGAAGGACGAGCCGGCGCTGATGGCGGAAAAGAAGAAATAAGCCTGCCGTTCTTGAGAGAATCAGGGCCGCGCTCGCGCGCGGCCCTTTCTTATATGCGCTTTCTCCTTCTTCTTTGCCTGCTGACCGCGGCGCCCGCGTTCGCGCTCGACAAGGCGGCCGTCGAGAAGCTCGCCACCGGCGAAGGCGATGAGCGCGCCGCGGCGATCGCGGCGCTCGTCGCCGAGGGCGACCCGAAAGCGGCGGCGTTCCTGCAATCCGTGGCCGAAGGCGAAGTGCAGACCGTCGAGCAGAAGGGCGTGCGGCGCGTGCTCGTCGTGAAGGACGGCCAGGCCACCGACGCGATCACGGGCGAGAAGGTCGACCCGGTTCCGGAAGGCGCCGAGGACGTGGTGGCGAACAACCGCCTGCGCAAGGAAATCGAAGGAGCGCTCGCGGCGCTCAAGCTGCTTGCGCCAGAGCGCGAGACGCGCCTCGCGGCCGCGAAGGAACTGGCGGGCGGCGCGGATGCGGCGATGCTCCCGCTCGTCAGGAAGGCCCTCGATAAGGAGACCGACGCCCAGATCAAGGCGCTGCTCGAGCTGACCGCGGCCGCCATGGAGATGAAGGGTGGCAGCAAGGAAGAGCGCATTGCCGCGATTCGCCGGCTCGGCCAGTCGAGCAGCCCGAACAGCCGCACGCTGCTCGCGGAAGCCGCGACCGACGCGGACGCGGACGTGAAGGTCGAGGCGCAAAAGGCGCTGCGCGAGGTGCAAGGCAGCCTCGCCTGGGGCGAGCGCGCGGGCCTCGTCTTCGCCGGCATTTCGCTCGGCTCGATCCTCCTCCTCGCCGCGCTCGGGCTTGCCATCACCTACGGGCTGATGGGCGTCATCAACATGGCGCACGGCGAGCTCATCATGATCGGCGCCTACACCACCTACGCGGTGCAGGTGCTTTTCCGCAAGACCGGCTTTTTCGACTGGTACCTGCTCGCGGCCGTGCCGGCCTCTTTCGCGGTCGCCGCGGCCGTCGGCATGCTGCTCGAGCGCGTCGTGATCCGCTGGCTCTACGGCCGGCCGCTCGAGACACTGCTCGCCACCTGGGGCATCAGCCTCATGCTGATCCAGTCGGTGCGCACGATCTTCGGCGCGCAGAACGTGCAGGTGGAGAACCCCGCCTTCATGTCGGGCGGCATCCAGGCCTTCGAGGGCGTGGTGTTTCCGTGGAGCCGGATCTACATCGTCGCCTTCGCGGCGCTCGTCGTGGCGGCGACCTACCTTGCGCTCAACCGCACGCGCCTCGGGCTCTTCGTGCGCGGCGTGACGCAGAACCGCGAGATGGCGTCCTGCGTCGGCGTGCCGACCGGGCGCGTGGACACCTGGGCCTTCGGCCTGGGCTCCGGGATCGCGGGGCTCGCCGGGTGCGCGCTCACGCAGATCGGCAACGTCGGGCCGGACCTCGGCCAGGGCTACATCGTCGACTCGTTCATGGTCGTCGTCTTCGGCGGCGTGGGCCAGCTCGCGGGCACGGTGTACGCCGCGCTCGTGCTGGGCTTCGCCAACAAGTTCCTCGAATCGGTCTCGGGCGCGGTGATCGCCAAGATCGCGGTGCTCGTCTTCATCATCTTCTTCATCCAGCGCCGGCCGCAAGGCCTCTTCGCGGTGAAGGGCAGGGCGGTGGAAGCATGAGCCGCCTCTACGGGACCAAGGGTTGGGTTGCCCTCGGGCTGTTTTGTCTTGTGCTCTTTGCCGTCTTTCCAATCCTCAGCCTGAAAACCGGAAGCGAAAGCCCGCTTCATATCTCTCAATACTGGGTGACCTTGATCGGCAAGATCATGTGCTACGCCATCGTCGCGCTCGCGATGGACCTGATCTGGGGCTACGCCGGGATCCTCTCGCTCGGGCACGGGCTTTTCTTCGCGCTCGGCGGCTACGCGATGGGCATGTACCTCATGCGCCAGATCGGCCGCGAAGGCCAGTACCAGTCCGATCTCCCGGACTTCATGGTCTTCCTCGACTGGAAGGAATATCCGTGGCACTGGTGGAACACCGACCAGTTCTGGTGGGCGATGCTGCTCGTCGTGCTCGTGCCGGGGCTGCTCGCGCTCGTCTTCGGCTTCTTCGCCTTCCGCTCGCGCGTGAAGGGCGTGTACTTCTCGATCATCACGCAGGCGCTCACCTTCGCCGCGATGCTCGCCTTCTTCAGGAACGCGATGGGCTTCGGCGGCAACAACGGCTTCACCGACTTCAAGCGCATCCTCGGCCTGCCGGTCACGACGCCGGAGACGAGAATGATCCTGTTTGTCGTGACAGGAATGTTTTTAGTGGGCACGTTACTGCTTGCCCGCTGGATCGTCACCTCCAAGTTCGGGCGCGTGCTGACCGCGATCCGCGACGCCGAGACGCGCGTCGCGTTCTGCGGCTACAACACCGTGCACTACAAGCTCGCGGTCTTCGTCCTCTCGGCGGTGATCTGCGGCATCGCCGGCGCGCTCTATGTGCCGCAGGTCGGCATCATCAACCCGGGCGAGATGTCCCCCGCCAACTCGATCGAGATCGCGATCTGGGTCGCGGTCGGCGGCCGCGGCACGCTCACGGGCGCCATCCTGGGCGCGGGCGCGGTGAACGGGGCGAAAAGCTTCTTTACGCAGGTCTTTCCCGAGTACTGGCTCTACGCGCTCGGGCTCATCTTCATCCTCGTGACGCTGTTCCTGCCCCAAGGAATGGTGGGCCTGATTTCCAGGATAAGAGACAAACTCAGATGAGCGAGGCGCTTCCGGCAAACGAAGGCGGCGTATTCGGGCATGTCGCGGGCGAGGGCGTCGACGTCACCCACGGCGTCGTCCTCTACCTCGAGGACATCTCCGTCTCCTTCGACGGCTTCCAGGCGCTCAACAAGCTCTCGCTTTCGATCGACGTCGGCGAGCTGCGCTGCGTGATCGGGCCCAACGGCGCCGGCAAGACGACGATGATGGACGTGATCACGGGCAAGACGCGCCCCGACGCCGGCAGCGCCTTCTTCGGCCAGACGATCGATCTCACGCAGCTCTCCGAAGCCGAGATCGCGCACGCCGGCATCGGCCGCAAGTTCCAGAAGCCGACCATCTTCGAGCGGCTCACGGTGTTCGAGAACCTCGAGCTCGCCATGAAGGCGGACAAGCGGGTCCGGAAATCCTTGTTCTCGGTCCTGTCGTCGCGGGAAAAGGATTCCATAGCGGAAACGCTGAAAACCATTCGCCTGAATGATTCCGCCGATCGCACCGCGGGACTTCTTTCACACGGGCAAAAGCAGTGGCTCGAGATCGGCATGCTGCTCATGCAGGAGCCGAAGCTGCTGCTGCTCGACGAGCCGGTCGCGGGCATGAGCGACGACGAGACCGAGCGGACGGGCGAGCTCTTCCTCTCGCTCGCCGGCCGGCATTCGCTCGTCGTGGTCGAGCACGACATGGCGTTCATCGCGAAGATCGCGCGCAAGGTGACGGTGCTGCACGAGGGCAGCGTGCTTGCAGAAGGCGCCATGAACGATGTTCAGAATGACCCGAAGGTCATCGAAGTGTATCTGGGGCGCTAGTGCTGAAGGTCGAGAAACTCAATCAGTACTACGGCGGCTCGCACATCCTGCGCGACGTCGATTTCGAGCTCCCGGCGGGAAAGGTCACGGCGCTGCTCGGCCGCAACGGCGTCGGCAAGTCGACCCTCTTGCGAACGCTGATGGGGCTCATTCCTTCCAAAACCGGCCTGATCGAGTTCGGGAATGAAAATCTGACCCACGCAAAGCCGTTTGAGCGCGCGCGCGCGGGGATCGGCTACGTGCCGCAGGGGCGCGAGATCTTCGCGCGGCTCACGGTCGAGGAGAACCTGCGCATGGGGCTCGCGACGAAGCCGCGCGGATCCCGCGTGCCCGAGCGCGTGTTCGAGCTTTTCCCGGTGCTGCGCCAGATGCTCGGGCGCCGCGGCGGCGACCTCTCCGGCGGCCAGCAGCAGCAGCTCGCCATCGGCCGCGCGCTGGCGATGGGGCCGAAGCTCCTTATTCTCGATGAGCCCACCGAGGGCATCCAGCCCTCGATCATCAAGGACATCGAGCGCGCCATCCGCACCCTGGCGGCGACCGGCGACATGGCGATCCTCCTCGTCGAGCAGTATTACGATTTTGCAAGGTCGCTCGCCGACCAGTACCTCGTCATGGAGCGGGGCGAAATCGTGAAGCGCGGCGCCGGCGCCGAGATGGACGCCGACGGCGTCAAGTCACTGCTCGCTCTGTAGCGCGGCGTCCGCACGACAGTGCGCGCGCCTGCGCTCGCGCAAGCGCTTGATCGCAAACGTGTGCTTCGTGGCATGGCGCTTGCGCTCCTGGTTGTGCATCGGCGCACTTCGCGCCGCCTCACTCATGGAGAACCTGATGAAACACTTTCCCCTGAAAGCACTCGCGGTCGTTGCCGCCAGCGCGCTGGCGAGCGGCGTCGTCCTCGCACAAAGCTCGGGCAGCGCCTCGGGCACCGACTCGAGCGCGAGTCCGAGCGCCTCCTCGCCGAGCACCGGCACGTCCGGCTCCGCTGGCGTCGGCTCGACCGGCAGCACGACCTCCCCCGGCTCGACCGGCAGCACGACCTCGCCGAGCGCGACGAGCCCGTCGGGCACGAGCTCGTCGTCCTCCGACACCTCCACCAGCGGGCCCTCGGCGTCCTCCTCGACGCCCTCGCGCTGCGTGGGGATGACGGGCGTGGCGTTTGACGACTGCGTGGCCGCGGAGCGGGCGGAAGCCTCGCGCGGCACGGGCACCAGCTCCGGCAGTTCCAGCCTGGGCAGCCCGAGCAGCAGCTCCAGCACGACCAGCCCGAGCAGCACCAGCCCGAGCAGCGGCAGCTCGAGCACGAGCCCGAGCGGCAGCACGTCGGGCAGCAGCAGCATGAGCCGCTGAAGCACGTAGTACATGCCCTCCAGCGCCGCGCCCCGGCGACAGTCGATGGCGCGGCGCGCCTCCAAGCGATTGATTGACAAGGCGTGCCTTGTGGCATGACGCTTGCCCCTTCTAGACCAGCGGCCAAGCCGCATTCATGGAGATCTCATGAGATTCATAGGATTGAAGGTAGGGGTGGCGTTACTGGCCGCGGCGCTCGCCACGGTGGCGCAGGCGCAGACGAGCGGCCCTTCGGGCGGGATCAATTCGGGAAGCCCGCGCTCGAGCAGCCCGGCCTCCGGCTCGCCGAATCCCGGCTCGATGCGCAACGAGCCGAACGCTCCGGCGCCCAACACGCCGCAGGGCGCCGTCGTCCCGCCGCCCCAGTACCCGTCCGCAGCCCAGGGAACGACGATGAACACGGGTCCCGATCGCGCCCTCTCCACGCCGGAGGACCGCGCGAAGTGCGCGCCGTATACCGGCATGACGCAGGCCGACTGCATGGCGGACGCCCGCAAGCAGCGCGAGCCCCGCGGCCGCATGTAGTTCCTTCCGTGGCGCGGCCGGTTTTCGCATGAAGTCCTTGCTGCTGCGGACCGTGCGAGACTGGTTCCGCCACCGCTGCATCAGCAAGGGCGCGGCGCTCGCCTTCTACGCGCTCTTCTCGCTCGCCCCCATGCTGGTCCTCGCCATCGCGGTGGCGGCGCTTTTTTTCGGCGCCGAGGCGGCGCAAGGCGAGATCCTCCACCAGCTCGAGGGCCTGATCGGCCACGACGGCGCGGCGGCGGTGCAGGCGATGATCCGCAGCGCGGCGAATCCGGCGGCGGGCGGACTTGCCTCCGTCGTTGCGATCGCGACGCTCGTGCTCGGCTCGACGACGGCCTTCGCCGAGCTGAAGCAGAGCCTGGACGAGATCTGGTTCGGCCGCGCCGTGCCGGACTCGGGCGTGATCAACGCGATCCGCACGCGGCTCCTGTCCTTCGGGCTGGTGCTCGTGCTCGGGTTTCTCCTGCTCGTCTCGCTCGCGGTGAACGCGGCGCTCTCGCTGCTGGGCGGGTATTTCGGGTTGAGCAACGGCGGCTCGATCGTCGCCACCGTGCTGTCCTCGCTCTTCACCTTTGTCGTGATCGCGGGACTGTTCGCCGCCATCTTCAAGCTGCTCCCGCCGGTGCACCTGGGCTGGGGCGACGTGACCCTCGGGGCGCTCGTCACCGCGGCCCTCTTCGAAGTCGGGAAATATTTCATCGGCCTGTACCTGGGCCACGCCGCCGTGATCTCCTCGTTCGGCGCCGCGGGGTCGCTGGTCGTGCTCGCGATGTGGGTTTACTACTCGGCCCAGATCTTCTTTTTCGGCGCCGAGCTCACCCGCTTATATGCATACCGGCACGGGTCCCTGCGCAAGCCGGGCACTCGCGCCGAGGAGGTGCGGTCGAACGAGCTTTCCGAGAGCCACTTTTCCAACCCCACTTGAAAGGACCGAGAGCATGAGAACCGAGCATTCCGGCCAGACGCAGAAGAACCGCCGCGCGGGCAAGCGCGCGTCGTCGGCGCGAGACGCGCTCACGATGCTGAAGAACGACCACAAGAACGTGCTGGCCCTGTTCGACAAATTCCGCAAGATGGCCGAGGACGGCGGCGACAGCGGCAAGGCAGAGCTCGTGTCGCAGATCTGCAACGAGCTGAAGGTGCACACGGCGATCGAGGAGGAGATCTTCTATCCGGCCGTGCGCAGCGCAATCGACGAGGACCTGCTGATGGACGAGGCGCTCGTCGAGCACTCCAACGCCAAGGAAGCGGTCGAGAAGCTCGAGGGCATGGAGCCGGGCGACGAGCGCTACGACGCGATGGTCTGCGTCCTGGGCGAGGAAGTGAAGCACCACGCCAAGGAAGAAGAGAAGGAGATGTTTCCCAAGGCGAAGAAGGCGAAGATGGATCTCGCCGCGCTCGGCGAGGAGATGAGCGGGCGCAAGAGCCAGCTCATGGAGTCGATGGGTTCATGAGGCCGCTGTGGACGGGCGCGATCAGCTTCGGGCTGGTGAACGTGCCCGTCTCGCTCTATTCGGCCACGCGTCACCATTCGCTCGACTTCGACATGCTGGACAAGCGCGACATGCAGCCGGTCGGCTACCAGCGCATCAACAAGGAGACGGGCAAGGCCGTGCCCTGGGAGGAGGTCGTCAAGGGCTACGAGTACGAGAAGGGGCGCTACGTCGTGATGACGGAGGCGGATTTCAAGGCCGCCAACGTCGAGGCGACGCAGACGATCGACATCGTCAGCTTCGTGGAGGCGCAGGAGATTCCGGTCGTCTACTTCGACACGCCGTACTACCTCGCGCCGGCGCGGGGCGGCGCCAAGGGCTACTCGCTCCTGCTCGAGACGCTCGAGCACGCCGAAAAGGCGGCGATCGGGCAGGTCGTGATCCGCACGCGACAGCACCTGGCGGCGATCGTCCCGGACCAGGGCCTGCTCGTCCTCTGCACCCTGCGCTACGGCTACGAGATTCGCGGCCGGGACGAGATCGCGAAGAAGCCCGCCGGCAAGAAAGGCGCGGTCACGCGCAAGGAAGTCGAGATGGCGCTGCAGCTCGTCGAGCAGATGAGCGAGTCTTTCGCGCCGAGGAAGTACAAGGACACCTACCGCGACGACATCCTCGCCCGGGTGAAGAAGAAAGTGCGCGCGGGCAAGAGCAAGAAGCTGGAGGAGCCCGGTGAAGCGCACAAGCGGGAGTCCGCCGACGTGATCGACCTCATGGCGGCGCTCAAGCGCAGCCTGAAGGGGAAGGAAGGCGCCAAGCACAGCGAGAAAGCGCGCCGCCGCGCCTCGAGCTGACGTCGCGCCGCGCCCGCAGGCGCCCTGTATGATGCGGCGATGCAGGTGGTCGAACCGGTCGCTCGTTCCTGGCAGGCCTCTCTTTCTCTAGGATTCGAGTTCCGGGACGGCAAGACCGTCCTCGCGAAGAAGTCGCACGACGGACCGCTGGTCGTGCAAAAGCCGCTCTATCCCGAGGGCGGCGAAGTCTGCCACGCGATCGTGGTGCATCCGCCCGGCGGCATCGCCGGCGGGGATGAGCTGGCTCTTGAAGTCGAAACAGGGAAACAGGCTTCCGCGCTCCTGACCACTCCGGGTGCGACGAAGTGGTACCGGTCCGCGGGACCCATCGCTCGCCAGGCAATCTCACTGGAGGTGGCGGGCAGCCTCGAATGGCTGCCGCAGGAGACGATCGTCTTCGACGGCGCGCGCGCCGAGCTCGACTTCCGGGCCGATCTCGCCCCCGGCGCCGTGCTCCTCGGCTGGGACCTCGTCTGCCTGGGCCGCACCGGCTCGGGCGAGCGCTTGCGGCGCGGCGGCTATCGCTTCTCGACGCAGGTGCGCCGGGACGGGCGCCTTCTCTGGCAGGAGCGCGGCCGCATCGAAGGCGGCGCTCGGCTGCTCGATTCGCCGGCGGGCTTGGCAGGCAAGCCGGTGTTTGGCACATTATTTTTTTCCGGCCCCCTGCCGGAGAAAGAGCTGCTGGAGCAATTCCGACAAATCGTGCCCGAGGAGGGGGAGGGCGCCATGACGCTGCTGCCGGGCATTCTGCTCGCACGCTACCTCGGCGAGTCGACCGAGGCGGGAAAACGCTGGTTTGCCGCGCTCTGGCGGGCGCTGCGCCCGGCGCTGTGCGGGCGGGCCGCAGTCGAGCCGAGGATCTGGCACACATGAGCAACGAAAAAGCCGAGCAGGCCCTGGTCAACGCGTCGCGCAAGCACGGCATCTCCGCGATCTCCAAGGCGACGAAGCTCCTCGCCGGCGCGCACCGCTCGCGCACGCCCGCGCCGACGGGCGGGCTTGCGCTCGCCTCGGATGAGGACGCCTACCGCGTGCAGGACAACGTGTTCGCCGAGCTCTGGCCGGGCGCGCGCCCGGCGGGATGGAAAGCGGGCGGGCCGAGCGACCAGGTGACGCCGACGGCGGCGCCGATCCCGCCCGAGCGCCTGTTGCGCAGCCCGGCGAGCGTGCAGGCGTCCGCGCTTCACATGATCGGCGTGGAGGCGGAAGTCGCCTACTGCCTCGCGCGCGACCTGCCGCCGCGCTCGCGGCCGTATTCGGATCGCTCGATCGCCGCGGCGGTCGGCGAGGTGCTGGTGGCGATCGAGCTCTGCGGCTCGCGCCTGGAGGCCTGGAAGGAAACCTCGGGGGTGTGGAAGCTCGCCGATTTCCAGAGCAACAGCGCGCTCGTCGTCGGCAGCGGCACGAAGGACTGGCAGAAGGTCGATTTCGAGGCGCAGGAATGCCAGTTCACGATCGGCAGCCGCGTCGCGAAGGCGAAGGGCTCGCATCCGTTCGGCAATCCGTTCCGGCTGCTGCCGTGGCTCGTCAAGCACGCCGCGCAGCGGGGCCTGGGCCTGCGCGCGGGCGACGTCATCACCACCGGCGCATGGACGGGCCTCGAAGCAGCGAAGGCCGGCGATACGGTCGTCGCGCGCTTTCCCGGCATCGGCGAGGCGACGCTCAAAATCGGCTGACATGGAACTCACCCCGAGAGAAAAGGACAAGCTCCTCATCTTCACGGCGGCGCTGCTCGCCGAGCGGCGCAAGGCGAAGGGGCTGAAGCTCAACTATCCCGAAGCGGTCGCTTTCATCACCGCCGCGGTGATGGAGGGTGCGCGCGAAGGCAAGTCGGTGTCCGAGCTGATGGGCTGGGGCGCGACCTTGCTCAAGCGCGCCGACGTCATGGACGGGGTGCCCGAGATGATTCCCGACATCCAGGTCGAAGCGACCTTTCCGGACGGCACCAAGCTCGTCACCGTTCACAACCCGATTGTTTGAGGAGGCGCGAATGCGGACGGTGTGGCTTCTGGCTTTTTTTCCTGCAATTCTTTTTGCACACCCAGGCCACGAAGAGCGAGGCCTCCTGCTCGCCTTCCTCGATCACATCATCTCCGATACGCCGTCGCTCATCGCCGCCGTGCTCTGCGCGGCGGTCCTCCTTGCCTTCGCCCTGAGAAAGCGGAAAGCGAAGAAATGATCCCCGGCGAGATGGAGGTCGGGAAGGGCGACCTGAAGCTCAACAAGGGCCGAAAGACCGTCTCGGTCAAGGTCACCAACTCGGGCGACCGGCCGATCCAGGTCGGCTCGCACTACCACTTCTACGAGACGAACGATGCGCTCAAGTTCGACCGCAAGGTCGCCTACGGCTTTCGCCTCAACATCGCGGCCGGGACTGCCGTGCGGTTTGAGCCCGGCCAGACGAGAACTGTTGAATTGGTGGGTGTAACCGGTTTGCGTCGTGTCTTTGGATTTGCTGGAAAAGTGAACGGCAAACTGAAATGAAAATCACAAGACAAGCCTATGCGGAAATGTTCGGCCCCACCACGGGCGACCGGGTGCGCCTTGCCGACACCGAGCTGTGGCTCGAGGTCGAGAAGGACTTCACGACCTATGGCGAGGAGGTGAAGTTCGGCGGCGGCAAGGTGATCCGCGACGGCATGGGCCAGAGCCAGCTCGCATCAAGCAAGGTCGCCGACACCGTCATCACCAACGCGCTCATCGTCGATCATTGGGGCATCGTCAAGGCCGACATCGGCCTCAAGGCGGGCAGGATCTGGAAGATCGGCAAGGCCGGCAACCCGGACATCCAGCCGGCGGTGACGATCCCGATCGGCGCGGGCACCGAGGTGATCGCGGGCGAGGGCACGATCGTCACGCCGGGCGGCATCGACACGCACATCCACTTCATCTGCCCGCAGCAGATCGACGAGGCGCTCATGTCGGGCGTCACCACCATGATCGGCGGCGGGACGGGGCCGGCGACCGGCACCTTCGCGACTACCTGCACGCCCGGCCCGTGGCACATCCATCGCATGCTCGAGGCGGCAGAAGCGTTCCCCATGAACCTGGGCTTCCTGGGCAAGGGGAATGTCTCCGTTCAACCTCCGCTCATCGAGCAGATCCAGGCCGGCGCCATCGGCCTGAAGCTGCACGAAGACTGGGGCACGACGCCCGCCGCGATCGACAACTGCCTCGCCGTCGCGGAGAAGCAGGACGTCCAGGTGGCGATCCACACCGATACGCTGAACGAATCGGGCTTCGTGGAGACCTCGGTCGCGGCGATGAAGGGGCGCTCGATCGCGACCTTCCACACCGAAGGCGCGGGCGGCGGGCATGCGCCCGACATCATCAAGGTCTGCGGCGAGCCGAACGTGCTGCCCTCATCGACCAACCCGACCATGCCCTACACGGTGAACACCATCGCCGAGCACCTCGACATGCTGATGGTGTGCCACCACCTCGATCCGGCGATCGCCGAGGACGTCGCGTTCGCCGAGTCGCGCATTCGCAAGGAAACGATCGCGGCCGAGGACATCCTGCACGACCTGGGCGCGTTCTCGATGATGTCCTCGGACTCGCAGGCGATGGGCCGGGTGGGCGAGGTGATCATGCGCACCTGGCAGTGCGCCCACAAGATGAAGGTCCAGCGGGGCGCGTTGAAAGGCGATTCGCGGGCCGATAACGCGAGAATCAAGAGATACATCGCGAAATACACGATCAACCCCGCGATCGCGCACGGCATCTCGCACGAGGTGGGCTCGATCGAGGAAGGCAAGCTTGCCGACCTCGTTCTCTGGAAGCCCGCTTTCTTCGGCGTGAAACCCTTTCTGATCCTCAAGGGCGGGGCGATCGCGGCGGCGGCCATGGGCGACCCGAACGCCTCGATCCCGACGCCGCAGCCGGTGCATTACCGCCCCATGTTCGGTGCCTTTGGCAAAGCCTTGAGTACTTCTGTCACTTTCGTGTCGAAAGCTTCTTTGAAAAACCCTGCATTGAAAAAACTAGGCCTCTCAAAACCCCTCGTCGCGGTGAAAAACATCCGGAAAGTGGGCAAGAAGGACATGGTTCATAACAGCTGGCAGCCGAAGATCAGCGTCGATCCCGAGACCTATGAGGTGAGGGCCGAGGGCGAGCTGCTCGCCTGCGAGCCGGCGAAGGTGCTGCCGATGGCGCAAAGGTATTTTCTTTTCTGATGCTGCAGATCAAATCAAAGCTCCGGATCGCGCGCGGGGCGTACAAGCTGGAAGTGAAAGGGCAGCTCAAGCTTCCCTTCGACTCTCGCCAGAAGAGCCGCCTGCGCACGCAGCTCGTCTCGGGCGAGGAAGTCGGCCTCATGCTGCCGCGCGGGGAAATCCTCCGCGGCGGGGACTTGGTGACGGCCTCGGATGGAAGAGTGATCGAAGTAGTGGCCGAGCCGGAAAAACTGCTCCATATCGAAACCAAAGACCTGGCGAAAGTCGCCTATCACCTCGGCAATCGCCACGTGCCGGTGCAGGTGGGCGATAACTTCCTGCGCATCACCGAAGACCACGTGCTCGAGGAAATGGTGAAAAAGCTGGGCGCGAAGGTCTCGCACGTCGAGGCGCCCTTCGAGCCCGAAGCGGGCGCCTATGCGGGCGGGCATCACCAGCACGATGAAATGGGGCATGGCGGAAAGATCCATGACCACCACCACGACCACCACCACGATCATGACCATGGACACGACCATGATCACGATCATGAGCATTGCGATCATCCGCACCACCATCACCACAAGCACAAGTGAATCTCGCCCGGCTTCTGCAGTTGGCCAGCCCGACGCTGCCCGTCGGCGCCTATAGCTATTCGGGCGGGCTGGAAGCCGCGATCGAGGCCGGCATCGTCAAGGACGCCGAAAGCGCCGAAGCATGGATTCGTGATGTCCTCGAGGTTTCGATGGCAAGAATGGAACTGCCGCTCCTGAAGAGGATGCTGGAAGGCGAAGACCTGAACGAAGTCTTACTCGCCAGCCGCGAAACCGCCGAGCTGCGCGCTGAATCCGTGCAGATGGGCTACTCGCTGAAGAAGCTCCTGGGCGATCTCGGCGCGGGCGAAGTGCCGCTCGAGGAGCCCTCGTTTCCTGCAGCGTTCGCGTTTGCCGCGAGGCACTGGCAGATCGAGCCGGAGGCCGCGATGCAGGCCTACGTCTGGGCCTGGCTCGAGAACCAGGTCATGGCTGCGGTGAAGGCCGTGCCGCTTGGCCAGACGCAGGGCCAGAGAATTCTCTTGAATTTGGGAAATCTGACAGAAAAAATAAAAACAGAAGACACCGGCAACTTCGCGCCCGGGCTCGCGATGCTGTCTTCGAAGCACGAGACGCAGTACTCGAGACTGTTCAGGTCATGACCCTGCGCGTCGGTATCGGAGGTCCCGTGGGCTCGGGCAAGACGGCGCTCACGCTCGCGCTCTGCAAGGCGCTGCGCGAGAAACGCAACATCGCCGTGGTGACGAACGACATCTACACGGAAGAAGACGCGCAGTTCCTCGTGCGCAACGAGGCGCTCGCGCCCGAGCGCATCATCGGCGTGGAGACGGGCGGCTGCCCGCACACCGCGATCCGCGAGGACGCCTCGATCAACCTGGAAGCCGTCGAGCGACTGAACCGCCGCTTCACGGGCCTCGACCTGATCCTCATCGAGTCGGGCGGCGACAACCTTGCCGCGACCTTCAGCCCCGAGCTCTCGGACCTCACGCTTTACGTGATCGACGTCGCCGCCGGCGACAAGATCCCGCGGAAGGGCGGGCCGGGCATCGTGAAATCCGACCTGCTCGTCATCAACAAGATCGACCTGGCGCCGATGGTCGGCGCCTCGCTCGAGGTGATGGAGCGCGACGCGAAGAAGATGCGCGGCCCGCGCCCGTTCGTCTTCTCCAACCTCAAGACCGGGCAGGGGCTGGAAGAGATCGTGAAATTCATCGAAAAGGAAGGGATGCTGACGTGAGCGCTACCGAATGGACCTACAAGACCGCGCGCGAGCTGAGGCGAGCGCTCAAGGCGAAAAAAGTCTCGGCGCTCGAGCTCGCGCGCGATGCGATCGCGAGGATCGAGGCCGAGGACTCGCGCATCAACGCGATGTGCGTGCGCGATTTCGAGCGCGCGCTCAAGGCGGCGCGCGCGCAGGACCGGGCGATCGCCAGGCGCAAGGCGGGTCCGCTCGCCGGTATCCCGATCACGGTGAAGGAGTCCTATAACGTTGCCGGGCTGGCGACGACCTGGGGCTTCGTGGCGCAGAAGAATTTCGTCGCGGCGCAGGATGCGCTCGCGGTAGAGCGGGTGAAGGCCGCGGGCGCGGTCATGCTCGGCAAGACCAACGTCCCGGTCGGCCTCGCCGACTGGCAGAGCTACAACGACATCTACGGCGTGACCGGCAACCCATTCGACCCGGCGCGCACGCCCGGCGGCTCCTCGGGCGGGTCTTCCGCCGCGCTCGCCGCGGGTTACGGGCCGCTTTCGCTCGGCTCGGACATCGGCGGATCGCTGCGCTCGCCCGCGCACTACTGCGGCGTCTACGCCCACAAGCCCACCTATGCGCTCGTGCCCTCGCGCGGGCATACGCCGCCGCCGTTTCCGCCGCTGCCCTTCGACCGCGACCTCGCGGTGATCGGCCCGATGACGCGCTCGGCGGGCGATCTGTCCGACCTGCTCGACGTGATGGCCGGACCCGATCCGCTCGAAGCCGGGCGCGGCTACCGGCTCGCGCTTCCGGAGTCGCGGCACAAGGGCTTCAAGGGCTATCGCGTGCTCGTCGTCGACACGCACCCGATGATGCCGGTCGCCGCGAGCGTCCGCTCCGCGATTGACAAGCTCGCGGGCCAGCTCTCGAAGCAGGGCGTGCGCGTGGCGCGGCAAAGCGACCGGCTGCCCGATCTCGCCACTGCCGCGCGGCTCTACATGCGCCTGCTCATGTCCTTCCTCGCCGCCGCGTTTCCGATCGCCGCCTACGACGACGCAAAAGCGCGCGCGGCGAAGCTCGACCCGAACGACAACAGCCTCGCTGCCGAGCGCCTGCGCGGCATCGTGATCAGCCATCGCGACTGGGTCGCGGCCGACGGCCAGCGCGCCGGCCTGCGCGCCCAGTGGCGCGCCTTCTTCGGCGAGTTCGACGCGCTCATCTGTCCGATCATGCCGACGCCGGCCTACGTGCAGGATCATTCGCCCGACCAGACCCAGCGCCGGATCAAGGTGGACGGCAAGGACTATCCGTACCAGGACCAGCTCTTCTGGCCGGGCGTGGCGACCTGCCCGGGGCTGCCCGCGACCTCGATTCCGCTCGGGCTCGCGGACGGCCTGCCGATCGGCGTCCAGATCGTCGGCCCGTGGCTCGAGGACCGCACCACGCTCCGGCTCGCCGAGCTGATCGAGCAGGCGTTCGGCGGCTTCGTCGCGCCGCCGGAACATTGAGCAAGCGAGAGGCAATCCGCCGCCGCGTCCTGCGCGGCATCGCGCTCAATCGCACGCCGGGGCTGCACTTTCCCGGCAACCTCCTCGACATCGGCTTCGACAGAGTCGCGCCCGAGCGCTCGAGCCTGTCGCTTGGGCCCGGGCCCTGGTGCACGCGCGCGAATGGCGAGGTCCACCTCGCCGCGCTCGCGCTGCTCGCTGACTTCGGCCTCGCCGCGCCGATCCGCGCCAACCTCAGTCCCGAGGCGCGCCTCGCGACGGTGAGCTTCCATCTCCAATTCACCGGTGCGCCGATCCGGGGACGCTTGCGGGCCGACGGCGAATTCCGCGGCTTCCTGCGCGAGGGCGCCGGCCGCCTCGGCATGAGCAGGGTCTCGGTCACCGGCAAGGATGGCCTCGTCTGCTTCGGCACCGGCACTTTCATGGCGCTCGCGCCCCCGCCGGGCGTGAATCTGCACCCGGTGCCGCGAAGAAGGCCCGAGCCCGCGAAGCTCAAGGAGGAGGATCTCTCGCCCGACGAACGAAAGATCCTGGCGCAAGCGGACGCAGCCCTGGCGAAGCGCGGCAACTTCATCGAAAACTTCTGGGGCCCGACGCGCGGCGTGCTCATCAACGGCCTTCATGCCGGCAACCGCGTCGGCCACGCGCAGGGCGGCATCCAGCTCGGCATGGCAGCGGCGACAGCGGCCTCCGCGTTGCCGCCGGGCTGGCTTTTATCGTCGATTACCGCCGGCTACCTCAGTCCGGGCGAAGGGCGTGTCCTTCGCGCGAGCTCGAGCGTTGTTCACCAGGGCGGCACTACGGCGGTCGTGCGGACGCAGATCACCGGCAAGGGCCATCGGCGAGTGCTGGAAGTTCTCAGCACCCACGTCAAAGGCCGCTAGCGACCGCAGCAGGCCTTCTTCGGCTCAACTGCCTGGGAGCGCGTTTGCGCGCCGAACACCGGGATCGCGTCGAGCGTGTGGAACGACTCCCAGGGAACGCCCTGCGGATCGATGGTCCAGTACTTGTCGCTCTTTGCGTAGCAGCAAGCGGCGTCCTTCTGCGGCAATACTGAAACGTCCGCCTGCGCCAGGCGAGACCCGATTTCTTCCAGCTCCTGCGAGCTTTCGGCCTGGATACCGAGGTGATCGAGGCCGCCCTTCTTGCCACGGGTCGAGATGGCGAAATTGACGCGCGGATCATCGAGCATCCACTTCGCGTAATCGGCTTTCTTCACGGCAGGCTCGGCGGCGAAGAGCGCGGAGTAGAAGCGGACGCTTTGCTCGATGTCGTGAACACCGACGTGTACATGCAGTCTTTTCATGCGGCTTTCCTTTCCTTTCGTGCGGACTTCGTCGAGGGGACGCAGGATCGGCCGCCGCCGCAGCAGTTCTCCGTGAGGTAACCGACCAGCGCGTTCATGTTCTGAAAATCGGCGGAATAGATGACGAACCTTCCTTGCTGACGGCTGCGCGCGAGCCCGGCGCGCGCAAGATGCGCGAGGTGAAACGACAGCGTGGCGGGCGGGAGCCCCAGCTTTTCGCCGATTCGCCCGGCAGCCATTCCCTCGGGGCCGGCCTCGACGAGCAACCTGTAAACGCCGAGGCGCGTCTCCTGCGCCAGGGCCGAGAGGGCATCCAGGGCTTGCCTCATTTCCATAATTCTAGAATAATGGAAACGTTCGCGCTCTGTCAAGCTTGCCGGGCTCAAGAATGCAAATAAGCGGACGCAAGATGGTGATGCTGATGGCCGCGGCGCAGCTAGGCTCGCTGTTGCCGCACGTCGCGGTCCCGGCCATCATGCCCTCGTACCTCATTCCGGAATGGGGCCTCAGCTATTCCGAGGCGGGGCTGATGGCGGCGAGCTATGCGGCCGGCTACATGGTTGCCGTGCCGCTCCTGGCGACGTTGACCGACCGCATCGATGCGCGCTGGGTCTTGTTCTGGGGTTCCCTGGCGAGCGGACTGGCCACGGTTCTGTTCGGACTGCTGGCGAACGGGCTCGTCTCGGCCATCCTGATCTGGGGATTGGCGGGCATCGGTTTCGCCGGTGCCTACATGCCGGGCTTGAAAGCCCTGACGGATCGACTCGCCGGCGACACTTCGCGCAGCGTCACCCTGTATACGGCGAGCTTTTCCGTCGGCGTCGGTCTGTCTTTTCTCGTCTCTCAGCTGGTCGCCGACCACTGGGGCTGGCGGCAGGCATTCGTCGTCACGGGGATCGGGCCGGCGGCAATGGCGATCGTCGCGCTCATGTTGCGCCCGGTGCCGCCGGCGCCGAGGGCCGGGCCGTTGCTCGATTTCCGGCCGGTGCTGCGCAACCGCACTGCCTTGGGCTATGTGATGGGCTACGGTGCGCACTGCTTCGAGTTGTACGGAATGCGCACGTGGATCGTGGCGTTCTGGGGGTTTGTGACCGCGCAGGCGGCCGCGGCGCCGGTCGGGGCGGTCGCCGTCAGCGCATCCATCAGTGTTCTATCGCTCCCGGCAAGCCTGCTCGGCAACGAAGCCGCGCTGCGCTTCGGCCGACATCGTGCGATCACGGTGGTGATGCTCAGTTCCGCGGTCGTGGCGGTCGCAATCGGCGTGACGGCCTCGGTTTCGATCTGGCTGTCGCTGTTGCTGCTCGCGGTCTACGCCTTCACCGTCCCTGCTGACTCGGGCGCGTTGACCTCCGGCGTTACGGCGGCTGCCGACCCCAATTTTCGCGGCGCGACGCTGGCGCTCCACTCGATGGTCGGCTTCGGCTTGTCCGCGCTCGGCGGCTGGGCGGTGGGCATCGCCATCGATGCGGCGGGTGGGCCGCACAGTCACTCGGGCTGGCTGGCCGCGTTCCTCGTCATGGCCGCAGGGATCCTCCTGGGGCCGCTCGCGTTGTGGTGGTCGCGGCGGATGCAGACCTAGCAGGACGCAGTCAAAGCTTGAACCGCGGATACACCTTCCTGACGTTGTCCTCGAAAATCTTTTTCTTGTCTCCGGCCGGTAGCTTCGACGCGTCGATGTAGCGCTTGGTGTCGTCGAAGTAGTGCCCGGTCTCCGGATCGATGCCGCGCACGGCGCCGACGATCTCGCCGGCGAAGAGGATGTTGTCCGCGGGGATGACCTTGAGCAGCAGGTCGATGCCCGCCTGGTGGTAGACGCAGGTGTCGAAGTAGACGTTCTTCAGCACGTGGTCCTTGAGGAGCGGCTTTTTCATGTCCTGCGCGAGCCCCCGGTAGCGGCCCCAGTGGTAGGGCACGGCGCCGCCGCCGTGCGGGATGACGAAGCGCAGCGTCGGAAAATCCTTGAAGAGGTCGCCCTGGATGAGCTGCATGAAGGCGGTGGTGTCGGCGTTGATGTAGTGCGCGCCGGTGAAGTGGAAGGCCGGGTTGCAGGAGCTGCTGACGTGGATCATCGCCGGGACGTCGAGCTCGACCAGCTTCTCGTAGAGGGGATACCACCACTTGTCGATGAGCGGCGGCTCCTTCCAGTGCCCGCCCGAGGGATCGGGATTCAGGTTGCAGCCGATGAAGCCGAGCTCGTTGACGCAGCGCTCGAGCTCGGCGACGCAGTTCTCCGGCTTCACGCCGGGCGATTGCGGCAGCTGGCAGACGGCGGCGAAGTTGCGCGGATAGAGGCGGCTGACCCTGTGGATGAGGTCGTTACACTCGCGCGACCAGTCGGCGCTCGTGCGCGCGTCGCCGACGTGGTGCTCCATCGAGCCCGCGCGGGGGGAGAAGAAGGTGAGGTCGGTGCCGCGCTCGCGCTGGATCCTGAGCTGCGCGCCCTCGACGGAGTCGCGGATCTCCTGGTCGGAGATGCGGAGCGTGTCCGGCCTTTTGCCGTCGACCTGCTGCTTGCGCCAGTCCCAGAGGGATTGCGGCGCGGTGGTGTAGTGCCCGTGACAATCGACGATCATCCTTCACCCGCTCTCTTGCCTTGAGCGGGGAAGGATAACCGTTTTGCTGCAACTGCCCTTTAGGAGGCGGAGGCCTTGCGGTGCAGGCTGCTGGTCGTGCTGCTCGTCGCGGGCTGGGCCTTGTCGAGCATGCTGATCTCGCCGGAGAGCTCCGCGCCTTCCTCGATGCGGATGCGCGCGTAGCGGATCTTGCCGGAGACCTTGCCGGTGCCGTGGATCACGAGCTGCTTGCGCACCGTGAGCTCGCCCTCGAGCCTGCCGTGGATCTCGGCGCTGTCGACGGCGACGGTGCCGCAGAAGGTGCCGTTCGGCGCGATCTCGATCACGCGCGAGTCGAGCGTCGCTTCCATGCGACCTTCGACGACGAGGGTGTCGCAATCGGTGACTTCGACGCCTTTCATCTTGATGTCGGGGCCGACGATGAGCTTCGCTTCCTTGCGCTCCTCGCCCGTTTTCTCCGCGGGCTTCGTCTCGACGCGCGGTGCTGCAGGCGTCTCGTTCGCAGGCGCGGTCACATTTGCGGGGCGAAGGGCAGGCTCTTCGCGCCTGCGGAACAGTCCGTCTTTCTGCAGCATCTTTTTTCTCCGGTGTTGAAGGGTAGGAAATCCGGAGAAGCCCCATTGCACGGTTCGTGCCTGCCCGACGAACCCAATGCAAACAGGGACTTGTGAAAATCTATGTAGTGGCGACCGCGACAGCGCGTCGTTCACCGACGACGCGCAACGCGAGCCAAGCGACGACAAGCGCGTCGAGCGCGCAGTAAAACGCCCCGGCCAGCGCGGGGGGATTGGTCGTCACGAGCCCGACCCAAGGCACGTCGTGAAGCCACGACCAGTTTCCGAGCGCGGTGCCGTAAAGCTCGAGCGAAAGGCACAGCACGAACGTGCTGGCGAAGAGGCGGCGGTGAGAGGGGAGCGAGAGCGCCGCGACCGCGATGACGAGGAAGAGCGGCACCGCAAGCGTGTCCCAGCCGACGGTCCAGGCCGCAGCCGCGTAAGCCCCGGCGAGCGCGAGGATGGCGTTCGCGCCGACCTCCGGGAGGCGGCGGGAGAGCGCGATCCCGAGCAGCAGCATGAGCGCGTGCCCGGGCGGCACGAAGAGCGGGACGTTATGGAGCCGGTAGACGTAGAGTCCCCAGCCGAGCGAAAGGAAGAGCTCGCCCGCGGTCGCGATGGCGACGCAGGCGAAGAAGACTGTGCGCGCGGCCCGCGGCAGGGGCGCGAGGAGCCACAGGAGGAGGCCCCACACGGCCAGGCCGATCGCCAACTGGCCGATGATGTCGGTGTGAACGTCGGCCCAGAGGCCGAGCGCGAGCGCGCCGGTGACCGCGAGGACGCGGCCCGCGCGGATCTCAGGAATCGAATTCACGCAGCACTCTTCCGGGCATCCGGTCGAGCTTCGCCATGCCTTTTTCCCCCGCGACCTTCACTCCGTTCACCCATACGCCGTGCACGCCGACAGGCGGCGTGATGAGGCGCATGCCGCCCCCCGGCAGGTCCTGCACGCGGCGCTTGGGCCCGCGGTCGACCGTGGCCGGGTCGAAAAGCATCAGGTCCGCGAAGCTTCCTTTCTCGAGTTTTCCTCTCCCGGGAATTCCAAAAACCGTCGCTGGATGGGACGTCAATCTGCGCACTGCTTCTTCCAGGCTCAAAATCCCGAGCTTGCGCACCCAGTGGCCGAGCAGGTGCAGCCCGAAGCCCGCGTCGTTGAAGAGCGTGAGGTGCGCGCCCGCATCGGAAAGCGAAACGAGCGAATTCGGGTCGCGCAGCATGCGGCCGACGGCGTCCTCGTCGGAGTTGAGCAGCAGCGCGCTGAACTCGGTGTCGAGATTCTCCGAGAGCGCGAGATCGAGCAGGGTGTCCAGCGGATCCTTGCCGGCTTCGCGGGCGAGGTCCTCGATCGTGCGCAGTCCCGCGTAGACCTTGTCCCACTCGCCGTTGAAGAGGCGCACGCCTGCGGAGGGGGCGGCGATTTCGTTCCGGACTTCATCACGAAAGGTTTTTTTCTTCAATAATGCTTTGTAAGCCTCTCCCTTCAGCGAGAGCGCAGGCTTCCACGCCTTGAGGCCCTCGAACACGTAGGGCGAGTGCAGCGTGAAGTCCATGGTGAGCGGGCAGCAGGACACGGCGCCGAGCATGCGCCGGCCACGAGCATTCGCTGCGGCGATTGCCTGCAGCTCGTCGAAAGTCGCGCGCGGACTGACGTTGTTGTGCAGGAGCGCGGCGACGATCACCGGACGCCCGCAGTTCGCGGCGATGTCCTCCAGAAAAGAAATCGACGTGTGGCTGCCCTTGGTGAGCATGAAGACGCCGCGTCCGGCCTCGGCAAGGCAGCCCGTCAGCTCGCGCAGCTCGGCCTCGTCGGCGAGGCGCGAGGGCATCGGGATGCCGCCGTAGCCGTTGTGATTGCCGGAGGTGCTGGTGGCGAAGCCGACCGCGCCCGAGCGCACGCCATCGAGCACGATCTCCTTCATCTTCGCAACTTCGGCGGGCGTCGCAGCTCGCCTGGGCGCGTCCTCACCCATCACGTACGTGCGCACGGACGAGTGGCCGACGAAACCCGCGACGTTCAGCGCCACGCCCTGGCGCTCGAGCATGTCGAAGAATTCGGGCACCGTCTCGAAGCCCCAGCGCGTGCCGGCGCGCAGCACCTCGAGCGCCATGCCCTCGACCTGCGTGAGGTTGCGCATGATGAGCTCGCGGTCCGCGGGGCGGCAGGGCGCGATGGTGAAGCCGCAGTTGCCGATGATCGCGGTCGTGACGCCGAGCGCGGGCGAGGGCGAGGCGAGCGGATCCCAGGTGAGCTGGGCGTCGTAGTGGGTGTGGTTGTCGATGATGCCGGGCATGAGCGCGAGGCCGTCGGCATCGACTGCTTCGCGGTAGCTCTCCTTTGCCTTTCCGACCTCGACAATTTTCCCGCCGGACACGCCCAGGTCGCCCCTGGCCGGCGCGCTGCCCAGACCGTCGACGAGGAGGGCGTTTCGAATCACAAAGTCATGCATCCCCCTATACTACCGACCCCATGGAAATGTTCGAGCTGAAGGGCAAAACGGCGGTCGTCACGGGCGCCGCCACCGGCATCGGCAAAGCAACCGCCGACCTCTTCGAAAGGGCGGGCGCGAAGGTGTTCCGCATCGACGTCACCGCCGGGCCGGGCCTCGTGCAGGGCGACGTCGCCGACGAGACGGCGATGGAGAAGGCCTTCGAGAACATCGGCGCGGCCGACATCCTCGTCAACAACGCCGGCATCGCCGTGCGCAAGCAGGCGCACAACATCACGCGCGAGGAGTGGGACCGGGTGATCGCGGTGAACGTGGACGGCCTTTTCCTCTGCTCGCGCATCGCTGCGCGCGGCATGAAGAAGAAGGGCGGCGGCGCGATCGTGAACCTCGCCTCGATCATGGGCTTCTCGGGCGGGCTCTATCCGAACCCCGCCTACCAGGCCTCCAAGGGCGCGGTCGTCAACCTCACGCGCGCGCTCGCGCTCGAGCTCGCGCCGGACAACATCCGCGTGAACGCCGTCGCGCCGACTTTCGTTCGCACCAATCTGACCAAGCCCATCTTCGAGAATCCGAAGCTGATGGAGGGCGTGATGCAGCACACGCCGCTCGGCCGGCTGCCCGAGACGGGCGACATCGCGGCGGCGATCCTCTATCTCGCGAGCCCGGCCGCTAACTGCATCACGGGCGCCATCCTGCCCGTGGATTCCGGGTACCTCGCGCGATGATTCTCTCGCGCCTGCATCGCCGGCTCGCCGCGCTCGCGGCGGTGCTGGCGATCTCCTTGCAGGCGTTCTGGCCGCTGATCGCGCAGGCGCAGCCGCGCGTCGCGGGCGAGCTCGTCCCGGTGTGCACCGTCAACGGGATCACGCACTACCTCGAGCTGCCGGCGGGCAAGGCGCCGCTTGATGAGCGTTCCGCGACGCACGGCGAGCATTGCAAGCTGTGCATGTTCGGAAGCGCGAAGGTGGATGTCGTCCTGCCTTCGTCCTTTGCCCTTCTTTTTCTTCAGTTTTCTCCGGAAAATCCCAACGCGCGGGCTCGGTTCGCCCCGGACTCGCGCGATCTCATCTGCGAAAGACCGAGGGGCCCGCCCGCGATCTCCTGAAACGCAGTCGGCCTATTTTTTCTTTTCAGGAGAAAGATAATGAAATTGCATCACGCGGCAGCGCTGCTGCTGCTTGCTTCAACCCACGCACCGGGCGTGCTCGCGTCGTGCGGCTCTGCCTTCTGCACCATCAACACGAGCTGGGACGTGCAGGGCGCCTGGACGGAGCCCGGCGCGCGCTTCGACCTGCGCTACGAGGCGGTCAACCAGACCCAGCCGCGCACCGGCACGACCGACCTTTCCGTCGGGCAGATTCCGCGGCACCACGACGAGGTGCTCACGCGCAACCGCAACTGGATCGGCACCTTCGACTACACCTTCGACGCCGACTGGGGCGTGAGCGCGTCGCTGCCGCTCGTGGATCGCAGCCATGATCACATCCACAACCACATGGGCGGACAGATTCCCGAGTCGTGGGACTTCCGCGCCGTGGGCGACCTGAGGGTGCTTGGGCGCCGCAGGATCGGCGATGGCGGCATCAACTTCGGCGTGAAGCTCCCGACCGGCAAATTCAATGTGGCGAACGGCAACGGCGATCTCGCCGAGCGCACGCTGCAGCCCGGCACCGGCACGACCGACCTCCTGGTCGGCGGCTACTACGCCGGGCAGCTTTCGGTGAAGGACCTGTCGTGGTTCGCGCAGACCTTGCTCCAGGTGCCGCTCAACTATCGCGACGCCTACCGGCCGGGATCACGCCTTTCGCTCGATACGGGGCTGCGCTACGACCTCGGTGACCAATGGAGCGCGATGCTGCAGCTCAATATCCTCGGCAAGGCGCGCGACCGCGGCGCGAACGCCGAGCCCGAGGACACGGGCGGTACGTCGGTCTGGATCGGGCCGGGCGTGAGCTATGCCGCGACCAGGGACGTGCGCCTCTACGGCTTCGTGCAGGTGCCGCTCTACCAGTACGTGAATGGCGTGCAGCTCGTCGCCAACAAGGCCGTCGTGCTCGGCTTGAGCGCGCGGTTCTAGTACCCCGCGGCGAAATCGACGGTGTTCTGCGGCGCTTCGCCGCGCCGCACGCGCTCGACGTTTTCCGCGATCTTCCCCACCGACGTGCGAGGCTCGGTGAACGCGGCCATGTGCGGCGTCACCGTCACGCCGGGATGCAGCCAGAGCGGGCTGTCGGACGGGAGCGGCTCGGGCTCGAAGACGTCGAGGTAGGCGTGCGCGAGATGGCCGGAGTCGAGGAGGGCGAGGATATCGGGCACGACCTGGTGCCCGCCCCGGGCGACGTTGATCACGCAGCCGTCCTTCTTGATCTTCTGCAGGTTGGTCTTGTTCAGGATTCCACGGGTGTGCGGGGTCAGAGGCAGCAGGCAGACGATGGCGTCACTCCGCGAAAGGATCTGATCCAGATCCGTAGAGCAAAAAACCCCGTTCACATCCTTCCGGCGCCTGCTCCAGCCGCAGACGTTGAACCCCATTGCGACGAGCCGCGCCGCGACGGTGCTGCCGAGCTCGCCCATGCCCAGAATGCCGACGGTGCGATCCGAGGCCAGGTACTGACGGCGGCGCTTCCAGGTGCTTTCGCTTTGAAACTTCCGGTAGAGATAGAAGTGACGGTGCCAGTCGAGCACGTGATACGTCACCGTCTCGCCCATCGCCGCGACCATGCCCGGGTCGATCAAGCGCGCGAGCGGAATGCCTTTTGGCAGCTCGGGATCCTCGATCACGTTCTCGACGCCCATCCACATCGACTGGATGAACTTGAGCTTCTGCAGCTGCGCGAAGGTGCCCTTGGGATGCGTGGCGACGAGCGCGACATCGATGTCCCCGCCGTTCACGTCGGGCCAGGCGAAGAAGCGCTCCTTCGGCAGGGCCTGGGTGAGAAGCGGGAACCAGAACTCCGGCTTTTCCTTCGTGGAGGCGAACAGAACGTTCACGGTTGTTCCGTTCCTCCTATTGCGTGGGCTTGAACCCCGACGCCTTGATGACCGGGCCCCACTTGTCGTAGTCGGTGCGCACGATCTTGCCGAGCTCCGCCGGGCCGTAGCCGGTCGGCTCGAGGCCCATCTGCTCCATGCGCTGCGTGACGTCGGGTGCGTGCACGGCCTCGATCGCCGCCTTGGCGTAGCGGTCGATCACGTCCTTGGGCGTCTTCGCCGGGGCGAAGAGCGCATACCAGGCGCTCGCTTCCAGGTCGTAGCCGAGCTCCTTGAAGGTCGGCGTATCGGGCGCGCTTGCGGAGCGCTTGGCGCCGGCCACGGCGAGCAGCCGCGCCTTGCCGGCGCGCACCATCGCCATTGCGTCGGCCAGGACGAAGAAGCCCGCCTTGATTTCCCCCCCGACGAGCGCCTGCAGCGCGGGCGCCGATCCCTTGTAGGGGATATGGGTCATCTGAAGGCCGGCCGACTTCGAGAACATGACACCCAGGTAGTGCGGCAGGCTGCCGGCCGCGGCCGAGGCGTAGTCGCCGTTCTTCGGGTCCTTCTTCACCAGCGCGACGTAGTCCGCCAGGCTTTTCGCGGGCAGCTCGCCGTTGACGACGAGCGCGAGCTGGAAGTTGGTGACGTGGGCGACCGGCTCGAAGTCCTTGAACGGGTCGTAGCGCACCGCGCTCCCGTGCGAGTGCGGAAAGGCGACGAAGGGCGCGAGCGGCGAAAAAAGCAGCGTCGAGCCGTCCGCGGGCGAGTTCTTCGCGAGCTCGGTGCCGACGATGCCGGCGGCGCCCGGCTTGTTTTCTACGATCGTCGCCATGCCGAGCGAGACGCGCATGCGATCGGCGATGAGCCGCACGAGGATGTCGCCGGTCGAGCCGGGCGGATAGGCGTAGATGAACTTGAGCGTGCGCTCCTGCGCCACGGCGGGCAGCGCGAGCATGAGCGCGACGAGGAGAGATGCAATTCGCGATGCATTTTGCTTCATGAGAACTCCCCCTCCAGAGAATTTTCGCGATGGTAGCATCGGCCGATGCTGGAGTTGCGCAGTCACCTCTGCGGAAGCTGGGTCGCGGGAGGCGGAACTCGCCAGACCCTCGTCAACCCGGCGACCGAGGCGCCGCTCGCGAGCGCCTCGAGCGAGGGCGCGGACCTGGGCGCCGCGCTCGAGTATGGACGCCAGACCGGCGGCCCGGCGCTGCGCGCCCTTTCGTTCGCCGAGCGCGGCGCGCTCCTGAAAAGTCTCGCCGATGCGATGCAGGACGCGCGCGACGACCTGATCGGCCTCGGCATTTCGAACGGCGGCAACACGCGCTCGGACGCGAAGTTCGACGTCGACGGCGCGATCGGCACGCTGCTCGCCTACGCTGAAATCGGCGCTTCCCTGGGGACGAGCAAAATTCTCCTTGACGGAGAAGGCATCCAGCTCGGCCGCTCGCCGCGCTTCCACGGCCAGCACGTGCTCACGCCGAGGCGCGGCGTCGCCGTGCATATCAACGCCTTCAATTTCCCGGCCTGGGGCTTCGCCGAGAAGGCGGCCGTGGCGCTCCTCGCCGGCATGCCCGTGCTCTCCAAGCCCGCGACCAGCTCGGCGATGGTCGCGCACCGGATCGTGCAGCTCATCGTCGAAGCCAAGCTCCTGCCCGAGGGCGCCCTCCAGTTCCTCGCCGGCTCGCCGCGCGACCTGGTCGAGCGCCTCGGCGCGCAGGACGTGCTCGCCTTCACGGGCTCGGGCGACACGGGCGAGAGAATCCGGGCGCTCCCCAACATCATCCGCAACTCGGTGCGCGTCAACGTGGAGGCCGACAGCCTGAACGCGGCGGTGCTCGGGCCGGATGTCGAGCCGAGGAGCGACATGTACGAGCTCTTCCTGAAGGAGGTCGTGCGCGACATGACGCAAAAGGCGGGGCAGAAGTGCACCGCCATCCGCCGCGTCATCGTCCCCGCGCAGGTCGCCCAGGAAGTGAAAAGCGACCTCGCCGAGCTGCTCGCCGTCGTCAAGGTGGGCGACCCGGCGGACGAGGAGACGAAAATGGGGCCGCTCGCCACCGCCTCGCAGCTTGCGGAAGCGCGCGAGGGTGTGGAGAAGCTGGGCGGGAAGATCGCTTTTGGCGGCACCGGGAAAGTTCTCGAAAGAGGCTTCTTCATTTCACCGGTGCTGGTCGAGGAGCCCGGACCCGTCGCGCACGAGCGCGAGGTGTTCGGGCCGATCGCGAGCCTGATCGCGTATTCGGACAATCCCGGGGAGATCGTCGCGCGCGGCAACGGCGGGCTCGTCTGCTCGATCCATTCGGAAGACCAGGCTTTCATCGAGGAGACCGTCGCCGAGGTCGCGCCGTATCACGGCCGCATCTATCTCGGGCATCCCAAGGTGGAGCTCTCCCCCGGGCCCGGCACCGTGCTGCCGCAGCTGGTGCATGGCGGGCCAGGCAGGGCGGGCGGCGGCGAGGAGCTCGGCGGCGCGCGCGGGCTTGCCTTCTATCTGCAGCGCACCGCGCTCGAGGGCGCGCGGCCGGTGATCGCTAAAATCACGGGAGCGAAAGCGCAGTAAGGAGATCGCGGTGGCCACCAAAGCGTTCAGCGAGAAGCAGCTCACCCGGGAAGTCCTCGGCCGGATCCGCAAGACGAAGGATCGGCGCCTGAAGCAGGTGATGACGAGCTTCATCCAGCATCTGCACTCGTTTGTGCGCGAGGTGAAGCCCACGCCCGAGGAATGGATGGCCGGCATCCAGTTCCTGACCGAGACCGGGCACTGGTGCACCGGCAAGCGCCAGGAATACATCCTCATGTCGGACACGCTCGGGGTGTCGATGCTGGTGGACGCGCTCAATTACGCGGCCGGGAAGGGCGCGACGCAATCGACCGTGCTCGGGCCGTTCCACCGCGAGCAGGCGCCGGAGTACTCGCTCGGCGACAACGTCGCGAAGAACGCGAAGGACGGCGACCCCTGCCTCGTCACCGGCAGCGTGCGCGATTCAAAAGGAAAGCCGGTGCCGGGCGCCAAGCTCGACATCTGGCAGGCGGGCGCCGACGGCTTCTACGATTCCCAGAAAGGCGACGCAATGAACCTGCGCGGTGTCTTCCGCGCGGACGCGCAAGGCAGGTTCCATTTTCGCTGCGTCACGCCCAAGCACTATCCGGTGCCGCACGACGGGCCGGTAGGCCGGATGCTCACCGCCACCGGCCGCCACCCGATGCGCCCGCCGCACCTGCACTTCTGGATCACCGCGCCCGGCTACAAGCCGCTCATCACGCATCTCTTCGTGAAGGGCGGCAAGTACCTCGATTCGGATGCCGTCTTCGGCGTGAAGCCCGAGCTGGTCGTCGACTTCAGGAAGGGCAAGGACGGCCTCACGCGCGTGCACTACGAATTCGTTCTGATGAGCGCAGCCAGGGGCCGCCCGAAGTCACGCGCGGGCCGTAAGCGTACTTGAGCCGGGGAATCCGCTGCCCGGCGCGCCTGACCGGCGTACCCCAGGAAAGCTTCAGCTTCTTCATCAAGGCCAGGGCGTCGTAGGGCGCCTTCACCTTCACGTCGTTGTCGAAATAGACGTAGACATCCCGCCCGTCGCGTTCCCACCTGCGAACCCTCCGCGCCCAATCCGAGAGCGCGGCGTCGGTGTAGCCGCTCGTGTAGATCTTGATGTCGCCGTGCAGGCGCGCGTAGGCGAAGTCGGCGGTGTCGTGCAGCATCTTCGGCCACTTGCCGGCGGTATCGGCGACCACGAGCGCGATGCGATGCTCGCGCAGCAGCGCGACGAAATCGTCGTTCATGAAGCTCGGGTGGCGGATCTCGATCGCGTGCCGGAGTGGCCGGTCGGCGTCGATCGCGAGGCGCGAGCGCCCGTGCAGCCGCGCGTCGCGCCGGCGCGCGAGCTTGAGCGCCTCGCCCGTGCTGCGGGGAAGCTGGGCGAAAAAGGCCTCGAGCCGGTCGCGCTTGTACGGGAACATCGGCGGGAACTGCCAGAGGATCGGGCCGAGCTTCTCGCGCAGCTCGAAGAGGCCTTGCGCGAAGAAATTGGCGAGCGGCTTCTCGATGTCCCTCAGCCGCCGCAGGTGCGTGATGTAGCGCGAGCCCTTCACCGCGAAGACGAACCCCGGCGGCGTGTCGCGGTACCACGACTCGTAGAATTCGGGCCGCTGCAGCGAATAGAAAGAGCCGTTGATCTCGACGGTGGGGAAATGCCGGCCGCAGAATTCCAGCTCGCGCCGCTGCGGCAGGTCCTCCGGGTACCAGACCCCGCGCCAGGGCTCGTAGCGCCAGCCCGAGATGCCGATGCGGACCA
>DATAID010000035.1:0-38368 GCA_036262835.1 Burkholderiales bacterium | reverse complement strand
CCTCATGGCCAAGGCGCTCGAGGCGCCGTACGAGGCCGGCCGGCGCGGCGCCGCCTGGCTCAAGGTGAAGCAGGCGCAGACGCTCGATCTGGTCGTGCTCGCCGCGGAGTGGGGCAACGGCCGGCGCCAGGGCTGGCTTTCGAACCTGCACCTCGGCGCGCGCGATCCGGCGGGCGGCTTCGTCATGCTGGGCAAGACCTTCAAGGGCATGACCGATGCGATCCTCGAGTGGCAGACCGCGGAATTGCTAAAGCTCGAGACGCGCCGCGAGGGCCACGTCGTCCACGTTCGTCCGGAGCTCGTAGTGGAGATCGAATTCAACGACCTGCAGGCGAGCCCGCACTATCCCGGCGGTCTCGCGCTGCGCTTTGCGCGCCTGAAGCGCTATCGTCCCGACAAGACGGCACACGAGGCCGATACGATCGACACCGTTCGCGGCATCTACCAGGGACAGGGCCGCTAGCCATGCCGCAGGTCTTCGAGCCGGCAAGCACCGGCCGCGCCAAGTGCCGCGGCTGCGGGCGGCCGATCGCGAAAGGCGAGCTGCGCTTCGGCGAGCGCCTGCCCAATCCCTTCGGCGAGGGCGAGATGACGCTCTGGTTCCACCCGGCTTGCGCCGCCTACAAGCGGCCCGAGCCGTTCCTCGAGGCGCTCCCCGGAGCGCCGCAGGCGGCGTTCGATCGAGACGCGCTCGAGCGCGCCGCGCGCGCCGGTGTCGAGCACCGGCGCCTGCCGCGCGTCAACGGCGCGGAGCGCGCGCCGAGCGGCCAGGCGTCCTGCCGCCATTGCCGGCAGCCGATCGCCCGCGGCACCTGGCGCATCCGCCTCGTGTATTACGAAGAAGGCCGCTTCGAGCCGAGCGGCTTCATTCACCTCGATTGCCGCAGGGCGTATTTCGAGACCGAGGACATGCTGGACCGGCTGCTGTATTTCAGTCCGGCATTGAGCGAGGCCGAGCGCGAGGACCTGTCGAAACACTGCCTGATGCGATAGCGGACCGTCGTGCAACTACAGTAATATCCGGCGGTCAGTCGTTCTTCAGCCCAATCCCCCGCTCCGGAGTTTCGCAATGCGCATTCTTTTTCCATTGGTGCTTGCCGCGTTCATCTATGGGTGCGGCCCCTCGGGCGGCGCGGACAAGGGCGCAAAGGGCGGCAAGGGCGGCCCGATGGGCGGCATGCCGCCGGCGCAGGTCGCGGTCGTCGCGGTCGAGCCAAAATCGCTTCCCGTCACCTACGAGTACACCGGCCAGACGCTGGGCTCGCGCGAGGTCGAAGTGCGCGCGCGCGTCACGGGCATCCTGCAGGAGCGCAACTTCAAGGAAGGCGGTCCGGTCAAGAAGGGCCAGTCGCTCTTCACGATCGATCCGGCGCCTTTCATCGCGGCGGCGGTGCGCGCCGAGGCCGACGTCTCCGGCGCGGAGGCGCGACTCGCGCAGGCGCGGAAGAACGCCGCGCGGCTTAAGCCGCTCTTCGCCGAAAAGGCGGTGAGCCAGAAGGAATACGACGACTCGACCTCGGCCGAGGCGATCGCGGACGCCGATCTCAAGGCGGCGCGGGCGCGGCTCACCGAGGCGCGCCTGAACCTGCTCTATACCAAGGTCGAGTCGCCGGTCTCCGGCATCGCCGGGCGCGCACAGCGCTCCGACGGCAGCCTCGTCTCCGGGCCGGACGTGCTCCTCACCACGGTGACGCAAATCGATCCGATCTGGGTGAGCTTCGGCGTGCCCGATAACGAGCAGCTGCGCATCAACAACGAGGTCGCGGCCGGGCGGCTCGAGCTGCCGAAGGGCGGCAGCTTCGACGTGGCGGTGAAGCTCGCCGACGGCACCGTTTATCCGCAGGCGGGCAAGCTCAACTTCTCCGACGTGCGCATCTCGAACGCGACCGGCACGAGCGAGACGCGCGCCGAGCTCCCCAATCCGAAGGGCGCGCTGCGCCCCGGCCAGTTCGTGCGCGTGACCTTGAAGGGCGCGACGCGTCCGAACGCGATCACCGTGCCGCAGCGCGCGGTGCTCGAGGGCCCGCAGGGCAAGTTCGTCTACGTGCTGGCGCAGGGCAAGGCCGAGGCGCGGCCGGTGCAGGTCGCGGAGTGGACGGGCGAGGACTGGATCGTCACCTCCGGGCTCAAGGCCGGCGAGCAGGTGATCGTCGATGGCGTGATGAAGCTCGCGCCGGGCGCGCCGGTCCAGGTGGGACAGCCGGAAAATAAAAAAGAACAAGAGCCCAAAAAAGAGCAAGAAAAGAAAAAATGATCTCGAAGTTCTTCATCGACCGGCCGATTTTCGCGGCCGTCCTCTCGATCTTCATCGTCATCGCCGGCCTCGCCGCGATGCGCATCCTGCCGATCGCGCAGTATCCGGAGATTGCGCCGCCGGTGGTCACGGTGCAGGCGGTGTATCCGGGAGCCTCGGCCGAGGTGCTCGAGCAGACCGTGGCCGCGCCGCTCGAGGCGCAGATCACCGGCGTCGAGAAGATGATCTACATGAGCTCGACCTCGGGCTCCAACGGCGTGCTGCAGATCCAGGTCACCTTCGACATCGGGGCGGACGCCGACCAGGCGGCGCTGAACGTCAACAACCGCGTCAAGCAGGCCGAGCCGCGCCTGCCGGAAGAGGTGCGCCGCCAGGGCGTCACGGTGCAGAAGGGCTCGTCCGCCTTCCTGCAGGTGCTCGCCTTTTATTCGCCCGACGGGCGCTACGACAACCTCTACATCAGCAACTACGTGACCTTGAACGTGCTCGACGAGCTCAAGCGCGTGCCCGGCACGACCAACGTCCAGATCTTCGGCGCCAAGGACTACGCGATGCGCATCTGGGTGAAGCCCGACCGGCTGACCCAGCTCCACCTCACGCCGAACGACGTGATCCGCGCGCTCACCGAGCAGAACGCGCAGTTCGCCGCCGGCAAGATCGGCCAGTCGCCGATCGGAAGATCGCAGGAGCTCGTCTACACCATCACGACCAAGGGCCGGCTCTCCGATCCGAAGGAGTTCGAGGAAGTCATCCTGCGCGCGAATCCCGACGGCTCGACCCTGAAGGTGAAGGACGTGGCGAGAGTCGAGCTCGGCTCCAAGGATTACGAGTTCGTCGGCCGCATCAACGGCCGCGAGGCGACGCTGGTCGGCATCTTCCTGCTGCCGGGCGCCAATGCGCTGGAAGTCGCCGAGAACGTGGTGCAGACGGTCGACCGGATCAAGGCGCGCTTTCCGCAGGGCCTGGACTACCACGTGCCCTACGACACCACGCGCTTCGTCAAGGTCTCGATCAAGGAGGTCGCGCTCACGCTCTTCGAGGCGATGGTGCTCGTGGTGCTGGTGGTGTTCCTCTTCCTGCAGAACTGGCGCGCGACGCTGATCCCGGTCGCCGCGGTGCCGGTGTCGCTGATCGGCACCTTCGCCGGCCTCTACCTGCTCGGCTACTCGATCAACACGCTCACGCTCTTCGGCATGGTGCTCGCGATCGGCATCGTCGTGGACGACGCGATCGTCGTGCTCGAGAACGTCGAGCGCATCATGCACGAGGAGCACCTGCCGGCGCGCGAGGCGGCGCTGAAGGCGATGGGCGAGGTGACCGGGCCCGTCATCGCCATCGTGCTCGTGCTGTGCGCCGTGTTCATCCCGATCGCGTTCCTGGGCGGCCTCGCAGGCGAGCTCTACCGGCAGTTCGCGGTGACGATCTCGGTCGCGGTGGTGATCTCGGGCCTGGTCGCGCTCACGCTCACGCCCTCGCTCTGCGTCCTGATCCTCAAGCGCGAGCACAAGGCGCCGGGACGATTTTTCACGTTTTTCAATTCGTCCTTCCTGAAAATCACGAAACACTATACGGACGGGGTCGGCTGGATGATCCGGCGCGCGATCGTCGGCGTGCTGCTCTTTGCCGGCATGGTGGCGATCACCGTCGGCCTGTGGCGCATCACGCCGGGGAGCCTTGTCCCGGACGAGGACCAGGGCTTTTACATCGCGGCCGTGATCCTGCCCGACGGGGCGACGCTCGAGCGCACCGACAAGGTGGTCGCGC
The DNA here is from genome assembly GCA_036262835.1 of Burkholderiales bacterium. GTDB lineage: Bacteria > Pseudomonadota > Gammaproteobacteria > Burkholderiales > SG8-39 > RBG-16-66-20. The sequence continues at coordinate 34,350 of DATAID010000035.1, read as the reverse complement.
AGGTGATCGAGGCGATCAAGTCCAATCCGGCCAACGAGGACGCGGTCGCCTTCACCGGGTTCGACTTCCTGGGCGGCTACTTCCGCAACAACGCGGCGACCATCTTCGTCACGCAGAAGCCCTGGGACGAGCGCAAGGTGGATACCAAGCAGCTCGTGGGCGAGCTCTTCGGCAAGACCGCAGGCATCAAGGAGGCGCTCGTGCTCGCCTTCGGGCCGCCGCCGATCTTCGGCCTGGGGCAGGCGGGCGGCTTCGAGTTCTATCTGCAGAACCGCGGCGAGGGCGGCGCCAAGCGCCTCGCCGAGGTCATGGGCCAGTTCCTGCAGAAGGCGAATTCGAGCGGCGGCTTCCAGTACGTGCAGACGCTCTGGCGCGCGGGCGTCCCGCAGCTCTACGTGGATGTCGACCGGGAGAAGGCGCGCGCGCTCGGCGTGCCGCTCGGCGACCTCTACGGCGCGCTCGCCTCGACGCTCGGCACCTACTACGTGAACGACTTCAACAAGTTCGGCCGCACCTGGCAGGTGCTCATGTCGGCCGACTCGGCCTACCGGCGCTCGCCCGAGGCGATCGGCGACATCTACGTGCGCAGCGACAAGGGCGCCATGATCCCGCTCGCCTCGCTCGCCCGCGTGCGCTTCGACGCGGGCCCGGACTCGATGACGCGCTTCAACAACCTGCCGGCGGTGAAGATCCTCGGCGCGGGCGCGCCCGGCATGTCCTCGGGGCAGGCGATCTCGGAGGTCGAGCGCATCGCAAAAGAGGTGCTGCCGGCCGATTTCAGCTTCGACTGGGGCGGCGCCTCCTACCAGGAAAAGAAGTCGGGCGGTACCTCGCTCCTCGCGCTCGGGCTTGCGGTGGTGATGGTGTTCCTCATCCTCGCCGCGCAGTACGACCGCTGGTCGCTGCCGCTCTCGGTGCTGCTCGCGCTGCCCTTCGGCACCTTCGGCGCGCTCGCCGCGGTGTGGCTGCGCGGCTTCGCGAACGATGTCTACTTCCAGATCGGCCTCGTGACGCTTCTCGGCCTCGCCGCGAAGAACGCGATCCTGATCGTGCAGTTCGCCGAGCTGAAGGAGCGCCAGGGCCTGTCGGCCTCGGCCGCGGCGCTGGAGGCCGCGCGATTGCGCTTCCGGCCCATCCTCATGACCTCGCTCGCCTTCATCTTCGGCGTGCTGCCGCTCGCCATCTCCACCGGCGCCGGCGCCGGCGCGCGCCACTCGGCGGGCACGGGCGTGATGGGCGGCATGATCGCCGCCACCTTCCTCGCCATCTTCTTCGTGCCGATGTTCTTCAAGCTGATCACCGACCGGCACCTGCGCGAGAAGCGCTCGACCGACGAAATCCGCGCCGAAGTGGAGGAGGCGCATCGCGCCTCGGAAGGCGAAGGCAATGCCTGACGCCCGGCGCTTTCTCCGGCATTTCGTACTGACGACGCTCGCGGCCGGGCTCGCCGGCTGCCTCGCCAAGCCCGACTATCAGCGCCCCGCGATCGAGCTGCCGCAGGCGTGGAAGCAATCGGCGCCGCCGGCGGTGCTGGACGGCCGCTGGTGGACCCTCTACGGCGATCCCGCGCTCGACGCACTCGTCGAGGAGGCTTTGAAGAGCAACACCGACCTCGCCGTGGCGGTCGCGCGCGTGGACGAAGCGCGCGCGCTCGTCAAGGATGCCGAGGCAGCGCTCTATCCGACCGTCGACCTGACCGGCGTGCGCCGGCGCTCGCTCTCCTCGGGGGCGACCGGGCTTTTGCCGCCGGGAATTCCGCGCGAGCTGAACGACACGCGCATCGCCCTCAACGTCTCCTACGAGATCGACCTGTGGGGGCGCCTCTCGACGACCGCGCAGGCGGCTCGGGCCGACCTGCTCGGAACCGAGGCCGCGCGCGAGACGGTGCGGATCGCGCTCGCCGCGGACGTCGTCAAGGCCTGGTTCGGGCTGCGCTCGCTGGATAATCAGGTCGAGGCGACGCGCCGCACGCTCAAGCTCCGCGAAGAGGCGCTCGGGCTGCAGAAAAAGCGCTTCGAGCACGGCCTCATCTCGGAGTTCGAATACCGGCAGCTCGAGGCCGAGGCGGCCGCGGTGCGCGCGCAGCTGCCGCCGCTCGAGCGCGACCGCGAGGCGCAGGATGCGGCGCTTGCCGTGCTGCTCGGCCGGAGTCCGAAGGCGATTCTCGAGAATTCAGTCGCGCGCAATTCCACGGATGAGCCGAAGGTCCTCCCCGCCGTGGTGCCCTCGGGTCTTCCCTCCGAGCTGCTGCTGCGCCGTCCGGACCTGCTCGAAGCCGAGCAGCGGCTGATCGCCGCGAACGCGCGCGTCGCGGTGGCGCGCACGGCGCTCTTTCCGTCGATCTCGCTCACCGGGTTCCTGGGCACCGAGGCGGCGGCGATGCGCGACCTTTTCTCGGGTCCCGCCGGCATCTGGAGCCTCGCCGCGGCGATCGCGCAGCCGATCTTCTCCGCCGGCCGGCTGCAGGCGCAGACCGAGGCGGCGCGCGCGAGGGAGCGCCAGCTGCTCGCGCGCTACCAGGGCACGATCCAGAATGCGTTTCGCGAGGTGCGCAGCGCGCTCTCCGCGCAGACGCGCGCGCGGGAGAGCTTCGAGGCCGAGGACCAGCGCGCCGTGTCGCTGCGCTCCGCGCTAAAGCTCGCGCGCCTGCGCTACGAGAACGGCATGGCGAGCCAGCTCGACGTGATCGACGCCGAGCGCAACCTGCTCGCCGCGGAAGTCGCGCGCCACGAGGCGCTGCGCGCCCAGCGAGCCGCGGTCGCCGACCTCTACAAGGCCCTGGGCGGCTGATAGACTCGGCTGCGCCATGACCGACGACACGCGCGCCCTCGTCGAAGTCTCCGACCTGCATTTCTCCTACGGGGAGCTCGAGCTCCTGAAGGGGCTTTCGCTGCGAATCCACCGCGGCAGGGTGGTGGCGATCCTCGGCGGCTCGGGCAGCGGCAAGTCGACCCTGCTCAAGCTGATCGGCGGGCAGCTCGCGCCCGGCCGCGGTTCGGTCAGCGTGGACGGAAAGGTCGTGCACAAGCTGGGCACGCGCGAGCTCTACGAGCTGCGCTGCAAGATGGGCATGATGTTCCAGTCGAGCGGTCTCTTCACCGACCTCTCGGTGTACGAGAACATCGCCTTCCCGATCCGCGAGCACCATCCGGGCCTGCCCGAGGAGCTCGTGCGAACGCTGGTTCTCATGAAGCTCGACGCGGTGGGCCTGCGCGGGGCGCGCGACATGATGCCGGCCGACCTTTCGGGCGGCATGACGCGGCGAGTCGCGCTCGCCCGCGCGATCGCCACCGACCCGCTGCTCGTCATGTACGACGAGCCCTTCGCGGGCCTCGATCCCATCTCGCTGAACGTCGTGGCGACGCTGATCCGCAAGCTCAACGACGCGCTCGGCCTCACCTCGATCATCGTCACCTACGACGTTTCGGAGTCGCTCAAGCTCGTCGATTACCTCTACGTCATCGCCGACGGGAAGCTGCGCGGCGAGGGCACGCCCGAGGAGCTGCTCGCTTCCAAGGATCCGTATCTCGAGCAGTTCCTCAAGGCGCTGCCCGACGGCCCGGTGCGCTTTCACTTCCCTGCGCCGCCGATCGCGGAGGCACTGGCGACGCCCTCGAAATAGCGCCGCGAAGGGAATAGCGGGCACCCGGCGGCGTTTGCGACCGAGGAGGCCGGGGGAGGATGGACCAAGCTCGAGCAGGGCTCTGCGCAACCGCGCTCGTGGCGCTCGTCTGGCCGTCGATGGCGCTCGCGACCGCGGGTTACTTCCAGATCGGCTACGGCCTCAAGTCCAAAGGCATGGGGGGCGTCGGCATCGCATTGCCGCAGGATGCGATTTCAGGCGCCGCCAATCCGGCGGGCACGGCCTGGGTGGGAAACCGGCTCGATGCCGGCCTCGAATGGTTCGTCCCCGAGCGCGGCTCGGAAATCACGTCGGCGAACACCCTGGGTCTCGCGGGCAGCCGGAATGCGGATGGCCGCCGCAACTTCGCGGTTCCGGATTTCGGCGTCAGCCGCAAGCTCGGCGATCGGAGCGCCATCGGCTTCACGCTGGTAGGCAACGGCGGGCTGACTCGCTACGAGCAAAATCCGCTCGGCGGCCTCGCGGGCAGCAGCCCGGCGGGCCTCGAGCTCGCGCAGGTCACCGCTTCGCCCTCGTTCGCGCTGCGCCTGGGCGAGCGGCAGACGCTGGGCGTCGCGCTCAATTTCGTCTACCAGGAATTTTCGGCGCGCGGCCTGGAATTCTTCGACCAGCCGGCCTTCACGAGCAGCGTGGGCGCCGTCACCAACCGCGGCCGCGACAGCTCGACCGGGCTCGGCATGCGGATCGGCTGGCTCGGCCGCATGACCGACACGCTCAGCCTCGGCGCCGCCTGGCAGCCGCGCATCCGCATGGGGCGCCTCGATCATTACAAGGGCTTGCTCGCCGACGGCGGCCGCTTCGATGTCCCCGCCAACTATGGCATCGGCGCAGCCTGGCAGGCGGCGCCCGCGGTGACCGTCGCGGCCGAGCTGCAGCGAATCGATTTTGGCGTGGCGAGCAGCGGCTCCACGCAATGCTTCCTGCGCCAGACCTGCCTGCTCGGCGCGACCGGCGGCCCGGGCTCAGGCTGGCGCAACACCACGGTGCTCAAGCTCGGAGTCGCCTGGGAGGCGGCGCCGGGCGTGACCTTGCGCGCGGGCGCGGCGCTGCTGCGCCAGCCGATCCCGCCGTCGGAGACCCTGATCAATATCTTCGCGCCCGCGGTGAGCGAGAAGCACCTGACGTTCGGCGCGACCTGGGCGATCTCGAAAGCCGTCGAGCTGACCGCGTCGGCCGTCTATGCCTTGCCGCACACCGTGCACGGCGCGGGCTCGATTCCTCCGGGACCTCCGCCGGGCGGCGTGGGCGGGGGCGAGGCCGACCTGCGCATGAAGCAGACGGGGCTCGGCCTCTCGCTCGGCTGGAAGATGTAAGCGCCTAGATCAGGCCGCGCGCGACCTTGAAGGCGGCCTGCATGTCCGGCAGGAAGCTCATGTCGGGCATGACCTGCATGTGGCGGATGACGTTGTCCTTGTCCACCACCAGCACCGCGCGCGCGAGGAGCTGCGCCTGCTTGAGCAGCAGGCCCGTGCCCTTGCCGAAGTTCTGCCCGCGATAGTCGGACAGGAACGTGACGTTCTTGAATTCGCCGCTCTTCGTGTAGCGCCGCTGCGCGAAAGGCAGGTCCATGCTGATCGTCACCATCTCGACGTGCGTGTCGAGGCCTTCGTTCGTCTCGGCGAGCTCGTGGGTCTGCTCGTCGCAGGTCGTGGTGTCGAGCGAGGGCACGATGTTTAGGATGCGAACCTTGCCGCCGTTCTTGCCGATATCGACGACCGACATGTCGGTCTTCACCAGGTTCGCCGAGGGCAGCTTGTCGCCGACCTTGAGCGAGACGCCCGCCAGTTCCGCCGGGCGGCCGCGCGTGCCGACGCTGTTGCCCTCGCCCGTGGCGTTGATCGTGTCCTTGCTGTGGGGGATCTTGCCGCTTTGCGCCTGGAGCGGCGCCGCGGCGAGCAAGGCAAGGCCGAACATGACAACGAAGACAGCTTTCATGGGTAGCGCCTCCCGGAGGGTGGAGATGAAAGGCAGACGCTACCGCTAACAGCCTTCGCCGTGCTCTATTCCTGCCTCAGGCCTTGCCGTTTTGCGGGATGAATTTCAGCGCCACGCCGTTGTTGCAATAGCGCTTGCCGGTCGGGGCCGGACCGTCATCGAAGAGGTGGCCGTGATGGCCGCCGCAGCGCGCGCAGTGGTACTCGGTGCGCGGATAGATGATCTTGTAGTCGGTCTTGGTCGCAAACGCGCCCGGGATCGTGGTGAAGAACGAGGGCCAGCCGGTGCCGCTCTCGTATTTCATCGCGGAGGTGAACAGCGGCAGGCCGCAGCCGGCGCAGACGAAGACGCCGGGGCGCTTCTCCTCGTTCAGCGGGCTCGTGCCCGGGCGCTCGGTGTCCTCCTGGCGCAGCACGCTGTAGGCCTTGCCCTGCAGGCGCTTCTTCCACTCGTCCTTGGAGAGCTCGAGCTTCTCGCCCGGCGCGGGCACCTCGGTGCCGGCGGCAAGCAGCGTCTTCCAGTTCTGCTGCAGTCCTTCGATCTCTTTCATGGTTTTCGGCGGGGCGGCGTGCACATGCGTTGCCGCGGCTCCGAACGGTGCCAGGCTGAACAGCTTGAGCAGGGTGCGCCGCTTCATGCCTTCCTCCTTCATGAGCGATTTTATCGCTCCTTGGTCGGGGGAAGGCACGAAGCCTTACAGGGTCCGCCGCGCCAGAGGCCGCGCGGCAAAGCCTGCGCGCTCACTCAGAAGCCGACGCGGACCGAAAGCCCCGGCTGGCGATAGACGATGGTCGGGCGCGGCGGCGCGACGACCACCGGCGCGGGCGTGTAGTAAACCGGCGCGGGCGGCGTGTAATACACCGGCGCGGGCCGGACGTAGACCGGCGCGGGCGGAACAACCACGACGCGATGCGGGACGTAGCCGTGGTGCCAGCGATGGCCGCGGTTCCAGTGCCCGTCGTGGGCGAAGGCCGAGGAGGCGAGCAGGGCGGTTCCGGCAAGGGCGGTCAGTGCGAGCTTCTTGAACATGGGGTTTCTCCTTTCGTTGCCAGCGGGGTGTGGCGTGTTGCCATTTCACGCGCACGCGACCGTCCTGTCAGTTAACCTTATGCAAAGTCTGTAACCAACTGTGTCCCGGAGGGAGACCATGAGGAAAATCGCACTCGTCGCGGGGCTGCTTGTCGCCGCCGCCCTACAGGCCCAGGACTACCCGGCCCGGCCGATCTCGATGATCGCGCCGTTCCCGCCGGGCGGCGTCGCCGACATCGTCGGGCGGCCGCTCGCCGCGGCCATGGAGAAGACGCTCAAGCAGCCGGTGCTCGTCGTCAACCGCCCGGGCGCGGGCGGCGCGGTTGGCATGGGCGCCGCCGCCAAGGCCGCGCCCGACGGCTACACCATTCTCATCGCGCTCTCGTCGATCTCGATCTTCCCGGTCTCCGATCCGCTGAACGGCCGGCCCTCGCCCTACCAGCTTGCCGATTTCGCGCCGATCGCCCTCATCACCGCGGACCCGACCATCCTCGTCGTTTCCGCCGACGGTCCGTACAAGACGATCCAGGACTTCGTCGCTTCGGCGAAGGCCTATCCGGGCCAGATCAATTATTCGTCCTCGGGCGTCTACGGAACGCTGCACGTCGCGATGGAGATGTTCGCCAACGCCGCGGGCATCAAGCTTTTCCACGTGCCGTACCAGGGCGGCGGGCCGGCCGCCTCGGCGCTGCTCGGCCACCAGGTGCACGCGCTGGCCTCCGGGCCCGGGCCGGTCGCGGGCCACATCAAGGCGGGCAAGATGCGCGCGCTCGCGGGCTGGGGCGACAAGCGCCTTGCCTCGATGCCGGACCTGCCCACCTTCAAGGAGCTGGGCTACAAGGACGTCGAGTTCTACATCTGGTCGGGCGTCTTCGCGCCCGCCGCCACGCCGCCCGCCGTGCAGGCGAAGATTCGCGACGCGGTGCGCGCCGCGGCCGCCGATCCCGCGTTCAAGGTGGCGATGGACAAGGCGCAGTCGCCGATCATGTACCTCGATGCGCCGCAGTTCCGGGATTTCCTCGCCAGGGACGCCGCGCGCCTCAAGGTCGCGGTCGAGAAAATCGGCAAGGTCGACCAGAAGTAGCTACTTCTTTTTCCGGCGGCGCGGTTTTTTGTACTGGAGCAGATTGCCAAGCCGCGTCTCGAAGCGATCGGCGCGGCGCACCAGGCGCTCCTGGCGGCCGTTGATGAGCTTGTAGTGGCGCGCCGCCTCGAGGTTGTCGATCAGATCCCAGGCGCCGTCCTTCGCGGTCACCCAGTCCGCGGGCTTCATGCGCCGCAGGTCGTAGGGGCGCGAGTAGGTGCGCAGCGTCTTGCGCCCGCGCTTGTTGGTGTACTCGTGAAAATAGCTCATCGCGAGCTCGCGCAAGCTCCGGTAGACCGGGTCGCGGCCGCGCAGGCCGAAGCTGTTCGTCTTGGAATAGGCGCCCCAGCAGCCGCGGCGCCGGTAGAGCGCGATCACGTGATCGACGTCCTTCACCGCCTGCATGTCGAGGAGCAGCGGCGGCTCCCCGTGGATCCACATCGCGCAGGCGGCCACCATCGCACCCTCGATGCAATGCGCGCGCCGCAGGCGCAGCACGGTGCGCACGGAATTGCAGGTGTCTCTTCCGTCGAGCTCGAAGTTCTGCCCGAGCCGAAACAGGAAGTCGTGGATCTTCTCCGGCGTGTCGAGCCGCCGCAGGGTCGTGAATTCAGCCGGGGTCAGGCCGAGCAGCTCGCGGGTGGCGCGGCGGACTTTTCTTGTTCGCATCGTGTTTCAGGCAAGTGTAGCTAAAATCCCTGCAGGGCCTGAAGCAAGGAGCATCCATGCGCACCGTCGTCCTTTCGTTGTTGCTGCTGTCGGTGGCGAGCGTCGCGCGCGCGGAGACGCGCGTTCAGGAATACCGCTTGCCCGAGGGCATCACCGCGCACGACGTCTGGGCCGACCCGAGTCCCGGCGGGCCGGTCTGGTTCTCCGGCCAGAGGAGCGGCCATGCCGGACGGCTCGACCCGAAGACCGGCAAGGTCGAGCTGATTCCGCTCGGGCGCGGCGCCTCGCCGCACGGCGTGATCCTCGATCGCGACGGCTCGGCCTGGTTCACCGACGGCGGCCAGAACGCGATCGCGCGCGTCGACGCAAAGACGCACGAGGTGAAGCTCTGGCCGCTGCCGCAGGGCACGCGCTACGCCAACCTCAACACGGCGACCTTCGATAACGCGGGCATCCACTGGTTCACGGGCCAGAGCGGCATCTACGGGCGGCTCGATCCGCGCACGAATGACATCAAAGTGTTCGAGGCGCCGCGCGGCCCGGGCGCCTACGGCATCCAGGCGACGCCCGACGGCACGGTGTACTTCGCCTCGCTCGCCGGCTCCTACATCGCGCGCATCGACGCGGCGACCTACAAGGCGCAGGTGATCGAGCCCCCGACGCGCGGCCAGGGCGCGCGGCGCGTGTGGTCCGACTCCAAAGGCATGGTGTGGGTCGCCGAATGGAACGCAGGCAACCTCAGCCGCTACGACCCGAAGTCGAACGCCTGGAAAACCTGGAAAGCGCCCGGCGAGAGCCCGCGCGTGTACGCCGTCTACGTCGATGAGACCGACCGGCCGTGGGTGTCGGAGTGGACGAAGCAGGTGATGCTGCGCTTCGATCCGGCGAGCGGGAAGTGGGAGTCGTTCCGCTCCTCCAGCGAACAGGCGAACGTGCGCCAGATCCACGGCCGCAAGGGCGAGGTCTGGACGCCCGAGTCGGCCGCGGGAAAGCTCGTCGTCTACCGCTACTAGAGCCGATCGAGCGCGAGCAGCGAGCGATCGCCGAGCCAGGCGCGGTCGAGGCGCCGCTCGATCTCGCGCGCCTCACGCTGCTTGCCCAAGCGCGAGTACGACTGCGCCAGGCCGTAGAGCGCCCAGGCGTTGTTCGGCGTCTTCACCAGGCTCTCGCCGAATGCCTCCCGCGCGCGCTCGTTCTCGCCTTTCAGCGCGAGCACGGCGCCGATGGTCTGGCGCACCGGGTAGTACCAGTAGGGCGGCTCCATGTAGGGCAGCTTGTCCTGCAGCGCCGCCGCGGGCTCGAGCTCCTGCAACGCGCGGTCGAGGTCGCCCTTTGACTGCGCGATGCGGGCGCGCAGCACGTGCGCCGCGATCAGCGTCACGTCCTTCGCCGGGATCTTCCAGCCCTCGAACGGCGCGAAGTCGGTCGTGGCGGTGATTTTCTCGATCTCGGCGAGCTCGGCGGCCGCGCCGCTCGCATCGCCCTGCTGCAGGCGCCCGAGGCCGCGCGCATAGCGCCACGCCGCTCGCACGTACGGAAAATCGGCGCCCGGGTCCGGCAGCGCGAGGATCGTGGCGGGGTCGCTGAAGCGCGCGTGCGCGTAGTAGGGCGAAGCCTTCACCGGCTGGAGAATCAGCACGGAGCGCGCCACGTCGCCCGGCACGACGCCGGCAAGCTTGTTCGCGGCCTCGACCGCGGTGCGCGCCTCGCCCGCCATCTGCGCCGACACCATGACGAAGTGCACGTTGTGCGGGTAATACGCGAGCGGATAGACGCCCGCGGGCTTCTGGCTGCGGATGTACTGCTCATCCACCTTCACTGCCTGGCGGTTGATATTGAGCGAGTCCTTGTAGCGGCCGACGCGGAAGTAAATGTGCGCGGGCATGTGCACGAGGTGTCCCGCGCTCGGCGCGAGCCGGGCCAGGCGATCGGCATAGCGTTCGGCGCGGAAAGGGTCGGAGGAGGCTTCGACCGTGTGGATGTAGAGGTGGATTGCGCCGATGTGGTCGGGGCGCTTCGCCAGCACGCGCTCGAGCGTCCCGACGAGCGGCGCGACGGCCGGCTTGAGCTGCTTTCCGCCGGGCTCCCAGTAGTCCCAGGGCGAGAGGTCCATGAGGGACTCGGCGTAGATCGCCGCGATGTCGAGGTCCTCGGGGAAGCGCGCTGCGGCGCGTCCCATGGCCTGCGCATACGCCGCGTCGAGCGCAGGGCGCTCCGCTTTCGGATCGGCCGAATAGCGCGCCGCCATCGCCTCGATGAGCGCCTGCTCGCGCGGCGTGGCGTTGCTGGCGAGCACTTTCGCTTTTTGCGCGGCGGCAAACGCTGGCGCGTTGGCCTGGGGATCCATCGGCACGTTGATGTTCGGCCCGAGGACGTAGGCCTCGCCCCAGAAGCACATCGCGCAGGCGGGATCGAGCTTCTGCGCCATGCGAAAGGCGCGCTGCGCCTCCGCGTGGTTGAAATTCCAGGCGAGACGCAATCCCTGGTCGAAGTAGCGCTGCGCCTGCCTGGAGGCGGTGCTCACCTTGTAGCCGTGCGCGCCGAGACCCTTCATCAGGGGCGGCTCCGATTCGGCCTGGGCGGGCGCGGCCTTGGCGGCCGCAGCACCCGCTGGGCTCACCTCGGTTCGCTTCGCCTGGGCAAGGAGAAGCGCGCTCGGGTTGCCCGCCAGCGGCTGGGCGCAGACGCCCGCGTCCAGCACGGCGAGCTCGGGAACGACCACATCTCCGGAATAGACCTGCTGGATGCCTTCACCCGCAATCAGGCCGGCGGCGGCCAGGGCGAGGACGAGGGGCTTGCGCTTGAGCATGGCGAATCCTCCTTGGGGCGGTAGTCGCGAAAGGAGTATCCGTCCTTACATTCCGTGAATCTGTGCGCCAGTTCACATTGGCGCAGCGGCAAAAGCACGCCTTCAGGCGTCGAAGCGGTAGGCGTCCATCGCGAGCGCTCCCATCTCGATGCCGTCGTAAAGCCGCGTGGCCTTGTAGCCCGGCCGCGCGGCGCCGAGGGCGACGAAGAGCGGCTGGAAGTGCTCATCGGTGGGATGCGCCCGCACGCCTTGCGGGGCCTGCCGGCGATAGTCGATCAGCGCCTCGAGGTCTCCGGCCTGGATTTTTTCATTCGTCCAGGACTGGAATTCCTTCGCATACGGGGCGATGCCCCCGTTGCCTCGATCACGAAGATTGTGTGTCATGTGGCCGGACCCGAAGACGAGGATGCCTTCGTCCGAGAGCGGCGCGAGCGCGCGGCCGAGCTCCACGTGATGGCGCGTGCCGAGCTGCGGCTGCACCGACACCTGGACGACCGGCACGTCCGCCTGCGGATACATAAAGAGAAGGGGCGACCACGCGCCGTGATCGAGGCCGCGAACGGGGTCGGTTTTCGCTTCTATTTTGGATTTCTTCAGTAAATCAACGGCGCGAAAAGCCAGATCGGCGTCGCCCTTTGCCGGGTACTGAATCTCATAAAGCGGCTTGGGGAAGCCGTAAAAATCATGGATCGTTTCGGGATGCTCCGTCGCCGTGAGCTCGGGAACGTCCGTTTCCCAGTGCGCCGAGGCGATGAGGATCGCCTTTGGGCGCGGCAGGTCGCGCGCGAGCTTCTCCCAGGCGCCGCGCACCGCGCCCGGCTGCAGGGCGTGCATGGGCGAGCCATGCGAGACGAACACGGTGGGCAGCGTGGCCATGCTTACTTGACCAGCCCTTCGGCTTTAAGTGCCTCCTGCACCTTGGGGCGCGCCGCGACGCGCTTGTGGTACTCCTGCAGCACGGGCCACTTGCTCAGGTCGAACTTGGACGGCCCGGCCCAGTTGAGGACGACGAAGAGGTAGGCATCGGCGACGCTGAACTTGTCGCCCATGAGGTACTGCTTGCCCTGGAGCTGCTTGGCGAGCCAGTCCATGCGCAGCGCGAGGCGATCGGTGACGGCCTTGCGCCAGTCGTCGGTGAGCGCCGGGTTGAAGAAGTTGCCCATCCCCTTGTGCAGCTCGGAAGTGATGAAGTTGAGCCATTCCTGCAGGCGGTAGCGGTCCATCGAGCCCGCCTTGGGCGCGAGGCCCGCGTCGGGCTTCTGGTCGGCGAGGTACTGCATGATGACGGGCGCCTCGGTGAGCACCGTGCCGTCGTCGAGCTTCACCGCCGGCACATAGCCCTTGCCGTTGACCGCCTTGTAGTCGCCGCCTTCGACCTGCTTCGCCTTCAGGTCCACCTTCTTCAGCTCGACCGGAAAGCCGGCCTCGCGCATGACGATATGCGGCGCGAGCGAGCAGGCGCCGGGTGAGTAGTACAGGTTCATGACTGGGTCCTCTCCTTTGCGGATGAAATGATGCGTTCAAAAACCTTCGTCATCTCGTCGGCCTCGCGCACCGACAGGTGCGCGCCGAAGAGCGAATCGATCTGCCTGCGGTAAACCGTCCACATGCGGGCGCGCAGCGCGCGGCCCTTGTCGGTGAGGACGCAGAACGTGCTGCGCCCGTCCATCGGGCAGCTCATCCTCTGCACCAGACCCGCCTTCTCGAGCCGGTCGGCGAGCCGGGTGACATTCGAGCGCGAGACCACCGCCTGCTCGGCGAGGTCCGCCATCCTCAGGCGGCCGTGCTCGGAGCGCTCGAGCACCCAGAGCACGTCGTACCAGTCGAGCGAGGGCAGGCCCGCTTGCGCGAACGCGGCCTCGATGCGCTCGACCAGCAGCGCTTGCGCGACGACGAAGCGCGCCCAGGCGCGCTGGCGCGGGTCGGTGGCGGGGGGCATGGCAGGCAAGGTAGCACATGATAGTTGCAAATGCAATCATCCGGGCGTTATAGTTGCATCTGCAACTAACCCAATGGAGACTGTCATGATCAAGAATCTGACCCGCAGCCAGCTGCAGGAACGCCTCGCCGCCAACCCGACGCTCGTGCTCCTCGAGGCGCTGCCGGAGAAGTATTTCAACGAATGGCATTTGCCGAACGCGCGGCATTTCCCGCACGACCAGGCGCGCTCGCTCGCCGCGAGCGTCGTTCCGGACAAGTCCGCCGAGATTGTCGTGTACTGCGCGAGCAGGACCTGCCAGAACTCGCACATCGCGGCGAAGACGCTGGCGAGCCTCGGCTATGCGAACGTCGCCGTCTATCCGGGCGGCAAGGAGGACTGGCGCGAGCCCGCGCTCGCGGCCGGGTGAGAAATAAGTCCGCCTGCGCGCGACTCGTTCTCGCGTAGATTGGCGGCATGCCGATCTCGCGAAAAAGCCTCGTCGCGGGCGCCGCGGCGCTCGTCGTCCTGGCGGGCGCCGCCTGGGTCGCGCACGGCGCCTGGCAGAAACGCAAGCTGGACGCGCAGGTCGCGCAGCTCGTCGGCGCGGCGGGCGCCCGGCTGCAGGCGACTATCGCCACGGACATCAACGCGCCTTCCGCGGACCTCGTAGCGAGGCTCGACCAGTCGATCAAGGAGACCGACGCCGGGCTCGAAACGCTGCGCGCGGCAAGCGCGCGCCCGGACCGCGCGCTCGTCGAGGCGGCCGACGACTATCTGCTCACGGTGCTCGAAGTGCTGCGCCGGCAGGCGGGCAGCGCGCTCGGGCGGCGCAAGTTCGTCGAGAGCCACAAGGCGCTCGCCGAGCACCTCGCCCATGCCGCGCAGCGCAACGGCGCCTGGATGTCGCAGGCGGTCACCCTGCGCCAGCGGATGGACAAGGATTTCTTCGACTACCAGCTCGCCGCGACGTCCCTCGGCAACCTGCTGAAGGGCTATCCCGATTCGTACAAGAGAATCGCCTCGCGCGTGCCGGGCGCGGGCCTGCCCACCGACGCAGCGGCGAAGGAGGCGCAGGCGCGCGCGATGCAGTCCCTCGACGCGACGCGCCTGGAATACGAAAAGGCGAAGCAGCTCGTCGCGCCGGGCTGATCCGGCGCGGTTCAGTCGACCTTGGCGCCCGAGGCCTTCACGATCGGGCCCCAGCGCTTGATCTCGTCCTGGATCATCGAAGCCATGGCTTCGGATGAGCCGCCGATGATCTCGTAGCCGAGGTCGTTCATGCGCTTGACGAAGTCGGGCGCCCTGGCCGCCTTCTGCCCCTCGGCGTTCATGCGCGCGATGATCTCCTTCGGCGTGCCGGCGGGCATGCACAGGCCGAACCAGGCGGTCGCCACGTAGCCCGGCACGCCCGACTCGATCATGGTCGGCGCCTCCGGGAGCGCAGGCGAGCGCTTCTCGCCGGTGGTCGCGAGCGCGCGCAGCTTGCCCGAGCGGATGTGGGTGATCGCGGAGGGCAGGTTGTCGAACATGATATTGACCTGCCCGGCGATCAGGTCGATCAGCGCGGGACCGCTGCCTTTGTAGGGCACGTGCTCGATGTCCAGGCCGAGCATGTGCTTGTACATCTCGCAGGACATGTGGATGGTCGAGCCGCTGCCGCTCGAGGCGCAGGTGAGCTTGCCGGGCTGCGCCTTGGCGAGCGCGGTGAGCTCGCTCACCGTGTTCGCCTTAACCGACGGGTTCACCGCCAGCACGTTCGGGAATCCCGCAAACACGATCACCGGGACGAGATCCTTGTTGGGATCGTAGTTGAGCTTCTTGTAGAGAAACGGCGTGATGCCGTGCAGGCTGCTCGCCGACATCACCATCGTGTAGCCGTCGGGCGCCGAGTGCGCGACGATCTCCGCGCCCACGTTGCCGCCCGCGCCCGGGCGATTGTCAACGGTGACCGGCTGGCCGAGCGTCTTGCTGAGCTCCGCCGCGGCGGCGCGCGCGATGATGTCGGTGCCGCCGGCCGGCGCGTAGGGCACGACGAGGCGCACCGGCTTCGTCGGATAGGCCTGCGCGGCGGCGAGGCCGCTGGCGAGCGCGAGGCTCGCGGCGAGCAAAATGCGGGTCGTTCTCATGTTCCCTCCAGTTTTGGGTTTGTTATGGCGTTCTGCGCAGTACTTTACCCGGCCGCGCGCCGGTCGAGCGTCCCTCGTGCCAGACGGGCGTTCCGTTCACGATGACCGTCTCGATGCCCTTCGCCGGGTGGATCGGCTTGGCAAAGGTCGCGGCCTCGTCCACGGCGGCGGCATCGAAGACGCAGAGGTCCGCGCAGGCGCCTTCCTTCACGACGCCGCGGCCGGCGAGGCCGAAGGTCTTCGCGGGAAGGCCGGTCATCTTGTAGACCGCCGTCTCGAGCGGAAAAAGGCCGAGGCCGCGCGCATAGTGCCCGAGCACGCGCGCAAAGGTCCCCCACAGGCGCGGATGCGGCGCCGCGTCGTGCGGCAGGCCGTCCGAGCCGATCATCGTGTGCTCGAAGGCGAGCACGCGCTGCACGTCCTTCTCGTCCATCGTGAAGTAGATCGCGCCGGCGGGGCGGAGCTTCGTCGCCGTGTCCGCTTCGCTCATGCCCATTTTCCGGGCCACCGCCGAGAGCTCCATTCCGGCGAATTCCGGATGCGGCGTCGACCAGGTGACGAGCGTCTTCGTCGCGAGCGCCGCGCGGTCCGCGGTGAGAATGGTCGAGGAGGCGCAGTACGGGTAGCAGTCGAGGCCGATCGCCTGCGACTTCATGCGCTCGGCGATGAGCGGCAGCGTCTCGCGCGAGCGGCCGTGGTTCGGCGTGCCGACCACCTTGTGGTGCGACACCACGACCGGCACGCCCAGCTCGCGGCCGATGCGGAAGGTTTCCTCGAGCGAATCGAGGACCTTGTCGGCTTCGTCGCGCATGTGGGTGCAATAAAGCGCCTTGCGCGCCGAAAGCGGCCGGCACACCTCGATCACTTCCTCGGTCGGCGCCGCGCGCGCCGGCTCGTAGTAAAGGCCGGTCGAGCAGCCGATCGCGCCTGCCTCGAGCGCCTCTTCGACGAAGCCCTGCATCCGTTTTATTTCTTTTGTATTTGCGGGTTGATTCACATCCTGAAGGGCGACGACCCTGAGCGTGGTATGCCCCACAAGCAAGCCGGCGTTGGTCGCGGCGGGCTTCGCTTCGAGCTCCGCGACGTACGACTTGAAATTCGAGTAGTGAAACCACTCCGGCCCGCCCATCAGGTCAAGCGGCGAGGGGACGGCTCTCGAGCCCAGATCGAGCGGCGCGAGCGACACGCCGCAGTTGCCCGCGATCACCGTGGTGACGCCCTGGCTCACCTTGGGCGCCATCTCCGGCCCCGAGAGCATCAGCCGGTCGTCGTGCGTATGCGCGTCGATGAAGCCGGGGGAGACGATTTTCCCCTCGACATTGAATTCCTGTTTTGCTTTTGCAGAAGAAACCGAACCCACGACAGCGATGCGATCGCCCTCAATGGCGACGTCGGCTTCGAAACGGGGCGCGCGCGTGCCGTCGATGACGGTCGCGCCGCGCAGTATCAGGTCGTAGGTTTTCGGCATTGGGCGTCGCTCGAGGCGACGCCCAATGATAGCGGCAGAAACGCCGCCGCTAGCAGCGGATCAGGCCGATCTGCGAGCGGCACAGGCCGATGTCGCGCAGCTCCCGATCGCTGAGCGAGCTGAGCGCGCCCCGCGCCTGCGTGCTGCGCTGCGCGCGCTGGACCTTCCGCCAGAGCCGGGCCAGCACGCCGAGCGGCGATGAGGAAGCGCGCTCGAACTCAGCGCCGTCTTCGGCAGCAATGCGCGCGGCGCCGCCCAGCGACTGCACCACGGCAAGTCCGGGCCGGTCGAAGACGAACTCGGAGCCGGCTTCCACGACGAGGTCGCGCAGGTCGCCGTCCTGCGTCACCCAGATCGCTCCCTCGATCACGGAAAGATGGCGCCCCTGCGCATCGCGCAGGCGCAGCGGTTGCCCGGGTTTCAGCTGGATTGCGGCGCGTCCATAGCTCAGGTCCATATGAATCTCCTTGCTTTTTATGCCTTGCGATCGGGCTCAGCGCCCGGTTGCCCGCGCGGTGCGTCCCAATTGCTTGGGCGAGGTCAGGAATGCCGCGTGCTCGGCGACCGGCGTTGCGCGGTCGGTGCGAGTCGCCGCGACCGCCTGCCGGCGAGCCGCCCATGCCGCCTGGTCCTGCACCATCGCCTTGTGGTTTCGCTCCGCATCGAGGGGGCTGACTCCGCCGAGCGCGGGCGCTCCGGTGAACGGGGAACGCCAGCGGTTCTCGGGCGCTTGAGCGAGCGCGGCGGTGCTGAATGCGAGGACGACCAAACCTGTAATGACGCGTTTCATGACGATGTCCTTTCGTGAAGACGGAGTGCTGATCCTTGACACATTCTCCATGTGCATCTATGTTGCGCCGCATTCACCCATGGAACAAACGGTCTTTCCGCATGACATGGATGCGCGAGGTGCATGAGTAGCTCGTCGCGCTGGCACCTGCCCCCGCTGGAGCTGCTGCTCGCCTTCGAAGCGGCGGCGCGGCTGCTGTCCTTTACAAAAGCCGCCTCCGAGCTTTTCCTCACGCAATCGGCGGTGAGCCGCCAGATCCAGGCCCTCGAGGAAAGCCTCGGCACCAAGCTCTTCGAGCGGCGCACCCGCGCCCTGCTGCTCACCGAAGCCGGCCAGCAGCTCTACAAGGTCGCGCGGGAGGCGCTCGAGACGCTCGAAGCCGCGACGCAGAAGCTGAAGGGCGCGCAGGCCGCGCGCACGGTGACGGTGACGACGACGCCCGGATTCGCCTCGCTCTGGCTGATCCCGCGCCTGAACGGCTACCTGCAGGGACACAAGGGCGTGGACGTGCGCATTTCGGCGACCTACGAGAACGTGGACCTCGAGCGCGACGGCGTCGACCTCGCCATCCGCTATTCGACCGCCGAGGAAATGCGCGGGCGGCGCCCCCTTTTCGAGGAAGAGGTGATCCCCGTTTGCAGTCCGGCGCTCGCCGCCGACCCGGCGCGGCCGCTGCGCGAGCCGGACGACCTGCGCCATCAGGTGCTCCTGCATTCCGAGGACGCGCAGTACTCGTGGACGGAATGGAATCTCTGGCTGCACGCGCATGGGCTGAAGGATTTTCAGCCGGCCGGCGTGCTCCAGTTCAATAACTACGACCAGCTCGTGCAGGCGGCGGTGAACGGGCAGGGGGTTGCGCTCGGGCGCCTGCCGCTGCTCAAGCGCATGCTGCGCGAGAAGCAGCTCGTTACGCCCTTCAAGCGCTCGATCGTGTCCTCGCGCGGCTACTACGTGGTGCGCTCGGCGCGCGCCTCGAGCAAGCCGGATGTCGCGGCATTCGAGGCCTGGCTGCTCGCCGAAACCGGAAAGTAGGTCAGCGCAACGCCGTCAGTCCGCCTTGATGTTCGCCGCGCGCACGACCTTGCTCCAGCGCGCCTGCTCCTTCTTGATGAAGGCCGCATACTCGGCGGGCGAGGAGCCCACCGCTTCGGCATCCTCGGCGGCAAAGCGCTCGGCGACCGCGGGGCTCTTCGCCGCCTTTGCCGCCTCCGCGGCGAGGCGCTTCACCACCGCCTCGGGCGTTTTCGCCGGGACGTTGAGGCCGTACCACTGCGAGGTCTCGAAGCCGGGATAGCCCTGCTCGGCCACGGTGCCCACCTCGGGCAGGTTGTGCAGGCGCCTCGCGGTGCCCACCGCGATGACGCGCAGCTTTCCGCTCTTCACGTGCGGCATGAGCGGCGGCGTGCCGGCGGAGGCCGCCTGCGTGCGGCCGGCGACGAGATCAACCACGTTCGGGCCGGTGCCCTTGTAGGGAACGTGCTGGATGTCGATGCCGGTCGCCTGCTTGAGGTATTCCATGGCGAGGTGCCCGGCCGAGCCGTTGCCGGCGCTGCCGTAGTAGAGCTTGCCGGGCTCCTTCTTCGCCAGCGCGACGAACTCGCGCAGGTCCTTCACCGGCACCGAGGCGTTCACCACGAAGATCGCCGGCACGATCGCCAGCAGCGATACCGGCGCGAAATCGCGGTCGACGTCGTACGGGAGCTTCTCGTACATGAACGGGTTCATCGCGAGCGAGCCGACGTGCCCGATGATCATCGTGTAGCCGTCCGGATCCGACTTGGCGACATCGACCATCGCGAGGTTGCCGCCGCCGCCGCCCTTGTTCTCGACCACGATCGATTGGCCGAGGCCCTTCTCCATCTCCGCGGCGAAAGTGCGCGCGACGATCGAGGAGCTCCCGCCGGGGGCGAAGGGAACGACGAGGCGCAGCGGTTTTGAGGGGTAGCTTTGGGCATTTACCCCGAGGGAAACCAGACCAACGACGACAGCAGACCAGAGTTTTCTCAAAACTGGTACCTCCGTAATCCTCCATCCACAGGAATCACCGCGCCGGTGATGTAGCGAGCCTTGGGTGACGCCAGGAAGCACACCAGGTTGGCAATATCCTCGGGCTGGCCGTATTCGCCAACCGGGATCTCGTGCTCCGACTGCCATTTGCGGTATTCCGGCGTGTAGTTGCGCAGGATCTGCTCGCTCAGGATGCGCCCGGGCGGAATGCAGTTCACCGTGATGCCGAACTTTCCCACCTCGCGCGAAAGGCCCTTGGCCCACGCGTGCATCGCCGCCTTGGCCGAGAAGGCGCCGTTGATGCCCTCGGGCTCCGATTTCCCAGTTATGTTGAGGATGCGGCCCCACTTGCGAGCCATCATCTGCTCGAGGAGCTGGTGCGCGAGCTGGCGCTGGCGCGTGAAGTTGAGCGTCATCGCCTCGTCCCATTGCGCGTCGGTGGTGTCGAGCTTGAAGGCGCGCGAGCCGCCGGCGTTGTTGACGAGGATGTCCACCGAGCCGAGGCCTTGCAGCGCCTCTTGGGCAATTTTTCCGGAAGCGCCTTCGGCCAGAAGATCGGCTTCGATGATGACGAGCTTTGTCTGCAATTCCGATTCAAGGGATTTCAGGAGGTCCACCCGCCGCGCCGCCACGGCAAGCTTGACCCCCTCCGCGGCAAGAGCCTTCGCGATGCCGCGTCCGATCCCGGCGCTCGCGCCGGTGACGAGCGCAGTCTTGCCTGCGATGCCGAGATCCACGGAGACCTGCTGGGGGAACTACTTCTGCCCGAGGGCGGGCGGGCGCCAGGCGAGCGGCACGGGGCCGGGCGCGCGCAGCACGAGGATCATGCGCATGGCGGCTTCGCGCCCGTCGTAGTAGCGCGGCATGAGGACCGTCTCCGAGAAGCCGAGCGCGCGGTAGAAGCGCCGCGCCGCCTCGTTCGAGGCGCGCAGCTCGAGGTGCACGCTCGCCATGCCGGCAGTGCGCGCCGATTCGAGCAGCCAGTCGACGAGCGCGCGACCCACGCCGCGGCGCCGGTGCGCCGGATGCACGGCAAGCAGCACCAGGTGCGCGCGCTCCTCGCCGAAATCCATGATCGAAAAGCCCGCGAGCGGCGGCGCCGCGTTTCTCACGACCGGGGCGAAGCCCGACTTGCGGCGCGCGACGAGCACCGCGGTTTCCGCGCGCCTCACCGCGCGCAAGACGCGAGCAGCGTCGTAGCGCCAGCCCAGGCCCGTCTCGATGTGATCGCGCGACATCTCCGCGATCGCGTGCGCGTCGCGCGCTTCCGCGAGCCTGATCGTAGTCGCCGCATGGCCCATGCCGAAGATTGTGCCACGACCGCCGATCTTTTTGAGCGGTGCGTGAGCTAAATGGAGCCGTGCAGTGCGCTAAGGGGACCGGGGACCGGGCGTGTACTCGCCTGCGCAGGCCGGAGGGCAAGGATCGAGCCCGGGAAAGCCGAGCGCGGGTTGCGAGAATCCCTCGCGCGCGCGCCAGCCGGGATACTTCAAGAAAAGATTCTTGACTGTGCCGCCCGGATCATAGGTAAGCTTCTTCCCGGGGTTCTGTGCTTGCCACCGCGCGTGCAGTTCTTTGCCCGTGCGATAGTGCGGCACGCGAAAGACGATGCGCTTCAGCGTCTGCGCGCGCCAGCCCGCGTCCTTCGCTTCCCCGGCCCAAAGCGCATCGCCGGTCCGGATGTTGGCGCGCATGTCGAGCTTCCATTCCTCGTAGCCCAGGATGTCGCCGAATACGAACAGGCGGCCGTCGACGATCGTCCACGCGGTCGGATCGGTGCTCATCTTGACGCCGTAGGCCATGCCGTTGGAGCAGAAGCCGCCGTACTGCGGCTCGTACCGGGCCGGCTGCGCGACGAACTCGCGCCGGTGCGCCTCGCTGGCGAAGTAGTAGGTGCGGCCCTCGTGCGTCGCGGCGATCTTCGGGTCGCCGCGCTGCGGGCGGCCCGCGGCGAAGTAGGAGACCGGGTCGTGCCCGAGCAGCATCACCTCGCGCCCCTGCGGATCGGTGAGCGTCGCATTGATCGTTCCGCAACCGGCGAGGAACGCCATCGCGCAGAGGACGAAAACCTTCTTCACGGCGACATCCTAGCCTGCAAAGCGCTCGCGGATCCGGACCGCGCGCTCAAGGCCATCCATCGCCTCGAGCACCTTGAGCCGCAGATCCGCGTCCAGCCGGGTCTCGCGCAGGAACGCCTTCGCCTCGGCGAGCGAGGCGGCGCTCGTCTGCCCGCCGAGGAAGGCATAGAGCCAGTTGTTGACGAAAAAGATCTTGCGGCGGCGCTTGAGCTCGGGCAGCCGCTCGAGCGCTTCGGCAAGCAGCGGCTGGGTGAGCGCGGCCTGCTCCGGGGCGTTGAGCGGCGCGAGCGCGGCCTCGATCCAGCTCTCGGGCAGGTCCGGCCGGTCGAGGAATTCGCGGAACCTCGCGCGCTTCGCGCCTGCATCCGCGGCCGCCGCGGCGAAGGCGTAGCGCCGCCCGTCGTCGCTCTGGTCGGCGGCTGCCTCGCGGGCGAGGAGGGCGGCCGCTTCGGGATCGCCGCGCTGGTAGAGGCGCTGCACGATGCGGAAACGGTCGCGCGCCCCGAGTCGCGTATCGCGCAAAAGCACCTTGAGCTCGTGCAAGGCGGCGCCCGACCAGGCGATCTCGATGAACGAGCGGGCAAGCAGC
The DNA here is from genome assembly GCA_036262835.1 of Burkholderiales bacterium. Classification (GTDB taxonomy): domain Bacteria; phylum Pseudomonadota; class Gammaproteobacteria; order Burkholderiales; family SG8-39; genus RBG-16-66-20. Next base: position 12,202 of record DATAID010000035.1, on the reverse strand, counting down.
AGATAGCGCGAGCCTTGGGCGCCCGGCTCGCGCAGCGCGCGCTCGAGCCCGGGCGCCGCGCGATCGCGCTGCGCGTCCGACAAATAGCGGCGGAACGCCGCCTCGATCCGGCCGAGCATGCCGGCGAGCGCGATGTCGTCGCGGATCGCGGGCAGCCTGCGGATCGCGTACTCCAGGTAGCGTTTCGGATCGAGCTCCGCATCGCGCACCGACTCCCAGAGCGCTTCGGCGAGCTGCGCGTCAAGGAGCGTGCTGCCCGGCTCGAATCCCGGCGAGAGCGCCGCTTCCCGGCTTGAAGGATCGAGGAGAAACCGGCCATAGCCGTAGTCTCCGGCGTTGGGGAAGATGACCTTCTGATCCGGTATTTTTATCTTTTTTGCTTTCCGTTCAAGAAAAACCTCCTGATTGGAGCCCCAAACCCGCAACTTCATCGGCCATACGACGCCTTCGTTGAGCGAGTCAGACTGCTCGAGCACGCCTTCCCGCACTCTCACCACCGGCTCGCCGCGGCGCTGCACCCAGGCTTTCGCCCAGCGGTCGAGCTTTTTGCCGGAGGCGCGCTCGAAGGCGCGCACCAGGTCCTGCCAGTCGGCGGCGCCGTAGGCATGCGCTTTGAGAAACGCGCGCACCCCCTGCCTGAACCGGTCTTCGTCGAGGAAGAATTCGAGCTGCCGCAGCAGGGCAGGTCCCTTCGAGTACACGATCGGGCCGTAGGCGGATTTCGCCGCCGAAAGGTTCTCGAGCGGATAGCGGATCGCCGTCGTGCCCTCGGTCGCGTCGGTTCTTACCGCCGAAAGCTTGAGCAGGTTGAACGCCGTCCAGGCATCGAATTGCGGGGCGACCGCCTCGGTCGCCTTCGCCGCCATGAAGTTGGCGAAGCCTTCCTTCAGCCACAGGTCGTCGAACCAGCGCATGGTGACGAGGTCGCCGAACCACTGGTGAGAGGTCTCGTGGAAGACGAGCTGCGCGCGGCGCAGCAGGTCGGTCGCCGAGGGCGGCGCGGGAAAAACCACGCGCTCCTCGTTCAGGAAGGTCGCGCCCGCGTGCTCCATGCCGCCGTACGGAAATTCGGGCAGCAGCACGAGGTCGTATTTCGCGAACGGAAACTCGCGCGCGAAATAGCGGCTGAACCAGGCGCTGGATTCGCGGTTCAGCCGCAGCACCTCGGCCGCGTGCGCGAGTGCGCGCCCATGGCGCGAGCGCCGCACGAAGAGCCGGACCGGGTCGTCGCGCTCCTGCAGCACGTCGAACGGCCCCGCGGCAAAGGCGAAGAGGTAGGTGGAAATCGGCTCCGTGGTTTTGAAAGGGATCGTTCTTTCGCCTCGTCCTTCCTCTCGCCCATTGGAAACGGCAGTCCAGCCCGCAGGAACATCCAAGGCAAGCGTGAATCGCGCCTTCAGGTCCGGCTGGTCGAAGCAGGGAAAGACCGTGCTCGCGTCCGACGGTACGAAGAGCGTGTAGAGATACTCGGCGCCGTCCTCGCGATCCTTGTAGCGCGTCACGGCCGCGCCCGAAACCGCGACGCGCGCCTCGAAGTCGACCTCGAGGATGTTCCGGCCCGCCTTGAGGTCGCGCGCGGGGATGACCAGGTGCTCTTTCTCGATGCGGATCGGCGCGCTCGCATCGTTCACCTTCAGGTTCGCGAGCGTCTTGCCGCGCCAGTCGAGGACAAGATCGACCTTGCGCCTGGGGATCGTGACTTGGAGACGCAGGTGCCCGGAAAGCGTCTCGGCGCCTTCGCGGAGGGCGATCTGCATGTCGTAGCGCAGGTCGCGATACTGCTTGGCGCGCCACTGCGCCAGGCGCAGGGAGATGCCGGGCTCCAGTCGCGGAGCGGCGAGGGCGAGGCTCATGAAGGCGAACGCGGCCAGAAACGGGAGGACGCGCATTGCGCGCAGTCTAGCAACCGGAGCGCTGACGGCTAGCGAAGGCCGCCGAGCAACGTCTGCAGCGCGGCGATGTCGGCCGGCTTGACGAGGTGATGCTGGAAGCCGGCCGCGCTGCTGCGATGCCGGTCCGTGTCCTGGCCCCAGCCGGTGAGCGCGATGAGCACCGTGCCGTCGGCGTCCTTGAGCGCCCGGATGCGCCGCGCGACCTCGTAGCCGTCCATGCCCGGCATGCCCAGGTCGAGCAGCACCGCCGCGGGCGGGAAATCCGCGAACGTTTCGAGCGCCGCCTTGGTACTGGCGGCCGCGCGCGCGCAGGGCGCTGCGCACCGCGCTCGCGAGCGAGGCCACCCGCACCGGCCGCTCGAGCCCTCGACCGTCTCGGAGAGAGTGACGTACAGCACCGATTCGCCGCGGCGCGCGCCTTCCATCAGGAACTGGAAGGCGAGCGTGGTCTTGCCCGAGCCCGGCATGCCTTCGACGAGATAGAGCCGGTCGGCCGTGAAGCCGCCGTTTAAGATGTCGTCGAGGCCCGGGATGCCGCTGGAGGCGCGTGGAGTTGGCGTCATGGGCCGGCAAGTTTAACCATGCCTAGCCAGCAGTTGGTGTAGTGAAAGCAATGATAACGGAGCAACCCATGAGCGAGAGATTCGATGCCATCGTGGTGGGCGCGGGACAGGCAGGGCCGGCGATGTGCGCGCGGCTCGACAAGGAGGGCCTGAAAACCGCGCTCATCGAGCGAAAGGTCCTCGGCGGCACCTGCGTGAACAACGGCTGCATTCCCACCAAGACGCTGGTGGCGAGCGCGCGCGCGATTCACGTTGCGGGTCGCGGGGGCGAATATGGGTTTTCAGTTGAAAAACCGAAAGTGGACATGCGAGCAGTGAAAGCACGCAAAGACGGCGTGGTGAAGCATTCCATCGACGGCCTCACGGGCTGGATCAAGGGCATGAAGAACGTGTCGCTCATCCACGGCCAGGCGAGATTCACCGGGCCGCGCACGATCTCGGTGGGAGACCGGACCTTGCAGGCCGACAAGATTTTCCTCAACGTCGGCGGGCGCGCGCTGGTGCCCGAGCTCCCCGGCGTGAAGGACGTGCCCTTTCTCAACAACAACTCCATGATGGCGATCGAGCAGGTGCCCGAGCACCTCGTCATCATCGGCGGGAGCTACATCGGCCTGGAATTCGCGCACATGTACCGGCGCTTCGGCTCGAAGGTGACCGTGGTCGAGCGCGCCGCGAAGCTGCTGCCGCGCGAGGACGACGATGTCGCCGCCGAGATCCGCGCGATCCTCGAGCGCGAGGGCATCGACATCCGCACGGGCGCCGAGTGCATGGCGCTCTCGAAGGAGGGCGGCCGGATCAAGGTGGGACTGGAGTGCAGGGGCGGCGAGCCCGTCGCGGTCGGAAGCCATGTGCTCCTTGCGGTCGGGCGGCAGCCGAATACGGGCGACCTCGGCCTCAAGGAGGGCGGCATCGAGGCCGACCCGCGCGGCTACATCAAGGTCGACGACCAGTGCCGCACGAGCGCCGAGGGCGTCTGGTGCATGGGCGATGCGAACGGCAAGGGCGCCTTCACCCACACGTCCTGGAACGACTACGAGATCGTCGCGGCGAACCTCTTCGATAACGACCCGCGCCGCATCTCGGACCGCATTCCCTGCTACGCGCTCTTCATCGACCCGCCGCTCGGGCGCGCCGGCATGAACGAGGACGAGGCGAAAAAAAGCGGCCGCAGGATCCTGCGGGCGAAGATGCCGATGACGCGCGTCGGCCGCGCGCGCGAGACGGGCGAGACGCAGGGCTTCATGAAGGTACTGGTCGACGCCGATTCAAAGGAGCTGCTCGGCGCCGCGCTCCTCGGCCTGAACGGCGACGAGATCGTGCACTCGCTCCTCGACATGATGTACGCGAAGAAGCCCTACACGACCATTTCGCGCGCCATGCACATCCATCCCACGGTCTCCGAGCTCGTGCCGACGTTGTTGCAGGGCCTGAAGCCGCTCGCCTGACGGACGCTCAGCCGCGTTTTTTGCCGATCGTCACCGTGTCATACGCCGCTTCGACGCGCGCGCCGAGCTTCCCCAGAATGCTCCAGATCATCTGCGATTTCCGGCTTCGGGTATGCAGGGAACGGCCCGGCTTTGTCCTGTACTGAGGGGTCTCCAGGCACTCCCAGGCGCTGAACAGCACCTCCAGTGACGCATCCTCATAGAGCGCCTTCATGCCGTCGGGATAGATGCGCCAGCAATCGATGGGGAAGCGGTGGTAGGGCCAGCTCACCGGATTGATCGTGATCACCATTCCGCCGGGCTTCACCACTCTCGCGACCTCGCGAATCCAGACCCAGATCCTGCCGACGTGCTCGATGACTTGGCCGGAGACGGCGATGTCATAGGTCGCATCCGGAATGGGAAATTCGTACGGCGAGCGCGCCCGATGGGTCAGCTGCGGGCTCTCGTGCAGATCGAGGGTGTCCCACCCGATGGAGGAATCATTGATCGACTTGCGATAGGCGGAAGGAAAGCCGTCGGGCCCGATCTCGAGCACCCGCATCCCGGGGCGGAAATAGTCCTTCGCGTACCTCGCGAAAAGCAGCTCGCTGTTCAGGTGCATGCTAGCGGGACTTGGGAGGCCCTGCGGTGCCGAGACCCGTGCGCGTCGCCTCGGTGTCGATGATGGAGGCGGGCGGGACGTTGGCGAGGTTGACGTCGGGGCCGAGCGCGACGACGAGCGCTTTCTTCATGTCCTCGATGTCGCAGCTCCTCACGTCGCTGATCCAGGGACCGGGCAGCTCGATCATGACGCGCGAGAGGTCGAGTGAGCGCACGAGCAGGTCGATCGTCTTCTTGCGAAGCTTCCCTTTTTCCACCAGCTCGGCGGCTTCCACGAGCACGAGCGCGGCGCCGGCGCTGAAGCAGATCTCCGCCTGGCGCACGAGCAGGCTCGGGTTGCTCATCGTTTCCTTGGAGCCGACTTCGCCGTAGACGATGAGTCCCGCGGCGACGGCGGCCCTGATCTGGCGCCGGCGCTCGGCATCGGCGAGCGGCACGACGTTGTCCGAGATTTCGATCGCCTCGAAGCCGAGCTTGAGCGATTCGTCGTAGTAGCCCGGCAGCGCCTTGGCGCCCTGCGTGGCGTAGACGTACTCGTGGAACTGGCCGCCGAGGAAGGGCTGGATGCGGTTTTTCTTGTAGAAGCGCAGCTTCTGCACGAGCTGCGCGCGCGGATAGAGGCGCGCCGTGCCGGTCTTGATCTTGGCCAGGTCGATGTACTCGCCCGCGAGCGCGACGAGGTCGCGCGTCCAGGCGAGCGGCAGCCCGTCGTCGATGATCATGGTGCGACCGCTCGCGCGCGGCTTGCGCGTGCTGCGCGAGCGCGGCAGGGGAACGAAGTGAAAAGGCGGTTTCGGCATGGGAAGGCTGCGATATTATCGCCGCGGTGAAGCCGCGCAATCTCCTCGTGATCATGTCCGACGAGCACAACCCCAAGGTGCTCGGCTGCGCGGGCCACCCGGTCATCCACACGCCGAACCTGGACGCGCTCGCCCGTCGCGGCACGCGCTTCACCTCGGCCTATACGACGAGCCCCGTGTGCATCCCGGCGCGGGCGGGCTTTGCCTGCGGCAAATACATCCATCAAATCGGCTTCTGGGACAACGCCGACGCCTACGACGGCTCGGTGCCCTCCTGGCACCACGTGCTGCGCGAGCGCGGGCACCGCGTGGTCTCCGTCGGCAAGCTGCATTTCCGCCTCACCGGCGAAGACCACGGCTTCTCGGAAGAAATCATTCCGATGCACATCTACGAGGGCAAGGGCGATCTGCTCGGGCTCATCCGCGACGAGATGCCGCCGCGCGGCAACTCGAAAAAGATGATCGCCATGGCCGGGCCGGGCGAGTCGACCTACACCTTCTACGACAAGGACATCTGCTCGCGCGCGCAGGTCTGGCTGCGCGAAGAGGCGGCGAAGCCGCAGGACAAGCCCTGGGTGCTCTTCGTTTCCTTTGTCGCGCCCCATTTTCCGCTCACCGCGCCGCCCGAGCACTTCTACCGCTACTGGGGCCGCGAGCTGCCGATGCCGAAGCTCTACGCGCGCGAAGAGCGGCCGATGCATCCCTACGTCGAGAGCTACCGGCGCAACTTCAACTACGACGACTATTTCGAGTCGCCGCAGGACGTGAAGAAGGCGCTTTCGGGCTACTTCGGCCTGGTGTCGTACCTCGACGAGAACATCGGCAAGGTGCTCGGCGCGCTGGAGGACTCGGGCATGGCCGACGACACGATCGTGATGTACACGAGCGACCACGGCGACAACCTCGGCGCGCGCGGCCTGTGGGGCAAGTCGACCATGTACGAGGAGATCGCGGGCGTGCCGCTTCTTCTCTCCGGGCCGGGCGTTCCCGCCGGGCGCGTCGTCGATACGCCGGTCAGCCACATCGACTGTTTCCCCACCATTGTGGAAGGTGCCGGCGAGAAGATGCCTGCCGGTTTTCCTGGAACTTCACTCGTAAAAATCGGCGAAGGGTCGAAACCGGACCGGACGATCCTGTCGGAATACCACGGCATGGGCTCCTCCACCGGGGCGTTCGCCGTGCGCGTCGGCAAGTGGAAGTACGTGCACTACGCCAAGTACGTGCCGCAGCTCTTCGATCTCGAGCGTGATCCGGACGAGACGCGCGACCTCGCGGGCGACCCGGCATATGCGTCAGCGCTCGAGGAGTGCCGGCGCAAGCTCTATGCGATCTGCGACCCGGCCGAGGTCGACCGGCGCGCCCGCGCGCGCCAGGCCGAGCTGCTCGCGCTGAACGGCGGCCGCGAGGCGGTGATCAAGCGCGGCGACTTCGGCTTTACCCCTGCACCTGGAACCGTGGCGGACTTCAAGTAGGAGGATGCATGAAGTGGATATTGCCTTGTCTGGTTTTGTTTTCCAACGCGGTTCTAGGCCAGGAATGGCCTAGCAAACCTGTCCATGTCATCGTCCCGTACCCCACCGGCGGCGGCCACGACTTCGCCTCGCGCGTGGTCGCGCAGAAGCTCGCCGACAACCTGAAGCAGAGCTTCCTGGTCGAGAACCGCACCGGCGCCTCGGGGACGATCGGCGCGGAATACACCGCCAAGAGCGCGCCTGACGGCTACACCTTCATGGTCGCCTCGCCCGCCGAGACGGTGGTGGGGCCGTTCGCCGGCCTCAAGATGAATTACGACTGGGAAAAGGACCTCGTGCCGGTGACGGTGATCGGCGAGACGCCGCTCGCCATCGTCGTGCACCCCTCGGTGCCGGTGAAGACGATCCAGGAGCTGCTCGAGTACGCGAAAAAGAATCCCGGCAAGCTCTCCTACGGCACGCCCGGCTCCGGAAGCACCATGCATTTCGCCGGCGAGTCGCTGAAGGCGATTTCAAATATCTTCATCGTTCACATCCCCTACAGGGGCGCGGGCCCCGCGGTCGCCGATTTGCTCGGCGGCCAGGTGCCGATGGGCATCATGGGCACGCCGCCCGTCATCGCGCCGCACAAGTCGGGAAAGCTGCGCATCGTCGCAGTGACGAGCGCCAAGCGCTCCTCCGTGCTGCCCGAGGTGCCCGCGATGGCCGAGCTGCCCGGCTATGCCGGCTACAACTTCACCAACTGGACGGGCATCTTCATGGCGGCGAAAACGCCGCAGCCGGTCATCGACAAGCTCGCCGCCGAGATCGCCAGGGCGATCCAGGATCCCGGCGTGCGGGAAAAGCTCCTCGGCGCCGGCGTCGATCCGCTGGGGCTTCCGCCCGCGCAGTTCAGGCAGTTCCTGGAGCGCGAGAAGGCGACCTACGCCAAGGTGGCGAAGACGCGCAACGTCAAGGCGAGCGATTGAGCCGCGCATGAGCAAAAAGCCGAATTTCCTCGTCATCCTCATCGACGACCTGCGCTTCGACGAGTTCGGCGCGGGCGGGCATCCGTTCATGAAGACGCCGCACATCGACCGGCTCGCGCACGAAGGCGGCCTCTTCGAGCGCGCCTTCCACACGACCTCGATCTGCTCGCCCAACCGCGCCTCGATCATGACCGGCCAGTACGCGAGCCGGCACGGCATCATCGACAACGTCGCGCGCGGCGCGATGAGCCATCGCCTGCCGAACTACCACCTCGAGCTGCAGAAGCTCGGCTACGAGACCGCGCACATCGGCAAGTGGCACATGGGCAACGACGGCATGCCGCGCCCGGGCTACGACTTCTGGGTGAGCTACGACGGCCACGGCAAGATCGTCAATCCGCGCCTCTGCCACGACGGCAACTACGTTCAGCACGAGGGCTACATCACCGACATCATGAACGGGCTCGCGGTCGACTGGCTGCAAAAGAAGCATGACAAGCCCTGGTCGCTTTTCTTCGCGCACAAGGCCGTGCATCCGGACGCGGAGCAGGCGGCCGACGGCACGGTGAAATTCGGCGCGCTCGGGGGCTACATCGTCGCCGAGCGGCACAAGCAGCTCTACAAGGACGCGGTCTTTCCGAAGAAGCCGAACATGCTTTCCTACGAGGAAGTGGTGAAGCAGAAGCCGGCGTGGAAGGAAACGTTCCTGCTGCGCCAGAAGCCGGAATCGCGACAGCTGCTCGAGGCCATCCATGCCGGCACGCAGGAGGAAATCCGCCTGCGCGCGCGCATGATGGCGGCCGTGGACGAGGGCGTCGGGCAGATCCTCGAGGTGCTCGAGAAGAAGGGCGAGCTCGACAACACCTGCATCATTTTCCTCGGCGACAACGGCTACTTCTTCGGCGAGCACGGCCTGGGGCCCGAGAGAAGGTTCGCCTACGAGGAAGGCATTCGCTCGCCTTTTCTGGTTCGTTTTCCGAAGCTCATCAAGGCGGGAACGAAGCGAAAAGAGCTGCTCATCTGCCAGGACATCGCGCCGACCTTGATCGAGCTGGCGGGCGGCAAGCCCGGCCCGCAGATCCAGGGCCGCTCGATCCTGCCTTTGTTCGGCAAGAAATTCAAGAAGACCTCCTGGAGGAAGGCGGTGCTCGCGGAATATTGGGCCGAGCAGGCCTATCCATGGCTGATCGGCATGACCTACAAGGCCATCCGCACCGACCGCTACAAGCTCATCCACTGGGTGAACCGCGACCGCAACCACGAGCTGGACGAGCTCTACGACCTGGACAAGGATCCGTTCGAGCTGAAGAACCTGATCAAGAGCCCGGCGTATGCAGGCATACGCGAGAAGCTGCGCCGGGATCTCAAGATTCTGGTCGCCGAGGCAACGGGAATCTAGGTTTTATTCTTCGTAGATCATCTTGCGGGTCATCCCGCCATCGGCCACGAAGTTCTGGCCGGTGACGAAGCCGGCGGCATCCGACAGCAGCCACGCGACGAGCTCGCCGATGTCCTCCGGCCGGCCGACGCGGCCGGCCGGATGCTGCGCATGATCCCCGGGCCGAAGCTTTGATTCCTTCGTGTCGATCCAGCCCGGGCTCACGCAGTTCACGCGCACCTCGGGCCCGAGGCTCACGGCGAGCGCGTGCGTGAGCGCGACCACGCCGCCCTTGGAGGCGCTGTAGGCCTCGGTGTTCGGCTCGGATTGGAGCGCGCGCGTGGAAGCGATGTTCACCATGGCGCCGCGCGCCTGGCGCAGGAGCGGCGCGCAGTGCTTCGCCATCAGGAACACGCCGGTCAGGTTGGTGCCGATGCGCCGGTTCCATTCCTCGAGCGGCAGCTTATCGACCGGAAGGCTCGCCGCGCCGGCGATGCCGGCGTTGTTGACGAGCGCGGCGACGCCGCCGAGCGACGTCGAGGCGGCGCGCACCGCGGCTTCGACCGAGGGCTCGCTCGACACGTCGCACTCGAAGAACTCCGCACCGAGTTCGGCGGCGGCCGCGCGCCCCTCTGCTGCATTGCGGTCGAGCACCGCGACGCGCCAGCCGCGGGCGCCCAGGACCCGTGCAATGGCCTTGCCGATGCCGCGCGCCGCGCCGGTGACCAGAACGGTTTGCATGCCGGGTTATGCTGCCATAACGACGCAGTCTTTCTGGCGTTGCATGTTTGGACTAGTATGTAGCGACTGCCTGGATGGGAGGCGGACCATGCAAGTAAAAGAGATCCTGCGGGTGAAGGGAAATCGCCTGCTCAGCATCGAGCCGGGCGGGCGCGCGGTCGACGCGGTGAAGACCATGGCGGACCAGAACCTGGGCTCGCTCGTCGTCATGGAGCAGGGCCGCATGACCGGCATGCTCACGTTCCACGAGCTGCTCGCCGCCGTGGCAAAGCGCGGCGGCTCGCTCGGCGACGTGAGGGTGAGCGACATCATGGTGCACGATCCGGTCACCGCCGCGCCCGACATGGAAGTGAACGACCTGCGGCGCACGATGCTCGACACCGGCGCGCGCTACCTGCCGGTGATGGCCGACGGCAAGCTGCTTGGCGTGATCTCGTTCCGCGACGTCGCCAAGGCGGTTCTCGAAGAGCAGGATTTCGAGAACAAGATGCTGAAGGGCTACATCAAGAACTGGCCGGCATAGCCGCCTGAACAAAAAAAGGGCTTTTCTTTTCGGGGCGGCCGGCCTCGCGGGCGCCGGCGCGCTGGCGGGCTGGCGCTTCTGGCCCGAATCGGGTTTCTGGAATCCGTGCCTCGCCGGACTGCCGCGCCGGCTCATCAGGCACGAGCTGGTGAAGGCGGCCTGGGAGGGCCTCGATCCGGACAACGTGTGGGATGCGCACTCGCATCTCGTCGGTCAGGGCGACTCCTCGAGCGGCATCACGATCAACCCGCGCATGGAAAGCGCGCTTCACATCGAGCACTATGCGCGCCGGCTTTTTTTCCTGAACGGCGGCTGCGCCTACCGATCGCAGGGCGGCATCGACGAGGCCTACGTCGCGCGCCTGCTCAACCTCATGGACGGCATGAAGCGGGGCGCGAAGCTCGTCCTGTTCGCCTTCGATCGCGCCTACACCGAGGACGGCAAGCGCGACCTCGATCGAACGGCGTTCCATGTCCCGGATGCCTATGTGCGCGAGACCGCGCGCGAGCATCCACGGGTCTTCGAATGGGCCTGCTCGATCCACCCGTATCGTGGCGATTGCGTCGAGGCGCTCGAGCAGGCGAAGAAGGAGGGCGCGCGCCTCGTGAAATGGCTGCCCGCGGCGATGAACATCGATCCGGCCTCGCCGAGGTGCGACCGCTTCTATGCCGCCGCCGCGCGCCTGGGCATGCCCATCACGTCGCACGCGGGCGAGGAGCGCGCGGTGCTCGGCGGCGAGCAGGGCTACGGCAACCCGCTCAAGCTGCGGCGCGCGCTCGACGCGGGCGTGCGCGTGATCGTCGCCCACTGCGCTTCCCTGGGCGAGGACCGGGATATCGACCGGGGACCGAATGGGCCGATGGTGGAAAGTTTTGAACTCTTCAAAAGGCTGTTCGAAGACAGGAAATACGAAAAGAACCTGTACGGCGACATTTCGGCGATGACGCAGGTCAATCGGGCGGGGCCCGCGCTCGTGCAGGTGATCGAGCGCGCCGAGTGGCATCCGCGCCTCCTGAACGGCTCGGACTACCCGCTGCCGGGCATCATGCCGCTTTTCTCCGCCGACACCATGGTCTCGCTTGGCCTGCTCCCGGAATCCGCCGCCGCGGTGCTGAAGGAAATCCGCGCCTACAACCCGCTCCTCTTCGACTTCGTGCTCAAGCGCACACTGCGCTCGAATGGAAAAGCCTTGTCCCGAACCGTATTCGAGACCCGGTCCTTCTTTGCGTCGAATCCGCTTTGACGTATAACAGCGGCACGTGAAGGCAACAAACCATATTCGGGAATCGGTCCTGACATGCCCAACGTGCGGCCATGCCAAACCCGAAGTGATGCCCACGGACGCTTGCCAGTTCTTCTATGAGTGCGGGAAATGCGGCAAGGTTCTGCGACCCAAGCCGGGTGACTGCTGCGTGTACTGCTCGTACGGGTCGGTCCGATGCCCGCCGAAGCAGTCCGAAAGAGGATGCAGCTGAGGCTGCATCGCTAGCATCACGCCGATGGAGTTCGAGCCGGGGGGAATGGTCGTCTGGCTCGCGCTCGGCGCAGCCGCGTTTGGCGCGGGCGTCGTGGATGCGGTGATCGGCGGCGGTGGGATGCTGCAGCTGCCCGCGCTCTTCGCGTTTCTTCCGGGCATCGTGCCGCCGCCCCTGCTCGGTACCAACAAGTTCGCCTCTGCGTTCGGAACGACCGGCGCGGCGATCCAGTATGCGCGCTCGGTGCCCGTCGACTGGCGCACCGTGATCCCGTCGATGGCCATCGCCTTCATCGCCTCGCTCGTTGGCGCATACGCCGTCACGCTCGTGCCTCCGGATCCG
>DATAID010000034.1:0-19562 GCA_036262835.1 Burkholderiales bacterium | reverse complement strand
AATCGAAATGTGCGCACTGCGCGCGTCAAAGACTTGCTTGATCGTTTCCGAGAACTGTCTGGCGGAAGAAAACCGTGCCTCTGGCTTCTTAGCCATCGCGCGCTTGACGACAACATCCCAGGCAGCGGCGATGAGTGGGTTCAATACTGACGGCTCTATGGGCTCCTGACGTAGCACCTTCTGCATGATCGTGGTGACCGAGCCCGTAAAAGGTTTATCGCCGGTGAGCAGCTCATAGAAGATCACCCCCGCCGAAAAGATGTCGCTTCGCTCATCCACTGGCATAGCCAAGAACTGCTCCGGCGACATATATGCGGGGGTGCCGAGCATCGCGCCCGTGTCCGTCAGGTTGGAGGCCTCCATCCTCGCGATGCCGAAATCCACGACCTTGAGCGAGCCATCTTCCAACACGAAGATATTTCCGGGTTTGATGTCGCGATGTACAACTTTGTGCTCATGAGCGTAGGCGAGAGCGCCGAGCAATTGAGTCATCAATCTGACCGCCTCGGAGAGTGGCAGGCGTGCGCCCTTTTGAAGGATGGCGCTCAGCTCTTGGCCACCCATATACTCCATGACGATGTACGGTGTTCCTTCGTGCTCGCCATAGTCATGCACGGTCACGATATGCGGGTGAGACATCCGACCTGCTAGCTGCGCTTCGCGCTTGAAGCGCGCGCGCACGTCAGCCAACTGGGATGATTCAAAGACCTCCAACCGAAGCGTCTTGATGGCTACACGGCGCTCGATTGTGGGGTCAAATGCCTCGAATACAACTCCCATTGCGCCGCGACCGAGCTGACGACGGACCTCGTACTTTCCAATTCTTGTAAAAACCGCCATGCGCTCGTTCCTTAGGCGGCTAGAAGCGGCGCTTCGTTACGACTTCGCAGGAGCCGCTGACAAGCGTCGTAAACTGTGCGTTCCCCGCGTAGAAACGGCCCGACAATCGGTCGATAGTTGTCATGAAGGTGTCTTTCTCGCTACGGTAGCGAAATTGATTGCGAGATGGCGATATCTGGAAATCGCCAGCAGCAACTTGTTCGTCGCGGAACCACACACTGGGCGGCTCCTCGCTAAACGCAATCGCCAAGGGACGTCCCTGGGTATCGATGCAACTGAGGAATACGAGCTTCGCGTCTTGGGCTGCAACACTACCTGTGCTCCATGCCACAGCGACGGCTATGAAAAAGAAGTACGCGTTTCATGACTGAAACCTTCCCCGGGTCCGCTCCTCGAATTGTCCGCTTTGGGTCGAAAGCGGACATTGTGCCCCAGGCCGTCTTTTATCCATGTCCAATAGAGCATTGGTAGTTTGTGCGCTACTTCCTGTAATGCGTTACATTACAAGCCTGTAACGGCAGGCATTACACCGAATACACTTGATTAAGACTTTTTCGCACAAGGGATTGGAGTTATTCTTCACAACGAGTAGTACGAGAGGAATAGATGCGAACCAACAGGCACGAGTTAGGCGGATTCTAGACCGTCTGGACGCGGCTCTAAGCGCAACGGATATGAATTTGCCTGGTTATCGTTTTCATGCTCTTAAAGGCGACCGCGCCGGTACGTATGCGGTCGCGGTTTCGGGCAACTGGCGAATCACCTTTTCGTTCGAAGGCGGAGACGCATACCGCGTCAACTTAGAGGACTACCACTGAGATGGACAACGTACGCAGCCTAAGAGATCCGAACCGGGCTCCAACGCATCCTGGAGCGGTATTGCGCGTAGATGTCTTTGGTGCGCTCAATATCACTCAAACGGAGCTAGCGAAACGGCTCGGGGTTAGCCGTGTAAGCGTATCGGAGTTGCTGCTTGAGAAGCGCTCTTTAACGCCGGACATGGCGATCCGAATCGGGAAATTGACCGCGACCGATCCCGAGAGTTGGCTACGTATGCAGCAGGCTCACGACCTTTGGATGCTGGCTAGGAATCCGAAGCGTTACAAGAAAATTGAGCCACTGAGTGATACGCTAAATAAGAAGGTCGCCTAATCCACCCGTTCGTTCGGGTCTGTGACTTTGCTAGGGCTTGCTACCAAACTTGCCTTACTTTGCCGATAGGCGAATTGGCAAGCGCCACAAGCTACTGATTAAGTTGCTGCACAGTTTTCCCAAGATCGCCTACGAACCAAGGGGTCGTGGGTTCAAATCCTGCCGGGCGCGCCAAATTCTATAAAAGGCTCAGCGATCGCTGGGCCTTTTTCGTTCCGGTTCAATCGACGCGGGCACCGGAGCTTTTGACGACCCTGGCCCACTTCTGCACGTCGCTCTCGAGCATCTGGTGGAACTGCTCGGGCGTGGTCAGGAGGATCTCCGAACCCTGCTTCGCGAAGAAGGCCTTGCTCTCCTCGGTCATGAGCGCCTCGCGCACGTCCGCGTTGATCTTGTCGACGATCGCGCGGGGAATGGCGGCCGGGGCGAGGATGCCCCACCAGGGATCGACATCGAACCCGGGCAACCCCGATTCGGCGATGGAGGGGACCTCCGGCACGGCGGCATTGCGTTTGGCGCTTGAAACTGCGATGGCGCGCAGCTTTCCCGCCTTCACGCTCGAGATGACCGAAGGAACGCTCGTGAACGCCGCATCCACCTGGCCGCCCATCACGTCGCCGATTGCCGCGGCAATGCCCTTGTAAGGCACGTGCAGCAGGTCGATGCCGGCTTCCGTCTTCAGCATCTCGCCGAGCAGATGGTTGATCGAGCCGCTTCCCGAGGAGCCGTAGGTGATCGCGCCCGGCTTGGACTTCGCGAGCGCGATGAACGCCTTCAGGTCGTGCGCCGGCATCTTCGGGCCGACAACGAGGAGAAACGGCGTAGCGGCGAGCGTGGCCACGGTCTGGAAGTCCTTCACCGAGTCGAAGGGCAGGTTCTTGTAGAGCGATTGGTTCACCGCCTGCGAGCCGGCGTAGGTGACGAGAAGCGTGTAGCCGTCGGGCGGAGCCTTCGCGACCCCCTCGGTCCCGACGACGCCCGCGGCGCCGGCGCGGTTCTCGACCACGACCGGCTGGCCCCATTTCGCGGAAAGCTTCTGGCCGACGTAGCGCGCGAAGACATCGGTCGCGCCACCCGGCGCCTGGGGCACCACCACGCGAACGCTCTTCGCAGGGTAGGTCTGCGCGAGCGCGAGATTGAAAAAGGCAAGCGTGAGCAGGAACAGTCCGATCCGTTTCATTTCTTCTCTTCCTCCGGTCGCCAGGGGGCGTCTATTTCTTCGACTTCGAGCTTCGCATAGCCTTGCGCGGCGCCGTGAAGATCCCATGGCCGCCCGCCGGCGTCGATCTGCGCGCGCTGCTCTTCCTCCCGCTCCGTGCGCTGGCGCGCGCGCTGCACGACCGCGGCCGCCTGGAGCCGCGGGACGACAATGACCCCGTCGCCGTCCGCAGCCACGAGGTCGCCCGGCTCGACGCGCACGCCGCCGCAAACGATGGGCGCGTTGACGAGGCCGTGGCCGAACTTGGTGGGCGTGCTCGGGCCGATGAGCGTCGACCAGACCGCCGAGCCGATGCGGGCGAGCTCGTCGGTGTCGCGAATGTAGCCGTCCACCACGACGCCGGCGAGCTTCTTTTTCTTCGCGTAGTAGGCGGCGACATCGCCCCATTGCGCGCCCGACTCCTGCGCCTGGACGACGAGCACGTCGCCTTCCCGGGCGAGATCGAGCGCGCGATGCATCATCAGATTGTCGCCACGCGCGCAAAGCGCGGTGACGGCCGGGCCGGCAATGCGCACGCCCTTCAGCAGCGGCCGCATGTTCGGCGCCATGGTCGCGGCGAGCGCGGCTTTGCCGCCGACCGCCTCGTGCAGGTCCGACACGCTGATGCCCTGCGCCGCCTTGCAAACAGCTGCATCGACGCGCCGGACCTGAAGATAAACCTTCGAGCGCTGCATCAAGATCTCCCTACAAAAGCAGGCCTAATTTGTACACATTTTTTGCGAGCGCGCGACAGGAGGATAAACAAAGCCGTCGGGCTTCTCCTATTCTGCCCCGGTCGTTCGGGGGACGACGATGGGAAACAGACTCGATCCGCAGGAGGACCTGGTCGGCTACTTCGAGCGCTCGACCGGGCAGCGCATCCGCACGAGGGCCGACCTCGAGCGCTATCTCGATTGCGCGGAGGAGGTGCGCCCGCAGTGGCTGGAGGTCGACCGGATTCCGCGCGGCTCGGCGCTCTTCAAGCAGATCGTGCTCGCGCTGCTCTTCCTGATCGCGCTGGCGCAGTACGTCACGATGGATACGCTGCTCGAAATCGCCAGGCTTCCCTCCAACATCTACTTCGTGTCTTCGGGCCGAACTTCCTAGTCGAGCCGCAGAGCGATTACCGCCCTAGTGGTGGTGATGCCCCTCGAGGCCGTCCTTGATGAGGCGCACTTCGTAGTCGACGCCGCGCGTGCAGTCGGTGAACTGGCTGCTCGGCAGCAGGTTGCAGATTGCCTTGCTCTTCTTCGGATCGTGGCCCGAGGCGAACATCGCGCCGCCGCCGACCGCGCGCGCGCATTCGGGCAAGTGCTCGTCGTCCACGCCGTCGCAAAGCTTGGGCGCAAGCCGCGTATACGCCTCGGTGCCCTGGTGAATGTGGAAGTGCGCCCACTGCATCCACAGGCCGCCCAGGCACAGGTCCGCCTCGAGCCGCCCGCCGACCGTTTCGCAGGCATTTACCGCCGCCTTGACGTCGCGCCGATGCTGGTAGGCCACGCCGTGGCCAAGCCCGTGCAGGCACTGGCGCCACTTGATCTTGTCCTTGAGCGAGTCGCAGAAGACCCGCACGCGCGCCGGCGTCGTCTCGGCGGGCGGCCCGTCGATCATGAACGCCTCGACCGAGCCGTGCATGCAGCCCTGGATGCAGGCGTTGGTGCAGGCGCCGAAGGCGCGGCCGATGTCGTGCTCCTTGTCCCAGCTCGAGTGGCCGATGGCGTGGCCCATGATGTGGCAGTCGTTCACGTTCATCACGCCGCTTTTCACGAGGCCCTCGGCCGCCTCGAGCGCGACGGCGACGTTCTGGCGTTGCACGATGCCATCGAGCCACGGCGTCACGCACTGCGCGCGGGCGCCGCCGGGCGGAAACCGGTCGATGCATTGCTTCACCGCGGGATCCTGCGCGTGCGCCGAGCCGGCGACGATGAACAGGGCGAGCAACCAGCGCGCAGGCATGGCGAATCTTAGCCGAATCCGTGCCGCCGCCCGCGGCAGCGCCGGCTCAGAGGATCAGAGCGCTTCTTTCTCCAGGCACCGCGAGACGCGCCTGCAAATCGCGTCCAGTGCCTCCAGTTCTGGCGGCGAAGCGCGATGGGGGAATTCGTAGTGCGTGCTCAGCATCCCGATCACCTCGCCTTCGTCGTCGAGGAACGGCGTCGACTGGCACGCGATGGCCTTGGCCTCCACCATGATGCCGGCTGCCGCCGTGCCGGCGAAGATGGGATCGGTGCGCGCGTCCTCGACGATGACGGACCGTGCGTGGCGGTGCGCCTCGCTGCAGGCGGCGGGCGTGTCGGGCGTCACGATCGCGAAGAAGTCGAGAAACGGCTGCTCGAAGCCCGTTTGCGCGACGATACGCAGCCCTTCCGGGGTGGCGATCTGCACATTCCCGCGCGGCGCGCCGGTTTCGTCGAGCGCCGCGCTCAAGGCGCTCTCCAGCATCTCGCGCGCATCCTGGGCGGCGAACTCCGTGGCGAGGAAGTCGGCAGCGAAGAAGCCGTTGCGGCGCTTCGCGGTCGCCGGCAGCAGGGCGCCGGGCGCCGCAATGATCAGGCGCGAGCGAGCCGTGTCTTCCTGGGCGCTGATGATGTCGACCGCTGAAAGGAAGACGTAGTTGGGCGGTCGCTCCTCGCCGCTCAGCCAGCGATCAAGCTGGTGCATTGAAACTCGCAGACGATCCCGCAGCCGCGCTTTGCCGCCGAGAATGGACGCAGCCTTGATCAATACCTGATCGTGAAGCGACATGGCGCTTTCCCAGGGTCGGGATATTACGACGCCGCAAGCCGATTTTTCAAGAGTCGCCGGCTCGCGACGTCAGGCTTTCCCGCGAGCAATTACTTCCTTAAAAGAAAGCTGCCGCCGGCGAGCGGCGATCTAGCGACCTGAAAACCGGGGGGGCCGTCGCTCGGCGCTAGCCTTGACGCCTTCCTTGAAGTCCTCGGTCTGGCGCAGGCGGGTTTGCTCCTTCAGCTCGTGGTCGGTCGCGGCCTTGACGCGATCGGCCAGCCCCTGGCGCAGGGTCGCGCGCGTGGCGATCACCGCGAGCGGCGCGCAGGTCGCGATCTCGCGCGCGAGCGCGAAGGCGGCGCTGCGCACTTCGGCTTGCGGCACGAGCAGGTCGGCAAGGCCCATGGCGAGGGCTTCCTCGCCCTTGATGCGCCGGCTCGTATAGAACATGAGCGCGGCCTTGCTCTTGCCGACGAGCTCCGGGAGCGTGACGGTCAGGCCGAAGCCGGGATGAAAGCCGAGCACGGTGAAGTTGGCGGCAAAGCGCGTCTCGGCGCAGGCGACGCGGAAGTCGGGCACGAGCGCAAGGCCGAGGCCGCCGCCGATCGCCGGGCCCTGGATCGCGCCGACGACGGGCTTCCCGCAGCGAAAGAGGCGCACGGCCTCCAGATAGAGCTGGCCGCTTGCAGCCGGATCCCCGGGCCTGCTCAGGTTGGCGCCGGCGCAGAAGGATTTCCCCTGCGCGCAGAGCACGATCGCGCGGCAGGCGGGATCCCTGTCGAGCGCTTCGAAGGCGTCGGCGAGCTGCTGGATGAGCGCGAAATCGAAGAAGTTGTGCGGCGGGCGGCAGATCTCGACGGTTGCGACGAAATCGGAGAGCTCAACCGCAACGTCTTTGGTTGTTTCCATCAACGCAAACCCAGACCGCGCGCGATGATGCCGCGCAAAACCTCGGTCGTCCCGCCCTGGATCGTGAGCTTGGGCGCGATGGTGGCGGCGTGGCGCACCACCGCGTCGAATTCCTTGCGACTGCCCTCGACGAATGCCGCCAGCTCGCGCGCCCGGTGGGGCAGCGCCTGCTCCCAGATCGTGCCGACGTCCTTCACGATCGAGCCCTCGAGCACCGGCTCCTTGCCCGCCTGCAGCATGCCGTTCACCGAGACCGACATGCGGCGCAGCGTGTGCAGCTGCGCGACCAGGCGCCCGAGGCCCTCGGCGCCGCGCAGGTCGGGCTTCTCGCCCAGCACGCGCACGAGCGCGAAGAGCACCTGGATCGTCTCGAGGAAGCGCTCCGGGCCGCTGCGCTCGTAGGCCAGCTCGCTCGTCGCCTGCTTCCAGGCCATGTCGACATCGCCGAGCACATGATCATCCGGGATGAAGAGATCCTCGAATACGACCTCGTTGAAGTGCTTGCCGCCGCTCATGTCCTCGATCGGGTTCACCTTGATGCCCGGCCGCGACATGTCGACGAGAAATTGCGTCAGGCCGTGGCGCCGGTTTTCCTTGGTCGGCGCCGAGGTGCGGAAAAGGCCGATCATGTAGTTCGCGTGGTGCGCGCCGGAGGTCCAGATCTTGGTGCCGTTGATTTTCCAGCCGCTGCTTGCGCCGTTTTTTACACGTGTGGCCTTCGTCTTCGCCGCGAAAAGGTCGGACCCGGAGCCCGGCTCGCTCATGCCGATGCAAAAGCAGCATTCGCCGCGCGTGATGCGCGGCAGGATCGACTGCTTGAGCGGCTCGCCCGCGTACTTGAGCAGGATCGGTCCGCTCTGGCGATCGGCGGTGAAGTGCAGCGCCACCGGCGCGTTGGCGACGCGGAATTCCTCGGTGACGACGTAGCGCTCGAGGAACGAGCGCTCGCCGCCGCCGTAGCGCCTGGGCCAGGTCATGCCGATCCAGCCCTTCGCGCCGACCTTGCGGCTGAACTCCGCGTTGTATTCGGCGCGGCTGGAGGGCGCGCTCGCGGCGCCCGGCGCCTCGCGGCGCAGGAATTCGCGCACTTCCTCGCGCAGCGCCTGCAGCTCGCGCGGCAGGCGGATCTGGTCGAAGTGGATCGGCGACATGCTTCTATCGGGCCGCGAGCGCGGGCCAGAGCGCGTCGGCGCCGTTGCGCGCGACGTGCGCGCCGAGACGCGCCGCCCATTGGCTCTCGCTGCCGAAGTCGTCGCGCCAGGCCCAGAGGCGCTGCGTATAGCGATGCAGCACGTGCTCGCGCGAAAACCCGATCGCGCCGTGCACCTGGTGGGCGATCGCGGCGCCGGTTTCGGCGGCTTCGCCGACGCGGATCTTCGCGCTCGCGACCTCGAGGAACACGGCATCGTTGAATTCGGGCTCGGTGGCGATCGCGTCGGCGGCCGAGCCCGCGGCGGCGAGCGCGGCCGCCGTTTCCCCGGCGAGCCGCGCGAGGTTGTGCTGCACTGCCTGGAAGCCCCCGATCGGTCGCTCAAAGGCGACACGCTCCTTCGCGTAGGCGACCGAGCGATCAAGCATGGATTGCAACGCGCCCGCCATTTGCATGGCGCGCACGGCCGCGCCCATCAACTGAAGGGCGTTGTCCTTGGTTGAAAGATCGACCTCCAGGGGGCCGGAGGGCACTTTCTTGCCGTCCCTGGCGAACGCCCAGCCGGCAATGAGCGTCTCGCCGAGCGGCACGGCGACCGCGAATTCGCCGGAAATACGCAGGATTTCAAACCCTTCCGCGATCGAAGCGCCGGCGCCGCCGTGGTTTTCGGGAACCCAGGCGCGCGTGAGTCCCGCGTCTTCCAGCGCTCGCCAGAGCGGCGCGCGCCAGCTTTCATCGCGCGCAAGGTTGAGCGCCTGAGGGTCGCCGAGATCGCGAAAGATGCGACGCGTCGCGTCCGCGATCAGGTTGCCCGCGATGTTCATCCGGGAATTGTCCCATGGCATCGGGCATTCCCGCATCCGGAGGAGACTTCGTTGGCAACTCTGCGAGCACGCCTTCCTGTATGCTCGATCGACGCTCGGGGGAGCAGGGGTGCGGCTCAGGACTTATCTGCAGGGATTGACGCTCGCGGCGATGCTGCCGCTGGCGGCATTCGCCGTCACGGTCGTCGTGCTGACGGTCGAGCGCGAGCGCGAGAGCATGAGCCAGGCCGCGCAGGCGCGCGCGCTGACGCTGATCACCGCGGTCGAGGCCGAGATGCGCGCCCACACCACCACGATCGAGGCGCTCGCGGCCATGCCGAGCCTTGCCGAGGACCGGTTCGACCGCTTCCGCGAGATCGCGACCGCCGTGCTCGAGAGCCAGCTCGATTGGATCAACATCGACCTTGCGCTGCCGGACGGACGCGAGGTGATTAACCTGCGCCTGCCGCCCGGCGCGCCGCTTGCCCCCATCCAGGAGACGCCCGAGCGGCTCGCCCGGCTGCTGCGCGAGCGCACCTCGGTGGTGGGCGATCTGCAGATGGACCCGCTGCTCAAGCGCTGGGCCTACACCGTGCGGACTCCGGTGATCCGCGACGGCCGGGTTCGTTACATCCTCACCGCGAACGTGTCCCCCGAGTCCATGGGTCGGATCATCGCGGCGCAACGGTTCAGCCCCGGCTGGTTCGCGGTGGTGCTCGATGCGAACGCGCGTATCGTCGCGCGAAATGTGGACTCCGAAAAATACCTCGGCCAGCCGGCCTCCAGGACGCTCCTGGACGCGCTCGCGACCAGCCAGAGCGGATGGTTCGAGGGGCGCACGGTCGAGGGCGCGAAGGTTTATTCGCCGTTCTGGCGCTCGGCGCGATTCGGCTGGGCCATCTCGATGGGAATCCCGGCGGGCGAAGTGACAGCGGCCGCGAGCCACGCCGCCTGGGTGCTTGGCATCGGCATCTTCGCCGCGCTGGTGCTCTCGTTCCTGCTCGCGCGCTACTTCGCGCTGCGCATCTCGCGGCCGATCGACGAGCTGGTCGCCGTGACCGAGGCGATCGGCAAGGGCCAGCCCGCGAGCCCGCAGCGCGACACCCCGGTCGACGAGCTGCGCACGCTCGCGGAGACGCTGCGCACGGCCGGCGCCGCGGTGCGCGAGCGCCAGGAGGCGCTACGCTCGGCCGATCGCGCCAAGGACCAGTTCCTCGCCGTGCTCGGCCATGAGCTGCGCAACCCGCTCGCCGCGCTGACCGCGGCCGCGCACGTGCTCAAGGTCGCGCCCGCGGGCGAGACGGCGCTCAAGGCGCGCGCCGTGCTCGAGCGCCAGACGCGCCAGATGACGCGCCTCATCGAGGACCTGCTCGACATCAGCCGCATCAGCATGGGCAAGGCGTTGCTCGACAAGTCGGTCCTCGATCTCGCGAAAGTGGCCGAGGAGGTGGTGAGCGCCGCGCGCCAGTCGAGCGCCAACCCGATTTCACTTTCGCTGCCCTCCTCGGCGGTGCTGGTCGACGCCGACCGCGCGCGCCTGGAGCAGATCCTGCAGAACCTGATCGGCAACGCGCAGAAATTCAGCCGCCCGGGCGAGCCGATCGCGATCGAGCTGCGCGCGGAACGCCGGACCGCGGTCCTGCGCGTCTCCGACCACGGCTCGGGAATCGCGCCCGCCGAGATCGACCGGATTTTCGAGCTCTTCGTGCAGGGCGAGCACGGTCCGGACCGGGTGAAAAGCGGCCTCGGCCTGGGCCTCGCGCTCGTGCGGCGGCTGGTGGAAATGCACGGCGGCACCGTGTCGGCGGCGAGCCCCGGGCAGGGCCGCGGCTCGACCTTCACCGTGTGCCTGCCGCTTGCGCGCGCCGCCGAGGCGCCGGTGGTCCGGGAGGAGAGCACCGCGGCGGGCGAGCATCGCATCCTGATCGTCGACGACAACGCGGACGTGCGCACCACGCTGCGCGAGATGCTGTCCCTGGACGGCCACGAGGTGCACGAGGCGGGCGACGGCGCGACCGGCATCGCCATCGCGCGCGCGCACGCGCCCGATGTCGCGCTGATCGACATCGCGCTTCCCGACGTGGACGGCTACGAGGTGGCGCGCCGCCTGCGTTCGGGCGAGCATGGGATGCGCATGAAGCTCATCGCGGTCACCGGCTTTGGCCAGCCCGAGGACGAGCGTCGCGCCCTCGAGGCGGGCTTCGACGCGCACCTCACCAAGCCCGTGCGGCTCGCGCAGCTCGCGCGCGCGATCGCGGGCGCGCCATGACCAAGCCCAGCGCGCCGGGGCGGGTGCTGATCGTCGACGACGAGCCCGACGTGCGCCTGTCGCTGCAGCTCGCCCTCGAGCTCGCCGGCTACGCCGTTCGCATCGCCGCCAACGGCAACGAAGCGCTCGAGCAGCAGCGCGCAAGCCCCGCCGAAGTGCTCATCACCGACATCTTCATGCCCGAGTCCGACGGCATCGAGACGATCGCGAGCTTCCGCAAGGAGTTCCCCGCCACCCGGATCGTCGTGGTGTCGGGCGCCGCCAAGCGGCCCAACGCCGATTACCTGCGGGCGGCGCGCGTGCTCGGCGCCGATCTCACGCTGACCAAGCCGATCGACATCGAGCGCCTGCTCGAGCAGCTGCGTACGCTGCCGCCGCGCGCCTAGCGATCCTCAGTCGCCGTCCTCCGGCGGGGAGACCAGGCGCGCGAAGACGACGAGGCCCACCGAAGCGAGCGCGCCGAGGACGAGGATCGTCAAGCCGAGCGTCTTGCCCTGCCAGAGGCTCTCGAACCAGCGGTCGAACCGGTCGTAGAGGACGAGCGCCTTGCCGCCCAGGCGCTGGAGCTGGTGGCGGTAGGCGTTGGTGTTCTCGAAGCCCATCTCCTCGCCGGGCTCCTCGCCGAGCGCGTAGAGGATCGTGCCGGCGGCGAGACTGGTGAGAAAGACGGCGAGCGCGGCGATGCGCAGCCGCGCGGGGAGCGTCAGGTTCAAGCCCTCGCGGGGTCGGGCGCGGCCGCCTGCTTCGAGGCGATGCGGGCGAGCGCGTCGTACTTGGCGAAATCGAGCGGCTGCTCGCGCAGCGTCTTCGGGTGCCACATGCTGCGCTCGAGCGTCAGGATGTCGCCGCCGTAGACGTGCAGGCCGGTGGTGTCCTCCTCGCCGAGGCACTCGACCACGTGCATCGTGTCCGGGCGCATGGTGAGGATGTCGCCCGGCCCGAGCGTCTTCTCGCCCGCGCGGCGCAGGCCGCCCTTCGCCTTCCTGTCGCGCAGGTAGAGAGTGTTCTTTTCGCGGCCCGTGAGCAGCATGATGGTCGCCCACGTGCCATGGTTGTGCGGTGGCGTGCGCCGGCCGGCGGGGAAGCGGGCCTTCAGCATGAACAATTTAGGCGAGCGGAAGAAGACCTGGCGCGCGTTGCCGCCCACGCCCGAGATGAAGGCGAGCGAGCGGTCGATGTCGGCGAGGTCCGCGCGCAGGTCCTCGAGGACCTTGCGCACGGCGTTCATGGGATCGCGGCCCTCGGCCGCCTCCGCGCAGCGTTCCACCAGCTCGTGGATTTTCATCCTTATAATTTTAAGCTCTAAGCGTGCGGGGCGCGCAGGGGGAGGCGCGGCGCCATGGAAGCTCCTGTCGAGGAGGGCACCGGGGTCGAAGCGGGGGGCGACGCGACCGTCCGCGAGCCCACGATGCGCATCGGCAAGTACGCCGTCACCGACACGCTCGGCAAGGGCGCCTCGGGCACCGTCTATCGCGCGCTCGATACTTTCTCCGGGCAGGAGGTCGCGCTCAAGGTGCTCGATGAGCGCTTCTTCGCGGGCGAGGGCATCGACGAGGGCACGCGCCAGCAATTCATGAACGAGGCCTCGCTCGCGGGGCAGCTGCAGCACCCGCACATCGCCGCGATCCTCGAGGCGTCGATCGAGGAGAAATCCGGCTACATCGCGCTCGAGTACGTTCCCGGCGGCACGCTCGCGAGCGCGATCAAGTCCGGCAAGCTGCCGAAGGTCGAGGAGGTGATCGAGATCGCCTTCAAGTGCTGCGGCGCGCTCGACTACGCGCACCGGCAGGGCATCATCCACCGCGACCTCAAGCCGGCGAACCTGATGATCGCCGAGGGCACGCAGGTGAAGATCGTCGATTTCGGCGCGGCGCAGGTCACCAACACGCAGCTCACGCAGATCCGCGACGTCGGCACGCCGGCCTACATGTCGCCCGAGCAGGTGCGCGGCGACTCGCTCACCTTCCAGAGCGACATGTTCTCGCTCGGCGTCGTTCTCTACGAGCTGCTCACCGGCGTGCGGCCCTTTCCGGGCGAGTCGGCCACCGAGGTCCTCTTCAAGATCGTCGAGATGGCGCCGCCTTCGCCCAGCGACGTCAAGGCCGAGCTGCCGCGCGAGCTCGACGGCATCGTCATGCGCATGATGCAGAAGGACCCGGCGCGGCGCTACGAGACCTGGGCCGACCTCGCCTTCCAGCTCGCCGAGATCGGGCGCCTGTCGATCTTCGAGCGCGAGATCGCCGACCGCGAGAAGTTCACCGCGCTGCGCGCCTTCCAGCCGCTCGCGGGCCTGGGCGACGCGGAGATCTGGGAGCTCGTGCACGCTAGCCGCTGGGTGCGCGTGCCGGCCCAGACCACGCTCATGCGCGAGGGCGACCGCGGCTCGGAGCTCCTCTTTCTCGCCAGCGGCGAAGTGAAGGTGGTGAAGCAGGGGCGCCTGCTCAACGTGCTGCGCACCGGGTCGTACTTCGGGGAGATGGCCTACGTGAAGGCGGGCGGGATGCCGCGCCAGGCGACGGTGGAGACGATGACCGAGGCGCTGATCGCCGAATTCCGGCCTGCTGCGCTGCGCAAGCTCTCCGAGCGCTGCCAGCTGCAGCTCTCGGTGTCGCTCCTCAACACCGTGGTCGACCGGCTCGCCTTCGCCGACGAGCGCATCGCGCACGCCTGATACATCTGCTCACAAATTCGCCGGCCCGGCGTTTTTCGAGGGGTGTATCGTTTCCGGGCATGCGCGGCTTGCCGGCCACCGTCCTGGCGCTCCTCCTTGCAACGCAAGGCGTGCAGGCGTTTGCCGCCGGACGGAGCTTCGGCCACGCGGGCGGGCGGGCGCATTCCGGCGCGCATCACTTTCATTCGCATTCCAACGTGATCGTCCGGCCGGTGCGGGTCGTGCCGCGCTATGTCTACGTGGCCCCGTACGTGCCCTACTATTCGACGCCGTATTACTCGACGCCGTATTACTCGACGCCGGCGTACTACCCGCCGGCTTACGTCGAGCCGCCCCAGCAATACGCGCCCGAACCGCAGTACACGCCTCCGCCGCCTCCCCCCTCGCAGCCGAGTCCCTATTCAATGGAAGAGGCGACGCAGTACCGCTACCTGTGTCTCGACACGCGGAAGTTCTATCCGGACACGAAGGAATGTCCTTCGGGCTGGCTCACGGTGCTGCCCGGCGCCCGCGCGCCGCGCTGATCAGACGGGCGTCGCCGCCGGCCTGGGTTTGCGGATGAGGACGAGCAGCGGCAGCGCGGCAATCGCGAAATACGCGAGCAGCCGGAACTCGGCGGCGTAGCCAATCATCGCCGCCTGCAGGTCGACCTGCCGGTCGAGCTGCGCAAGGCCCGCGACCGAGCCGAGGTCCCAGTAGCGCGCCGCCTCCCCGTGGCGCAGCGCCTCGTTATACGGCGTCACGTTCTCGACCAGCACCGAGCGGGCGCCGGCCGAGGAGCGCGTGAGCATGGTGAGCGCGATCGAAACGCCGATGCTCGAGCCGACGCTGCGCACCAGGTTCATGACCGAGGCGGCTTCGGTGCGCTGTCCCGGCGCGAGGTTCGGGAAGATGACCGACTGCAGCGGCACCCAGATCACGCCCGCGCCGACGCCCTGCAGGAAGCCGGTCCACACGATCGGCCAGGTGCCGACCTCCGCGGTCCAGGTCGACATCTCGAAGCCTGCGGCGGCAAGGCAGCAAAAGCCGAAGCCGATGAGCAGGCGCGGGCCGAGGATGTGCGTGAGAGAGCCGCCCGCGAACATCGACACGACGAGCCCCAGGCCGCGCGGCGATTGCAGGAGCCCGATCGTGTCCACCGGCATGCCGCGCATGTCCTGCATGAAGGGCGGCATCATCACCATCGGCGGCACGGTGATGAGGCCGTAGAGGAAGACGAAGGCGATGCCGAGCGCGTAGCCGCGCACGAGCAGCAGGCGCGGGTCGAGGAAGGGGCTGCGGTGGGTGAGGCTGTGCGCGGCGAAAAGGTAGAGGCTGAGCGCGCCGACCGCCGCCTCGAGGATGATCTCGGGCGACTCGAACCAGTCGAAGCGCTGGCCGCGGTCGAACATCATCTGCAGCGCGCCGATGCCGAGGGCGAGGACGACGAAGCCGAAGAGATCGAGCTTCTTCTGCGGATCGCGCTTCGTCTCGGGCAGGAAGGCGAGCACGCCCGCGAGCGCGACCAGGCCGATCGGCACGTTGATCCAGAAGATCCAGCGCCAGTCGGAGTATTCCGTCAGGTAGCCGCCAAGCGTAGGGCCGACCACGGGGCCGAACACCGAGCCCACGCCCCAGTAGCCCATCATGCGCGTGTGCTTCTCGGGCGGGTAGGTGTCGAGCAGGATCGCCTGCGAGAGCGGCACGAGGAAGGCGCCGCTCATGCCCTGGATCACGCGCGCGACCACTTCGCCGGCGAGCGTGTCGGCGCTGCCGCACAGGATGGAGGCGATCACGAACCCGCCGACCGCCGAGACGAACACGCGCTTGCGCCCGAAGCGCGCCGAGAGGAACGCCCCGGTCGGCATCATCACCGCCGAGGCGACGATGTAGGAGGTGATCACCCAGGCGATCTGGTCCTGCGTCGCCGAGAACGTGCCGCGCATGTGCGGCAGCGCGACCGAGGCGATCGTCCAGTCGATCGAATAAAGCACCGTGGCGAGGATGACCGCCACCGAGCAGAGCGTTGGATATTTCGCCGGGACCGCGATCCCGTTTTCCATCTAGCGCCTGGCTTCCGCTTTGGCGGGAAGGAAAAAAGCGCGCAGCAGATCCACGGCGCTGCGCTCGCGTCCCGTATCCACCGAGGTGATCACCGTCATGCCGGCGCGAAGCGGCGGGCGCTCGGCGCTTTCCTCGACCTCGATGCGCACGGGTACGCGCTGCACCACCTTGACCCAGTTGCCCGTCGCGTTCTGCGGCGGCAGCACGGCGAATTCCGCGCCGGTCGCGGGCGCGATCGCGACCACGCGCGCGCGCCAGATCGCGCCCGGATAGGCGTCCACGGTGAAGCTGGCGGGCTGGCCGACGCGCATGTCGGTGAGCTGCGTCTCCTTGTAGTTCGCCTCGATCCAGAGCGGTCCCTCCTCGACCAGGCTGAAGATGGAGGCGCCGCGCTCCACGTGCATGCCGGGCTGCAGCCGCATGTTGCTCACCACGCCCTTCACCGGCGCGGTGATGCGGGTGCGCTTCAGGTCGAGCTGCGCGGTCTCGAGCATGGCGAGCGCCTGCTTGTAGCGCGGATGCGCCTCGACTGGCGCGCCGGGCTTGCCGTCGAGCGCCGCCAGCGCGCGGCTCGAGCTTTCCTTCAGCGAAGCGACGCGCTTTTGCGCCGTGTCGAGGTTGTTCTTGGCGTCGTCGTAGAGCTCCTCGCGCGTCATGCCTTTCTCCTTCAGCATGCGCTGGCGCTCGAGCTGGCGCGCGAGGAAGGTGATGCGCGAATTGGCCTCCTCGGTCTCGCGCAAGGCCGTGCGGTAGTCGGCGCGCAGCGTCTCGATCGCGGCGCGCGTCACGCCGAGCTCCGCCTCGGCGCGCTGCACGGCGAGCTGGTAGGGCGCCGGGTCGATCGCGAAGAGGAGGGCGCCCTTCTCGACGCGCTGCTGGTCGCGCACGCCGACCTCGGTGACGCGCCCCGAGACTTCGGCGCTGACGGCGACCACGTTCGCCTTCACGTAGGCGTTCTCGGTTTCGGCCCAGCGCGTGCTGCGCGCGTACCACTCGAGGCCCACCGCGACGAGGACCGCCGGCACGGCGACGAGCAGCAGCCATCGGACGAGCGTGCGGCCCGGCATCCTCTCAGCCCCCGACGTTCAGGGTGCCGCCGCCGTCGACGAGCAGGTCCACTCCCGTGATGAAGTTCGCTTCGTCGGAGGCGAGAAAGAGCGCCGCGTTGGCCACGTCCCACGCGGTGCCCATTTTCTTGCGCAGCGGCACCTTCGCGTCACGCGCCGCCGCGACCTCCTCGCGGCTCTTGCCCCAGGTGCGCGCCCGCGTGTCGACCGCCATCGGCGTGTCCATGAGGCCGGGCAGGATGACGTTGGCGCGGATGCCGTACTCGGCGTTCTGGATCGCTACCTGCTTGGTGTAGGCGATCATCGCCATCTTGGTCGCCTTGTAGGTCACGAGCGGATATTTTTCCAGCGCGGCGAGCGAGGAGATCATCAGGATCACGCCCGAGCGCTGCTTCCTCATGATCGGCAGCGCGTGCTTGACCGCCATCACCGCGCCGCGCAGGTTGACTGCGACCACCCGGTCGAACGCTTCCTCGGTGATCTCGGTGGGCGAGGCGTCCCCGCCGGCGATGCTGATGCCGACGTTGTAATGCAGGATGTCGATGCGGCCCCAGTGCTTGTGCGCCGTCTCGATCATCTGCTGCATGTCCTTTTCCTTGACGACGTCGGCCGCGTGGGCGAAATGCTCGCCGCCTTCCTTCTTCAGGATGGCGACGGTGTCCTCGGCGGAGGCGAGATCGCGGTCCACCGCCATCACCTTCGCGCCTTCCTGCGCGAAGCGGATGCAGGTCGCCCGGCCGTTGCCCATGCCGGTGCCCGGGCCCTGGCCGGCGCCGACGACGATCGCGGTTTTGTCCTTAAGACGCATGTTGCGCAACGATGAAGAGGCGGCGGAACGGAAACAGGGTGCTGCCGTCGGCCTGCTTTTCGTATTTTTTTATAACACGAGAACGGTAGTCCGCCTCGAAAGCGCTTTTCTCGGGCTCCTGCAGCCGGTCGAGGAATTGCTTGAGCCAGCTTCCCTTGGTGAATTCCGCCACCGGGTTCTCGCCTCCGAGTACCTGCAGGTATTCGCACTCCCAGATGTCGAGCATGGAGGTCCTGCCGCGCAGAGCCTTCCAGTAGAACGCCGGGTCCTGGGTGGGCTTGCGGCGCAGGTGCGGAAGCAGCTTCGCGCGCCAGGGGCCTTGCTCGATCGCCTCGGTGATGGTGGCGTGCGAGGGCGCCTCGAAGTTGCGCGGCATCTGCACGGCGAGCCAGCCGCCGGGTTTCACCGATTCAAGGAGGCGCGGAAAGAGCGTGTCGTGTCCGTCGAGCCAGTGCAAGGTCGCGTTGCTGTAGAGCACGTCGACCGGCGCTTTCGGCTTCCAGGCGCCGACATCGGCCTGCTCGAATGTCGCCTGCGGATGGTCCTTGCGCGCCCGCGCGAGCATCTCGGGCGAGCCGTCCACGCCGAGCAGGCTGCACTGCGGCCAGCGCTGCAGGAACATCGGCGCGAGGTTGCCCGCGCCGCAGCCCAGGTCGACCACCGTGGCGGGCGCTTCGGCCGGGATACGGGCGAGCAGGTCGAGCGCGGGGCGAAGACGCTCGCCGGCGAACTTCAGATACTGGGAAGGATCCCACCCCACGTCAGTCGACCTTCGCTCCCGAGGCCTTCACCACCCTGGCCCACTTCACGATCTCCTCGCGCAGGAACTTGTCGAACGCGTCGACCGACATGCCCATCGGCACCGCGCCCTGCTTGTTCCAGGCTTCCTTCACCTCGGCCGAATTGATGATCTTGTTGATCTCGACGTTGAGCTTGTCGAGGATGGGCCGCGGCGTTCCCGCCGGCGCCATGAAGCCGAGCCAAATGCCCGATTCGTAGCCCGGCACGCCCGCTTCCGAGATCGTCGGCACGTCCGGCAGCACGCTCGAGCGGGTCTTGCCCGTCGTTCCCATCGCTTTCAGCTTTCCCGCGCGCACGTTGGGCGCCATGGTCGTGATCGCGTCGATCATCATCTGCACCTGGCCGCCGAGGATGCCGGTGCGGGCGCCGTCGCTGCCCTTGTACGGCACGTGGACGATGTCGACGTGCGCCATCGATTTGAAGAGCTCTCCGGCCATGTGATACGGCGTGCCGGGCCCGGAAGAAGCGTAGTTCAGCTTGCCCGGCTGCGCCTTGGCGAGCGCGATGAACTCCTTCAAGTTGTTCGCCGGGACCGACGGATGGACGACCATGACGAGATCGGAATAGTTGACGCCCGTGATGGGTGCCAGATCCTTCATGAGGTCGTAGGGCTTTTTCGGCAGCAGCGTTTCGTTCACCGTGTGCGTGTTCGACATCATGAGAAGCGTGTAGCCGTCGTTCGGGGACTTGGCCACCGCCTCGGTGCCGACCACCGCGCCGCCGCCCGGCCGGTCCTCGACCACGAACGGCTGGCCGAGCGCCTCCGATAGCTTGGCACCGACGAAGCGCGCGTAAATGTCGGCCGGGCCGCCCGCGCCGTAGGGCACGATGATCTTCACCGGCTTCGACGGGTAGCTTTGCGCCGATGCGACGGAAGAAAACAGGACGAAAAGAAGAACAGCGCAGATTCTTGTCATGGGTATCCCTCCAGGATCGCAGCTTAGAATAGGTTCGCCGAAATGAACACCCGCAGACGCAAAACCATCCCGATTCTTCCCTCGCGCGTGACCGTCGAAGGCCTCGATCGCGCGCCGCACCGCGCGTTCCTGCGCGGGCTCGGACTCTCGGACGCGGACATCGGCAAGCCCTTCATCGGCGTCGCCTCGACCGATGGGCGCGTGACG
>DATAID010000033.1:0-65345 GCA_036262835.1 Burkholderiales bacterium | reverse complement strand
CGATGCCGCCAAGCCCGCCATCCAGGCCAAGGCGGAAAGCGAGCCCTCGACGGTGAATCCGTCCAACGAGGCCGGTCCCGCGCTGCCGCCGCCCGCCGACAAGCCGACCACAGAGCCCACCAAGCCCTCGGGCGGCAAGCCCCAGCTCAGACGCATCAAGTGACGACGTCCTGCGTCGTCATTCCCGCGCAAGCGGGGATCGAGGTTTTGCCGTCATAATCCCCGCAGGGCCGGCTTAGCTCAGCTGGTAGAGCAGCGGTTTTGTAAACCGAAGGTCGGCGGTTCGATCCCGTCAGCCGGCACCAACCTTGAAGAGAACCCGATGAACATTCGCACGCTGGGCCGCTCCGGCCTCGAAATCGCGCCGGTCGTCTTCGGTGCCAACGTGTTCGGCTGGACGGTCAAGGATCAAGCGACCGCCTCGCAATTGCTCGACCGCTTCGTCGATGCGGGGCTGAATGCGATCGACACCGCCGACGTCTACTCGCGCTGGGTGCCAGGCAACAAGGGCGGCGAGTCGGAAACCATGATCGGCCACTGGCTGAAGGGCTCGCCCAAGCGCCGCGACCAGATCGTGCTCATCACCAAGGTCGGCATGATGCCCGGCGCGGACGGCAAGGGCCTGTCGAAGCAGAACATCACCGAGCGCGTCGAAGCGTCGCTCAAGCGCCTGCAGACCGACCGGATCGACCTCTATCTCAGCCACAAGCCCGACGCGGACACGCCGATCGAGGAGACGCTCGGCACCTACGAGTCGCTCATCAAGTCCGGCAAGGTGCGCGCGATCGGCGTGTCGAACTCCACGCCCGAGAACCTGCGCGCGGCGCTCGACGCTTCGAAAACGAAGAAGCTGCCGCGCTACGAGGTCGAGCAGCCCGAATACAGCCTGGTCGAGCGCGGGAAATTCGAGGGCGCGCTGCAGGACGTGTGCGTCAAGGAAGGCCTCGGCGTGATCGTCTACTACAGCCTTGCTTCGGGCTTCCTTTCGGGCAAGTACCGCAGCAAGGCCGACCTCGCCGGCAAGGCGCGCGCCACGGGCGCCGGAAAATACCTCAACGAAAAAGGCCTCAAGGTTCTCGACGCGCTCGACAAGGTGGCGAAGGCGCACAACGCCAAGCCCGCTGAAGTCGCGCTCGCCTGGCTGATCGCCCAGAAAGGCGTCACCGCGCCGATCGCGAGCGCGACGAGCCTGGAGCAGGTCGCCAGCCTTGCGCGCGCCGCGCAGCTGAAGCTATCGGAGCAGGAACTCCAGTCGCTGACCGCAGCGTCCGCCTAGCGCGGCGCCTCGATCACGTCGACGTTGCCTTTCAACGAGGGCTCCATCTTCAAGGGAGGCGGCGCCGGCTCGACCGGCACTTCCACGATCGGCGACAGGAAAGGGCGCCGGTCGGCTTCGGCTTGCAGGCGCTCCACCGGCCGCAGCGCCTCAGGCGTGTCCGGCCTGATGTTTGCGCGCTGCTGCTGATCGAGGTTCTCCAGCCGCTGGCGCTCCCGGAGCTGGCGCGATTCGACGTTCGCTCGGTCAGCCGGCGCGACCTTCAGCGCTTCCTGCGACTGGCGCAGCTGGAGGGCGAACTCGGCCGATTGCTGGTCGCGCAGGAGGAGCTGCTTCTGGATCTCCGCGTTCTGCGCGAAAGTCGCCGAGGAAAACGCCGCGAGAAACATGAGGCAGGCGCGCATCAGGCCTTTTGAGGCGCGAGCGTGGCGCACAGTTCCCGCAGGCGCTTGCGCTCTTCCAGCGTGATGCCGTCCGGGTCGAAGCGATAGCGCTGGTGCAGGCGCAGCGCCGCGAGAAGATTGTCGCGCCGGTCTTTCGCCAGGGTTTTTTCAATCCTGAAGAACCACGCCGCCTGCGTCTCCGTGGAATCGCGCTGGCCGAAAGATTTCTCGAGGGCGTAGAACTCCGAGTCCTGGCCGGGGAAGCGAAGACGCGCCGCGGCGGCGAGCTTCTCTTCGCGCACGATTTTTCGCCCGCGCAGCACGCGCCAGGCGAGGATGCCGGCGAGCACGGCGAGAACCAGGAACCAGGCGTTGCCGGCCCTGAACTCGCCGCGCTGCGACCAGCGGAAGCCCGCGTAGCGCAGCAGGTCCATGAGGCCCTGCCAGACCGGCGCCTCGCGCGCCTCCTCGGGCGCCCAGTCCGCGGGCGTGGTGTCGAAGTCGGTCCATCGGCCGTCCACGAATGCCTGCGCCCAGGCGTGCGCGTGGCGCGTGCGCACGATGAACGCGCTTTCGAGGTCGCTGTATTCGATCACCGCGAAGCCGGTCGCATAGCGCGCCGGAATGCCCGCGGCGCGCAAGAGCAGCGTCGTCGCCGCCGCGAAGTACTCGCAGTGACCGGCCTTGGTGCGGGTCATGAAGTCGCCGAGCGCCGTCTCGCCCTGCGGCACCGGCCGGTCGCGCCAGGTCGAGTACCGAAAGCCCGCGAAAAACCGGTTCACGCGCTTCAGGGCTTCCGGGACTGGGATGTTGCGGAGCCCGAGCTCGCCGGCGATGCGGTCGAAGACGGCCGCCTCCTCCAGCGGCACGGCGAGGTCTTCGGCGGCCGGCGCGCTGTAGAGCGGCGTGCCGTCCGCGACCTTGGCCACGTAGCTCGCCCAGTCCACGCCGAGTACCGCGTGCACGGCGCCGAAGGAGTTGCGGCTCATGGCATTGGCGGGAAAGGACTCGATGCGCACGGTGCCCGCCGGAAGCGGAAGCAGCGCGCGGCCGAGCTCAAAGCTCGTCGCGATGCGCACGCTCCAGTCGGGCGCCTCGCGCGAGAGGATCCAGGTCTCGTT
Source organism: Burkholderiales bacterium (assembly GCA_036262835.1). GTDB lineage: Bacteria > Pseudomonadota > Gammaproteobacteria > Burkholderiales > SG8-39 > RBG-16-66-20. The sequence goes on along the minus strand of DATAID010000033.1, from coordinate 62,565 downwards.
GTCGCTTTCCGAGTTGACCGAGGCCATGCCCGGCCCGCGCGCGATCCAGGTCCGCCCGAGATAGGTGTTGTAGCTCGCGCGGTGCAGCAGCCGCACGCGCGCGACGTCGCTCTCGCTGGCGTAGACGCGCAGGACGATGGCGTCGTATTTCTTCAGGCGTCCGAGCGAGCCGATTTCGGTGCGCACCCGGTACGGGTCGGGATCGGCGCGGCGAATGAGATCGAGGTCCATCACCCAGTCGATGAGAAGCGACTGCGCGTCCGCGAGCGCCACATGCCCGACGTAGCCGAAGCCCGCCGCGGCAAGGACCATGGCCGCGCCGGCGGCGAGATTCGCCTCGCGCGGCCTTGCGCCGTAGAGGAGCAGCGCGGCGCCGAGCACGATGCCGATGTAGTAGCCGGGACCGCGCTGGTTGGCGACGCCCGCCGAGAGGAGGACCAGCGCGACATACACCGCGCCGATGTCGACGAGCGGATCGAGCGTCTCCGGGTTCTGGCGCTTCAACTTGCGCATGTAGCGGAACAAGGCGGACAGCGGCAGGCGCCGCTCGGCGCACACGTATTGCGCGAGCACGATGGGCGAGAGCACGAGCGGCAGCCAGATGAAGGCCTGCAGCACGCCGCTCGCGACGCCGCGGTTGGCGGCGATGATCACGGCCAGCAGGACGAAGCCGATGGTGGAAAGGTCCGCGATGGTCGAGTGCTCGGTCACGCCGAGGTCGATCCGCAGGTTCAGCCAGCGCGGCGCCTCGAGCGCGAGCGCCGCAATGAGGCCGACGGCAAGGTTGCCGCTTTGCCAGCCCCAGAAGACGAGCGCCGCGCCGATCGCGAACGGGGGCAGGGCCGGCCGGGCTAGGGGCAGCGCCGCGCTCATCGCAATGCCGCGAGCCCCTTCTCGATCGCGCCGGGATGCAGCAGCACCACGCCTGCGGGTCGTTCGGCCGGCGCATCGCGCTCCGGACAGACGAGCAGCGCGCGCACTTCGGAGCCGGAGGCGCGAAGCGACGCCACCAGGCGCGAGCGCGCCTCGTCCCACGAAAGGAGGATGAGGATGACGCTCGAGAGAATCGCGCGCCGGGCGAGCACGGCCTGCGCGAGCGCCGAAAACTCTTCCGGGGCGCTCGGGCCGACCGCGGCGAGCACCTCCAGCATGTGCTCGGCCTGCATCTGGCCGCGGCCCGCGGTGTAGGCCCGCACCTCGCCGCCTACGAAGAGCAGGTCCAGCAGGCACTCGTGCGTATCAAGCGTGTAGACGAAGGACGCGGCGACCGCGACCGCATCCTCGAAGGCCGCATCCTCGCCGCGCCCTTTCGGCCCGGCGCCGCCGGTGTCGAGGACGAGCGCATGGCGCTCGAAGAATTCGTCCTGGTACTCCTTCACCACGGGCTTGCCCGAGCGCGCGAAGCTCTTCCAGTGGATGCGGTGCAGCGGATCGCCCGGCCGGTAGTCGCGCAGGGCGAGGAACTCCTCCGAATCGCCGACGGAGGCCGCCAGCGACACGCCGCCGGGCTGGAATTTTCGCTTGCCCGGCAGCGCCACCTCGGGCAGCCGGTAGCGGCGCGGCAGCGCGATGACCTTCGCCTCCAGCGGCACGCGCACGAGGCCGCGCACCAGGCCGAGCGGATCGCTGCGTCCGACAGTGAGCCCGGCGAGCTCGATGCGGCCGCGCCGCCTCGGCGTGAACGCAAGGCGCAGCTCGCGGCGCTCGCCGGGCTGGAGCGGCCCGAGCTCGGCGGGCTCGGGCGTGCGCGGAATGCGCCGCTCGATCAGCCAGCGCCAGCGGAAATAGCCGACGGTGCGGTCCCACCAGTTGCGCCGCTCCTCGCCCGGCTCGCGCGCCCGTCGCCATTCCTCGTAGCCGGGGCGCGGATCGCGGAAATACTCCTGCACGCTCGCGCCGGCGACCGCGCGCGTGCTGCGGTTGTCGAGGACGACGCGGTAGTCGAACGCTTCGCCCGCCGTCGCATAGCGCGGCAACTCGCGGCGCGCCTCGAGCTGGCGGCGAAAAAGGAGTGGAAAGAGCAGGCTCGCCATCCAGGAAAGGAGCAGCAGCGCCGCGAGAAAGGTGAAGGCGCGGTAGGTCACGGTCTGGTTGGTGTCCAGGCCCGCGGCGGCGGCGGCCCCGCAGGTGCCGAGCGCAAGCCAGCCCGCCACGGTCAGGCGCTCGCGCAGCGCGTGGTCGATCCGGCTGAAAAAGCGCAACGAGCGGTAAACCAGGCGCCGCACGGCACTTCCTAGGCGGGAACCGGCACCTGGCGCAGGATGTCGGCGACGAGGCTCGCGCCCGAGGCGCCCGAAAATTTCGCCTGCGGATCGAGCACGAGCCGGTGCGCGAGCACCGGCACCGCGAGCTCGTGCAGGTGCTCCGGCCGCACGTAATCCTCGCCGTCGAAGAGCGCGAGCGCCTTGGCGGCCGAGGAGAGCGCGATCGAGGCGCGCGGGCCGCAGCCGAGCTGCACCTGCGGCGCGAGCCGCGTGCGGCGCACCACCTCGACCACGTAGCGGCGCAGCTCGTCGGCGATGCGGACGTGGCGCACGCGCTCCTTCAGCGCGAGCACCTCCTCGCGCGTCGCCGCGGCGCCGAGGCTCGCGAGCGGGTGGCCGAGATCCTGCGCCGCGAGCACCTCGGCTTCGACTTCCGGGGCGACGTAGCCGAGCGCGAGGCACATCGCAAAGCGGTCCATCTGCGCTTCGGGCAGCGGATAGGTGCCGCGGAATTCGACCGGGTTTTGCGTCGCCACCACGAAGAACACCTCGTCCATCGGATAGGTGCGCCCCTCGATCGAGACCTGGCCCTCGGCCATGACTTCGAGCAGCGCCGACTGCGTGCGCGGCGAGGCGCGGTTGATCTCGTCGGCGAGCAGGATCGAGGTGAACACCGGCCCGGAGCGGAACTCGAAAGCCTGGTCCTTCTGGTTGAAGACCGAGACGCCGAGGATGTCCGAGGGCAGCAGGTCGGGCGTGAACTGGATGCGCGTGAAGCGCGTGCCGACCGAGGCGGCGAGGCTCTTCGCCAGGGTCGTCTTGCCGGTGCCGGGGTAATCCTCGATGAGGACGTGGCCGCCGGAGGCGAAGGCGGCGAGCAGCTTTCTCACCGCGTCGTGGCTGCCGCGCATGACGCGCTCGATGTTGCCGGCGATGCGGCCGAAGAGCGCCGCGGCGTCCTTCGCCGGCAGGAGCGGCGGCGTGCCCGCGTCCATGGGTGTTAAGCCTCCTGAAGCTTGCGCTCGCGGATCGTCTGCGCGAACGCGAGCACCGCGCGCGCGAGCGCAGTGCGGTCTTCCAGCGTGCGCATCACGGTGTTCGCGACCAGCACCTCGATGCCGCTTGCGCGCACGTCCTCGGCGGCGGCGGCGTCCTTCTGATCGATCACGAAGCCGTCGATCAGGCGCAGATACTCGAGCGCGACGCGCCGGGCCGAGGCCTCGTGGCGCAGCTCCGACATCATCTTGCCCGCCGAGCCGCGCAACGCCTTGCCGCCGACGATCGGCGTCACCGCGATGACGGGCGCGCCGCGCTTGCGCACGAGCTCGCGCATGCCGGGCACCTCCAGGATCGGGCGGATCGTGTGGTACGGGTTGGCGGGCGAAATGATGACCGCCTCCAGGTCCGGCGAATCGAGCACGTCGGCGACCTCGGGCGGGATGATGGCCGCGTCCGCGCCGGCGTACTGGAAGCCGCGCACCACCGGCTCGCAGGCGAGCGTGGTGAAGTATTCCTGGAACGCGACCGCGCCGTCGTCGGTGAGGACGTGGGTGCGGATCGGGTCGTCGCTCATCGGCAGCACACGCGCGGTGATGCCGAGCTGGCGGCAGAAGTCGAGCGTGATCTCCGTCAGGCGGCGCCCCTCGGCGAGCCAGGCGGTCCTCAGCAGCGGCGCGGCGAGGGAGCGATCCCCGAGCGTGAGCGTCTCCGGGCCGCCCAGCTGCTTCAAGGTCGCGAAGAGCGCGTGGCTCTCGTTCGCCGGTTCCCAGGGCGCCTGCGGCGCGGCGATGCCGGCGAGGGTGTAGAGGACGGTGTCGATGTCGGGCGAGAAGCTGAGCGTCAGGTGCTCGTAGTCGTCGCCCGTATTGACCACCGCGGCGAGATCCTTGCCCCGCAGGCGGTAGAGCCCGTCGACGAGCTTTGCTCCGCCGACCTGTCCGGTCAATGCGACGACTTGTCCCATGTGCCTAGTGTACCCGTCCGCGGCGCGGCTCAGAGCGCCGCGGCAAGCTCGGCGCCTTCCAGCATGGCGCGCTTGGCGTCGAGCTCGCCCGCCTGCCGGGCGCCGCCGATGAGGTGCGCTTTCATCGCGAAAGGAACCCGGGACGTCTGGCCCGCGCACACCACGATGGTATCGGCCGGAATGACCCTTTCATTCCCTTCCACGACGATATGGACTCCGGCATCGTCGATCCGCCGGTACTCGGCCCCGCCGATCATCTGCACGCCGTTTCTCGCCAGCTCGGCGCGGTGCACCCAGCCGGTGGTGCGCCCGAGGGTCGCGCCGAACGGCGTGCTCGAGCGCTTGAGCATCGTGATGCGGAACCTGGGATTTTGCGGCTTCATTTTTTCCCCCTTCAGCCCGCCTGAGAGGGACGAATCCCCTGAGATGCCCCAATGCCTGTTGAACTCCTGGGTCTCCAGCGTCGAGCGGCCTTCCCGCTCCAGGAGATACAAGGCAACGTCAAACCCAATCCCGCCGGCGCCGATGATTACGACGTTCGTCCCCGGCTGAGCGCGTCCGGCAAGCACGTCCCCATAGCCGGCGACCTTCGGATGGTCGATGCCCGGAATGTCCGGCTGGCGCGGATCGATGCCGGTCGCGAGCACCACGTCGTCGAAGCCTTTCAGGTCGCTTTCGGAGGGAGAACTCGAGAGCAGCACCCGGGCGCCGGCGCGGCGCAGGCGCTCGGCGTAGTAGGCGACCGACTCGGCGAACTCCTGCTTGCCGGGGATCTTCTTCGCGAGGTTGAACTGGCCGCCGAGCTCGGCCGCCTTCTCGAAGAGCGTGACCGCATGGCCCCGTTCGGCCGCCACCGCGGCGCAGGAAAGCCCGGCGGGGCCCCCGCCGACCACGGCTATGCTTTTCCTTTGCTTTGTTTTCAGATAGACAAGCTTCGATTCACGTCCCGCCCGGGGATTGACGACGCAGCTCGCCGGCTGGCCGATGAAATAGTGGTCGAGGCAGGCCTGGTTGCAGGCGATGCAGATGTTGATGCCGGCTCGGTCGCCCGCTTTCGCCTTGTTGGCGAATTCCGCATCCGACAGCAGGGCGCGCGCAAGCGACACCATGTCGGCGTTGCCGCGGGCGAGGATCTCCTCGGCGATCTCCGGCGCGTTGATGCGGTTCGAGGCGATGACCGGAATCTTCACCGCTTCCTTCAGACGCCGCGTCGCCCAGGCGAAGCCCGCGCGCGGCACGGCCTGCGCGATGGTCGGAATGCGCGCCTCGTGCCAGCCGATGCCGGTGTTGAGGAGCGTCGCGCCCGCGCGCTCGATCGCGCGCGCGACCTCCAGCGTCTCCTCGCCCGTCAGGCCGCCCTCGACCAGGTCGAGCGCCGAGATGCGGTAAACGAGGATGAATTCCGGCCCGGTGGCGATGCGCACCTGGCGCACGATCTCGGTCGCGAAGCGCAGGCGGTTGGCAAGCGGGCCGCCCCAGTCGTCCTTGCGATGATTGGTGCGCGTGGCGAGGAATTGCGTGATGAGATAGCCCTCGGAGCCCATGATCTCGACGCCGTCGTAGCCGGCGGTCTGGGCGAGCACCGCGGCGCGCACGAAATCGCCGATCGTCTGCTCGATCTCGGCCGCGGAAAGCTCGCGCGGCGTGGCGGGGTTGATGCCCGACTTGACCGGCGAGGGCGCGACGATATTCTTGTGATAGCCGTAGCGCCCCGAATGCAGGACCTGCAGCACGATGCGGCCGCCCGCGTCGTGCACCGCCTTGGGAATGACGCGATGGCGCGCGGCGTCTTCCTTGCCGCTCATCTGCGCGCGATGCGGCGAGAGCTCGCCCGCGTCGTTGGGCGCAAAGCCGCCGGTGACGATCAGCGCCGCGCCGCCCCTCGCGCGCTCGGCGTAGAACGCGGCGAGGCGTTCCATGCCGTCGGGCCGCGCCTCGAGTCCCGTGTGCATCGAGCCCATGAGGATGCGGTTCGGCAGCGTCGCGCCGGGAATCTTCAGCGCTCTGAATAGATGGGGATAGGCCGCCATGGAGGCGGCCATTCTAACTGCGCGTCACGAGCAAGGTGCCGCCCAGAATGAGAATTCCTCCTGCGAGTGCGGACGCGGGCAGCGTTTCTCCCAGAAAAAGCCGGCCCCACAGCACGCCGAAAAGGGGAATGAGATAGGTGACGGTGAGCGCGCGCGTGGCGCCGACGTCCGCGATCAGGCGGAAATAGAGAACGAAAGCGACGCCGCTTGCGAGCAGCGCCAGGGCGAGCACATTGGCAACGACGAGCCCCGAGGGCGCGGCATCCGGCGGAAGGAAGGGCAGGAGCGGAAGGAGGACGAACGCCGCGGCCAGCTGGTTGCCCGCGGCCATGGCCCGCGACGAGACGCCCTCCTGCAATCGTTTGATCAGTACGCCGGTGAGGCCGTAGGCGCCGCAGGCGAGAAGCGACGCCGCAATCGCCCAGCCGAAAGCGGAATCGCTCGCGGCATCCGCCGGGCGCGTGACAAGCGCGACACCGGCCACGCCGAGCGCGAGGCCCGCCGTCTTGCGCAGCGTGACGCGTTCGTCGCCGAACGCCGCGCTCCAGAGCAGGCCGAAGATGGGCGAGGTCGAGTTGACGATCGAGAGCAGCGACGCCGGCGCGTGCATGGCGGCGAACGAATAGAGGGCGAAAGGGAGCGCGATGATCGTCCCGCCGACCACGAGATAGAAGCGCCGGTGCCGCCACAGGCCCACCGCCACGCCGGCGAGGCGCAGCCAGCCAAGAAGCGCGAGCCCGCCGACGAGGACGCGGATTTCGGCGGTCCAGGCGGGCCCGAGCACCGGCGCGGCCACGCGCAGAAAAACGAACGCGCCGCCCCAGATCGCGGCCAGGACGAGGAGGCGGACATAGTCGGCGGGTTTCACGCCGCCATGATCGCGCAAAGCCTCCCGGCCCGATGGCCGTTTTCGGACCTCTGAAGTCTTTCACAATTAAGTCCGAAAACGGCGAGTCCGGCGTCCGCCGCGGGCGCATACTGACGGTCATGACGCTCGATTCCCACACTTGCTACCGCGCGCTGCGCTCGCACGACGCGCGCTTCGACGGGCGCTTCTTCGTGGCGGTGCGCTCGACGCGGATCTATTGCCGGCCGGTGTGTACGGTCCGGCCGCCGAAGCGCGAAAACTGCCGCTTCTATCCGAGCGCGGCTGCGGCGGAATCCGCCGGCTTTCGTCCCTGCCTGCGCTGCCGGCCGGAGCTTGCACCGGGCAACGCGAGCGTGGATGCGACCAAGCGAGTCGCGCAGGCCGCAGCGAGCCTGATCGAGGACGCGGCGCTCGAGGACTCGGGGCTGGACGCGATCGCGCGGCGCCTCGGCATCACCGACCGGCACCTGCGCCGCGCCTTCGGCGAGGAGTTCGGCGTCTCGCCGGTCGAGTTCGCGCAGACGCAGCGGCTGCTTCTCGCCAAGCGCCTGCTCACCGACACGACCTTGCCCGTCACGGACATCGCCTTTGCGAGCGGCTTTCGCAGCGTGCGGCGTTTCAACGCGCTTTTCCGCAGCCGCTACCGGCTGCAGCCGACCCAGCTGCGCCGGCGCGCCGAGGCGGCGCCGGAGGATGTCCTCGCCTTCGAGCTCGCCTACCGGCCGCCCTACGACTGGGCGGCGCTCTCTTCGTTCATCGGCACGCGCGCAATCGCGGGCGTCGAGGCGCTGGAAAACGGCGTGTACCGCCGCACGGCCCGGCTGAAAGTCGAGCGCAAAACCTACGCCGGCTGGATCGCGGTCGAGCCGTCGCGGAAAAAGCCCGCGCTGCGCGTCACAGTATCGGCCTCGCTCGCCAAGGCGCTGCCGCCGGTGCTCTCGCGCGTGAAGGCGTTGATGGACCTCGCCTGCCACCCGGCCGAAGTTGCGCAGGCGCTCGGCGAGCTGGCCAAGCGCAATCCGGGCATGAGGGTGCCCGGGGCGTTCGACGGGTTTGAAGTGGCGGTGCGCGCGATTCTCGGCCAGCAGGTGACGGTCGCTGCGGCGCGCACCGTCGCAGGAAGATTCGCGGCGGAATTCGGCGAGCCCGTCGAAACGCCCTTTGAATCCTTGAAGATCCTCTTTCCAACCGCGGAGCAAATCGCCGCAGCGAAACCCGGCGATATCGCCAGGCTCGGAATGCCGGAGGCTCGGGCGCGAACGGTGCTCGGCCTCGCGCGCGCGGTCGCTGACGGGGAGCTCGTGCTCATGCCGAACGCCGACATCGAGCCGACGCTCGAGCGCCTGCGCGCGCTGCCCGGAATCGGCGAGTGGACCGCGCAATACATCGCGATGCGCGCGCTCGCCTGGCCCGACGCCTATCCGCACGCGGACTACGGCGTCATGAAGGCGCTCGGCGTGAGCGACCCGAAGGCCGCGCTCGCGGCCGGCGAAGCCTGGCGGCCGTGGCGAGGCTACGCAGTCATGCACCTGTGGCAGTCACTGAAAAAGGAATAGTCATGCGCTACTACGACACCCTCGAAAGCCCCTGGGGCGCCATGCTGATCGCCGCGAGCGACAAGGGCCTGACCGGCGTGTATTTCCATCGGCAGAAATACCACCCGAAACGCGGCAAGGAGTGGCAGCACGCGCCGGACAACGCGCATCTCAAGCGCGCGAAAAGGCAGCTGGGCGAATACTTCGCCGGCAAGCGCAAGGTGTTCGACCTCGAGCTCGACCCGGCGGGCTCCGAATTCCAGAAGCAGGTGTGGAAGGCGATCGCCGGCGTGCCCTACGGCGAGACGATCAGCTACGGGGAGCTGGCGCGCCGCTGCGGCTTTCCGGAGGGCGCGCGCGCCGCGGGCGCCGCAACCGGCCGGAATCCGATCGGCATCGTCGTGCCCTGCCATCGCATCGTCGGGTCGAACGGCAAGCTGACCGGTTACGCCGGGGGCCTCGACAAGAAGCGCGCGCTGCTTGCGCTCGAGGCAGGCGAGCGCGAGCTTTTCTGAAAAAGTCAGGCGCCGTGCGTCGCATCGAGGCGCTCGACTGGGACGCGGTCGGCGGTGCGCTGGACGCCGAGGGCTGCGCGCGCATCGAGGCGCTGCTCTCGCCCGCCGAGTGCGGCGAGCTCGCCGGCCTCTACGCCGATGAGGCGCGCTTTCGCAGCACCGTGGTGATGGCCCGGCACGGGTTCGGGCGCGGCGAATACAAGTACTTCAGCTATCCGCTGCCCGGCCTTGTCGCCCAATTGCGCGCTTCGCTTTACCCGCGCCTTGCGCCGATCGCGAACCGGTGGCACGAAGCGATGGGCATCGACGCGCGTTTTCCGTTGCAGCACTCGGACTATCTCAAGCGCTGCCACAAGGCCGGCCAGCGCAAGCCGACGGCCTTGCTGCTGCAATACGGCGAGGGCGACTACAACTGCCTGCACCAGGATCTCTACGGCGAGCACGTCTTTCCGCTGCAGTTGACGATCCTGCTGTCGGCGCCGGGGCGCGATTTCAGCGGCGGGGAGTTCGTGATGACCGAGCAGCGCCCGCGCATGCAGTCCCGGCCGCAGGTGGTCCCGCTCGAGCAGGGCGACGCCGTCGTGTTCGCGGTGCGCCATCGTCCCATGCGCGGCACGCGCGGCACCTACCGCGTGAATCTGCGCCACGGCGTGAGCCGCGTGCATGCCGGACGGCGTCATACCGCCGGCATCATCTTCCACGACGCGGCCTGAGCGGAGGCCGCTGGTCGCTAAGCCCCTTTGGGGCGCTTGTCTACGACACGCTTTGCCTTGCCGATCGAGCGCTCGATCGTTCCCGTCGCGACGACACGTACGTCGGCGCTGACCCCGATGTAGGACTTGATCGTGTGTTGCAGCTTTGCGGCGGACGAAAAATTGTTTTCTGAAGAAGCTTCAACGAGGACCGTGAGGTGGTCGAGCGGTCCTTCCTTGCTCAATTCGAGAACATAGTGCGGCGAGAGCCCGGGTTGCTTGAGGATCAGCTCCTCGACCTGCGATGGAAAGACGTTGACGCCGCGGATGATGAGCATGTCGTCCGAGCGCCCCGTGATCTTTTCCATGCGCCGCATGCTGCGCGCCGTGGGCGGCAGGAGCCGCGTCAGGTCCCGCGTGCGGTAGCGGATGACGGGCAGCGCTTCCTTGGTGAGCGAGGTGAGGACAAGCTCGCCTTTCTCGCCTTCGGGCAGCACGCGTCCGGTCGCCGGGTCGACCACCTCGGGATAGAAGTGATCCTCCCAGATCGCGAGGCCGTCCTTGGTCTCCAGGCACTCGGCGGCGACGCCGGGGCCGATGACCTCCGAGAGCCCGTAGAGGTCGATCGCCTCCAGCGAGGTTCGTTTCTCGATCTGCTGCCGCAGCTCGTTCGTCCAGGGCTCGGCGCCGAAGATGCCGATGCGAAGCGAGGATTTCTTCGGATCGAGGCCCTGGCGCTCCATCTCGTCGGCGATCGCGAGCATGTAGGAGGGCGTCACCATGATGATCTCGGGCTTGAAGTCGGCGATCAGCTGCACCTGGCGCTCGGTCATGCCCCCGGAGACCGGGATGGTGACGAGGCCGAGCTTCTCCGCGCCGTAGTGGCAGCCAAGCCCGCCCGTGAAGAGCCCGTAGCCATACGCGTTGTGAACCTTGTCGCCCGGGCGCGCGCCCGCGGCGCGCATCGAGCGCGCCATGAGGTTCGCCCAGGTGTCGAGATCCTTTCTCGTGTAGCCGACCACGGTCGGCTTGCCGGTCGTGCCGGAGGACGCGTGCAGGCGCACCACCTTGTCGAGCGGCACGGCGAACATGCCGAACGGATAGGTCTCGCGCAGGTCGGCCTTGGTGGTGAAAGGGAATCTCGCCAGGTCGTCGAGCAAGCGCAGGTCGCCGGGCTTCACGCCCGCGGCGTCGAATTTCTCGCGGTAGCGCGGCACGTTGCGGCAGGCGTGCGCGAGCGACCACTTGAGGCGCCGCAGCTGCACCGCGCGCAGCCGCTTGCGCGAGCCGCGCTCGATCGCCTCCAGCGGAAACTTCTTCATTTCCCGGTGAATTTCGGCGCGCGCTTCTCGCGGAACGCGGCCACGCCCTCGCGGTAGTCCTCGCCCTTGCCGACTTCGCGCTGCAGGTCGCGCTCCACGTCGAGCTGAGCCTCGAGCGAATTGCCCGTGCTCGAGTAGATGGCTTTCTTGATCAGGCCCAGGGTCCGCGTCGGTCCCTGCGCGAGGGCAAGCGCGAGCTTCTCCGCCTCGGGCAGGAGGTCCCCGTCGGCGACGCACTTCCAGATCAGGCCGCAGCGCTCGGCCTCCTCGGCCGAGAGGCGCTCGCCCGTCATCGCGAGGCCCATCGCGCGCTGCAGGCCGGCGAGGCGCGGCAGGAACCAGGTGCCGCCGCAGTCGGGCACGAGGCCGATCTTCACGAACGCCTGGATGAAGGAAGCCGAGCGCGCCGCGAGCGTCAGGTCGCAGGCGAGCGCGAAGTTGGCGCCCGCGCCCGCGGCGACGCCGTTCACCGCGCACACGATCGGCTTGGGCAGCGCGCGCATGCGCTTGACGAGCGGGTTGTAGCGTCGCTCCAGCGACTCGCCCAGGTCGATGGCGCTGCCGGGCTTCATGTCGCGCTCGGCGAGGTCGGCGCCGGCGCAGAAGCCGCGCCCGCTGCCCGTGACGAGAAGCGCCCGGATGGAGGCGTCCCGCTCGGCCTCCTCCAGCGCCGCGGCGAGGCCGGCGTGCATTTCGAGGTTGAAGGCGTTCAGGCGCTCCGGCCGGTTGAGCGTGATGCGCTGGACGCCCGATTCGACGCGAACGAGGACGGCGGACATGCAAAAAATATAACTCATCGGCAGTAGAATTGGCCGCCGCATGCCGAACCGCCGTCCCAAAGTCTACGAAATCGACGGCATCACGCCCGTGGTCCGCCCGAGCGCCTTCGTGCACGAGAGCGCCGTGCTGATCGGCGACGTGATCGTCGGCGCGCGCGCCTACATCGGCCCGTGCGCCTGCCTGCGCGGCGACTTCGGCCGCATCGTGGTCGAGGAGGGCGCCAACATCCAGGACACCTGCATGCTGCACGGCTTTCCGGGCCGCGACACCGTCGTCGGCGCCGATGCGACCGTCGGCCATGGGGCGGTGCTGCACGGCTGCAGCGTGGGGCGCGGCGTGCTCATCGGCATGAACGCGGTCGTCAACGACAACGCCGAGGTGGGCGAGGACGCGGTGATCGCGGCGCTCGCCTTCGTGCGGGCCGAGGCGAAGATCCCGGCGCGCTCGCTCGCCGCGGGCATTCCGGCGCGGGTGCTGCGCCGGATCGGCGAGGACGAGCTGCGCTGGAAGCGCGAGAACGCCGAGCTCTACCGCCAGCTCGCGGTGCGCAGCCAGACGACGATGAAGCGCGTGCCCGCGCTCGAGGAAGTCGAGGCGGTGCGAAAGCGCATCGACATCCCGGGCTCCATTCCCCTCTCCGAACTCAAGGCGAAAAAAGCATGAGCTACGAGCTGATTCTCACCGAGACCCGCGGCCGGGTCGGCCTGATCACCCTGAACCGTCCCAAGCAGCTGAACGCGCTGAGCCCGCAGCTCATGCAGGAGCTGGGCCAGGCGCTCCATGCCTTCGACGCCGATGACGGCATCGGCGCGATCGTACTCACCGGCAGCGACAAGGCCTTCGCGGCGGGCGCCGACATCGCGGTGATGAAGGACTTCGACTTCCAGCACGCCTACAAGACCGACTACATCACGCGCGACTGGGAGCACCTGCGCAACGTGCGCAAGCCCGTGATCGCGGCGGTCGCGGGCTACGCGCTCGGCGGCGGCTGCGAGGTGGCGATGATGTGCGACATCATCATCGCCGCTGAAAGCGCCAGGTTCGGCCAGCCCGAGATCAACCTCGGCACTTTTCCGGGCTCGGGGGGGACGCAGCGACTGCCGCGGGCGATCGGCAAGGCGAAGGCGATGGACATGATCCTGACCGCGCGCATGATGGACGCCCAGGAAGCCGAGCGCTCTGGGCTCGTATCCCGGGTCGTTCCGAACGACAAGCTCATGGCCGAGGCGATGGCGGTGGCCGAAAAAATCGCCGCGTACTCGCTGCCGGTGGTGATGATGGCGAAAGAGGCGGTCAACCGCGCCTACGAGGGCTCGCTCGCCGAAGGCGTGCGCTTCGAGCGGCGCCTCTTTCACGCCACCTTCGGCCTGCAAGACCAGAAGGAAGGCATGGCCGCGTTCGTCGAGAAGAGGAAGCCGACGTTCAAGCATCGCTGAGAGCCGCGGCCGTTCTGGTCGCGGCGCACGTCCTGGCGATGCTCGCCTTCGCGACCTACGCGGCGCTGCTGCCCGAGCTCTCCGCGCTCTGGCGCCTGAGCAACGCGCAGGCCGGCCTGATCGGCAGCGCCTTCTTCATCGGCTACGTCGCGACGGTGTCGTACTGGACCGCGCTCACCGACCGCGTCGACGGCCGCGGCATCTACCTGGCGGGTTGCCTCCTCGCCGCCGCGGGCGAGGCAGGCTTCGGACTCGCGGCCGACGGCTTGTGGAGCGCGATGTTCTTCCAGGCGCTGCTCGGCGCCGGAATCGCCGGAAGCTACATGCCCGGGCTGCGCCTGCTCTCGGATCGCACGGGCGGCCCGCATCAGAGCCGCTACATCGCCTTCTACACGTCGTTCTTCGCCGTCGGCACGGCGCTCTCGCTCGCGCTCGCCGGCCTGATCGCGCCGGCCTGGGGCTGGCGCAGCGCCTTTCTTCTGAGCGCCGCCGGACCGCTGCTGGCCGGAATGCTCGTCGTCTTCAGCCTGGAGAAAATCCTCCCCGAACAAAAGCCGGCGGCGCGCTTCAGCCTCGCGACGCTCTTTCCCATCGCCGCCTGGAAAAGCGTCCTCGCCGTGCGCTCGGCGGCGGGGTACACCGCCGGCTACCTCGTGCATTGCGCCGAGCTTTTCGGCTCGCGCGCCTGGATGGTGGCGTTTCTCGCCTATGCGGCGACGTTGCACCCGCCGGGCGAATCCTTTCCCTGGAATCTCGCCACGATCGCGGCCGTGATCAACCTGGCCTCGGTGCCGGCCTCGATCCTCGGCAACGAGGTGGCGCTGCGCATCGGGCGGGCTCGCTGGGTGCAGATCGCCATGGCGGGTTCGGGCGCCTGCGGCATCGCGCTCGCGCTCGCGGCGCCGCTGCACTGGGCGCTCGTGCTCCTGCTGCTGCTCGTGTATGCAAATCTCGTCATGGCGGAATCGGCCACGCTCACGGCCGGACTGGTGGGCGCGGCACCGCCCGAGCTGCGCGGCGCGGCGCTCGGGCTTTATTCGCTCGCCGGCTTCGGCGGCGGCATGCTCGGGCCCTCGCTCTTCGGCGTGGCGCTCGACCTCGCCGGCGGCAATGCCGCGCGCGCCGCCTGGGCCTGGGCCTACGGCGCGATCGGCGCGGGCTGCCTTGCCGCGCCGCTCGTGGCGCGGGCCTTCGGAGGCGCGCCGCCCTCGCGCTAGAATTCCCTCAAGGGAGGAGTGCCATGGAGAAAATCTGGCTCAAAAGCTATCCGCCGGGGATGCCCGCGGAGATCACGTGGGACCAGTACCAGTCGATAGGAAAGTTATTCGAGGAGAGCTGCCGGAAATTCGCCTCGAAGCCCGCGTTCCACTGCATGGGCAAGACCATCAGCTTTGGCGAGCTCGACCGGCTGTCGAGAAATTTCGCGGCCTGGCTGCAGGCGAAGGGCCTGAACAAGGGCGACCGGGTCGCGCTCATGATGCCGAACGTGCTGCAGTATCCGGTCGCGCTCTTCGGCATCCTGCGCGCGGGGCTGGTGGTGGTGAACGTGAACCCGCTCTACACTGCGAGGGAGCTCGAGCACCAGCTCAAGGACTCGGGCGCGCTCGCCATCGTCATCCTCGAGAACTTCGCGACCACGCTGCAGGAAGTGGTCTCGAGGACCCCGGTCAAGCACGTCGTCGTCACCTCGCTCGGCGACATGCTCGGCTTGAAGGGCGTGATCGTGAATTTCGTCGTGCGCAAGGTGAAGAAGATGGTGCCCGCCTACTCGCTCCCCGGCTCCTTCGGCTGGAGCGAGGTGCTCTCGGAGGGCGCGGGCAAGCCGATGACGCCGTTCCAGGTCGGGCATGAGGACATCGCCTTCCTGCAGTACACCGGCGGCACGACCGGCGTCTCCAAGGGCGCGATGCTCCTTCACCGCAACATCCTCGCCAACATCGAGCAGGCTTCGGGCAATCTTTCCTCCGCCCTGAACGGCGAGGACCCGGTGATCATCACCGCGCTGCCGCTCTATCACATCTTCTCGCTCACGGTGAATTGCCTGCTCATGGCGAAGATGGGCGGCCTGAACATCCTCATCACGAATCCGCGCGACAGTCCCGCCTTTGTGAAGGAGCTCGGCAAGCACCGCTACAACATGATCACGGGCGTGAACACGCTCTTCAACGCGTTCCTGCACAACCCGGAGTTCAACAAGCTGGATTTTTCGGCGGTCAAGCTCTGCGTCGGCGGCGGCATGGCGGTGCAGAAGGCGGTCGCCGACAAGTGGCAGCAGGTCACCGGCAAGGTGCTGCTGGAAGGCTACGGCCTCACCGAGACGAGCCCCTGCGCGACCATGAGCCCGCACAACATGGCCGGCTTCAGCGGCTCGATCGGCATTCCGCTCCCTTCGACCGAGATCGTGATGCGCGACGACAACGACCAGGACGTGAAGCTCGGCGAGGCGGGCGAGATCTGCATCCGGGGCCCCCAGGTGATGAAGGGCTACTGGCAGCGTCCCGACGAGACCGCCAAGGTGCTCGGCAAGGACGGGTTCCTGCACACCGGCGACATCGGCGTCATGGACGACAAGGGCTTCATCCGCATCGTCGATCGCAAGAAGGACATGATCCTCGTCTCGGGCTTCAACGTGTACCCGAACGAGATCGAGCAGGTGGTCGCGATGATGCCGGGGGTGCTGGAAGTCGCCGCGATCGGCGTGCCGGACGAAAAATCGGGCGAGGTGCCCAAGCTCTTCATCGTGAAGAAGGACCCGTCGTTGACCGAGGCGCAGGTGCTCGCGCACTGCAAGGAGAACCTCACCGGCTACAAGCAGCCGCGCTATGTCGAATTCCGCGCCGAGCTGCCGAAGACGAACGTGGGCAAGATCCTGCGCCGCGCGCTGCGGGACGAGAAAGCGGACGCCAAATCCGGCGAGGCGAAAAAGGCCGCCTGAGCGCGCTCGAGCAGCCGGCCGGGCGGTGGCCGGGTCCGCAGCGGATCCTCGCGGACTTCGGCGCCGTCTACGCCGGGAATGCGCTGGTCGCGTTCCTCTTCGCCTGCACCGGCCCGGTCGCGATCATCCTCTCGGTCGGCGCGCGCGGCGGGCTCTCCGAAGCCGACCTCGCCTCGTGGGTGTTCGCCGCGTTCTTTCTCAATGGCTTCCTCACGATCGCGCTCTCGCTCGCGTACCGCCAGCCGCTCGTTTTTCTCTGGAGCATCCCCGGAGCAGTGTTGGTGGGGCCCGCGCTCACGCACCTGACCTTTCCCGAAGTGATCGGCGCCTTTGTCGCGACCGGTCTTCTCATGCTGGTGCTCGGCCTCTCGGGCTGGGTGCGCCGCGCGATGGACGCGCTGCCGATGCCGATCGTGATGGCGATGGTGGCGGGCGTCTTTCTGCGCTTCGGCCTGGATCTCGTTCGCGCCTTCGAGCAGGACCTGCGGGTGGCGCTGCCGATGGTGGCGGCGTTTGTCGCGCTAAGCGTGCTGCCCAGAGTCGCGCGCGTGCTACCGCCCCTCATCGGCGCGCTCATCGCCGGCGCGCTCGCCGTCGCGTGGCTGGGCGCCTTCAAGGCGGCGACGGGCCCGCTCTTCGCCGTGGCGCAGCCGCAGCTTTATGCGCCGCAGTTTTCCTGGGCGGCGATGATCGAGCTCGTCGTGCCGCTTGCCATTACCGTGCTCGCGGTCCAGAACGGGCAGGGCATCGCCGTCCTCACCGCGAGCGGCCACAAGCCGCCCGCGAACGTGATCGCGGCCGCCTGCGGGGTCGGGGCGGTCGTGACCGGCCTCGTGGGCGCGGTGTCGACCTGCCTCACCGGGCCGGTCAACGCGGTGATCTCGGGGAGCGGAGAAAAGGAGCGACACTACACTGCGGCGCTGCTCGTCGCGCTGCTCGGCATGGGCTTTGGCCTTTTCGCGCCGTTCTTCCTCCGCCTCATGCTCGCCACGCCGCCCGCGTTCATTGCGGTGCTCGCGGGCCTCGCGATGCTGCGCGTGCTGCAGACCGCGTTCGTGGCCTCGTTCAAGGATCGCCACACGCTCGGCGCGCTCGTCTGCTTCCTCGTCACCGTCGCCGACCTGCCGATTCTCAACATCGGCGCGGCTTTCTGGGGCCTCGTCTTCGGCCTTGCCACCACCAAACTGCTCGAGCGATGAAGATCCGAAAAGGTGTTCCCGCCGACTTTGACGCCATCCTCGAAGTCATCAACGACGGCGCGCAGGCCTATCGCGGCGTCATTCCGCCCGACCGCTGGCACGAGCCGTACATGCCGGAGGACGAATTGGCGCGCGAGATCGCGGCCGGCATCGAGTTCTGGGTCGCGGAAGAAGGCGGCGCCGTGATCGGCGTCATGGGCATCCAGGACAAGGGCGAAGTCGCGCTCATCCGCCACGCCTACGTGCCCACGCGCGGCCAGCGCAAAGGCGTCGGCACGCAGCTCCTCAAGCACCTGCAAAAGCTCGCCGACAAGCCCTTTCTCATCGGCACCTGGGCCGCCTCGTCCTGGGCGATCGCCTTTTACGAGAAAAACGGCTTCAGCGTCGCGACGAGCGCCGAGAAGGACCGGCTGCTGCGGACCTACTGGTCGATTCCGGAGCGGCAGATCGAGACGTCAGTGGTTCTCGCCGACGCGCGCTGGCGCCGGCACCCCGGGGCGGCGCGATAGCCGACTTGTCGCTGCGCTGCTCGGCGGGCTTGTCCCGCGCGGCGAGGTTGTAGGCGGTGTTGACGAGCGCGACGTGCGAGAACGCCTGCGGAAAGTTGCCGAGCATGCGCCCGCTGCGCGGGTCGTATTCCTCGGCGAGCAGTCCCACGTCGTTCCTCAGCGCAAGCAGCCGCTCGAAGAGCGCGGTCGCCTCGTCCCAGCGCTTTTGCAGGGCGAGGTTGTCGGCGAGCCAGAAGCTGCAGGCGAGGAACGCGCCTTCGCCCGGCGGCAGGCCGTCGTCGGCGCTGTGCGTGTGGTAGCGCCGCACGAAGCCCTCGGCCATCAGGCTCGAGCGGATCGCCTCCACCGTGCCGAGTACGCGAGGGTCGTGGCAGGGCAGGAACCCCGTCATCGGAATGAGGAGCAGGCTCGCGTCGAGCTCCTCGGACCCGTAGCTCTGCACGAAACTGCCGAGCTTCGCGTTGTAGCCGTGCGCGCAGACGTCGTCGTGGATGCGCTTGCGCGTCTCGCGCCAGCGCTCGACGGGTCCCTCCTGGCCGAAGTGCTCGACGCCCTTGATCGCCCGATCGAGTGCGACCCAGGCCATGATCTTGGAGTAGGTGAACTGGCGCCGGCCGCTGCGCACCTCCCAAAGGCCTTCGTCGGGGAGATGCCAGATTTTTTCCAGATGGGCGACCAGCGCGCGCTGCAGGTTCCACGCGGCGCGCGAGCCGGCCACGCCGCCTTTGCAGGCCTGGTGGAGCGCATCCATGACTTCGCCGTAGACGTCGAGCTGGAGCTGCGCCGCGGCGGCATTGCCGATGCGCACCGGCGCCGCGCCTTCATAGCCCGGCAGCCAGTCGAGCGTCAGCTCGGTCAGCCGGCGCTCCCCCGCAAGGCCGTACATGATCTGCGCCTGGTCGGGGCTGCCGGCGACCGCGCGCACGAGCCAGTCGCGCCAGGCCGAGGCCTCGTCGAAATAGCCCGCGTACATGAGCGCCTGCAGCGTGATCGTCGCATCGCGCAGCCAGCAGAAGCGATAGTCCCAGTTGCGCACGCCGCCGAAGCGCTCGGGCAGCGACGTGGTGGCCGCGGCGACCATGCCGCCGGTCGGCGCGTAGATGAGCGCCTTCAGCGTGATGAGCGAGCGCCGGATCGGCTCGGCCCAGCGGCCGGCGATCGAGCACCGGCCCGACCAGTCGCGCCAGAACGCCTCCGTCTCTTCGAGCGCCTCGACCGGGTCGATCGGCTCGGGGGCTTCCAGGTGCGAGGCCCCATGCGTCAGAACGAAGGGGACGGTGTCGCCCTCGCTCACTTCGAAGGTCGCGTGCGTTTTCAGTCCCACGCCGCGCAAATTCACCGGCGTGCGCAGCACCGCCATGTCGGGCCCCGCCACGGCGCGGATGCCGTGCTCGCCGCCGCCGAGCCGGGTAACCCAGGGGACGGAAGCCCCGTAGTCGAAGCGCAGCGCAAGCTCCATGTCCATGGCGACGCGGCCGCTTCGCCCGACCACCAGCCGCACGAGGTCGGACACCGATTCCCGCACCGGCATGAAGTCGATCAGCGCCACGGTGCCGCTCTCGGTGCCGAACTCGGTCTCGAGGATGAGCGTGCCGTCGCGATAGCGGCGCGTCACTTTCGGCAGCGAATCCTTCGGCGCGATCCGCCAGCGGCCGTGCTCGGGCGTGCCGAGGAGCGCGGCGAAGCAGGCCGCCGAGTCGAAGCGCGGCCAGCACAGCCAGTCGATCGAGCCGTCGCGCGCGACGAGCGCCGCAGTCTGGCAGTCGCCGATGAGCGCGTAGTCCTCGATGCGCGCCATCGTCAGGCCGCGAAGTCGAGCACGGTCTTGATCTGCCCCGGCGCGCGGTCGTAGGCCTCGTGCCAGCGCGCGAGCGGCACGCGGCGCGTGATCACGCGCTCGAGCCAGCCGCGCTCGGCGCGCGCGAGCGCGGCCGCCGCCTGCTCGTAGTGGCGCCGGTTGGCGTTGACCGAGCCGAACACGACCGCGTTCTCGAGCACGAGCAGCCGGTCGAGCGCGTTCACGTCGACCGGCAGGCGGCGCTCGCCGCCCGCAAGCCCGGTGAGGCAGACGATGCCCGCGCGCGCGACGCCGCGGATCGCCGCCATGACCACCGGCGCGGCGCCGGTGCATTCGATCACCACGTCGGGCGCAAAGCCGAGCGAGTCCGCCGCGCCGGTGTGATATGTGGCGCCGAGCGAGCGCACGGCCGCCGGCTTCGGCCCCTCGGCGACGCGGTCGAGCACGTGCACTTCCAGCCCGCGCAGCGCGCCCATCATCGCCGCCATGAGGCCGATCGGCCCGGCGCCGGTGACGAGCAGGCGCCGCGGCTGCCAGAGCGCGCGCTCGCCGATTTTCTGCACGTGCTCCCAGGCCTTGGCCGCGATGCTGGCGGGCTCGAGCAGCACGCCGCAGCTCTCGAGCGCTGGATCGATGCGCACCGCAAGTTCGGGCCGCGTGCGAAAGCGCTCGGCCGCGAAACCGTTCGCTTCCTTGATGCCGCGCTCGGTATACAGGCCGTTGCGGCACATGTCCCATTCGCCCGCGGCGCAGTTCGCGCACGGCACCGGGTCCGGGTGGCGCACGATGCCGACCACGAGGTCGCCGGGCGAGAAGCCGCTTGCCGGCGGCGCTTCGAGCACGCGACCGAGCGATTCGTGGCCGATGACGAGGCGCGATGTTCCGGCCGGCGCCGCTCCGTAGGCGCCCGACAGGAGCTCGTTGTCGGTGCCGCACACGCCTACGGCGAGCGTGCGGGCAAGCAGCGCGCCTTCCTCGGCGCGCGGCTCGTCGACCTCCTCGAGCCGCGCGGAGGACGCATGGCCGGGCTCGATCGTGACGGCGCGCATAGTGATCCGACAGCGGCGGCGCCGTGATGTTCAGCTAAGCTTCCCGCGCCTTGTCGTCGCAAACCCACCTGCTGAAGGGACTGACCTGGGTCGGCGTGTCGATCCTGGTCTGGGTTCCTCTCTTCCCGGTCGCCAAGCGCGTGCTGCCCTTCGTCGATGCGTTCTCCATGGGCAGCGTGCGCTACGCGCTCGGCATCGTGCTCCTCGTCGCGCTCCTCGTCGCGGTCGAAGGCGGCCGCGCGCTCGACTACGAGGGCCGGTTCCTGACGGCCGCGCTGTTCGGCCTGATCGGCATCACCGGCTTCAACGCCTTCGTCTGGTACGGCCTGAGCTTCACCCGGCCCGAGCACGCCTCGATCATCATGGCGACGCAAACGCCGCTCATCGCGATCGTCCTGTGGCTGACCCGCGGCCTGCGGCCGGCCGGTTTCACGCTCGGCTGCATCGCGGTCGCTTTTGCCGGCGTGTTGATGGTCGTGACCAAGGGCGATCCGGCAGCCGCGTTCCGAAGCGCTGCCGGGTCTTCCGTGCTGATCGGCGACCTGCTCGTCTTCCTGGGCGCGCTTTCCTGGATCGTCTACACGCTCGCCTCGGCGCGCTTTGCGCGCTGGTCGCCGCTGCGCTGGACCGTGCTGACCTGCATACCGGGGACCGTGGGGCTCTTTGTCGTCAACTATCTTGCGATCGAGGCGGGGCTGTCCAGCCTTCCCAGCCTGTCCACGCTCGGCTCGATCTCCTGGCAGATCGCCTACTTCGCGATCGGCACCGTGGTGCTCGGCGTACTCGGCTTCAACTTCTCGGTGAAGTACCTCGGGCCGCTCAACACCCTGCTCAGCCTCAACCTCGTGCCGGTCGGCGTGTTCGCCATCGAAGCCGCGCTCGGCCAGACATTCACGGCGGTCGAGCTCGCGGGCGGCGCGCTCGTCGTGGGCGCGCTCGCGGCGAATAACTTGTACTTGCGGCGGGTGGGCGCGCGGACTTAGCTAGCGCACCGGAATCAGCGTGAGCGTTCGGTGCGGCTCGGATTCGAGCGTCGAGCGCGCGGCGTGCATCGGGATGTACTCGTTCTTCGCCCAGGCCCGGGCGAAGGCGTCGTAGTGCGGCGAGAGCAGGTTGCCGGACTGCCCGCCCGAGTGGATGTAGAGCGACTTCTCGGGATCGGACAGGTCGTAGATCGCGCGCAGGCTCGGCGCATGCCGGTTGGCAAAGGGCTCGGCCTCGTCGTTCAGGTTGTTGCGCCCGACGTTGACGGTGTAGGGGTCGCCGGGCGAAGGCACGCGGATGTCGAAGAGCCTGGCGAGCAGCGGCTGGCGGCCGAAGGGCCGATGCTCGCTGCGCGCGACGTGCGCCTCACCCCAGCGCCAGCGCGCCAGGTCGGCGCCGTAGCGGCGCTTGAGATCGGCGAGCGCGGCCTCGAGCGACAAGGCGAGCGCTTCCTCGCAGTTTTCCACCGCGGGCGTGCGCGTGTCGTCGCACCAGCGAGCATAGGCCGGGTCGCCCGAGAGCACGCGCGAGACGAACACGGCGCGCGACAGCCAGTTGGCGCGAAAAGCGTCGCCCAGCTCATCGGCGTAGATCGCGCGCGCGAGCTCGCGCCACCAGCCCCAGGCGATGACGGGCTCGGGCCGGTCGATCGCCATCGTGCCGTCCCATTTGGAGAGGAGCGCGAGCGCCTTTCTCGCCTCCTCGCTCCGCGGGCGCGTGGCGAGGAGCCTGGGCAGCAGCTCGCGCATGGCCAAGGACACCGTGTCGGCCTGGATGCGCGCGACGCTTTGAACCGTGTGCTTTGGCTGCGCATCGAGCAGCGCCTGGATCCGGTCGGCCCGGTAGGGCGGCTGCCATTCGGAGGTGATGTAGAACGGGTAGTTGGGCGGCGTGATGCGGTGATTCGCCGTCACCACGACGCCGGTCGCGGGGTTGGCGATGCGGGGCAGCTGCTCGAACGGGAGGTAGCCGTCCCAGTCGTACTTGTCGAGCCAGCCCGGCGCCGGCGCCTGGCCCTTCAGGTCGTTGGCCGGCTTGCGGATCGGCACGCGCCCCGCGGCGACAAAGCCGATATTGCCGTCCACGTCCGCATAGACCATGTTTTGCTGCGGCGACTGGAAGTCGCGGGCCGCGGCGGTGAAGCTCTCCCAGTCGCGCGCGCGGGCGATCTTGATCGCGGCCTGCGCCGTGCGGTCGTCGGGCGCGAGCGCGGTCCACGCAAAAGCGAGCACGTAGCCGCGCGGCGTGAGCTCCTGCGCGGGCCGCATCACGTCCGAAATGATCGGGCCGTGGCGCGAGAGGCGCACGCGCAGCGTCTCGGTCTCGCCGCCCTTGACGCGGATTCTCTCTTCGACCGTCTCGAAGGCGCGCGGGCCCTCGGGCGCGATATAGCCGCCGGCGCTGTCGAGCTTCTCCAGGTACAGGTCCTGGACGTCGGGACCGGTATTGGTGAAGCCCCAGGCGATGCGATCGTTCCGGCCGAGAATGACGCCGGGCACGCCCGGCAGCGTGGCGCCGATCACGTTGATCCCCGGCGCGGACAGCTGCGCGAAATACCAGACCGGCGGCGCGGTCAGCCCGAGATGCGGATCGTTGGCGAGAAGCGGCTTTCCGCTTTGCGTGCGCGATCCGGCGAGCACCCAGTTGTTGGAGCCGTTGCCTTCCTTGCTTTCCAGGAGTTCAGGCAGCGGACCTGAGGGCGCTCTCGCGATTCGCACGGCGTCGCGCTCGAGCGTGCTGTAGAACTCCTTGAGATCGGGAAGGGCGGGCGGTGACTCGCCGGGGTACGGCGAGACGAATTGCTGGATGCGCTCGGTCGGGAGCGTGCGCGCAAGGCGCAGGCGCAGGAGCTCGCTCCGCCAGTTGCCGCCCAGGTCCCAGGCCATCATCTTGATCCAGGCGATCGAATCGGCGGGCGACCACGGCTCGGGACGCGTGCCGGTGAGGAGGAATTCCGGCGGCAGCATCGGATCGGCGGCGAGATAGGCATTGACGCCCGCGGCGTAGGCCTCGAGCAGCTTGCGCGTCTCGGCATCGAGCGTCTTCAGGTTGGCTTCCGCGGCGCGGCGCACACCGAGCGTGCGCAGGAACCGGTCGGTCTCGAGGCCGCCCGCGCCCACGACCTCCGAAAGGCGCCCCGCCGCGATGCGCCGGTTCATTTCCATCTGCCACAGGCGGTCCTGCGCGTGCGCGTAGCCGAGCGCGTAGCTCGCATCCTCGAGGTTCTCGGCGAAGATGTGCGGGATGCCGTAACGGTCGCGCAGCACCTCGACCGGCTTGGCGATGCCCGCCAGCTTTACTTCACCCTCGGTTTTCGGCAGCGACAGCCGTAGAACCCCGTAGCCGCCGAGCGCAACCAGCGCGAGCAAGGCCACCGCGACCAGGCCCAGCAAGCCGAAGAAACGAAAAATTCGTCGCATTCGCGTGAAGAATACCCGCTCCCTGGGTCAACCCGCTTATGCCGCAGTGCGTCATTTCTGCTATAAAACGCTTCGCACCGACAGGAGGCAGATGCTCTATAGCCTGTACGAGACGCAGCACACGATCCTTCAACCCTGGCGCTTTGCCGCCGAGGCGACGCGCGGCTGGTTCGCACATCCCTTCAGCCCGCTCAGCTACTCGCCGCTCGCGCGCCGCATCGCCGCGGCGAACGACCTTTTCCTGCGTGTCACTCACCGCTACGAGAAGCCGGCGTGGAATATTCCGGGGGTAGAGATCGAGGTTGCGCTCGACAAGCCCTTTTGCCGCCTGATCCATTTCAGGCAGGCCGGGGAGGGCAAGAAGAAAGTGCTGCTGGTCGCGCCGCTCTCGGGGCACCACGCGACGCTGCTGCGCGACACGGCGCGATCGATGATCGCCGAGCACGATGTCTGGGTGACCGACTGGGTGGATGCGAAGCAGGTGCCGATCAGCGCGGGGCCGTTCCATCTTGCCGACTACGTGGACTACATCCGCGAGTTCATCCGGCTCGTGGGCGATCCGGTGAGCGTGATCTCGGTGTGCCAGCCGACCGTTCCGGTGCTGTGCGCGATCGCCCTCATGGCGCAGGACGGCGAGTCGCCGACGCCGCGCGCGATGGTGATGATGGGCGGGCCGATCGACGCGCGGCGCAGCCCGACCGCGGTCAACAACCTGGCGATGCAGAAGCCCTATTCGTGGTTCGAGCGCCACGTCATCGAGCGCGTGCCGCAGAAATATCCGGGCTTCATGCGGCGCGTGTACCCGGGCTTCCTGCAGCACCTCGGCTTCGTGGCGATGAATCCGGCGCGCCACCTGACCGCGCACTGGGATTACTTCAAGCATCTGCTCGGCGGGGACGACGATTCGGCCGAGAAGCATCGCGACTTCTACGACGAGTACAACGCGGTGATCGACCTGCCCGCGGAGTACTACCTGGATACGATCAAGGCAGTGTTCCAGGATTTCGCGCTGCCCAAGGGGCGCCTGTTCGTGCGCGAGCGGCTGGTGCGCCCGCAGGCGATCCGGGACACGGCGCTCCTCACCATCGAAGGCGAGCTCGACGACATCTCGGGCAACGGCCAGACCGAGGCGGCGCACCTGCTGTGCCTGTCGATCCCGCGCGAGCGGCGCGAGCATTTCATGGCGCCCGGCGCCGGGCACTACGGCATCTTCTCCGGGCGGCGCTGGCGCGAGGGGGTTTACCCGCGCGTGCGCGACTTCATCGCCAGGAACGCCTAGAGCTCGTAGGTCGAGCCTTCTTTTTCCATCACCGTTTTCTCCACCAGTTCGCGCGAGAGGTGCGGCGCGAAGAGCTCGATGAAGTCGTACGAGTAGCGGCGCAAGTAGGCGCCGCGCTTGATGCCGAGCCGCGTCATCGAGGAGGGAAAAAGATGCGAGGCGTCGAGCGCGCGAAGGTGGCGGTCCCGCTTGTCGTCGAACGCCATCTTGCCCAGGATGCCGACGCCGAGGCCGAGCTCCACGTAGGTCTTGATCACGTCGGCGTCGAACGCGGTGAGCACGACGTTGGGCTTGAGGCCCCGCTGCTCGAAGGCGCGGTTGACGAGCGAGCGATTTGCGTAGGCGAAGTCGTAGGTGACGATCGGAAAGCGCGCGACCGCCTCCAGGGTGAGCGGCGCTGACTTGAGCAGCGGGTGCCGCGCCGGCACCACGACGCAGCGGTTCCACTGGTAGCAGGGCAGGGCGACGAGCGCGGGATGCTCGGCGATCGCCTCGGTCGCGACGCAGAAGTCGGCCTCGCCGGTGGCAACATGCTCGCAGATCTGCGTCGGGTTGCCCTGGTGGATGACGATCTGCACGTCCGGATACCGGCGCTTGAAGGCGGCCACGGCCTTGGGCAGCGCATAGCGCGCCTGCGTATGGGTGGCCGCGATCGTGAGCGTGCCGAGCGTCTCGTTGGCGAACTCCTCCCCGGCCCGTTTCAGATTGGCGGCCTCCGCCAGGAGCCGCTCGGCGATGGCGAGGACCGCCCGGCCGGGCTCGGTGACCCCCACCAGCCGCTTGCCGTTACGAACGAAGATCTCGATCCCCAGCTCATCCTCCAAGGCCTTGATCTGCTTGCTGATTCCTGGCTGGGAAGTGAAGAGCGCCTCGGCCGCCGAAGACACGTTCAGGTCCCGGCGCGCCACTTCCGACAGATAGCGAAGCTGCTGGAGTTTCATAATGCCAAGTAGATATAAAAGAGTAACACATTAGTCTTTGTGGGTATAAAGCCCCGGCGTAGCATGGCCTGACCCATGTACCGCTACGACGCCATCGACCAACGCATGGTCGACGAACGGGTCGCCCAGTTCCGCGACCAGACGCGCCGCTTCCTCGCGGGCAGGCTCTCGGAGGACGACTTCAAGGCGCTGCGCTTGCGGAACGGCCTTTATATCCAGCGCTATGCGCCCATGCTGCGCATCGCCATTCCGTACGGCCTCCTCTCCTCGAGGCAACTGAGAAAGCTCTCCGACATCGCGCGGCGCTACGACCGGGCCTATGGCCACTTTTCGACGCGCCAGAACCTGCAGCTCAACTGGCCGAAGCTCGAGGACGTGCCCGAGATCCTCGCTGAGCTCGCCACGGTGCAGCTGCACGCGATCCAGACCTCGGGCAACTGCGTGAGGAACGTGACCACCGACCACTTCGCCGGCGTGGCGAAGGATGAGATCGTCGATTCCCACGTCTGGTGCGAGCTCATCCGCCAGTGGTCGACCTTCAACCCCGAGTTCAGCTACCTGCCGCGCAAGTTCAAGATCGCGGTGAATGGCGCCGCCGCCGACCGCTGCGCGACCTTGGTCCATGACATCGGGCTTCATGCCGTCAAGAATTCCGAGAACGAAATCGGTTTCAGGGTGATCGTCGGCGGCGGGCTGGGACGCACCCCGATCGTCGGCCACGTCATCCGCGAGTTCCTGCCCTGGCGCCACCTGCTCACCTATCTGGACGCGATCCTGCGCGTCTACAACCGCTTCGGACGGCGCGACAACCTCTGGAAAGCGAGGATCAAGATCCTCGTGAAGGAGCGCGGTCCGGAGAAGTTCCGCGACGAGGTCGAGGCCGAGTGGGCGCATCTCAAGGAGGGCCCGGCGACCTTGACCGCGGAAGAGGTCGCGCGTGTCGAGTCGCGCTTTACGCGCCCGCAGTACGAGACGCTCGCCGACATCCGCTACCCCGGGATTCCGGGGCCGTTTACGGCCTGGAGGAAGCGCAACGTCCACCCGCACAAGCAGTCGGGCTACGCCGCGGTGAGCGTGTCGCTCAAAAAAACGGGCGTGCCGCCGGGCGATGTGACCTCCGAGCAGATGGAGCGGATCGCCGATCTCGCCGACCACTACTCGTTTGGCGAGCTGCGCGTCACGCACGAGCAGAACCTCGTGCTTGCCGACGTGCGCCAGGCCGAGCTGCACGGGCTGTGGCAGGAGCTTCGATCCCTCGGCCTCGCGACGCCGAACATCGGCCTCCTCACCAACATCATTTCCTGCCCGGGCGGCGACTTCTGCTCTCTGGCGAACGCAAAATCGATTCCCGTCGCTGAAGCGATCCAGCGGCGCTTCGACGACCTCGACTACCTGCACGACATCGGCGAGCTCGACCTCAACATCTCCGGCTGCATGAACGCCTGCGGCCATCATCACGTCGGGCACATCGGCATCCTCGGCGTCGACAAGAACGGCGAGGAGTGGTACCAGGTCGAGATCGGCGGCAATCAATCCCCCGCCAGGCTCGGCAAGGTGATCGGCCCGTCCTTCGCGCGCGCCGAAGTGCCCGGCGTGATCGAGAAGCTGATCGAGACCTACCTCGCCGAGCGCGACAGCGACGCCGAGCGCTTCGTCGACGTCGTGCACCGCATCGGCCTGGAGCCTTTCAAGAGGAACGTCTATGCCCGTCCTGATCAAGCACCGGCGCCTCGCCGAGAGCTCGCCGCCGCCTGACCTCGTGCTCGAGCCGACCGACGATCCGGCGCTCGTCGCCGCCTCGCTCGGCCAGGCGCGCGTGGTCGCGGTGCGCTTTCCGAAGTTTGGCGACGGACGCGGTTTCTCGCTCGCGCGCCTCCTGCGCGAGCGCTACGGCTACAAGGGCGAGCTGCGGGCGATCGGCGCGGTCGGCCGCGATCATCTCCGCTCCATGGCGCAGTGCGGCTTCGACGCTTTCGAGCTGCGCGCGGGCGAGGATCCGCAGGAGGCGCTCGCCGGCTTTGGCGACTTCAGCGAGTCCTATCAGTCGAGCACCGCGCAGCCGCTGCCGCTCTTTCGGCGCCGCGCCGCCTGAGATGACGGGCACCGTTTACCTCGTCGGCGCTGGACCCGGGGCGGCGGACCTGCTCACCCTTCGCGCCGCGCGCCTGCTCGAGCGCGCCGACGTCCTGTTTCATGATGCTTTGGTCTCGCGGGAGGTTCTTGCTCTCGCTTCGCGTGCCGCCAAAGTCGAAGTCGGAAAGCGCTCCGGCAAGCTCTCCACCGCTCAGCACTTCATCAACAAGCGCCTGGTGGATGCGGCCCGCAAGCACGAGGTGGTCGTGCGCCTGAAGGGGGGCGACCCCCTGCTCTTCGGCCGTGCTCACGAAGAAATGGCTTTCCTGAAGGAGAACGGGATTGCGTTCGAGATCGTTCCCGGCGTCACGGCCGCGCTCGCGGCGGCAGCGGAATTGAGGACGTCGCTCACCCGGCGCGGCTTGTCCCGCTCGGTTGCCTTCCTGACGACGCGCGCCGCCCCGGGCGAAGCGCCGAACGATTGGCTGCGGACCGCCGTCGCGGCCGACACGGTCGCGATCTACATGGGCGCCGGCGAAGCCGACTCGATCCGGCGCGACCTGCTCGCCGCCGGCAAGCCCGCCGCGACGCCGGTCGCGGTGGTCGAGAACGCCTCTCTGCCCGAGGCGAGCTTCGACTTCGGCACCCTCGATCGCCTGCCCGAGATCGCGGCCCGCGGCTCGGGCGGACCCTCGCTCATCCTGCTCGGCGAAGTCTTCGCCGATGCGGCGATAATCCGCGCATGGCCGAGCGCGCGATCGTCCTCTTTGCCCACGGCGCCCGTGATCCCGATTGGGCGCGGCCGTTCCGGCGCCTTGCGCTAGAGCTCGCCGAGCGCGCGCCCGGCGAGCGCATCGCGCTCGCGTTCCTCGAATTGATGCACCCTTCGCTCAGCGAATGCATCGGCACGCTTTACGCCGAAGGCGTGCGGCGCTTCCGGGTCGTCCCGGTGTTCTTCGGCGCCGGCAGCCATCTCAAGGAAGACCTGCCCAACCTCGCCGAAAGCATCCGCAGCAGCTACAAGGACCTTGAGATCCGTCTCGACCCGCCTGTGGGAGAGCAGCCGGAAGTCATCTCGGCGCTCGCCCGGGCTATTTCGGGAGGCTGACGTTGTAGCGGTCCGCGTGACTTCCGACTGCAGTCCGCTATGGCAGCATCCCGCTCGTACTTCCACGACCGAGAGGAGACCGTCATGAGGAAAACGTTCACCGCCGGCGCGATCGCCGCTGTTCTTGTCGCGGGCGCCGCCCTAGCCGACGAGCAGGTGATGCTGAATCCCGGCGACATCAAATGGGGAGATGCGCCGCCCTCGCTGCCCAAAGGCGCCAAGCTTGCCGTGCTGAACGGCGACCCCAGCAAGCCCGGGCCGTTCACCATCCGCCTCAAGGCGCCCGCCAACTACAGGATTGCGCCGCACTGGCATTCGCAGACCGAGAACCTGACCATCATCTCAGGCACCCTCTACCTGGGCATGGGCGACAAAGCGGACACGAAGGCCGCGCATGCGCTCAAAGCCGGCGGCTATCACTATCTGCCCGCAAAGCAGCACCACTATGCGTTCAGCAAGGGTCCGACCATCATCCAGGTGAGCGGCGAGGGCCCCTTCGACATCCATTACGTCGACGCCAATCTGGCGGGCGCGAAGAAGGCGCAGTAGCGGTCAGGAAGGTCAGGGCAGTCCGTTGCGGACGTGCGCCCGAAAGGGCGCGCGCCGCGAGAGCGTCTCGTAGTAGGCCTCGACCGCCGGATAGTGCGGGCGCTCGAAGTTGAGATGAAACCACCGGTTGACGACGAGGCCGACCGGGATGTCGCCGACGGTGAAGGTTTCGCCGGTGACGTACGGGCCGGTGCCCTGCAGATGCTCCTCGAGCTGGCCGACTTCTTTCGTGATCTGCGCCCGGCCGCGCTCGACGAACCAGGGATGGTTCCAGGGCGGCTCGTTCAGCATGCCGCCGAGGAACGCGCCCCTGAGCGAGATCGAAGTTTCGTAATTCGCCCAATCCATCCACTGTTCGGCGCGTGCGCGTGCCACGAGGTCGGTCGGATATAACGGCGAGCCGGGCGCGTACTTGCTCGCGAGGTAGCGCACGATCGTGTTGGATTCGCGCAGCAGGACATCGCCGTCGATCACCGCGGGGACGAGGCCGATCGGATTGACCGCGCGGAACTCGGCATCCGTGGTCGGCCGGTAGCCGCGGCCCCAATCCTCGCGCTGAAAATCGAGCCCCAGCTCGCCGCACGTCCACAGCACCTTGCGGACGTTGAACGAATTCGCCCTGCCGAGGATCCGGATCATCCCCGGCGCCGCCACCGCTTGCGCATTTGCTAGTCCTTGCGCAGCTGCGAGAGCCAGTGCTCCATCTGGCGCCCGGCGGCTTCGCGTCCGCCGAGGCCGAAGGAGAGCGCCACCGCGACCGCGACCGCGCCGAGCGTCAGGCCGAAGGCGAGGTTGACGATGTCGTCGGCGATGCCCATGGCGCGCAGGCCCATGGCGATGACCAGGCCGAGGATGGCGACGCGCGCGAGGCGCGCCACGCCGGTCTTCTTCTCGCCGCTCGCGCGGTGGATCGCCTCGTAGGCGAGGTTGGCGAGCCAGAAGCCGATCGCGAGGATCGCGCCGCCGAGCAGGATCTCGCCGCCGAACTTGATGAACATGCTGACGAGGTCGCGCACCTGGGTGAACTCCAGGCGATTGGCGGCTTCCACCGTGGCGAAGAGCATCGCGAAGAAAAGCGCGACCCCGCGCACGAGCGTCGTGGGCTTGAAGCTGCCCGCGAAGGCCGCGCTCATGCCGATCTTCTCGGGCACCGCATCCAGCCCCATGCCGGCGAGCAGGCGCGCGAGCACGTCGGCGGCGAACTTGGCGACATACCAGGTGACCACGAGGATCAACGCCGCGGCCACGAGGTTCGGCACCGCCGCGAGCAGCCGCTGCAGCATGTCGGTCGCGGGCTTGGAGACCGCCTCGATCTTGAGCGCGTCGAACGCGGCGATCAGCGTCGGCACGAACACGACGATGAAGACGATCGTGCCGGCGAGGCGCGAGAGCTTGACCGCGTCGGCGAGCCCGATCCTCGAGCCCATCCGGTCGACGCCGGCGGCCGAAAGGATGTTCGTCACCAGGCCGCTCAGCACCCGCGCGACCAGCCAGCCCACGAAGCCGATGACGGCCGCGCCGAAGATGTTCGGAATCATGTCGAGGAACTTGCCGAGCATGCCCTGCACCGGCTCGAGCAGGCCGCGCAGGTCGAACGCCGCGAGCACGCTCGGCACGAAAAGGAGGATCACCAGCCAGAAGAGCACGTTGCCGACGGTCTTGCTCATCGGCTCCATGCCGGCTTCCTCGGAGAGCCGTGCGCCGATCTTGCTCGCGGCGAGCGCGCGCACGACGAGCGCCTGCAGGAGCGTGGCGACGAGCCAGGCGATGATCACGAGGATGGTGCCGGCGACAAGGCGCGGCGCGTAGCCGACGATGCCCGTCACCATCTGCGCGAACGGGTTCGAGATGCGATCCAGGTGCAGCGAGTCGAACACCGCGACCAGCGTCACCAGGATGATCAGCCAGAACACGCCCACCGCGATGCCGTTCTCGACGGATACCTTCTGGCCGGTCGAGTCCGAGATGCGGTCGTCGACCTTTAGCAGGCGCAGCAGGCGGCGCGCCGCGGCGCGCACGATGACCGCGATCAGCCAGCCGACCGCGATGATGGCGAGCGCCCCGAAGATCGCGGGAAGCTGACCGCCGAGCGTGGATTGCAGCGAGTTTGCGAGAACCGAGAAGTCCATGGTGCCTCCCTTTAAGGCGTTTTTTTTACGCCCGCCTTCGGAACGCGAGCCACAGCGCGTACAGCGCCAGGAGCGCGAACCACGCGAGCGACCACTCGGCGATGGAGAGGCCGAGGAGCTTCCAGTGTACCTCCGCGCACTGCCCGGAGCCCGCGAAGAGTTTCTCGAGGGTGCGCTGCAGGGGCAGGTTCTTCAGCATGAAGAAGAGGTCCGGCCCGCAGGCGGGCACCTTGTCGGCGGGCAGGTGCTGCAGCCAGACCTGGCGGCCCGCGACCGCCGCCCCGCCCAGCGCCGCCGCCAGTGCGGCGATGCAATAAGCATTTTTTGCAAGCCTTTTCGGCGGGTTATGCAAGGCCAGGGCGGCAAAGATCAAGAGAACAAGGAAATAGAAGCCGCGCTGCACGAGGCAGAGCGGGCAGGGGTCCTGGTCCTGGAAGTACTGGAGGTAGTAGCCGAAGGCGAGGAGCCCGGCGGCGGCGAGCGCCGGCAGCGCGAAGAGGAATCGGTCGTTTTTCAGGGTCATTTGAGCAGGAGACGCGTCGCCTGGGCGGCGATTTCATCGAGCGAGAGCCGCCCGCCCGGACGGTACCACTGCGCCGACCAGTTCACCGCGCCGAGCACGAGAAGGCGCGCGAGCTGCGCATCGCCGGCCACGCGGCCTGCCCCCTCCAGCTCGTCGAGCACCTTCTGCCAGAGCGCGTCATAGCGGTCCTTCATTTCGATCACGCGCCGCCGGTTGGCCGGCGTGAGCGCGCGCCATTCGTAGAGCATGACGGGAATGAAATCGTTCCCTTCCTCGAGGATCGTGCCGAGGTGGGCGCGAATGAGGCGGCGGAATTTCTCCTCGGGCTCGATGCGCGCGGCGAGCACCGCCTCCGAGCGGCGCAGGCCCTCGGCGAGGCCCTGCTCCATCACCGCGAGCAGCATCTCCTGCTTGCTCGGGAAATGATAGAAGGGGCTGCCCGAATGCATGCCTGCCGCGCCCGAGATGTCGCGGATCGTCGTGCCGTCGAACCCCTTCTCGCGGAAAAGGCGCGCGCACACGCGCAGCAGGTCCTCGCGGCGATTTCCGTTCTGGGATCTTTTCCTAGGAGGTTTTTTCACGAGCAAGACGCGGCAGATTCTCCGGCGCGTCGATTTCCATTCGCAGCAGCTGCGCGGCGACGTTCTTGCCCAGGTTGTCCATGCGGATCGAGCGCGCGGCGCCGCCCTGCAGCGCGCCGTTCAGCACGATTTTCAGCGCGAGGAGGTTGTCGAGCGGCCAGAGCTCGACCGGCCCGGTCGCCATCGCGCCGAAATGGCGCGCGAGCTTCTCCCTGGTCACTTCGCGCTTGAGCACCGCGTAGGTCTCGGCGTCGAAGGCGAAGAGGCCGATGTCCGCCCGGTCGGCCTTGTCCCCCGAGCGCGCGTGCGCGATTTTCCAGAGAGGCACTCGCATCAGACGTTTTCGACTTCGATTGTTACTTTTGTTTCCACCAGGTCTCTTTTCACCAGCGTGGGCCAAATGCCGAGCAACTCCTTCGCGGGTTGAACGCCCTTCAGGCTTCCGACGTACGGCGGCCCCGAGAGACCGAGCCAGGGGAAAAAGCGTCCGAAGCCGTCGGCAACCTTGCGATCCCGGGTGCGGATCGTCATGCGCAGGAAACATTCGTTCAGCTGGTCGCGGTAGGTCGGATCCGCGTTTTCGCCGAGGAGCGAGTTGTAGCCGACATATTCGACGTTCGTTTCCTCGACCGGCCAGTCGCGCTCCTTCACCCATGTGCGGACGACCTCGGCGGCCTTCTCGCACTTGGCGTAGGCCTCGGGCCAGGCGAAGCCGATCATGCCGGTGCCCATCCAGCCGTCGTGAAAGCCGGCGACGACCTTCAGCCGCTCCGGCCGCGCCGCGCCCGAGGCGCCCTTGACGCGCACCCGATCGTTGCCTTCGTCGTCGAACCGGAGCGTGCCCATGTCGAGGACGACGTCGGGCGAGAAATAGGCGTGCGGATTGTGCACTTCGTACAGGAGCTGCTGGCGCACGGTGTCGAAGGACACGCGGCCGCCCGTGCCCGGCGGCTTGGTGAGGAGCGCGGAGCCGTCGGCGCTTACTTCCGCGATCGGGTAGCCGAAGTTCGCGTAGTCGGGCACGCGCGCCCATTCGCCCGAGGAGCCGAAGTTGCCGCCCGAGCCCTGGCCCGAGCACTCGAGCAGGTGGCCGAGCGTGAGCCCGGCGGCGAGCCGGTCCCAGTCGTCCCATTGCCAGCCAAACTCGTGCGCGAGCGGCCCAAGCGTGAGCGCGGCGTCGGCGACGCGGCCGGTGAGGACGATGTCGGCGCCTTGCGCGAGCGCCTCCGCGATCGGCTGCGCGCCGAGGTAGGCGTTGGCGAAGAGCAGCTTCTCGCGCACCCCCCCGATGTCGGCGCCCGTATCCATGTGCGCGAGCGGCTCGCCTGCGCTTCCCAGCTCGTCGATGCGCTCGAGCACCGAGTCGCCGGTGATCGTGGCGATCCTCGCGTTCCAGCCTTTCTCCTTGAAGACTTTGCCGATCGCAAGGCGCGCCCCTTCCGGGTTCAGGCCGCCCGCATTCAGGATGAACTTCACCTTGTGCTTTGCCGCGGCCGGCCAGAGATCGGCGAGCATCGGCACAGCGTCGCGCGCGTATCCCGCCGACCGGTCTTTCTGCCGGTCCTTCTGCAGGATGGCGAGCGTGAGCTCGGAGAGATGATCGGAGGCGATGTACTGCACGCCGCCGCGCTCGATCGAGGCGCGGATCGGATGCCACGAGTCGCCGTAGAAGCCGAGGCCGGCGCCGATGCGAACGGTTTTGCCCGCGCTGCTCATCGCGATTTCAGTCTAGTTACCGCGCAGTTGAAAAGCAATTGCTTGCTAAAATTTCGCGCAAGGGGAGGCGGGTTGGTCGAATTGCTCCAGCTGCTGGTTGCAGGCGTGTCGCTCGGCTGCGTGTACGCGCTGGTCGCGCTCGGCTTCGTGCTCATCTACAAGGCGACCGAGACGGTCAACTTCGCGCAGGGCGACCTGATGATGCTCGGCGCGTTCTTCGCGCTCACGGCGAGCGTGATGATGGGCTGGCCGTACTGGGCGACCATTCTTTTCGCCATCGCCTGCATGGCGGCGGTCGGCATGCTGATCGAGCGCCTTGTCCTGCGGCCGGTGCTGGGCCAGCCGGCGTTCACCGTGGTGATGATCACGATCGGCGTCGGCTACGTGCTGCGCGGCGCGGTGACGATGGTGCCCGGCTGGGGCACCGAGACCTACCAGATCCCGACGCCTTTCGCCGACGAAGTGTGGCGCCTGGGCGGCGTCATCCTGCCCGTGCAGCAGCTGATGGCGATCACCATGACGGCGGCGCTCTGCGCGGCGCTCTATTTCTTTTTCCGCCGCTCCAAGCTCGGCGTGGCGATGCAGGCGACCTCGCAGAACCAGCTCGCCGCCTACTACATGGGCATCCCGGTGCGGCGCGTGAACATGATGATCTGGGGCCTTTCGGCGGGCGTCGCCGCGTTCGCGGGGATCCTCCTCGCGCCGGTCACCTTCGTGCACTCGAACATGGGCTTCATCGGCCTGAAGGCGTTTCCGGCCGCGGTGGTGGGCGGGTTCGGCAGCGTCCCGGGCGCGATCGTCGGCGGCCTCATCATCGGCCTGGTCGAGGCGCTTGCCGGCTTCTACCTGCCGGAGGGCTTCAAGGATGTCGCCGCCTATGTGGTGGTTCTCGTCGTGCTCCTCGTCTGGCCCTCGGGAATCTTCGGCGATACCGGCAAGAAGAAAGTCTGATGCGCTTCATCTTCAAGACCGACTATGCGCAGGACATTCGCCTCTTCAAGCACGGCGGGCAGGTGTTCTGGTACGGCCTTCTCATGCTCGCGCTCCTCGCCGCGCCATGGTGGGCGGGCGAGTACGTGATGTCGCAGCTGCACTTCATCCTCATCTATTCGATCGTCGGCTTCGGGCTGATGATGCTGACGGGCTTTACCGGGCAGGTCTCGCTCGGCCATGCCGCGTTCCTCGCGGTGGGCGCCTACACCGAGGCGCTGCTGCAGGCGGCGGGCATGCCCTTCCTCGTTTCGATTACCTGCGCCGCGCTTTTTGCCGCGATCGCCGGGCTCATCGTCGGCCTGCCGGCCCTGCGGCTGAAGGGGATCTACCTCGCGATTGCGACGCTCGCCTTCAACGTGATCGTCGAGGAGATCATCACGCGCTGGCACGGCCTCACGGGCGGCAACGAAGGCAAGCACGTGAAGCCGGTGCAGCTTCTGGGCTGGACGCTCGACTCCGACGAGGCGTTCTACTACCTCTGCCTTGCGCTCACCGTGCTCTGCTGCCTCGCCTGCGTGAACCTGCTGCGCTCGCCCACGGGGCGGGCCTTCGTCGCCATCCGCGACTCGGAGATCTCGGCCTCCTGCATGGGAGTCAACCCTGCCCAGTACAAGACGCTCGCGTTCGCGTTTTCCGCGGCGCTGACCGGCGTCGGCGGCGCGCTCTACGCGCACAAGATCGCCTTCATCTCGCCCGAGCAGTTCACGCTTTTCCAGTCGATCGAGCTGATCACCATCGTCATCCTGGGCGGCATCGGGTTCCTGCACGGCGCGGTGCTGGGCGCGGCTTTCATCATCGTGCTGCCGCAGCTCCTCTCGATCGCCAAGGGCTATTTGCCCGAGGGGATGGCGCCCGGCGGCCTGCAGGCCGTCGTGTTCGGCCTCATCCTCATCCTTTTCATCATCTTCGAGCCGCTCGGCCTCTACGGGCGCTGGCTGAAGATCCGCACCTACTTCGAGCTCTTTCCCTTCTACCGCCGCGGCATGTTCAGGCGCCAGAAGAGCTACATGAAGTCGGAAAGGCTGCGATGAGTTTTTTCAAAGTCGACAATCTGGGAATTCGCTTCGGCGGCGTGGTCGCGGTGGACGGCGTGTCGTTCGAGGTGAAGCGCGGCGAAGTCTTCACGATCATCGGCCCCAACGGCGCGGGCAAGACGACGATCTTCAACCTGGTCGGCCTGATCTATCCCGCCACCTCCGGAAAGATCCTCTTCGAGGGCAGGGAGATCAACCATCTCTCGCCGCACCGCGTCGCGACCCTCGGCATCGCGCGCACCTTCCAGAACATCGAGCTCTTCGAGCATGCGACGGTGCTGCAGAACCTGCTCATCGGGCGGCACCGCCACCGCGCGAGCTCGCTCTGGCAGGACCTGCTCTTCACCGGCGCCGCCCGGCGCGCGGAGCTCGCGGCGCGCGAAGCGGTGGAGCGGGTGATCGATTTCCTCGACCTGGCCAAGGTCCGCGACAGCCTCGTCGCCGGCCTGCCCTACGGCGTGCGCAAGGTGGTCGAGCTCGGCCGCGCGCTCGCCACCGAGCCGCGGCTGCTGCTGCTCGACGAGCCGTCCTCGGGCTTGAATCCGGAGGAGACCGACGACATGGCGTTCTGGATCGAGGACATCAAGAAGCACCTCGGCATCACGGTGCTCATGGTCGAGCACGACATGAACCTCGTGTCGCGCGTCTCGGACCGCGTGCTGGCCTTGAACCTCGGCAAGCTGATCGCCGAAGGCACGCCGGCCGAAGTGCAGTCGCATCCGAAGGTGATCGAGGCTTACCTGGGCAAGGCGGCGTGAGCGACACGATCCTGGAATTGAGCAACGTCGAGGCGAGCTACGGCCCGGTCCAGGCCCTGCGCGGAGTGAGCCTTTCGGTCACGAAGGGCCAGATCGTGACCGTGCTCGGCGCGAACGGCGCGGGCAAATCGACGATCCTCAAGACCATCTCCGGCATCATCGACCCGAGCAAGGGTCAGATCCGCTTCGGCGGCGAGGAGATCGGCGGCCGCAATCCGGACTGGATCGTGCGCCGCGGCATCGGGCACGCGCCCGAGGGACGCGAGGTGTTTCCCTTCCTTTCGGTCGAGGAAAACCTGCGGATGGGCGCCTACACGCGCAGCGACGCCGACGGCGTGGCGAAGGACGTCGAAATGGTTTACGGCTACTTTCCCATCCTGAAGGAGCGCGAGAAGCAGCAGGCGGGGCTCCTCTCCGGCGGCCAGCAGCAGATGCTGGCGATCGGCCGCGCGATGCTCTCGCGCCCGAAGCTCATGCTGATGGACGAGCCGAGCCTCGGCCTCTCGCCGCTCCTCACGCAGGAGATCTTCCGCATCATCGTGAGGATCAACCGCGAGCAGGGCGCGACGATCCTCCTCGTCGAGCAGAACGCCAACATGGCGCTCGAGGTGGGCGACCGGGGCTATGTCCTTGAGGTCGGCCGCATCGTCATGGAAGATACCTGCAAGCGGCTCGCGGAGAACAAGGACGTGCAGGAGTTCTATCTCGGCATGAAGGCGCACGGCGTTCGCGGGCAACGTCGATGGAAGAAGAAAAAGCAATGGCGATGAGTCCAAACGCAATCGATACCGTTCCCAAAATGTTCTGGCACGGGGTGCAGACGCGCTCCTCCGGAACGATCTTCCGGCAGAAGGAATTCGGCATCTGGAAGAGCGTCTCATGGGAGGCGCTCGGCCGCGCCGCGCGCGAGATCGGGATGGGGCTCGTCGCCCTGGGTTACGAGCCGGGCGAGGTGGTCTCCATCCTCTCCAACACCAACAAGGAATGGATGTGCGCGGACCTCGGCGCCCTCGGCGCGGCGGGCGTGGTGAATGGGATCTACCCCACCGACGCCGCTTCGCAGGTCGAATACCTGCTCGCCGATTCGGGCAGCGTGCACGTTTTTGTGGAGGACGACGAGCAGCTCGACAAGGTACTGGAAGTGCGCGCGCGCCTCACCCGGTTGCGCAAGATCATCGTCTTCGACATGGAAGGCCTGCACGAGCTCGCCGACCCGCAGGTGCTGAGCCTCGAGAAGCTGCGCGCGCTCGGCGCCGAGTACGACGCCGCGCATCCGGGCGAATGGGAACGGCGCATCGGCCTGCGCAAACCCGAGGATCTCGCCATCCTCGTCTACACCTCGGGCACCACCGGCAGGCCGAAGGGCGCCATGATCTCGCACGCGAACATCGTGCTCACCTGCGAGGCCTACCAGGCGGCCTTTCCACAAGGGCCGGAGGACGAGCGCATGGCGTTCCTGCCGCTCTGCCACATCGCGGAGCGGGTCGGCGGCGAATATCACGCGATCTACGCGGGCGCGGTGCTCAACTTCGTGGAAAAGCCGGAAACAGTGCCCGAGAACGTGCGCGAGATCGCGCCGACGGTGCTTACGGCAGTGCCGCGGGTGTGGGAGAAGTTCTACTCGGGCGTGCTGATCGGCCTCAAGCAGGCCGGATGGCTCCAGCAGTGGGCCTACAAGATCGCCATCGGCGTGGGCCTGCGCCGCGCGAAGCTGCGCGAGGAGGGCAAGGCTGTCCCCGCGGCGCTCCAGTTTGCCTTTTGGCTGGCGCGCCTTCTCGTGCTGAACAACGTGCGCAAGGTGATCGGCGTGCATCGCGCCAAAGTCCTCATCACCGGCGCGGCGCCCATCTCGCCCGAGCTCATCCGCTGGTACATGGCTTTGGGCCTCGAGATGTACGAGGTGTGGGGCCAGACCGAGTCCTGCGGCGCGGTGACCTCCAACATCGAAGGACGGATCAAGCCCGGCTCGATCGGGCCGCGCATGTCGCACGCCGAGGTGAAGGTGTCGGAGGAAGGCGAGCTGCTCGTGCGCGGCAAGACCGTCTTCATGGGCTATCTCAACCAGCCGGAGAAGACCGCCGAGACGCTGAAGGACGGCTGGCTGCACACGGGCGACGTCGGCCGGGTGGATGCCGAAGGCTACTTCTACATCACCGACCGCATGAAGGACATCATCATCACGGCGGGCGGCAAGAACATCACGCCTTCGGAGTTCGAGAACCAGCTCAAGTTCTCGCCCTTCATCACCGACGCCGTGGTGATCGGCGAGCGCCGGCCCTATCTCACCTCGCTCATCATGATCGACCACGAGAACGTCGAGCGCTATGCGCAGGACAATGCCATTCCGTTCTCGAATTTCGCGAGCCTGTGCCGCCGGCCCGAGATCCAGGCGCTGATCCAGCGCGAGGTCGACCGGGTGAACGAGCAGTTCGCACGCGTCGAGCAGGTGAAGAAATTCCGCCTCATCGAGCAGAAGCTGACGGCCGAGGACGAGGAGCTCACCCCGACCATGAAGCTCAAGCGAAAGCTCGTGAACGAGAAGTACAAGGGCCTCATCGAATCCATGTACGTAAAGGAAGCCGCCTGAAGGGTTTCGATCTCGACGCGCATGCCGCCGCGATCGAGCGCGACGGCTACACGGTCATTGCGGATTTTCTCGATAACGCGCGCCTCGCCGAGGTGCGGCGCGTGCTCGGCTACTACCTCGGCTCGCACGCCGGCCGCAACGATTTCGAGGGGCTGAAGACCGAGCGCGTCTACACGCTCGTCGCGCGCGCGCGGGTGTTCTGGGACATCGTGCTCGATGAGCGGGTGCTTGCGCTCTGCGCGCGGTTCCTCCTGCCCAACTTTCTTCTCACGGCGAGCCAGGCGATCTGCATCCGCCCGGGGGAGAAGGCGCAGGCCTTCCACCACGACGACCCGTTCTACACCGTGCCGCGACCCCGGCCGATGATCTCGTTTTCCACGATCGCGGCGGTCGACCCGTTCACGGACGAAAACGGCGCGACCGAGGTGATCGCCGGCAGTCATCTTTGGGGCGAGGACTGGCGCGAGCGCGTCGCGGGCGCGAGGCCGGTGAGGCTCACGATGCCGGCGGGCGCCTGCGTGCTCTTTTCCGGCACGACCGTGCACCGGGGCGGCGAGAACCGCAGCGGCGCCGAGCGCCTCGCCTTCTCCAACCAGTACTGCCAGCCCTGGGCGCGCCAGCAGGAGAATTTCCTGCTCGGCGTGCCGGCGGAAGTGGCGAGCCAGATGCCGCGTCGGCTGCAGGAGCTGCTCGGCTACTCGATCCATCCGCCCTTCATGGGCCAGCTCACCGCGAGCCATCCCGCCAAGGCGCTCGAACCCGGCTACGCCAACGCGGTGCGGGAGCAGGCGCGCGCGAGCGGCGCCAGACTGCCGGAGTGAATGATAAAGTTCGCCTCGAATCATCCAAGGGAGGGAGTCATGAGAAAGACCGTCGTTGCCGCCGCGCTCGCGCTCGCCGCGCCTGTGGCGTTCGGCCAGGTGCAGGGCGTCACCAAGACCGAGATCGTCATCGGCACCGTGCAGGACCTGTCGGGGCCGATCGTCGGCTTCTCCAAGCCGACCGTGAACGGCATGCGCATGAAGGTGGACGAGATAAACGAGCAGGGCGGCATCAACGGCCGCAAGCTCAAGCTCATCGTCGAGGACCACGGCTACGATCCGAAGAAGGCCGTGCTCGCGGCGCAGAAGCTCATCCAGCGCGACAAGATCTTCGCCGCGCTCGGCTCGATCGGCACGCCGACCGCGATGGCGGCGATGCCGCTGTACCTGGAAAAGAACGTCGCGCACCTCTTTCCGCTTTCCGGCGCGCGCCAGATGTACGAGCCGCTCGCCAAGCTCAAGTACTCCTTCGCCGCGCCCTACTTCGACCAGATGCGCGCGGGCCTCAAGCGCCTCGTCAAGGAAAAGGGCCTGAAGAAAGTCTGCACGCTCTACCAGGACGACGATTTCGGCGCCGAGGTGATGGAAGGCGGCGCGGCGGCGCTGAAGGACCTTGGCATGAGCTACGCCGAGCGCACCACCTTCAAGCGCGGCGCGACCGAATTCTCCTCGCAGGTGCAGAAGATGCAGGGCGCGGGCTGCGACGCGGTCGTCATGGGCACGATCATCCGCGAGACGATCGGCACGGTCGCCACCGCCAGGAAGCTCGGCTACCACCCGGAATTCATCGGCACGAGCGCCTCCTACGA
Source organism: Burkholderiales bacterium (assembly GCA_036262835.1). GTDB lineage: Bacteria > Pseudomonadota > Gammaproteobacteria > Burkholderiales > SG8-39 > RBG-16-66-20. Next base: position 20,425 of record DATAID010000033.1, on the reverse strand, counting down.
CGCGATCATCGCGCGTCTCGGCGGCCCGGCGGTCAACGGCTACTACTCGACCTGCCAGATCAACATCCCGTACGCCGACGACCCGTCCAAGAACGTGCGCGACTGGTACGCCTCCTACAAGGCGAAGTTCAAGGAGGACCCGACGCTCTTCTCGACCTACGGCTACATCATCATCAGCCTGTTCCAGGCGGCCGCGCAGAAGGCGGGTCCGAACCTGACGCCGGCGACGCTCGACAAGGCGCTCGAGAGCCTGACCGTGCCGCGCGACATGTTCGGCGGCGACGAGCAGAGCTTCGGGCCGAAGAAGCACCTGGGCTCGAGCCGCGCCAAGCTCTGCCAGATCCAGGAAGGCCGCTGGCGCACGCTGACCGACTACATCACCGACTAGAGTCGGCCGCGAGTCGGTTTCCGGACGGCGCCCTCGGGCGCCGTTTTTCTTCACGCTAGCCCGCAACCATCGCGCGCTGCCTGGAGTGCAGGAACCAGCGGTCGATGACGACATTGCGGCCAAACCAGCGCGTCGCGAGAAGCTTCGCGGCCAGGGAACGCTTCAGTCCTTTGGGCAGCCACGGCGCGGCTTCCCGGCCCGGCATCCTGCTGCCGAAGCGCTCCACGACACGCTCCGCGTAGGGCGCGAGTTTCGTTCGCGAGTAGTCCCCTGCGGCGTCGCGAACGAGCCGCGCGGCCATCAGCGCCGATTCGACGGCGGGGCGGATGCCTTCCCCGCTTCTGGGATAGGCGAGGCCGGCCGCATCGCCGATCAGTATTGCGCCGTCGCCGTACAGCCTGCGGTGCGACTCCGGGTAGAGGAGGTAGGCGTGCCCGCCCAACCTGCCCGGCAGGTCGCGCGGGATGCCGCCGCGCTGCCGCAACCAGGCGCAGAACGCCTCGACGTGCTCGGGCAGGCGATGACTGTCTTCGCGTCCGAGGCCGACGTTCAGATAGTCGCCCTTGGCGACGCACCATCCGTAGCCCTTCAGGTCCGGGCAGAAGTAAAGCTGCGCCATGTCCCGCTCGATGCCGCATTCACCCAGCGCGCGCTCCGGCAGCCGGAATTCCGTCTCCTGCGCCACCACGATGGGCTGAGCGCCGGAATGCGCGCCGCCCGGCTCGAGACCGAGCATGCGCGCGACGGGACAGAAATGCCCGCCGGCGCCGATCACGAGCGGCGTGCTGATCCTGGCATTCACCCGCCAGGCCGCACCGTCGCGCTCGATGCGCTTCACCGGTTCGCCGGGAGCGAGGCGCGCGCCCGAGCGGCGCAGCAGGTAGTGATCGAATTCGCAGCGCCGGATCGCAAAGCTCACGGCTGCGTCATAGCGGGAATCCGCCGCAGCCCCGCCGATGGTGCCGATGCGAAACCCGCGGATTTGCTGCAGCACGCGCTTCTTCGCGAAATCCGCGAGGTCGAGCTCGAGCGATGTCACCACCGCGGGCGTGATCCACCCCGCGCAGATCTTGTCGCGCGGAAATGACTGCTGGTCGATGACCAGAACGTCGAGGCCGGCCCGCCGGAGCTGCCACGCGCAGGTGGACCCCGCCGGACCGCCGCCGACGACCAGCACGTCGCAGGTCTCCGCAGCCCTCAGGGCTTCTCCGGGCGATCGTAGAGGTAGGCGCGGGTCCAGGGCACGCGGTGGCTGCGCGCGCGCGCAAAGAGGACTTGGAACAGCTGCATCTCGCCCGCGCAGAAGGCGGCCTGCGCGCCGCACAGGTACAGCCGCCAGGTGCGCACGAAGCGCTCGTCGTACATTTCGCGCACGCGCCCGCTCGCGGCGTCGAACCGCCGCAGCCAATGCTCCAGCGTAAGCGCGTAGTGCAGGCGCAGATTTTCGACGTCGAGCACCGAGAAGCTGTACGGCTCGAGGACCTCGAGGATTTCGCGCAGCGAAGGCGGGTAGGCTCCCGGAAAGATCCGCTTCTCGATCCACGCATTCAGGGGATCCGGCCGCACATGGCCGATGCTGTGGATCAGGCCGCGGCCGTCGCGCTCGAGCACGCGGTCGACCAGGCCGCCCAGCCCGCGGTAGTTCTCGCGCCCGACATGCTCAAGCATGCCGACCGAGACGAACGCATCGAAGCGACCCCGGATGTTGCGGTAGTCGTCCTCGATGAACTCGACCCGCTCCCCGACCCCGAGCGAGCGTGCCCGCTCGCTCGCATAGGCGATCTGCTCGCGCGAGATGTTGTACGCCTTGACGCGCACGCCGTAGCGCATCGCCATGTGCAGCGCGAGCGCGCCCCAGCCGCTGCCTGCCTCGACCACCTCTTCCCCCGGCTGCAGCCTCAGCTTGCGGCAGACGTGATCCATCTTGGCGACCTGCGCGTCCTCGAGCGTTGCCTCGGGCGACGGGAAGTAGGCGCAGGTATAGGAGAGCTGCCGGTCGAGCCAGAGCCGGTAGAAGGCGTTGCCCAGGTCGTAGTGGCGCCGGATGTTGTCGCGCGATGAAGACAGCGTATTCGCGCTGCGCCGCCGGAGCCATTCGATGGCGCGGCGCAGGGCGGGGGCCGAGCGGGCCGTCTCAGAGAGCGCGCGGATCAGCGCTTCGAGCAAGCCGACCAGGTCGCCCTCGACCGCGACCGAGCCGTCGCAGAAGCACTCGCCGAACTGGAGCTCGGGGTCCGCGAGCAGCTTCAGCAGGCAGGCGCGATTCGCGATCCGGAGGTGCGCGACCGGCTCGCCCGAAGCGGGGGAAACCGTCTCGCCGTTCCACAGGGTGACGCGCACCGCCGGTTCGCCGAGCGAACGGAACATGAAGCGCAGGAGCCGGCCGTCAAGAGTGGGCAGCGCCTCGGGGGCCGACGCCTTCGCGCCCGCACTCAAGCGTACCTGCGAAGCCGCCGCGAGAACTCGGCCAGCGGCTTGACGCCGCTTGCCTCCGCCTTCTGGCACCAGTCCTGCAGCTGCTTCAGAAGCTGCTCGCGCGTGGCGCTGGAGCGCCCCCAGATTTCAGCCAATTCCCCGCGCATCGCGATCGCGGTGGCGAGCGCCTGCGAGCCCTTGACCGCCTGGGCGAGGCGCGCCTGCTCGTGCTCGGAGAGCCGCTGCAGGCGCGCGAAATAGCGCTTGGCCGGCTTGAGCGACTCGGCTTCCCGCGACCAGCGGCCGAGGCGCCCGAGCTCCTGGCGGTACGTGCGCTTCAGCGACGCGGCGTAGCGCGCGAGCACGTCGTAGCGGTTGGCGATCACGGCGTGCAGCGTCTGGTGGTCGCAGATCGCCTTCGGCGCGGCGAAGCGCGGCGTCGGCGCGACCTTCTTCACCCTCGCGAAGCCGATCGCCTCGAGCGCGCGGATGTACATCCAGCCGAGGTCGAATTCGTACCACTTGAGCGAGAACTTGGCCGAGGCCGGATAGGCGTGGTGGTTGTTGTGCAGCTCCTCGCCGCCGATCAGCACCCCGATCGGCCCGATGTTGCGGCTCGCGTCGGGCGCAGGGACGTCCCAGCTGCGATAGCCGAAGAAATGCCCGATGCCGTTGATCACGCCCGCGGCCCAGAACGGGATCCAGACGATCTGGGCGAGCACGATCAGCGCGCCCGGGACCGGACCGAACAGCGCGACGTTGATCGCCCCCATCAGCCATAACCCGTACGCCGAATGGCGCGCGTACAGGTGACGCTCGACCCAATCGTCGGGGGTGCCGTGGCCGTAGCGCGCCATGGTCCCGGGGCGATGGGACTCCTTCACATACAGGAACACCCCGCCCCAGAGCACGCGATGGATGCCGTGCACCTGCGGGCTGTGCGGGTCATCCTGAGTTTCGCACTTGGCGTGATGCTTGCGGTGGATCGCCGTCCACTCCTTGGTCACCATGCCGGTCGTCAGCCAGAGCCAGAAGCGGAAGAAATGCGCCGCCGCCGGGTGCAGGTCGAGAGCGCGATGCGCCTGGTTGCGGTGCAGGTAAATCGTGACCGCCGCGATCGTGACGTGGGTCAGGCCGAGCGCGACCAGCACAAGGCCCCACCCGGGAAGATCGAAAACGCCAGCGAAGAGGATTGGATCCATAAGGGAAGCTACCGGTTTGGGCGAGGACGCTCTGTCCGGCGCCGCACACAAGGGGCACCGTTTTGTGGCGCAGGGACCGAGACGGAGATCTGATGTTCCTGGCGATCGTCGACCAGCGGTACCACCGCGTCCGCTTGCACGATGCCATCGACGCTTACCGTGACGCCGGCATCGGTGTTCTGGCGAACGGTGATGCGATAGACGGTCTCCCGGTAGCGGTAGCGCAGTTCGAAGCCCGGCCAGCCGGCCGGCAGGCACGGTGCGAAATGCAGGCGGCCCGCGGTCAAGCGCAATCCCAGTAGCGATTCCACGACGAGGCGGTACATCCAGCCGGCCGAGCCGGTGTACCAGGTCCAGCCGCCGCGGCCGGTATGCGGCGCGACCGCGTAGACGTCGGCGGCCATAACGTACGGTTCGACCTTGTACACGGCGGTCTGCGCCGGCGAGCCACCATGGCGCAGCGGATTGATCATGCCGAGCAGCTCCCAGGCGCGCGCCGAGTCGTGTTGTGCGGCGAAGGCCATCGCCGCCCAGATCGCCGCGTGCGTGTACTGCCCGCCGTTCTCCCGCACGCCGGGCACGTAGCCGCGGATGTACCCCGGATCCAGCTCGGAGGTATCGAACGGCGGGTCGAGCAGCTGGATCAGCGAGTGCTCCCGGCGCACGAGGTGCCGATCGAGCGCGTTCATCGCCAGCCGCGAGCGTTCCGGGCTGCCCGCTCCCGAGAGCACGGACCAGCTTTGCGAGATTGAATCGATCTGGCATTCCGCGTTCGCCGACGATCCCAGCGGCGTGCCGTCGTCGAAGTAGGCGCGGCGGTACCAGCCGCCGTCCCAGCCGTGCTCCTCGAGGCTGTCACGCAGCCGGACCGCCTCGGTCTCGCAGCGCTCGGCGAACGCAGCATCGCCCTGCAGGCGCGCGACGGCGGTGAACCGCGTCAGCACCTGGTGCAGGAAGAAACCAAGCCAAACGCTTTCGCCCTTGCCCTGCGAGCCCACCAGGTTCATGCCGTCGTTCCAGTCGCCGGATCCCATGAGCGGAAGCCCGTGCGCGCCGAACCTCAGGCTTCTTAGTATCGCCTTCGCGCAGTGCTCGTACAGGCTTGCGGTCTCCGGCGAGCGCAGCGGCTGGTCGTAGTACGAATCTTCTTCCGCACCCACGGCACGGCCCTCCAGAAACTGGACGCGCTCGTTCAGGACCGCGCTGTCTCCTGTGCAAACGACATAGCGGCAGGCCGCCAGCGGCAGCCACAGGTAATCGTCCGAGCAATGCGTGCGCACGCCGCGGCCCGAGGGGGGGTGCCACCAATGCTGAACATCCCCTTCCACGAACTGACGCGATGCGCAGAGCAGCAGGTGCTTGCGCACGAGCTGCGGGTCGGCATGGACGAGCGCCATGACGTCCTGTAGCTGATCCCGAAATCCGAAAGCGCCGCCCGATTGGTAGTGGCCGCTGCGGCCCCACAGGCGGCAGGCTATCGTCTGGTACACGAGCCAGCCGTTGCACAGCACGTCGAGCGACCGGTCAGGAGTCTCGATCTGTACCGCGCCCAGCGTGGCTTGCCAGTGCTGGCGGACGGACTCGAGCGCCGCGAGCGCCGTGCCGGATTTGCGCAGGCGCTGCACCAGACGGCTCGCGTCGTCGGCGCCGCGTCCGACACCGATGCGGAAGATGATCTCGCGCGACCCTCCATCGGCGAGGTCGAACGGAACCTGGATCGCGGCGCACGGGTCCAGCGCCGCGCCCACCTTGCCGGAGAGCCGCGCCCGCGCGAGGGCGGCCGGATGGGCAAGCGTGCCATTGCGTCCGATGAATTCAGCGCGATCACCGCTCAGGGTGCGGGTCACGTCGTTCACGTCGAGGAATGCGACCTGCCCGGCGAACTCCGGGTTGTAGGCGTTGCGCGCGAACAGCGCGCCGCTCTCCCGATCGATTTCGGTGACCACGTGCATGCTGGATTTCGCCCTCAGGCTGCCCAGCACCCATTCCGCGTACCCGGTCGCGGAAAGCCGGCGCGGCCGGCCGGAACGGTTGCGTACCCGCAGGATTGCGAACTTCACCGGCAAATCCAGAGCGACGAAGACGGTGAGCTCGGAAGCGATGCCGTCCTCGGTGTGCTCGAACACGCTGTAACCGAAGCCGTGGCGGGTGACGTAAGCGCCGGCGCCGCGGCAAGGCAGCGCGGAGGGCGACCAGTAGTGCCCGGATTCCTCGTCGCGCAGGTAGAAGGCCTCGCCGCTCGCATCGCCGACCGGATCGTTGTGCCACGGGGTGAGGCGGAACTCGTGCGCGTTCTCGCTCCAGGTATAGGCCGCGCCGCTCTCGGAGATCACGCAGCCGAACTGCGGATTGGCCAGCACGTTGACCCACGGCGCCGGGGTCGTCTGCTCGCGGGTCGTCGTGATCACGTACTCGCGGCCGTCGGACGTGAACCCGCCGAGCCCGTTGAAAAGGATCAGATCACGCGCTGCGGTCTCGGCGCTTTGCGCGGGCTCGGCGCTGCGAGCGCGGGTCGCCGAAAAGCCCGGCATTGCCGGTTCACGCACGGGGCGGCGCCTGACCTGTTCAGCAAGGCTCCCCTGGCTGTCGGTGAAAACCGCACGCGCGACCGACTGCAGCAGCATGCGGTCCTCGCCCGGTATCTGGTCGGCGGATCGTACGAAGATTCCCCCGGGCCGGTCGATCACGTTGGCCTCCTGGCCTGCCGCGATCAGGCCCATGATCTGGTCGTGCAGCAGCTGGCGGTAGCCGCCGCGCTCTTCGTTCCAGATCACCAGGTCGACCGCGAGTCCCTTCAGGCGCCAGTAGGCATGAGCCTGCACCAGCTGACGCACCAGCTCGATGTTGGCCGGGTCCTGCAGCTGGGCGAGCACGATGGGCAGATCGCCCGAGATCGCATAGCCCCACAAGCCCGATTGCCCGCGCCGGTTCTTGGCGATGACCGCGCTTTCCGCGCGCAGGGAGGCGTTGGCATAGATGATCGAGCTGGCCAGCCGGTTGTAGAGCTGGGCGTCGGCTTCGGTTACGTTGATCTGCCGCAGCGCCACCTGGCTATGCGTCCACGCCATCTCGAAGGCGCGGTCGGCGAGGCGCCTGTCCTGGTACTTCTCCGCCAGTTGCAGGCAGGCGGCGCGGCTCTCGCCGATGCCGATCACGAGATCCAGCGTCGCCGTCTGCAGCGGCTCGAGGGCGATGTGGTGCCGGATCGCGATGACGGGATCGAGCACCGAGCCCTCGCTGCCGGAGAGCGCGCCCGCGCCGTCGCGCATCGCGCGCGGGTCGCTCGTGCTGCGGCCCCGGCCGACGAAGCGCGCCCGGTCCGTCTCGTACGAAACCTCGGCGGCCTGTGCGCCGTGAACCGTCATCAGGTGCACGAGCCAGGGCGTGTGCTCGCCGCGCGAGCGGGGCCGGCGCGTGCACACGATCGCCTGACGCGCGCGTACGATCTCGGTCTGCACGAACAGATTGCCGAACGCCGGATGCAGCGCGTCGGCGGATGCCGAGCCGAGCACGACCTCGGCGTAGCTGGTGACTTCGATCGTCCGGCGCTTGCGGGAGCGGTTGGTGATACGCACCCGGCGCAGCTCGATGTCGTCCTCGGGCGATACCACGATCTCGGTATGGGTATCGAAATCCGCATCATTGCGATGGAACTCCACCCGCTGCTCGGTGAAGATGGCCTCATAGCTCTCCGCGCGTGTGAGCGCCGGCTGAAAAGCCGATGACCAGAACCTGCCGCTTTCCACGTCGCGCAGGTAGCAGAACATGCCCCAACCGTCGCAGGTGCTGTCCTCGCGCCAGCGGGTGACCGCGATGTCCTTCCACCGGCTGTAGCCGCCGCCGGCGTTCGTGACCATGACGTTGTAGCGCCCGTTGGAGAGCAGTTGCACGCCCGGCGTCCTCGTATCGGGCGTGCCGAAGACGCGCATCGGCATCTCCGGCGCCTCGGGCGCTAGCCGGGAGTCGAGGCGCTCCGGATGGCTCAGGTAGGTGGCGTCAGCTCTCGGGATCCGCTCCTGCAGCAGCAGCAGCGTGGCCTGGAACAGCCGGTCGGACGCGAAGCGCCGCTGCATCGGCCGCTCTAGCAGCGCATGAGCGAGCGAGAGCAGGCTCATCCCCTGGTGGTGCGCCATGAAGGAGCGGACGAGGGCGCTCGTCTCACCGCGGTGCAGGCGCGCAGGCGTGTAGTCGATCGCCTCGAAAAAGCCGAATTTGCCGAGGCTGCCGCCGGCCGCGAGGCGCACAAGGTTCCGGCATGCCGCCTCGGGCTCGACCATCAGCGCGAGCGCCGAAGCGTAGGGCGCGATGACGAGATCCTCGCTCAAGCCCCGCCTCAGGCCAAGGCCGGGCGCGCCGAACGCGCGGTACTGGTAATTGAGCGCGGCGTCGACCGTGTTGTACCCGGACTCTGACATCCCCCAGGGCACGCCGCGCTCGGCGCCGTACTCGATCTGCCGCCGGACGGCGGCGCGGCAGCTTTCGTCGAGCAGGGTGCGGTCGTAGGCCGGCATCACGAGCAGCGGCATGAGGTACTCGAACATCGAGCCGCTCCAGGAAAGGAGCGTCGGGCCGCTGCCCGCGTTCACGAGCAATCGGCCCAGGGCGAACCAGCTCTGCTGCGGCAGCTGGCCTTGCGCAATCGCGACGAAGACCGCGAGGCGTGCTTCCGAGGCGAGCAGGTCGTAATAGCCGGCGTCGCGCTTGCGCGCGGCCACGTTGTAGCCGATCGAGAGCAGGTGCCGCGCCTCGTCGTACAGGAAGTCGTAGTCGATGCGTGCCATGTCCCCGGCCTGGAGCTCGAGCTGCGCGATCTGCTCCATACGCGCGGCAGCGTTCGCCACGCCCAGGGCCGCCAGTTCGCGCAACGCCGGTATCGCGCCCATCCCCGGCTGCGCCGACGGCGGCGCCAGAAAACTTAATTCCTCGAGGTGCTCCCGGCATTGCCGGTCTAGCGCAAGCGCCCAGAAGGCGGACTCGTGGTTGGATTTTTCTTCTAGGCTTGCCACCAGCAGCGCGGCGCCCGAAGCCAGTTTTTCGAGGATCTGGCGCGCTGCCGCGAGAGTCGCCGGCCGCTCCGCCTGGGCGGCTTCGAGCGCCTGCTGCCATCGCAGCAGGGCGACCGACGCCGTGCGCGGTGCCGCATGCAAAAAAGCTTTGAAGGTGTCGTCCAGCCCGTCGAGCCATCGCGCGCTGATGATCGGCTGATCGGCGAGCGCGGCAAGCCCGGCCCGCAGCGTCAGCAGATGACCGGCGAGATTGCCGCTGTCGACCGTGGAGATATAGAGCGGCAGCAGCGGCTGCAGAGACTGCGTGTCGTACCAGTTATAGAAGTGTCCGCGGTGCCGTTCAAGCTTGTGCATCGAATTGAACGCCTCGCGCGTGCGCTCGAGGAGCTTGCCTGCCGGCAGATAGCCGAAGTCGTACGCCGACAGGTTCGCAAGCAGCGCGAGGCCCATGTTGGTCGGCGAGGTGCGGTGCGCGAGCACCGTGGCGCGATTCTCCTGGTAGTTGTCCGGCGGCAGCCAGTGGTCCTCCGGCCCCACGAAGGTCTCGAAGAAAGCCCAGGTCTTGCGCGCGATCAGGCGCAAAAAGGCGGTCTGCTCCGGCGCGAGGCTCGCCCGCGCACGCGCCACCGGCCGGCTGAGCCACCAGGCGATCAGCGGCGAGAGCAGCCACAGCGCGAGGATCGGCGCGGCCGCCGCCAGCGCTTCGGGCCGCGCCTGCACGAGCACGGCGGCGGCGGCGAGGGCCGTGAACGGCGCGATCCACATCGAGCGCAAGGAAGCCCGCAGGCTCCCGCCGTCGCCGGCGAACTGGGTCCAGGGCGTCCATTCGAGAAGGCGCCTGCGCGTCATCAGCATCCGCGCCGCGGTGCGCAGGATCGCGTCCAGGCTGAGCTGCGCCTCGTAGGGCAGGCAGGCCAGCGCGAACAGCGCTTGCGCGAGACTGCCCGAGCTCGAGCGCAGGACCCCGCAGAGGTAGGGCCGAAGAAGCGTGTCGCCCGGCTTGCGAAACAGCGCGGCCGTGCAGGCGCCCATGGCCGGGCCGAGCACGACCGTCAGGACGACCAGAGTCCAGAGCCACGGCTGCGGCAGCACGGCCCATCCGAGCAGCGGCAGCGCGGTCAATGCCGCCGGGATCAGGCTGCGGCGCAGGTTGTCGAAAATCTTCCACTGCGAGAGGCTCGACAGGGGGTTTGGCTCCGAGCGGCCGTCGCTCCCGGGAACGCGCCGGCGAAGCCAGCCGAGGAGCTGCCAGTCGCCGCGAATCCAGCGGTGCCGCCGGCCGACGTCGGTGCCGTAACGGGCCGGATACTCCTCGTAGAGTTGCACATCGCTCGCAAACCCGGAGCGCGCATAGCAGCCTTCCAGCAAATCGTGGCTCAGGATGCGGTTCTCCGGAAAGCGCCCCTTCAGCACGCGCTCGAACGCGTCGATGTCGTAGATGCCCTTGCCGATGAACGAGCCTTCGGCAAACAGATCCTGGTAGACGTCGGAGACCATGCGCGTATACGGATCGATGCCGGAGTCCTCGCTATGCAGCCGCGCGTAGCGCGTGGCGCCGGCGTCCGCCAGGATCGCCGCCACCCGCGGCTGCAGGATGCCGTAGCCTTCGGTCACGCGTCGGCCTTGCGGGTCGCAGCGCGCGCGATTCAGCGGATGGGCCATCGTGCCCACGAGCAGCCGTGCCGTGTCGCGCGGCAGTTGCGTGTCGGTGTCGAGGGTGATGACGTAGCGCACGCCGGACAGGACGGCGAGGCTGCCGACGACGCGCGAGAAAGGAGCGCGCACGCCGCCGCGCAGCAGGCCGTTCAGGTCGCCGAGCTTGCCGCGCTTGCGCTCATGGCCCATCCAGAGCCGCTCGCGGGCGTTCCAGCGGCGCGGGCGATGGAACAGGAAAAAGAGGTCGCTTCCTCCGCCATCGAGGCCGCGGTATTTTTCATTCAGCTCCGTAATCCGCCGTTCGGCCAGCTGCAGCAGCGCCTCGTCCTGCGGCAGCGTTTCGACGTGCGCGTCGGCGAAATCCGTGAGCAGGCCGAATTGCAGACGGTCGTCACGATTGGCGAGAAAGCGGACCTCGAGGGCGCCGACCAGGTCTTCGACGTTCGCCGCGCTGCCGATCATGGTCGGGATGACGACCAGCGTCTGCGATCCGGGCGGGATGCCTTTGGAGAAATCCATGCGCGGCAGCAGCCGCGGCGCGATGAGCAGGGTCGCCAGCCAGTTCGCGAGCGCGACGGCGAGCTGGCTGGCGCCGAGCAACGCCAGGACGCCGCAGAGCACCAGATGCCAGCTGCGCGTTCCGCCCGCGTGGGCCTGCGCGAGCAGGGCCGCGCTGAACGCCGCCGTCATCAGGGCGATCGAGCCGAGATAGATCGCGCCGGCGTGCGAGCGCCGCAGGGCGAGCGACGCGGGCACTCGCATGCCCGCGGCCGCCTCCAGCCTCGGCAAGCCCCGGTCGATGAGATAGAAGCCGACGTGCGCGGCGCGATCGTCGCCCTCGTGCCGCGCTGCCGCCTCGCGCGCGAGCTGCAGGCAGCTGCGCGCCACTTGTTCCTCGGCGACGCCGCTGCGTCTTGCGATCCTCTCCAGGACGTGGCGATAGCGGTCGCGCGTGGCGAAGTCCATCGCGCCGTACACGCCGCCGGGGTCCGCGCGCAGAATGCGCTCGGCGACGCTCATCGACTCGACGAACGCGTGCCAGTCCGTCGCCGCGAGCAGGCGCAGGCTGCCGATGCTGTTCGCGATGGAGACCTGGTCGGCGGCCTGCTGCTGGTTCTCGGACTGCACGAGCTGGGCGCTCGACAGCCCGAGCTCGGAAAGCCGTTGCTCGATCCAGTTGAGGGGGATTGCCAGCGCGGCGCTTTGTCCTTGCAGCCGTCGCGCAAGCTCCGCCACGAACGAGCTGCTCATGGGCGGGTTCGATCGCGCCATGTCGGCGACCACCAGGATCACGCTTTTCGCGTCGTTCTGGGCGGTCTCGGTCACGAGGTCCGCCCAGAAAGCGGCCAGATTCCGGCCCAGGCGATGGGCGATGATGCGCGTAGCCACGCGGCGCAGATTCTCGATCAGCGCGAGGCGCAGCATGATCGGGACGGCCCACAGCTCGCCCAGCGTCAGCGCGCTCACGCTCTGGTAGGCCGTGATGAAGCGGCCAAAATTCTCGGGATCGACCAGGCCGTCGCCGTGCGCGATGGTCTGCTGCGCGATGTCGTAGACGCGCGGCAGCCCGGCCGAGGGCCCGTTGCCCAGGCGCGGCAGCTCGCGGCTGTAGTCCTCGGGCAGGTGCCTTCTGGCAGCGCCGATCTGCTCTTCGATCAGATGGAAGTTGTCGAGCAGCCATTCCCCGGCGGGCGCGCCCGGCCGGTTGTCCCGGATCGCCGCCGTCAGCAGCTCGCAGGCCTTGAGCAGCACGGCCTCGTTTTCCGAAAGCCGCGAGAGCAGCAGATCGCGGGTCCTTTTTTCGCCGAGCGAGTGGGCGGCGGCGAGCGCCCTGCCGTGCTGCTCCATCTGATCGGCGCTGAACAGCTCCGATTGCAGCAGCGGCTCTTCGGCCGCGTCCTCGCCAACCCGGCGACCGCGCCGGAAGAGCGCAAGCACCTGGAGCAGGCCTCGAGAGGGGTTGTTGCGGGTTTTCAACCCGCCATTGTCCGCAAGCGGACCCCATGGCTCTGTCCGGTGCCCGACATATAAGCGCCCGCGCGAGGCGCCGCAGAAGCGGCCGGGACCGATCGACTATAGTCGGAGGCGATGCCCGCAGCAAAAGCCGCGACAGTGCTCTTCGTCTGCACCGGCAACATCTTCCGCAGCCTGACGGCCGACTTCGCGCTGCGACAGTTGCTCGCGCACCGCGGGGATATTCATGTTTCTTCGGCGGGCACCGAAGATTACCCGCACGTCGTGCGGCCGCGCGTCCGCGACTATCTGCTCGCGAAGGGGTTCGACGTGAGCGCGCATCGGCGCCGAACCCTCACGCAGGCACTCCTGGACCAATCCGACCTCGTCGTCGCCATGAGCACCGACCACCAGGAGCTCATTCGCAACCGCTTTTCGCGCCAGGTGCCGGTCTTTCTGGAGGCGTGCGGCGAGCCGGCAGCGCGGCTGCCCGACATCGAGGACGTGGTGCTCGACTGGGAGACGAACAAAGCCGCCGTGGAAGCGCACGTGCGCGCGACGATCGACCGCATCATCGCGCTCGCGCCGCGGATGGCGGAGAACATCGACACGCTGATCAGGCGCCACGGAAGAAACCCCGAATGGGCGCCGGATCCGTAGTTGCAGCAAACCACAGCCCGGGGCCGGGCGTTCCCGTCCGCCATCGAACACAACGGTTCGGTTGCACGGCCGCGCCGGCGATTGAGCCTAGGCGTGGGCGCTTGGGACCATTTGCGCGTGGGCGGTGCGCGGAACATCGCGGAGCAGGCGGTCGAACTCCTTTTTCACCACCCCGTAGCACTCGCAAGCCTCTTTCTCCAGGCCGCCGCGGTCGAGCACGGTAATGCGGCCCCGGCTGTAGCGGATGAGGCCCGCACGCTGCAGCTTCCCGGCAGCTTCCGTCACCCCTTCGCGCCGCACGCCCAGCATGTTCGCGATCAGCTCCTGCGTCATCACCAACTCGGAGCTGGAGAGGCGATCCAAGCTCAGCAGAAGCCAGCGGCACAGCTGCTGCTCCACTGAATGGTGCCGGTTGCACACCGCGGTCTGCGCCATCTGGGTGATCAGCGCCTGGGTATAGCGCAGCAATAGATGCATCACCGGTCCGGCGCGGTTGAACTCCTGTTTGAGGAGCTGAGCCTTCAGGCGGTACCCGTGGCCCGCGCTTTGCACGATGGCCCTGCTCGGCGTGGTTTCGCCGCCCATGAACAGCGATATGCCGAGGATGCCCTCGTTTCCGACCACCGCAATTTCGGCGGAGGCGCCGTCCTCCATGACATAAAGCAGCGAGACGATGGAAGTGGTCGGAAAGTAGACGTGCCACAGGCGGCCGCCTGACTCATATAGCGCTTCCCCGAGCGGCATCGGCACCAGCTCCAGATCCGCAGACAGGCGATCAAAGTCGTCCTTCGGCAAGGCGGCGAGCAGATGATTCTGGTTCGGGGAATGCGAGGCGGCCAAAGTCCCGGGGCTTTCAGAATCAGGCGACGGAGACGCCACGCGTTCGCGCGTGCGCCGACCCTGAAAACCATCCTAGCACGGCCCGGTGGCCGTTCTGTCCGCTTTCAAACATAGTCCGGCCGGTCTATCCCGTGTGCGCCGACGCACAGACTATGCAGGCCTCGCTGCGTAGTCTCGTTCTCATGAAAACCCTATTGGCTACGGTTGTCGCATTCTCCATGACCCTTGCCGCCCAGCTCTCTTGCGCACAAGAGGCCGCACAAGAGGCGGTGGCGCCCGACGCGCTGGTGAAGGCGCTTACATTCGAGGTGCTCGCGCTCGTCCGGCACGACAAGGACATCCAGGCGGGCAACCGCGCGAAGCTCGCCGAGCTCATCGAGGCCAAGATCGTGCCGCTCTTTGACTTTGATCGGATGACGCAGATCGCAGTGGCCCGAAATTGGCGCCTGGCCACGCCTGAGCAGCAAACGATGCTCATTCTGGAGTTCAGAACGCTCCTGGTGCGCACCTATTCGGCTGCGCTTTCGAGTTATAGCAATCAGGCGGTGGAGTTCAGGCCGCCGCACCTGGCCCCGGGGGGTACCGAGGTCATGGTCAGGTCCGTAATAAAGCAGCCCGGAACGGCGCCCCTCAGCATGGACTACGAGATGGAAAAGACGGCCACGACATGGAAAGTCTTCGACGTCAAGGTCGAGGGCGTCAGTTTGATCACGACCTACCGCGAAGTGTTCGCAAGCAAAGTGCGTGAAAGCGGAGTCGGTGGCCTCATTAGGTTGCTCTCGGACAAGAACCGCGAGATCGATGACCGTAATCGCGGCCGTCAGACCGGCGACTTCCCTGCGCCCGTGAGCTACCTCGGCTAGGGCCGCCGCGCGTGACGCCTCACTCACCGAGGCCTGGCGACGGCGATCCCGTTCCGGGCCTCTTCTTTCAGCGGGGCCTATCGGACCCGTCAAACAGGACTGCGTCCGCTGATCACCCGGAACTATGTGTGCTGCCGCCCGGACCGCTGGGGCCCGGCAGGCGATGCTGAAGAAACCTGATGACCCCTTACCTGATTGAAACGCCGTGATTGAAGTGCTGCGATCGCTGGCCGTCGTTGCCCTGATCGGGCTGCAAGGGCCGGGTGGAGCGGGAAGCTGGATCTCCTATCGCGAAATCGGCTTCAGTTCCGACAGCGCGGCGCTCCATCCGTCGGAGCGCGGCAAGGTGTCCGACATCGCGAACTACCTGCGCCAGAATCCGGACGAGCAGGTGGCTATCGACGGGCCGAACGAGCGCGCCAACAGCGTTCGCAACGCTCTGCTCGAGGCGGGCGTGCCGGCCATGAAGATTCATACGGGCTCCTTTGGCGATCACCTGCAGCGTGAGGGTCAGGTACAGGTGCTGGTCAGTCGCCGGTAACCGGCCGTGCGTATACGTGCGCCAGCGAACGGAATTCGCCGCGTGGCTTAAGTACAGTGATTGGCATGGACGCGGGCCGGCCGGATGACGCGAAAGACGCAATGCTTTCGCCAGACCAGAAAACGGACCGCCTGGCGAAGAGGCGCCTCGAAGAATGGACGGACCGGTTCGCGGCCCGGCTGAAGGCCAACGCGCTCTGGACAAAGCGCTTTCTGCACGGCGACAACAACAAATAGCGCTTGCCGGCAGGATGATCAGCCGACAACGTAGGCGCCGCCGCCGGTGGCGATGAGCTCTCCCGCGTCGTTGTGCAGCTCCATGTGGGTGACCGCGATGCGGCTGCCCTTGCGCACGATGCGCGCGGTGGCGACGAAATGCTTGCCGCGGCCCGGGCGCAGGTAATCCACGCGCAGGTCGACGGTGCCCATTTTCGGGAACGAGGTCGGGATGCCGGTCATCTCCGCGGCGAGCGAGAGCATGATCGCGAAGCCGCCGGCGACATCCAGGGTCGCCGAGATCACGCCGCCGTGCAGGATCTGCCGCGCCGGGTTGCCGATCAGCTCGGGGCGCATGTCGAAGCGCAGCTTCGGAGCCTCGGGCTCGAAGGACTCGACCTTCAGCCCCAGGTGCTTGTTGAAGGCGATGTGCTCCTCCATCACCTTGCGCATGAGCGCCTGCACGGCGCGGTTCTTGAGGTTCATCGCCTCACCATCCCATCTGCTTCGCGGCGAGGTCCTTCATGATCTCGGTGCTGCCGCCGCCGATCTGCATCACCTTCGCCTCCCGGTAGACCCGCTCGGCGCGCGTGCCACGCACGAAGCCCGCGCCGCCGAGGGTCTGCACCGCGGCGTCGGCGCAGAACTGCATGGTGTCGGTCGCGAAGTTCTTCAGCATGGCGAGCTGCGCAATGTGGCTCTTGTCGCGCGGCGCGCCTTCGAGCTTCCAGGCCGTGTCGTAGAGCATCGCGCGCGCGGCGTGCACGCGCGTCTGCATGTCGACGAGCTTGTGGCGGATCGCCTGGTGCTCGGCGAGCCGCCGGCCGAAGGTCCTGCGCTCGCGCGCCCAGGCGAGCGCGTCCTCGAGGCAGGCCTGCGCGTAGCCGACCGCGCCCGCCGCCATGGAGAGGCGCTCGGAGTTGAAGTTGAGCATGACGTAGCGAAAGCCCTGGTTCTCCTCGCCGATCAGGTTGGCGGCCGGAACGCGCACCTCGTCGAAATGCAGCGTCGCGGTGTCGGAGCACCACCAGCCCATCTTCTTGAGCGATGTCCTGGTGAAGCCGGGCCGGTCGCGCTCGATGAGAAGGAGCGACACCCCCGCCGCGCCCGGGCCGCCGGTGCGCACGGCGACCGTGTAGTAGTCGGCGCGCATGCCCGAGGTGATGAAGGTTTTCTCTCCGCTGACGACGTATTCGTTCTTGTCCTTCCGGGCGGAAGTACGAAGGCTCGCGACATCCGAGCCTCCTCCGGGCTCCGTGATGGCAAGGGCGCTTATTTTTGCTCCCGAAAGAATGTCCGGCAAAACCCTCTGCTTCAATTCGGGACTGCCCACGGCGGCGATCGGCGGCGAGCCGATGGTGTGGGAGAAGAGGCTCGCCGAGACGCCGCCGCAGCCCGCGCGCGCGAATTCCTCGGCGCTGACGATGCGGAAAAAATAGTCCGCCGGCGTGCCGCCGTACTCCTCGGGGTAGCCGGCGCCGAGCAGCCCCGCCGCGGCGGCCTTGCGATAAAGCTCGCGCGGAAACTCGCCCGCCTCGTCCCAGGCGCTCGCGTTGGGCATGATCTCGCGCTCGACGAAGCGCCTGACCGTCTCGCGCCAGGCCTCGTGCTCTTCGGTGAGCGCCGGGTGCGGCTTCACGCGGGTTCGAATTCGAGCAGGAGATTTCCCGGAGCGACCTGCGCGCCCGCCTTCACATGCACCGACTTGACCTTGACCGGAAAGGAAACCGAAAGGCCGTGCTCCATCTTCATGGCTTCCAGCACCACGAGCGGCTTGCCGGCTTCGATGCTCTGTCCCGCCTCGGCGTTGACCGCGACCACGCGCCCGTTCATCGGAGCGGCGAGGCGCCCGTCGCTGCCGGCCAAGCCCTTTTTTCCGGGCGGATCGTAGAGCGTGTTGCGCAACGTGAAGCTCGCGCCGCCGAGCGCATAGTGGACGGTGGCGCCGTCGACGACATGGGGAAGGGTCTTGCTTCTCTCCCGGGTCTGCAAGGAAGGACAAAAGGAAATCACTTCACTGTCGAACCGCGCCCGGCCCCGATGGTCCGGGTTGTTGCTCCAGCCGGTCCATTCGCCGTAGTCGCCCGCGAGCAGGCTCGCCGCGAGCGCGGGATCCGGCGCCTGCGGCTGGAACTGATGATTGCCGAGATAGGCGGTGGTGGTCTCGCCCATCGCAAAAGCGGGGCTTTGCAGCACCGCCGAAAGAAACTCCTTGTTGGTCGGCAGCCCGAGCGCCACCGACTCGTCCAGGGCGGCAACCAGGCGTGCGGCCGCCTGCGCGCGCGTCGGCGCATGGGCGATCAGCTTGGCGATCATCGAATCGTAGAAGGGCGTGATCTGCGCGCCGGTGTCTAGGGCGTGATCGACCCGCACGGCGCTCGAGGGGCGCCAGAGCGCGAGCGTTCCGGTCTGCGGCAGGAAGTCGCGCGCCGGGTCCTCGGCGCACAGGCGCACTTCGATCGCATGGCCGGAGAAGCGGACCTCCTCCTGCTCGAGCGGCAGCTTCTCCCCGGCGGCGACGCGCAGTTGCCATTCGACGAGGTCGAGCCCCGTCAGCGCTTCGGTCACCGGGTGCTCGACCTGCAGGCGCGTGTTCATCTCCATGAACCAGAAGCGGCCCTGGTCATCTCCTTCCGTGCCGAGCAGGAATTCCACCGTGCCCGCGCCGACGTAGCCGACCGCCCTGGCGGCCTTGATCGCGGCGTCGCCCATCGCCTTGCGCAGCTTCGCGTCGACGGCGATGGAGGGCGACTCCTCGAGCAGCTTCTGGTGGCGGCGCTGGATCGAGCATTCGCGCTCGCCCAGGTGAATGAAGTTGCCGTGACAGTCGGCGAAGATCTGCACTTCCACGTGGCGTGGCGCGATCAGCGCTTTCTCAAGCAGGACACGCGAGTCGCCGAACGAGTGCTCGGCCTCGGACTGCGCTCTTTCCAGCTCCGCGGCCAGGTCTTTTTTATTCAGAACGATGCGGATCCCGCGCCCGCCGCCGCCCGCGAGCGCCTTGATCATCACCGGAAACTCGGGGTCCTTTTCGTAGGTCGGCAGCACCGGCACGCCCGCCTTCGCGGCGATCGCCTTCGCGTTCGCCTTGTCGCCCATCGCGCGCATGGCGGAGGAGGGCGGGCCGATCCAGACCCGGCCCGCTTTTTGTACTGCTTCCGCGAACCCCGGATTTTCCGAAAGAAATCCATACCCCGGATGAACCGCGTCGCCGCCCGCTTTCAGAATCGACTCGATATTCAAGTACGAATCGCGCGGCGCCGGGCCGCCGATGTGCGCGGCTTCGTCGGCAAAGCGAACATGCGGCGCGTCCCGGTCGGCGTCCGAGTAGACGGCGATCGTGCGCAACCCCATGCGCTTTGCCGTGCGCATGACCCGAAGAGCAATTTCTCCCCGATTTGCAACGAGGAGAGACTTGAATCTCATTTCTTCGGAAGGATGTGCATGTACTTGCAGATGATGCCGAGCATCACCTCGTCGGCGCCCCCGCCAATGGAACCGAGGCGTCCGTCGCGGTAAGAGCGCGACACCGGGTTGTCCCAGGTGAAGCCCATGCCGCCCCAGTACTGCAGGCACGAATCCGACACCTCGCGCTTCAGGCGCCCGGCCTTGAGCTTCGCCATCGAGGCGAGCTCGGTCACGTCGCCGCCGTCGACGTAGAGCTCGCAGGCGCGGTAGGTGAGCGCGCGCAGCGCCTCGATCTCGGTCTTCAGCTCCGCGAGCCGGTAGTGCACGTACTGGAAGTCGAGCACGGTGCGGCCGAACATCTTGCGCTCGCCGATGTAGTCGATCGTGTCCTGGAGCGTGCGCAGCATGCCCGGCACCGAGCTCGCCGCCGCCCACAGGCGCTCCTCCTGGAACTGCTGCATCTGGTAGGTGAAGCCCGCGCCTTCGTCGCCGATGCGGTGGCGCTGCGGCACGCGCACGTCGTCGAAGTGGAGGAGGCCGGTGTCCGAGGACATCATGCCGATCTTGTGGATCTTCGACTTGGTGATGCCCTTCGTCTTCATGGGCAGGATGATGAGCGACTTGTTCTTGTGCGCCGCGCCCTCCGAGGTGTTGGCGAGCAGGCACATCCAGTCGGCTTGGAGGCTGTTGGTGATCCACATCTTCTGGCCGTTGATGACGTAGTCGCCGCCGTCCTTGCGCGCCGTGGTCTTGATCGAGGCGACGTCGGACCCGGCGCCGGGCTCGGAGACGCCGATGCAGGCCACCATGTCGCCCGCGATCGCGGGCGCGAGGAATTCCTTCCTGAGCTCATCCGAGCCGAAGCGCGCGAGCGCAGGGGTCGCCATGTCGGTCTGCACGCCGATCGCCATCGGCACGCCGCCGCAGCGGATCTGCCCGAGCGTCTCGGCGAAGACCATCGAGTAGCTATAGTCCAGGCCTGCGCCGCCGTAAGACTCGGGCTTGGTGAGCCCGAGCATGCCGAGATTGCCCAGCTTCTTGAAGACCTCGTGCGCGGGGAACTGCTCGGCTTCCTCCCACGCGTCGACATGCGGGTTGATTTCCGCATCGATGAATTTCTTCATCGTGCGGCGGATTTCCTCGTGCTCCTGGGTGAATTTCATTAGGGCCTCGCTACGCCAAACTGCATGGGGTTCACGTTCCTTTGTGCAGTCACGATAGAAAGCGTAAAGCCAAGAACGTTTCTGGTATCTCTGGGATCGATAATGCCGTCGTCCA
>DATAID010000032.1:0-9619 GCA_036262835.1 Burkholderiales bacterium | reverse complement strand
CGATCGGAATGCGCTGCGCGCCCGCGCCGGTGATCTCGATCGAGAGCTGCGCGAGCGCCGGTGTCGCGACCAGAAAGAGGAGGATCGCGAGCAGTTTTTTCATCGGCGCGATTATAGGGGGTCCTTCGGGCGGAACGTCAGTTCCAGGCGACGCTCGAACACCTCCACCTTGTCGGGCTTAGGCAACGGTGACGCTTTGTGAATAGCGCGCTCCACCTCGTCGTCATAAGCGGCGTTTCCGCTCGACTGCACTTTTTTCACCTCGAGCACTTCGCAATTCGGCAATAGCGTAACCATGAAGACGGCTTTCGGATTTCCCGGTACAGCATCCGCAAGCGGCTTCGAGATTCGATTCCGAATCTGATTCACGATCCGACCCTTCCACGTTTGAAGCGCCTTTGTATCCCCAGCTACTCTCTGACTATCGCGCGTAAGCGCGAGCTCTCGTTCTGCCAGAGAGGCCTGCTCGCGCAGGAGCTGTTCCCGGAATCGTTGGGTCTCGTCCACCCTGGGCTTCAACGGAGCGGGCTTCGGTTCGGGTTTGGGCTGCGGCTTTTTTTCCACCTTCGGCTCGGGCTTCGGCGCCGGTTTCGGCTTCGGCGGGGCCGCCTTTTCAACGATCTCGGGCTTCTCGACCTTCGGCTCGGGCTTGGGCGGCGGCGGGGCTTCCACGCGCGGCTCGGGTTTCGGGGGCTCGACCGGCTTGGGCGGCTCGGGCTTCACCACCGGCGCGGGCGGCTCCCAGAGCTCGACGGACACCACCTCGGTGGGCCGGTTCTGCCAGCGCACGCCGAAAATGAGCACGCCGAGAAGCGCGAGGTGCACGACCGCGGATAGGACGGCCGAGGACGTCCGCCCCGGGTCAACCCGTTCCTCGAACACCGCGGCCGTCATTGGCGGGGCTTGACCTGCAATCCGACCCGCTCGACGCCCTGCGTTTTCAGCTCGTCCATGAGCTGCAGCACCGCCTCGTACTTCACGTTCTTGTCGCCGGCGATGAGGACCGGCGTCTTGGGGTCCTTGATGAGCTTGGCAATTTCGCCGCGCGCCACGGGTCTTTCGCCGAGCACCTTGCCGGCGGTGTCACGCTCGCGCATCGTGACCGAGCGGTCTTCCGCGATCACGATTTCGATCGGCGCGATGCGCGGCGCGCTCGCCTTGCCGACCGACGGCAGGTCGATGACACCGGGGGTGACGAGGGGCGCGGTGACCATGAAGATGACGAGCAGGACGAGCGTCACGTCCACGTACGGCACGACGTTGATCTCGTGCATGGGACCGCGCTTCGAATGCAGCCGTGGCATGACTACGGCCTTGAAGCTTGCCTTTGGAGGATGTTCTGGAATTCCTCCATGAAGCTCTCGAAACGAATCGCGAGCCGGTCGATATCGTGCGAGAACCGGTTATACGCGACCACCGCCGGAATCGCCGCAAAAAGGCCGATCGCGGTGGCGACCAGCGCCTCCGCGATCCCGGGCGCGACCTGCGCGAGCGTCGCCTGCGCGACGTTCGAGAGGCTGCGGAACGCGTGCATGATGCCCCAGACCGTGCCGAAGAGGCCGACATAGGGGCTCACCGACCCGGTGGAGGCGAGGAACGCGAGATGGCGCTCGAGGTGGTCCATCTCGCGCTGGTATGTGGCCCGCATTGCGCGGCGCGCGCCGTCGATCATGGCGCTCGCCTCGGTGCCGCGCTGGGCCCGCAGCTTGGTGAACTCGCGAAAGCCGGCCTCGAAGATGCGCTCGAGCGACCCGATCGTATGGCGCGCGTTCACCGCGCCCTGGTAGAGCGCGTTCACGTCGTTGCCGCTCCAGAACTCGCGCTCGAACTTCTCGGTCTGCTCGGCCGCGCCGCGGATGGTGAACCACTTGCGGAAGATGAACATCCAGGACATGAACGAGACCACCGCAAGGAGCGCCATCACGAACTTGACGACGATGGAGGCGTTCGCGACGAGATGCCACAGCTCCATGTCCTGGGTGAAATTCATGCCGCGAGCCTCGCTGAAAGAATGTCGGGAATGGGCTGCGGACGCATGTCGCGATGCCGGACGCAGGCCGCCTGGATGCGCGCGGCCGCGCACAGGGTCCCGTCCGGGCGCCGAGCCTCCTGCTCGAGCCAGAAATAGGTCTTCTTCTTCTCGATCACCTTCACGCTCACGTCCAGAGAATCGTCCAGCCGCGCCCCCGTCTTGAAGTCGATCTCGGCCCGCGCCACCACGAAGCCGATGCCTTCGACCGCGGCGAGGCGCTCTTGGTTCACGCCGTGGCTGCGCAACCAGTCGCTCCGGGCGCGCTCGAAGTAGCGGAGATAGTTGGCATAGTAGACGACACCCCCGATATCGACGTCCTCGTAGTAGACGCGTACCTGGATCTTGAACGGGCTCAAGGCTTGTTCGGGTCGGAACGCAGCGGGTCAGAGAGCAGGTCCCGGGCAGCCGCGGGCGCGACGATGCCGAAGTGGCGGTAGGCGGTCAGCGTGGCCATGCGCCCCCGCGGCGTGCGCTGAAGGTAGCCGCATTGGATCAGATAGGGCTCGAGCACCTCCTCGATGGTGTCGACCTCCTCGCCGACCGCGTGCGCGAGGTTTTCGAGGCCGACCGGCCCGCCGCCGAACTTCTCGATCACGGCGAGCAGGAGCTTGCGGTCCATGAGATCGAGCCCGAGCGCGTCCACGTCGAGCATCTTGAGCGCGGCGTCCGCCACCGGCTTGGTGACCTGGCCATCGGCCTTCACCTCCGCGTAATCGCGCACCCGGCGCAAGAGGCGATTGGCGATCCGCGGCGTGCCGCGCGAGCGGCGCGCGATTTCCTTCGCGCCCTCGTCTTCCAGCCTGACTTTCAGCAGCTCGGCCGAGCGCCGGACGATCCGGGCGAGCTCGGCCTCGTTGTAGAACTCGAGCCGCGCGACGATGCCGAAGCGGTCGCGAAGCGGGTTGGTGAGCATGCCGGCGCGCGTGGTGGCGCCTACCAGCGTGAAGGGCGGCAGGTCGAGCTTGATCGAGCGCGCTGCCGGCCCCTCGCCGATCATGATGTCGATCTGGTAGTCCTCGAGCGCCGGGTAAAGGATCTCTTCCACCACCGGGGAGAGCCGGTGAATCTCATCGATAAAGAGGACGTCTCTCGGCTCGAGATTGGTCAAAAGGGCGGCCAGGTCGCCGGGCCGCTCGAGCACCGGGCCCGAAGTCTGGCGCAGGTTCACGCCCATCTCGCGCGCGACGATGTGCGCGAGCGTCGTCTTGCCGAGGCCGGGCGGGCCGAAGAGGAGCACGTGATCGAGGGCTTCGCTGCGCCCCTTGGCCGCCTTGATGAAGATCTCGAGCTGCCCGCGGATCTTTTCCTGGCCGACGTATTCGGAGAGCGTGGCCGGGCGCAGCGAGCGCTCGATCTGCTCTTCCTGAGCCGAGGACGGCTTGGCGGAGATCAGCCTATCGGTTTCGACTGGCATGGGAAAATGAGGTCAGGATTTTGCCAGAGCCTTCAGCGCCGCGCGGATGCCCTCGGCCACCGCGAGGCCGGGCGGCAGGCCCTTCACGGCGATGAGAGCCTCTTTTTCGCTGTAGCCCAGGCCAAGGAGCGCGTTGAGCACGTCGCTCGAGCCTTCGGCCGCGGGCCTCGCCATGGTCTCGGCGATCTTGCCCTTCAATTCCAGCAGCAGCCGCTCCGCGGTCTTCTTGCCGATGCCGGGGACCTTGATGAGGCGCGTTGCGTCCTGCATCGCGACCGCGGTCGCCAGGTCGCCGACCGAAAGACCGGAGAGCACCGAGAGCGCCGTGCGCGCGCCGATGCCCGAGATCCGGATGAGCTGGCGAAACGCGGTGCGCTCTTCCAGCGTCGCGAAGCCATAGAGCACGTGCGCATCCTCGCGCACCACGAGATGCGTATGGAGCGTCACGGCGTCGCCGGTCGCCGGCAGCGCGTAGAAGGTGCTCATGGGAACGTCGATTTCATAGGCGACGCCCGAACAGTCGACGAGGACCTGCGGCGGCTGCTTTGCCACGAGCTTTCCGCTCAGGCGGCCGATCACTTCAATCTGCCCCTGCGGTAGGAAAAGCCCTTCGTGGAAAAACCCCCGAGCCTCCCGCCATGCGCATGGCAAATCGCGCACGCCAGCGCATCGGCCGCATCGGGACTGGGATTGCCGGGAAGCGCGAGCAGCCTTCTCACCATGTGCTGCACCTGTTCTTTTTGCGCGTGGCCCTTGCCGACCACCGACTGCTTCACCTGCAGCGCAGTGTACTCCGCGACCGGCAGCCCCGCGATCACCGCCGCGCAGATCGCGGTGCCGCGTGCCTGGCCAAGCGCGAGCGTCGACTGGGGGTTGACGTTCACGAACACCTTCTCGATCGCGACTTCCTCGGGTTGGTTGGCCGCGATGACTTCGGCAAGCCCTTCGAGGATGACCTTCAGGCGCACGGTCAGGTCGCCCTGGCCGGATTTGACGCAGCCGCTCGTGACGTAGGTGAGGCGGTTGCCCGATTTTTCGATGATGCCAAAGCCTGTGATGCGAAGACCGGGATCGATTCCTAATATCTTCACGCGTCCAAAGCCGCGGTCGTGTAAACATCCTGCACGTCGTCCAGGCCTTCGAGCGCCTCGAGCAGGCTCTTCATGCGCGCCGCCTCGCTGCCGCCGAGCGCGGTCTCCGAGGCGGGCTTCATCGTGATCTCCGCCATCTCGGGCTTGAGCCCCGCCTTCTCAAGGCCCGCCTTGACGGCCTCGAAGTCGGCCGGCGCGGCAAGCACCTCGATCGAGCCGTCTTCATTGGTCACCACGTCGTCCGCCCCGGCCTCGAGGGCGGCCTCCATCACCTTGTCCTCGCTCGCGCCCGGGGCGAACACGAACTGCCCGCAATGCTTGAAGAGGAACGCGACCGAGCCGTCCGCGCCCAGGTTGCCGCCGTTCTTGGTGAAGGCATGTCGAATTTCGGCGACGGTGCGGGTGCGGTTGTCGGTGAGGCAGTCGGCGATCACCGCCGCGCCGCCGGGGCCGTAGCCCTCGTAGCGCACCTCTTCGTAGGTGACGCCTTCGAGCTCGCCGGTGCCGCGCTGGATCGCCCGCGTGACCGAGTCCTTGGTCATGTTCGCCTCACGCGCCTTGTCGAGCGCGAGGCGCAGGCGCGGGTTGGAATGCGGGTCGCCGCCGCCCAGCTTCGCCGCGACGGTGATCTCCTTGATGAGGCGCGTGAACACCTTGCCTTTTTTCGCATCGGCCGCGGCCTTGCGATGCTTGATGTTCGCCCATTTGCTGTGACCCGCCATGTCATAATTTTAGCGTCATGGCCGCGCCCCTCCTCGTCGCGAAGACCGCCAAGACGGAGCTTCATCTCCTTCCCGCGCTCGCCAACCGCCACGGCCTGATCGCCGGCGCGACCGGCACGGGAAAAACCGTGACGCTGCAAACCCTCGCCGAAGCGTTTTCCAGGGCAGGCGTGCCGGTTTTCATGGCTGATGTGAAGGGCGACCTCACCGGGCTCGCCAAGGCAGGCGGCGCGAACCCCAAGGTTGCCGAGCGCGCCAAAGCGATCAAGGTCGAGCTCAAGTACGAGCCCTGCCCGGTCGTCCTTTGGGACGTGTTCGGCAAAAGCGGCCATCCCGTGCGCGCGACGATCTCGGACATGGGACCGCTCCTGCTTGCGCGCATGCTCGCGCTTAACGAGACGCAGGAAGGGGTCCTCAGCCTCGTTTTCCGCATCGCGGACGAGGCGGGGCTGCTGCTCCTCGATTCCAAGGACCTGCGCGCGATGCTTGCCCACGTGGGCGAGAACGCCGCGCAGTACACGACCCAGTACGGCAACGTCTCGGCCGCCTCGATCGGCGCGATCCAGCGCGGCCTGCTCGCCCTGGAGAGCCAGGGCGCGACGCAGTTCTTCGGCGAGCCGATGCTCGATATCGCCGATCTCATGCAGACGGCGAATGGTCGAGGAGTGATCAACATCCTCTCGGCCGAGAAGCTCATGAATTCGCCCAAGCTCTACGGCACGTTCCTGCTCTGGATGCTCTCGGAGCTATTCGAGCACCTGCCGGAAGTGGGCGACCCGGAGAAGCCGAAGCTCGTCTTCTTCTTCGACGAGGCGCACCTGCTCTTCGAGGAGGCGCCCCGGGCGCTGCTCGAGAAAATCGAGCAGGTGGTGCGGCTGATCCGCTCCAAGGGCGTGGGGGTCTACTTCGTCACCCAGAACCCGCTCGATGTCCCCGACTCGGTGCTCGGGCAGCTCGGCAACCGCGTGCAGCACGCGCTGCGCGCCTTCACGCCGCGCGACCAGAAAGCGGTGAAGACGGCGGCCGAGACCATGCGCCCGAACCCGAAGCTGAAGGCCGAGCGCGCGATCACCGAGCTGGAAGTCGGCGAGGCGCTCGTCTCGTTCCTCGACGAGAAGGGCCGCCCCAACATGGTCGAGCGCGCCTACGTCGTGCCGCCCGGCACCTTCATCGGCCCGATCACGGAAGCCGAGCGCAGGCAGCTGATCGAATCCTCGACGATTTACGGGCACTACGAGAAGGCGATCGACCGGGAGTCGGCCTACGAGAAGCTGAAGGGGCGGGCCGAAGAGAAGCATGAAGACCATCCCAAGACCGAGACGAGCCCGATCTCGGACATCCTTTTCGGCCGCACCGGCCCGCGCGGCGGCAAGCAAAAGGGCATCCTCGAATCGGCGGCCACCAGCGCCGCGCGCGCCATGGGCTCGGAGTTCGGCCGCCAGGTGCTGCGCGGCGTCTTAGGCTCGATCCTCGGAAAACGTCGTTGAGCGCCGGCGGGTACAGGGCGCTGGGCATCGCGCTCGCCCTTGCCGGCACCATTTCGTTCGCCTTTCGCCCGATCGTCGTCAAGCTCGCCTACGCGGCGGGCGCGGGTTCGCACCTGAGCGCGACGACGCTCCTTTTTCTGCGCATGACGCTCTCGCTGCCCTTCTTCCTCGCCATCGCGTGGTGGTTTCGCCGCATTTATCCCGACGCGCCGAAGCTCGAGCGCCGCGACTGGCTCGCGCTCGGCGGCCTCGGCCTCATCGGCTACTACCTCGCGAGCCTCCTTGATTTTCTCGGCCTGCAATACATCCCGGCCGGGCTCGGGCGCCTCATCATGTTCATCTACCCGACGATCGTGGTGCTGCTGAGCTTTCTCTTTCTCGGCAAAAAGCCCTCGGCGAAGGAACTGCTCGCGCTCGCCGTCACCTACCTCGGCATCGCGCTCGTGCTCTCCGAGCGCCTGGGGGCGACGCCGGAAGAGCGCCGCTTCCTCCTTGGCGCGCTTCTCGTGTTCGCCTCCTCGATGTGCTACGCGGTCTACCTCGTCGCGAGCAGCGCGCTCGTCAAGCGCGTCGGCAGCGGCCGCTTCACCGCCTACACCATGATCGCCTCGACCGTGCCCGCGGTGATCCAGTTCGGCGTGCTTGAATCCCCCGCCGCGCTCGAGCTCCCCGGGGCCGTCTGGGGATACGCGGTGCTGCTCGCCCTCGCCTGCACGGTCCTGCCCGTTCTCTTCGTTGCCGAGGCCCTGAAGCGGATCGGCGCGAATCACTTCGCCCTGATCGGCGCGCTCGGGCCGGTGACGACCGTGGCCGCGGATTTCGCGCTCCTCGACGGGGCGCTCGGCGCGGTGCAAATCATGGGCGCGGCGCTGGTAATCTCGGGGGTTCTGCTGGTCTCAATGAAGAGGAGCTGACCGACATGGATCTGGGGATCAAGGGCAAAAGCGCGCTCGTCTGCGCCGCCTCCAAGGGCCTGGGAAAGGGCTGCGCGATGGCGCTCGCCAAAGAGGGCGTGAACCTCGTCATCACCGCGCGCGGCAAGGACGCGCTGGAGGCGACCGCCGAGGAAATTCGCAAGGCGACGGGCGTCAAGGTCACCGCCGTCGCAGGCGACATCACGACCGGCGAGGGGCGCGCGGCGGCGCTGAAGGCCTGCCCCTCGCCCGACATCCTCGTCAACAACGCGGGCGGCCCGCCGCCGGGCGATTTCCGCACCTGGGGGCGCGATGAATGGATCAAGGCGCTCGACGCCAACATGCTGACGCCGATCGAGCTCATCAGGGCGACGGTGGACGGGATGATCGCGCGCAAGTTCGGGCGCATCGTCAACATCACCTCGGGTGCCGTGAAGGCGCCGATTCCCGAGCTGGGGCTCTCGAACGGCGCGCGCACGGGGCTGACCGGCTTTGTCGCCGGCATCGCGCGCCAGACCGTCGCGCACAACGTCACCATCAACGGGCTGCTGCCTGGGCCCTTCGATACCGACCGGCTGCGCAGCAACCTGAAATTCAACGCCGAGAAGCTCGGCAAGAGCGAGGCGGAGCTGGAGAAAATCCGCACGCAGGCGAACCCGGCCAAGCGCTTTGGCACGACGGAAGAGTTTGGCGCCGCCTGCGCGTTCCTTTGCAGCGTGCATGCCGGCTTCATCACGGGCCAGAACCTGCTGATGGATGGCGGACATTTTCCCGGCACGCTTTAAGCGGTGAACCGGCGGGAGTTCCTGCAGGGGCTTGCCGCCGCGGCCGCCTGCGGCGCGCCGCTCGACGCGCCTCGCGCGCAGGTCGCCGAGGCGCTCTATGAGGTGCCGCGTTTCGGCAATGTGCACCTGCTTCACCTCACCGACACGCACGCCCAGCTCCTGCCCACGTATTTCCGCGAGCCGAGCGCCAACCTGGGGATCGGCGCGGCGCGCGGGCAACTGCCGCACCTCGTCGGCGAGCACCTGCTGGAGCGCGCCGGCCTCAAGCGCGGCAGCGCGGAGGCGCACGCCTTTACCTGTCTTGACTTCGAGCGCGCCGCTCGCCGCTACGGACAGATGGGCGGTTTTGCGCACCTCGCCACGCTCGTCAAGCGGCTGCGCGCCTCGCGTCCCCACGCTCTGCTGCTCGACGGCGGCGACAGCTGGCAGGGCTCGGCGACCTCGCTCTGGACGCGCGGCGCCGACATGATCGCGGCGCAAAGGCAGCTCGGCGTCGATCTCATGACCGCGCACTGGGAGTTCACCTACGGCGCGGCGCGCGTGAAGGAGGCCGTGGCAAAGGAGCTCGGCCGGATCGAGTTCCTGGCGCAGAACGTGAAGACCGCCGACTTCGAGGACCGGGTCTTCAAGCCCTGGGTGCTGCGCGAGCTGAACGGCGTGCCGGTGGCGATCATCGGCCAGGCGTTTCCGTACACGCCGATCGCGCATCCGCGCTATTTCGTTCCGCAGTGGACCTTCGGCATCCAGGAGAAGCGCGTCCAGGAGCTGATCGACGAGGTGCGCGGCAAAGGCGCCAGGGCGGTCGTGCTCCTCTCGCACAACGGCATGGACGTCGATTTGAAGCTCGCCTCGCGCCTGCGCGGGCTCGACGTCATTCTCGGCGGCCATACGCACGACGGCGTTCCGGCGCCGGTCATCGTCGGAAGCACGCTCGTCACCAACGCCGGCTCGCACGGCAAGTTCCTCGCGCTGCTCGACCTCGACGTCAAGGCTTCGGGGGTCTCGGGCTATCGCTATCGGCTGTTGCCCGTGTTCTCCGATTTACTTCCGGCGGACCCCGACATGGCCGCCTACATCGAGCAAGTCGAGAAGCCGTACTTGCCCAGGCTCGACGAGCCCGTCGCGCAAAGCGGCGGCTTGCTCTATCGCCGCGGCAACTTCAACGGCACCTGGG
>DATAID010000031.1:0-15425 GCA_036262835.1 Burkholderiales bacterium | reverse complement strand
CCGATTTCCGCTCGGAAGTCGAGACCCTCAGGCCTTATCTTTTGCGCTTCGCCTCGCTCGAGCTGCGCAATCGCGAGGCCGCCGAAGACGCAGTGCAGGAAACCCTCCTCGCGGCGCTCGCCGCCGAGAAAAGCTTCGCCGGGCGCTCCAACCTCCGCACCTGGCTCACCGGCATCCTCAAGCACAAGATCGTCGACGCCATTCGCAAGTCCTCGCGCGAGCTGCAGCCGCTGCCTGGCGAAGACGACGCTGCCGAGTTCGATACCCTGTTCGACGAGCGAGGGCACTGGTCGCAGGCGCCCGACGCCTGGGAGCACCCCGAGGGCGCGCTCGAGCAAAAGCAGTTCCTCGCGGCGCTGGAAAAATGCCTCGCCGGGCTGCCCGCGCGCACCGCGCAGGCGTTCATGATGCGCGAGCACCTCGGGCTGGAGACCGCCGAGATCTGTAAGGAGCTGGCGATCACCTCGACGCACTGTTGGGTGATGCTCTATAGAGCCCGCATGGCGTTGAGGCTCTGCCTCCAGGAGAGTTGGTTCAAATGATGCTCCCGTGCAGGGAAGTGATGCGCAAGGTCTCGCAGGGCGAGGACCGGAGCCTCGCGTTCGGCGAGCGCGTCGCGCTGCGCCTGCACTTCGCCATCTGCCGGGGCTGCCGCAACGCGAGCGCGCAGCTGAAATTCCTGCGCCGCGCCGTCAGAAGGCTTTCCGAATAAGCGCGAACGCGGCGCCGACGAGCGCCATCGCACAGACGATCACGGCGCCCGAAGGCAGGTCCAAGCCGATCGACGCCCCCAGCCCGATCGCATAGCCGAGCGCGGCAATGGCGTAGCCGCGCAGGAGCCGGCGCGAGCGCGCATACCAGGTCGAGAGCGCCGGGACGACGAGCGTGATGAAGACAAGGTACAGGCCGACGAGCTGGACCGAGACCGTGACGGCGCAGGCGAAAGCGGCGTAGAACCCCGCGCGCCCGAGGCGCTCGCCCAGGCCGAACCACAGCCCGACCAGGATCGCCGAGGCAACCGCGGCTGCCGTGAGCTGCTGGGCGCCGACCCAGAGGATCTGGCCCACCAGCAGGTCCTTCAGGTGCTCTCCCCCGTGCGGGTTCTTGGCAAGCAAAAGGACGGCCGCGCTGGCGGCCAGAACGAACACGGTTCCGATCGCCGCCTCCTGCACCTCCGGCCAGCGACGCTCGGTCCAAGTGAGCAAAAGCGCGCAGGCAAGCGCGGCGCCGACGGCAACGACCTGCACCGCTGCGCCGGCCGGCTCCCAGCCGAGCGCATCGGCGACAATGATGCCCAGGCCGGCGACCTGCGCGACCGCGAGGTCGATGAACACGATGCCGCGATCGAGCACCTGCATGCCAAGCGGCACATGCGTAGCGGCCACGAGCAGCCCGGCGATGAACGCGGGCCAGAGAATGCTCCACTGCGCGGCGTCGACGCTCATTTGGCCGCCTTCAGCAGACGCTCGATCGTGTCGTCGAACAACCCGTAGAGATCCCTGGCTCTATCCGTCCCGCCGACCGTGAACGGCATCATCACCGCGGGAATGTGCGTTCGCTCCGAGAGGAACTCGGCCGGCTTGGGGCTGCTATAGGCGGAATGGATGATCACCTTGGCGGGCGCGCGCTGCATGCGCTCGACCAGCTCCGCAAGATGCGCCGGCGTGGGCGGAATTCCGGGCTTGGGCTCGAGCGCCCCCGCCTCGCGCATGCCCGTCCAGTGGAGGAAGTAGGAAAAGTCCTTGTGGTAGACCACGACCGGCATGCCCTTCAGCGGCGCCGCCTCGCGCTCCCAGCGCGCGATCGCCGCCCGCCAGCGCTCGCCGAACTGCGCCGCGCGAGCACGATAAAGCTCGGCGTTGCCGCGGTCGATGTCGGCCAGCCGGAGGGCGAGCGCCGCGCCGACCTTGCCGATGTTGCGCGGATCGAGGTGAATGTGCGGATTACCCGAGGGGTGCACGTCCCCCATCGCCCGATCGAGCACCTTCGGCACTTCGAGCCGGTCGACGAATTGCGAGGCCTCGAAGTACCCCGCGGCGCCGCGCTGCACGCGGGGGTTGCCCGACTGGGTGAGCAGCAGCGGCAGCCAGCCGACCTCGAGCTCGGCGCCCGTGCAGATCGCAAGGTCGGCCCGCCGCATGCGCGCGATCAGGCTGGGACGCGCCTCGATGCGATGCGGATCCTGCCGCGCCGTGGTCGCCGCGAAAGTCGAGACCTGGTCGCCGCCGATCTCCTGGGCAAGCGCCGCCCACTCCGGCTCGCAGGCGAAAACATCAAGGGCGGCGATGGCCGGCCGGGAGAGGAGGATTCCGAGACAGAAAAGAATGCGCTTCATGGCCTGCTCAGAATTTGTGCGCGCCGTGCGCACCCAGGCTCATGATGTACTGCACGAAGACCTGGTTGTCGGGCTCGCCCTGACGCGAATAATCGCGCGCGAGCTGGAGCCGGATGCGGCTGAATTCGCTCGGGCTCCAGTCGACCATGAACGCGCTCCGCTTCGGGTTGTAGCCGGAGAGGATCGGGAAGCTCGCGGCCGCAAGCGCGCCGCTCTCGACGAGGCCGAGGCTCGTCGCGCCGGCATTCAGCCGGTCGTAGCGGTAGCCGGCGCGCCACCGGGGCATGAACTGGTAGACGCCCTGCAGGTACCAGCCCGACTGGCGCGAGCCATAGCCGCCGCTTTGCGTGCCGAGCGAGGCGGCCTGCGTGTCGTAGGTGAGGCTCCCCGATTCGGTCCGCCGAAAGTACTCGCCCTGCAGCTTGAAGCTGGTTTCGGCGG
The DNA here is from genome assembly GCA_036262835.1 of Burkholderiales bacterium. Classification (GTDB taxonomy): domain Bacteria; phylum Pseudomonadota; class Gammaproteobacteria; order Burkholderiales; family SG8-39; genus RBG-16-66-20. Next base: position 12,649 of record DATAID010000031.1, on the reverse strand, counting down.
CGTTCCCCTCGGGCGCCCATTTGAGGACACCGTCCAGCACCCAGAGCCGGCTTTGGCCGGTGAAGCTGTTGGTGACGCCCGCGCCGGTCGAGTCGGTGTCGTCATACGTCCGCTCGCGCGGTGCGGTGCGCAAGTGCGAAACCCCGACCTGCCACGCGTAGCTTGAGCCCAGGTCGCCGCCCAGATGCGCGAACACGGTCCCCGAGCCGAAGCCGTTCTTGCTTCGGTCGCTTCCGGGGAAGGTGCGCCCTCGGCCGGCTTCGAAGCCGAGGTCGAAATACAGGTCGGTCGGTGCGACCCACTTCACTTGCACGCCGTCGTCGGCGAGCTGGTTGCCGAGGAACGCCTTCATGACGAGCGGCGCGTCGGTGAAATCCCAGGCGTGCGCGTGCAGCTGGTTCTGGTAGCCGACACCGGAAAAGAAGCGTCCCGCCTTGACGGTGAAACCGTTCGAGAGGCCGAGCGTCTGCAGGTAGCTTTCCTCGACCTCGAGGCCGCCCTCGGGCTTGAGCGCCGCCATGAGCGTGCCGCGAAAGAGCGTATCGATGTTCGCCGAGAGCGCGAGCTCCGACTCCCCGAGGCTCAGGCCGCGCCGCGGCGGCGCGACTTCGCCTGCAGTCGGAACAAAGCCGTTGATCCGGAAGCGATCGGGGTCCCGCTTCGTATAGGCAAGCGTACCGTTCAGGATGAGCGAGAGGGCCGGGTTGAAGGCGCCCTCGCCGCCCGAGCGGCCGCCCGCCGGCGTGGACGCTGGGCTCGGGGCGACCTCGGCCTTCGCGGTGCGTGCTTCCGTCTCCTGCAGGCGCTTCTCCAGCGCCTCGATGCGCCGCTCGTAGGCCTCTTTCATCTGACGGATCTCTTCGCGGATGCGTTGCAGCTCCGCGTCCTGCGCGCGCGCCGCGAGCGGCGCGACTGCCGCGGCGGCCAGCGCCGCGGCGCAAATCAGCTTGCGATGCATGGGGCTCTCCTCTGACGAGCGAATCGCGAGGCGCGCCGTGACTCGGCGGCCACCGGACGTTCACTTCAGCGAAGAGCGGGCGGGCCTCGAGAGGAAGGAACGAGCCCTGCGGATTTCGCCGCGGGGAGCGCGAGCGCCCCAAAAAGAATCGCCGGCGGCGCCTCGGCAGCGAGCGGGGTGGTGATGCCGCAGACTGCGCCCGCGACAGTGCCGAGTGCGTCGTGCTGGCCGCACAGCTGCTTTTGCGCGGGCTGCGATTTCTGCTCGATCGAATGCCAGAGGCCGTGCGCGAGCGCGGCATGCTGGGCGCTCAGCAGCGCCGCGGCGAGGAGAATACGGAGGACCCGTCCCAGGCTCATGGGCCCGGGCATGTTACTTCAAGCCAGGCACTGCTCCAAACCGGCGAGGAAAAGGTCGCGCGGGAGCTTTTTGCCGATGAACACCATGATCGAGGACTTCTTGTCCTTGCCCCAGGGCTTGCCCATGTCGCCGCCCATCATCATGTGCACGCCCTGAAAGACAACGCGGCGCGGGTTGCCCTTCATCCAGAGCACGCCCTTGTAGCGCAGCAGGTCGGGCCCGTAGACCTGGATCATGCCCGAGAGAAACTGCTCGAGCTTCGTGCCGTCGAAAGGCTTGTCCGACTTGAACACGAACGACTCCACCTCGTCGTGGTGCTCGTGCGAGGCATCGGCGAGGAAATCCGGATCGAGCTCGAGGATCGCGTTCAGGTTGAAGCCGCGGATGTCGAGGATTTCCGCGAGTGGCGCGTTGCCGAAGTGCACCTTCTTCACTTCGGCGCGCGGGTTCATCTTCCTGATTCTCTTGATGAGCTTGTCGTTTTCGTCTTCCTGGGTGAGATCCGTCTTCGACAGAAGAATCCGGTCGGCGAAACCGACCTGCTCCTGCGCCTCGCGGAATTCGTCCAGCTGCTTGGGCGCGTGCTTGGCGTCGACCACCGTGAGGATGGAGTCGAGCAGGTAGTAGTTGGCGATCTCCTCATCGGTGAAGAAAGTCTGCGCGACCGGCCCGGGGTCGGCCATGCCGGTGGTCTCGATGATGACGCGGTCGAACTTGAGGCTGCCCGCGTCGCGCTTCTCGCGCAGGCTGCCGAGGATCTTGATGAGATCGCCCCGCACGGTGCAGCAGATGCAGCCGTTGTTCATCTCCAGGATCTGCTCGTCGCTTTTCTCGACGATCTCGCTGTCGACGCCGACCTCGCCGAACTCGTTCTCGATCACGGCGATTTTCTTGCCGTGATCTTCCTTGAGGATGCGGTTGAGCAGCGTGGTCTTGCCCGCGCCGAGAAACCCGGTGAGGATGGTGACCGGAACCATCTGGCTCTGTTCCATGAGGGAAGCGATTTTACCCTCAAGCGCGCACCACGAGCAGCCCCTTGAGGTAATCGCCTTCCGGAAATTCGAGCGCGACCGGATGATCGGGCGCGGCGCCGAAGCGCTCGAGGATCTTGGCCTCCGCGCCCGCATCCACAGCGGCGCCGGCGACGATCGACTGGAAGAGCTCGGCGCCCACGCCGCCCGAGCAGGAGAAGGTGGCGAGCAGCCCGCCGGGGCGCAGCAGCCGGAACGCGGTGAGATTGATGTCCTTGTAGGCGCGCGCGGCGTTGCGCGCCTGCGCGGCGGTCGGGGCGAACTTGGGCGGGTCAAGCACGATGAGGTCGAAGCTCGCGCCGCGGTCGCGCAGCAGCCGCTGGTGGGCAAAGACGTCCGCCTGCTGGAATTCCGCTTTCGAAGAGTCCACGGCATTCAGCCGCAGGTTTTCCTTCGCCCCCTCGAGCGCCGCGGCCGAGCTCTCGACCGCGGTCACGCTCTTCGCGCCGCCCGCGAGCGCGGCCACCGAGAAGCCGCCCGTATAGCAGAAGGCATCGAGCACATCGCGGCCCGCGGCTAGCGCGCGCACCCGCTGGCGATTGTCGCGCTGGTCGAGGAAGAAGCCCGTCTTCTGGCCCTCGGCCACGTCCACCACGAAGTTGAGGCCGTGCTCCAGAATCGGGCACCGGCGGGCATCCTTGTTGCCTCGCGCAAATCCGACGCGCGGCTCGAGCCCTTCGATCTTCCGCACTTCCGCATCCGAGCGCTCGAACACGGCCGCGCAGCCGGTCAGGTCCATGAGCGCATCCAGGATCGCGTCGCGCCAGCGCTCCGCCCCGGCCGACAGGAACTGCGCGACGAGCACGTCCGCGTAGCGATCCACCACCAGTCCCGGCAATCCATCGGATTCGCCGTGCACGAGCCTGAGCGCATTGGTGTGCTTCGCCGCGGGGAGCGAATTTCTCAGATCCCGGGCTTTGCGAATCCTCTCCCGGAAGAACCTTTCGTTGACCGAAGCGGAGACCGCGAAGCTCCACACCCGGGTCCGGATCTGCGATCTCGCGCTCCAGGCGCCGAGCGCCAGCGGCTTTTTGTCCGCCGAGCGCACGAGCACCGTATCGCCGCTTTCGGGCTTGCCCTCGACCGCCTCGATCGCCCCGGAAAAGATCCACGGGTGCCGGCGCCTGAGCGATTTCTCGCGACCCGGCTTGAGCGTGATCGCCTTCATTTCCGGCGCGCGCGCGGATGCGCCGCGTCGTAGACCTTGGCGAGCGCCTGGAAGTCGAGATGCGTGTAGACCTGCGTGGTCGAGATGCTCGCATGGCCGAGCATCTCCTGGACCGCGCGCAGGTCCTGCGAGGACTGCAGCACGTGGCTCGCAAACGAGTGCCGGAGCATGTGCGGATGCACCGAGGCGCCCAGCCCCTGGCGCTTGGCCCAGGTCCGCAGCCGCGCCTGCACGGCGCCCGGCGCGATGCGCGCCCCGCGCGCGCCGACGAAGAGCGCCCGCTCCTCCGGGCGAGCGAGCTGCGCGCGCGCCTTCAGCCAGTCGCGCAGCGCCTCGCGGGCACGCTCGCCCACCGGCACGGTGCGAGTCTTGCGGCCCTTGCCGGTCACCGTCACTTCACCCTGCTTGAGATCGAGGCGCCCGTCCTCGGCATCGAGCGCGACGAGCTCCGCCAGGCGCAGCCCCGAGGAATAGAGGAGCTCGAACATCGCGCGGTCGCGCGTCTCCGAGGGCGAGCGTGCCGCCGGCAGGTCGAGGAGCCGCCCGGCCTGCTCGACCGAGAGCGCCTTGGGCAGGTGGCGCGGCGATTTGGGCGCGCGCACGCCCTGCACCGGATTGGACGGGTAGCCATGCCGTCGCGCGAGCCACTGATACAGGCCCCGCCATGCCGAGAGGGTGAGCGCGAGCGTGCGGCCCGAAAGGCCGGCGGCGTGCAGGCGCGCGACAAAATGCCGGACCTGCCGTGCATCGAGCTCGCGGAGCGCCGTCCGCTCCTTAAGCTTCAGGAGAACGTCGAGCGCGCGGCCGTAGTTCTCGAGCGTGCGGGGCGAGAGCCGGCGCTCGTGCTCGAGGCTCTGCAGCCAGGATTTTCCGAGCTCCCCCTCCTGGGCGGGATGCTTCACACGGTGGCGGCGAGCGCGCCTGCGGTCAGCTCGCCGATGCGCCGCAGGTAAAGGGTGCCCATTTCGGCGAAGAAGCGCTGCGGGTCCTCGCTGCCGAGCGCAAGCAGGCCGACGGTCCTGGTCTGGCCGAGCGGCACGAGCGCGAGCGAGCGCACATGCTCCTGCGCTTCGCGGAACCAGGGCAGATAGGGGCTGCCGGAGGCCGGGCCGCATTGGGGCGCGCCCATCGTCTCGGCCTTGTCGCGCAATTCGGGCTCGACCGGCGAGCCCTCGAGCGTGCCATCGAGCAGCGAGCGCCCCCAGACGCGCAGGGCGACGTGCGGGACCGAGAAGTCCTCGCGCAGGTGGAAGTAGAGCGCGTGCACGGTGCCGGCGAAGTCTTTTGCGCCAAGGAGCGCGAGCGAGAGCCGGTGCACCTTCTCGCCGATCGCGTCGTTGTCCTCGCCGAAGCGGATCAGCTCGCCGAGCTTGCCTTCGAGCAGCTTCACCTTCTCCCTCAGCGTGACGATCTGGCGCTCGGTGAGCGGAATGGCGCGCCCGCCGTGCGGGTGCGGCACGTAGATCGTCTCGAGGAGCTGCGGAAACTGGTCGAAGAACTGCGGGTGGCTCTTCAGGAACTGCGCGACGTCGTTCGGATCCATGGCACCTCTTATCGTTCCAGTTCGCCCAGGTCGATTTCACCCTCGTACACGGTGCGGGCGGGGCCCTTCATCCACACGGGATTGTCGCCGCCCGCCCATGAGACGGTCAATTTTCCACCGTGCGTATCGACGACGACCGGCGAGTCGAGCAGCTTTTTGGAGATGCCCGTCACCACGGCCGCGCAGGCGCCCGTGCCGCACGACTGCGTCTCGCCTGCTCCGCGCTCCCACACGCGAAGGACGACGGCGTGGCGATGGGCGAGTTGCATGTATCCGGCGTTGACGCGGCCGGGAAAGCGCGGGTGATGCTCGATCAGAGGGCCTTGCGTATCGACCGGCGCCTTCGCCACGTCGGGGACGATCTGAACCGCATGCGGATTGCCCATCGAAAGCACGGCGACCTCGAGCCGCTCATGGGCGACGTCCAGCATTTCTGACAGCGATTCAATCCGGGGCGGCCCCATGTCGACGCTGACCTCGCCGTCCTTTTCCAGCCTCGGAACGATGACGCCGCCGAGCGTCTGCACGCGAATTTCGGTCTTCTTCGTGAGTCCCTTGCCGTGCACGAACTTGACGAAGCAGCGCGCGCCGTTGCCGCACTGCTCCACCTCGCCCCCGTCGGCGTTGAAGATGCGGTAGCGGAAGTCGATGCCAGGGTCTTCGGCCGCCTCCACGACGAGGATCTGGTCGCAGCCCACGCCATAGTGGCGGTCCGCCAGCTTTCGAAGCATCTTTTGCTTCAATTGAAGCATTTTTTGCTTCGAATCGGTCTGATCGAGCACCACGAAATCGTTGCCCGCGCCCTCCATCTTGGTGAACCTCACCCGCATGGATTCACGCGGTCGCCGAATAGGTTCTGGAGCGCTGGTCGATCAGGCGGCCAATCTGCTGGGCGAGCGCCAGGGCGGCCCGGCCCTCCTCGCCACTCACGAGGGGGGCCTCCCCGCCCCGCACCGCGCGCACGAATGCCTCGGTCTGCGCGAGCAGCTCGTCGGCCCGGGGAAAGGTCTCCTCGCGCTCCTCGATCGCCGTGCCGCTTGCGGCGCGGCGCACATGACGCAGGCGCTGCCCCTGCAGGTCGGCCGACACGTAGCCGTCGTGGCGAAAAACGCGGAGCTTGCGCACCGCCGCCTGGCTCACCCGGCTCGCCGAGAGGCTCGCGACGCAGCCGTCCGCGAACTCCAGGCGCGCATTCGCGATGTCGATCGCCTCGGTGAGCACGCGAAAGCCGCAGGCGCTCACCTCGGCGACCGGCGCCTTGGCGAGCGCGAGCGCGAGATCGAGGTCGTGGATCATGAGATCGAGGATGACGTCCACGTCGGTGCCGCGCTCCTTGAAAGGCGCGAGCCGCTCGATGTCGATGAAGAGCGGCCGGCCCGCCTGTCCGGCGAGCGCCTGGAACGCCGGGTTGAAGCGCTGCAAATGCCCGACCTGCAGCACCAGCCCTTTCGCGCGGGCTGCGGCGAGCAGCGCGTCGGCTTCCTCGAGCGTGCGCGCCAGCGGCTTTTCGACGAGCACGTGCACGCCGGCCTCGAGGCAGGCGCGCGCGATGCGGTCGTGCAGCTCGGTCGGCACCGCGATGCAGGCCGCCTCGATTCTGCCGAGCCAGGCGCGATAGTCGGTGTCGTGCGCCGCGCCGAGCGCCGCGCCGATCGACTTCGCGCGCGCGCCATCCGCGTCGATCACCGCGGCGAGCTCGGCGCCTTCGCAGGCGGCGAGCTTCTCGGCATGGAATTTCCCCATGTAGCCGGCGCCGATGACCGCGACCCGGGTTTTCTTCATGGATAGAAAGACGCTTCGCCTTCCGGGCGCGTCTTGAAGCGCTTGTGCATCCACAGGTATTGCTCGGGCATCTCGGCAATCCGGCTCTCGATGTAGGCATTCATGCGGCGCGTGTCGGCTTTCGGATCGCCCGTAGGGTAATCCTCCCACGGTGCCTCGATGCGAATGACATAGCCGGCACCGGCCGGCAGCATTTTCACGATGCAGGGCAGCACCTTCGCACCTGCGATCTTCGCGAAGCGCGGCAGCCCCGTGATGGTCGCGGCCGGGACGCCGAAAAAAGGCACGAAGACCGCATCGCGCCGCCCGTAGTCCTGGTCGGGCAGGTAGTAGAGCGGCCGTCCCTCCTTCATGCCGGCCACCAGCGGGCGCACGCCCTCCTGGCGCGAGATCGGCCGCTGGTTGCCGAAGCGGCTGCGCCCGCGCCAGAGCAGGCGCGAGAGCGTCGGGTCCTTCTGGCGCGCGTACATGCCGACCATGTCCAGATCGATGCAAAGCCGCGTGTAGGCGGCATCCATCCCGACGAAATGCGGCACGAAAAGGATGACGGGGGTTGCGTCGGTCTTTCCCTGAAAGGCGCGCACCCGCTCGAGCCCCTCGACGCGGATGAGGCGCTCGATGCGCTCGCGCGGCGCCCACCAGAGCAGGCCCCGCTCGATCACGCTGCGCGAAAAAGCGCGAAAGTGCGCGCGCGCCAGCCGCTCGCGCTCGGCTTCCGGCATCGCCGGAAAGCACCGGGCGAGGTTGATGCGCGTCACGCGCCGGCGTTCCGGGATCAGCCAGAAAAGCAGCGAGCCCGCCATGTTGCCCAGCGCCGCCTGGAGCGCGAGCGGCAGGAAATGCACGAGCCACAGAAGCGCAATGACGATCCGGCTCAGGGCTTTTCCTTGGCCCCGCGGGGCGTCTTGTAGCGGTTGTAGCCCCAGAGATACTGCCCGGGGCGCTCGCGCACGAGCGACTCGACCGCGCGGTTCAGATGCCGCGTCGCGCTTTCGCCCGCTTCGCGCCCGGGCAGCGGCCGCACGTGGAGCACGTAGCCCGCGCCGCCTTCGAGCCGCTCGCCGAACGCAAGCAGGCAAACGCTTCCCGGGCGCGCCGCGAGCTTCGCCGCGAGCGTCATCGTGTAGGCGGGCTTGCCGAAAAATTCCGTCCATTCGCCTTCGCCCTCGCCCGGCACCTGGTCGGGGAGGATGCCCACCGCCTCGTTTCTTCCCAGCGCGGCGATCAGCTCGCGCACGCCGGAGAGGTCGGCGCGCGCAAGGCGCACGTTGTCGCCGCCGCGCCCCTCCTCGAGGATCGGCTGCAGCCACGCGATCTTGGGCGCGCGGTAGAGCACCGTGATGGGAAATTGCTCGGCCGCGGCGCGCGCCGCGATCTCGAAGCAGCCGAGGTGCGGCGTGAGAAAGACGATGCCCTTGCCCGCCGCGCGCGCGCGCTCGACATGCTCGATGCCCTCGATGCGGCGCACCAGCGCGGCGGCTTCGGCGCGCGGACGCAGCCACACCGCCGGCAGCTCGGCGAGCATGCGGCCCGCGCCCGCGATCGCGGCGCGGCGCGTCGCCGCATCTTTTCCGTAGCCGGCGTGCTCGAGATTTTCGCGCAAGTGGCGCCGATACGTGGGAGACAGCCCATAGGCTGCCCACCCGAGCGCGGCGCCCATCGCGTGCAGAATCGAGAGCGGAATCCGCGCGGCGAGGCCCATCAGGAAGCGCGACATCTGTTATCCTTCATGCCCCGTTTTTCAGGCGTGCACGCGAGCACATGAGCGATTTTCTTTTTACTTCCGAGTCGGTTTCCGAGGGGCATCCGGACAAGGTCGCGGACCAGATTTCCGACGCGGTGCTCGACGCGATTCTAAAGCAGGACAAGACCTCGCGCGTCGCCGCCGAGACGCTGGTGAAGGACAACCTGGTGGTGCTCGCCGGCGAAATCACCACCCACGCGAAGGTCGACTACGACGCGGTCGCGCGCGCGACCATCAAGCGCATCGGCTACAACGATCCGGCGCTCGGCTTCGATTGCCAGGGCTGCAAGGTGCAGATCGCCTACGGGCAGCAGTCGCCGAACATCGCGCAGGGCGTGGACGAGGGCAAGGGGCTCGACCTCGAGCAGGGCGCCGGCGACCAGGGCCTCATGTTCGGCTATGCGTGCGACGAGACGCCGAGCCTCATGCCGGTGCCGATCTACGTCTCGCATCGCCTGGTCGAGCGCCAGGCCGAAGTGCGCCGCGACGGGCGCCTCGCGTGGCTGCGGCCGGACGCCAAATCGCAGGTGACGGTGCGCTATCTCAACGGCCGTCCCGACTCGATCGAAACGGTGGTGCTCTCGACGCAGCACGCGCCGGGGCTCACCCACAAGCAGATCGAGGAAGCGGTGATCGAGCAGATCATCAAGCCGGTGCTGCCGAAGACCCTCGTCAAGGGCAAGGTGAAGTACCTCGTCAACCCGACGGGCGAATTCGAGATCGGCGGGCCGAAAGGCGACTGCGGCGTGACCGGCCGCAAGATCATCGTCGATACCTACGGCGGCTCGGCGCCGCACGGCGGCGGCGCTTTTTCGGGCAAGGATCCGTCCAAGGTCGACCGCTCGGCGGCCTACGCGGCGCGCTATGTGGCGAAGAACATCGTCGCCGCGGGGCTCGCCTCGAAGTGCCTCGTGCAGGTGTCCTACGCGATCGGCGTGGCGCGGCCCACGAGCGTCATGGTGACCACCGAAGGCACCGGCAAGCTCTCGGACGACAAGCTCTCCCAGCTCGTGCAGAAGCACTTCGACCTGCGGCCGAAGGGCATCATCCAGATGCTCGACCTGTTGCGGCCGATCTACGAGAAGACTGCCGCCTACGGGCACTTCGGGCGCGACGAGCCCGAGTTCACCTGGGAAGCGACCGACAAGGCGCTGGCCCTGAAACAGGCCGCCTAGCGCCGTCTACAGGTCCATCAGCCAGAAGATCGCCGCGGCGATGATGGGGACCATGACGAGCCCGAACGTCATCATGTTGCGGATGCGCACGCGCTCATCCTGATTCAGCTCCTGCTTCTGCGCCATCTTCTTGGCTCGCGCCGCGGCTGACTTCTGCGCGGCAAGGTACTCGAAGACGATCAGCCCGACGCCCAAGGCCAGTCCGACCAGCAGGCCTTTCAATCCGGAATTCATCTGCGCTCCCTGAGTCGTTGAGCCGGAGCGAAGTCTAGCGCAGCTCCGGCCGGGCCTGCAGGAGCGCCGGCCCTCGCCACACCTGCACCCAGGCACCGCGGAACGGCCCCTGATAGTCAGGCCGCACCGGCGCGCTCGCCGCGCTTGTCGCCACATAAGGCTTGCGCTCCACAGTGATCACCTGACCGGCCGGATGCGCCGCCACCCAGTCGCGCAGCTCCCGCGCCTCCAGGATCGCGATCGGCTCGGTGAGCCGCCCCGCGAAGTTGTATTGCGCGTGATATTTGCCCAGGTGCGCGAGCGGCACCTTCAGGCGCTGCTGGGCCGCGAGGTATTGCGCCGCCGGCAGCGTGTCGCCGTAGGGGGCGAAGGCCGGCAGCACGCCCGCACCCGCCACGGCGAACGCGACGAGCATTCCAAAGGCAAGCGCCCGCATCTGGGTGAGCGCGTCCTTGCGCGCGAAAAACAGAAGCGCCGGCGCGGCGAGCGCGAGCACGGCGATCGGCCAGACGGGAATGCCCGCGCTCCATTCGGGCAGGCCGAACTGCGCGGGGCGCATACGGATCCAGAAGAGCCCCGCAGGCAGGACGAGAAAGCCTGCGACCGGCAGCAGCATCGGCCAGGCGCGGACCGCGGAACCCGAGCGCTCGATCGCGCGCCCGGCGAGAAGCGCGAACGCGGGCAGCATCGGCACGAGGTATTTGGGCTGCTTGCCGCTCACGAGCGAGAAGCCCACGAGCGTCAGCACGAACCATGCAATCAGGAACCTGTTTTCGTATTCCTTTGCGGAAAACCCTTTCCAGAAACGAGGCCAGACGAACCAGGGAAAGAGGATCAGCGGCAAAAACGGCAGGTAGTACCAGACGGGCGCGCGGTGCGCGAAGGATTCGGACACGCGCCCGGCGGTCTGGCCCCAGAAAATCGCGCGCCGGTAGGCCTCGCCGCCCTCGAAGGCGGCGGGCACGGCCCAGGCGAGCGCAATCGCCGCGCCGATCAGCGTGCCAAGGAGCAGGTCGAAGTACCAGCGCGCGAGCTTCCCTTTCAGTTGTGGCGCCCACCATGGCGCGACCACCGCCGCCGGCAGCACGTGCAGCAGCACCACGGGGCCCTTGGCGAGCACGCCGAGGCCAATCCCTGCGCCGAGCCACATCAACCCCCGCCCTCTTGCCCCGGCCGCGAGTTCCAGCACGCCGATCATCCCTGCCAACACGCAAAGGAGGAGCAGCAGGTCGAACATCGTGAGCGTGATGAACGCCGCGAAGAGAAGCGTTCCGAACAGGATCCAGGGCGAGTGTCCGCGCTCGTTCCAGAGAAGCTTTTCCATCCTCCAGAGCAGCGGCACCGCAGCGAACGCGAGGAGCGGAGCGATGAGACGCGGCCACCATTCATTCACCCCGAACACAGCCCAACCGAGCTGCATCAGCCAGAAGAGGAGCGGCGGCTTGTGGCTGTAGGGCTCGCCGTTCACCCACGGGACGAGAAAATCGCCGCGCAGCCACATCTCCCAGGCGACCGCCGTGTAGCGCGTCTCATCCACCGGCCAGAGCGGCCGCAGCCACAGCGAGGCGACGGCGAACGCCGCCCAGCCGGCAAGCAGGAGCGCGAGCGAGCGCTCGGCGGGCGCCTTCAATCGAGCGCCTCGTCCACTTCGCCGCCGAGCGTCTTGCCGTGCCGGTACTTGCGATAGAGCCACGCGCCGATCGCGCCCGAGACGACGAAGAGAAGCACCGCGATGCCGACGCGCACGCCCGCGCCCGCCTCGATGCCGCTGCCGGCGAGCGCGAAGACGAGCGTCTGCGGCGAGTAGCCGACGAGCGAGCCGGCGAGGAAGGGAACCGCAGGCACGCGCGCCACGCCCGCGGCGAGCGAGGTCGCGAAGTTGTTGCCGACCGGCAGCAGGCGGATGAGGAGCGTCATCGACAGCGGGTTGGCGGAAAGAAAGTCGTCGATCCGCCGCACGCGCGCGCCGAAGCGCTGCGCCACCAGCGGCCGGCCGACGAGGCGCGCATAGAAGAAGGTGAGGATGCAGCCGAGCTCGGTCGCGAGAAGCGCGAGCAGCGTGCCCCCGCCCACGCCGAACGCATAGCCGCCGAGAAAGCTGACCAGGTGCCGCGGCACGGCCACGGCGGTGGCAATGCCGCCGACGGCAAGAAAAAGCAGCTCGCCCGAGAGGCCGCGGTCGCGCACCTCGCGATCCACCCAGTCCTGGGTGAGAAAGCCCGAGAGCATCCCACTCTCCAGCGCGTAGCCCGCGACCGCGAGCGTTCCGAGCAGCACCAGGCCCGGGGCGAGCGTGCGCAGCTTCACGCGCGCTTCGCTTCTCGGGTCACTTCCCTCGCTTCGGGCCGCGCCGCGCGGCGCTTGAGCCACATGACGCCGAAAAGATCCACGATGCCCACCCAGAGCCGGTCGAGCGTCCCGTAGTTCGAGCGCCCGCGCGTGCGCGGCCGGTGATTCACCTCCACGACGATCGTTCCGCCGCCCGCGCGCTGCACGAGCGCCGGCAGGAACCGGTGCATGTGATCGAAGAACGGCAGCTCGAGCCAGGTCGCGCGCGAGACGAGCTTGAGTCCGCAGCCGGTGTCCGGCGTGGAGTCCCCGAGCAGCGACGAGCGCACGCCGTTGGCGATCTTCGAGGAAACGCGCTTGAGCGC
>DATAID010000030.1:0-18195 GCA_036262835.1 Burkholderiales bacterium | reverse complement strand
GAAGCGGCCTGCTCGTACGCCCAGCCGATGCGCAGCGCGGTCGCCTCCTCGTAGCCGCGGCACACGATGTGCAGTGAGGTCGGCAGCCCGGCGCCCGTGAACCCGTTGCGCACCGCCAGGGCGCAGCCGTCCACCAGGTTGATCGCGCGCGTGATCACCGCCGCGGTGCCGCTCTGGTCGATGTCGGCGATCTTGGGCGCGGCGGTTAGGGTCGTCGGCGTGACGAGCGCGTCGCAGCCTTCCAGCGCCTTCCACCAGTCGCGCTTGAGCTGCTCCCGGTCGCGAAGCAGCAGCAGGTAGTCGCGCGCGCTCACGCCCTTGCCCAGGCCGATGCGCGGGCGAACGTGCGGATCGACCGGCTGCGCCGGATCGTCGGTCAGGTGGCCGACGTAGGAATAGCCCTCGCAGCCGATGAGGCGTCCCGCCATCGCGCCGAGTTCCGCGAAGCCGCGCGGCAGCTTCACTTCCACGAGCTTCGCACCCAGCCTTGCCAGCAGCTCGAGGGAGGCGTCGTACGCGGCGAGCACCTCTTTCTCCACGTGCGCACGCTCCGCGGCCGGAAGGCGAGCGAGGACGAGGCCGGCGACGCCCCGCTTTAACTCCGGCATGGGATCGTCCGGCGCATGGCGCAAGGTGAGCGGGTCGAGCGGATCCGGCCCCTGCAGCACGTTATAGAGCAGCGCGGCGTCCTCGACGCTGCGGCACATCGGTCCGGGTGTGTCGAGCGTGTGTGCGAGCGGCAGCACGCCGTGCACGCTGATGCGCCCAAGGGTGGTCTTCAAGCCCGCGAGGCCGCACCAGGACGACGGAATGCGCACCGAGCCGCCGGTGTCGGTGCCGATCCCCCAGGGCGCGAAGCCGGCCGCCACGGCCACGCCGGTGCCCGAGCTCGAGCCGCCCGGTGCGCGCTGCGCCTTCATGTCCCACGGATTCCAGGGATCGCCCATGTGCGTATTGGTGCCGAAGCTGCCCATGGCGAATTCCACGCTGTGCGTCTTGCCGATCACGATCATTCCGGCGCCGAGGAGCTTCTTCACCAGCGTCGCGGTGTGCGGCGAGACGCGCTTCTCCCACGCCTTCGAGCCGCCGGTCGTCACGCGGCCTTCCCAGTCGATGATGTCCTTCACCGCAACCGGAATGCCGTGGAACGGCCCCACGCCATGTCCCGCCGCCCTCGCCTCGTCCGCCGCATGCGCCGCCCGCAGCGCCTCGTCCGCGTAGACGGATACGAATGCGTGCAGCTTCCTCTCATGCTTCTGGATACGCGCGAGGCAGGCCTCGGTCAGCTTCGCGGAAGACAGTTTCCCCGCGGCGAGGTCGGCCGCGAGCTTGTGAACGGGCGCGAACGCCAGTTCCTCCTCGGTTTTACTTGCCATGCCACGCCTCACCCAAAATGTTCCACATCTCGACCAAGGTCCCCGACGACCACAAGGCGTAGGCGGCGAAGAGAATGCCGAGAATCGTCAGCACCGCCCACAAAACTGCCCCAACCACGAGAAAGCCGACGACGCCTTTCCATATTCCCGCGACGCCGCCTCTGAGCACCGATTCGCCGCTTTGCGCGGCTTTGTAGCCGCCCCAGCAAATCCCTGCGACGATCGCCACGGCAAAGGCCGCAAGCGCCACGAAAATGAGGACCACAACCGCCTCGGCTACCGCAGCGCCTTCGCGGCCGGAAGCCATCGCGTACGTCGGCCAGAACAAGCTCATGCCTACAGTTTGTCAGGAAATCCGGGGGCACGTCGCCCGCCATCAGTTCGCCAGAATTCTTCGCCCTTTTTCCATCCCTTCCCCATAGCGCTTCCCCATTCCAGCCTTTGAATGGCAGGGCCGGTCGTCGGCACAACAAGACCAAAGGGGAATGCCATGTGGGAACGTCTCGGGGGAACGATCAAATTCATCCAAGAGTATTTCGCCGCACGCGCCCGGGGCGCCGGGCTGCGGGCGGCGGAGGTCGCGAGGAACGGAACGGTGCGAGCAATGAACGGCTTCGTCGCCCTGCGAGGACTGCTGGCGGCCGCCGTGGTGCTCGGCGGGGCGGGATACCTGCTTTACAAATTTCCTCCCATGAAGGCGGTCGAGCGTGGCGAAGTCGGCATCCGCCTCAATCGCATGACGGGCAAGGTTTCACAATGGCGTGACGGGACTGTGCTGGTGGTGCCGGGACTGCATGAGATGCGCGTTTACTCCCTGCGCGATCAGACCTACCGCCCGGAGTCGATGTCGAAGGCCGAGGGGCAGGCGCCGCTGCAGTCGGTCGAGGGGCTGTCGCTCGGCGTGGACCTGCAGGTGCGCTACGCGCTCGACCTGGAGAAGCTGCGCTCGGTCGCCACGACCCTCCCCGAGAACGTCCCCGGTGACGTGGTCGAGCCGGCGGTCCAGGGCGTCATCTACAAGGTGTTCGCGCGCTACACGGTGCGCGAGATCTTCTCCACGAAGCGCGTCGAGATCCAGCAGGCAATCGAGAAGGAATTGAAGGACCGTCTCGCCGCTGACGGGGTGGCGCTGCGCACGGTGCTCATCGGCAAGGTGGACCTGCCCGCGGACTACAAGCGCGGCATGGAGGCGTTGCTGGCCGAGGAGCTGGCGAGCGAGAAGATGCGCTACACGCTCGAGCTCAAGGACAAGCGAGTCAAGGAGAACGAGCTCGACGGCGAGGCCGAGAAGGTCCGCCGCGAGAAGCGCGCCGAAGCCGCCGCGCGCGAGCAGGTGATCGCCGCGAGGGCGCAGGAAGAGGCGATGAAGCACGTGCTGCCCTTCAAGCAGCGCCAGATCGAGCAGCGCCGGCTCGAGGCCGAGGCCGAGAAGCAGGCGCGCATCCGCATGTCGGAGGGCAATGCGCAGGCGCGCCGCATCGAGGCGAACGGCGAGGCCGACGCACGCCAGAAGCTTGCCGACGCCGAGGTCTATCGCCTCGAGAAGATCGGCAAGTTCAACGCCGAGCAGATGGAGCGCGAGGGCGCGCTCGTCTCCCGGCACCCGCTCCTCATCCAGAAAGCGCTCGCCGACAAGCTCTCCGACAAGGTGCAGGTCATCATCGCGCCGCCGCCCGCCGACGGCGGTTTTCTCGGCGCGAATCTGATCGGCAACTCGAAGGGAGCACGCTAGCCATGCTCGCCACCCTCCTGCTCGCCGCTTCCATTGCCATCGTTACGCAGGACCAAACCCAGCTTCGCGCCGCGCCCAAGGCCTCCGCTCAGCAGCACGTCCTTCTGTCGCAGGGCGAAGTGCTGGAAGTCCGGGGCGAGCGGCTCGATTTTCTGCAGGTCTACGACTACCGCCGGGAGCGCGGAGGCTACGTTCGCGCGAGCCTTGTGAAGCGCCTGGCCCTCACCCCTGAACAGGCGCCCGAGCTCCTGGCGGTAGTGCGTTTCCTGCGCGACACGCCGGGGCAGGAATCGCTCGGCATTGCCTATGGCGCCGCCTACGTGCAGGCCGCGAGCCCCGAGATGCTGAAGGGACGCGAGGGGCTCGAGGTGCTCGATGCCCTGGGCTCGATGGCGGACCGGCTCGCGCAACGCGCCTTCCTTCCGGGGAATGCGGGGCAGGCCGCAGCCGCGCATCTCGAGGTGGCGACGCGCCACGGCCTCAGGTTCGTGAGCAACGAGCACGACGGCCGGGTGCATGTCTGCTACGAGGGCGACGCTTTCCGGCGAGTGCTCTCGACGAGCAAGGACCCGGGCCAGCGCGCGCGGGCGCTCCTCGCCCTCACGCGACGCGAGTGCGCACCCGATGGACTTCGACCCGCCGAGCGCCGGCGCATGGACGAAATGCAGGCGCAGGCGCTCGACCAGGTGGACGCGGACAACCTGCCGGGGTGGCTGCGCAACCGCGTCGTCATTCGCCGAGCGGCGATCTGGTCGAGCCTTGCCTACCAGCGCGCTCGCGCGGGCGATGCACCCGGCTCCGCCGCGGCGCGCGCGCTCGTCGAGCTCGGCCGCGTCGACAAGACGCACCTCACGGAGGAGGACCGCGCAGGCTTCGCCGATGCCGCGATGCGCGTGAACGCCTCGCGCTGGGCGCTGATGGCGCCGCCCGCGCGCGCCGAGGACCGGCCGGGGATCATGACGATCCCGAACGTGAGCGGCGAGACCTGCGTGCTGCTCGTCGATGCGAAGCACGACGAGAAGCAGCCGCTCGCGAGGCGCTGCACCTACGGCCTCGTCTGGACGAGCTCGGCGACGCTCAACCGCGAGTCGAACGCGCTCGCGCTCGCCGTTCAGCCGGCGGACGCGTGGCTGGAGATGTGGCTATTCCACAAGACGGCGAAAGGCTGGACGGTGCGCGTGCTGCCGCCTGCGGCGATCCGCCCGGAGGTCGGCTATGCGGAGTTCGCCGGCTGGGTCCCCGGCGGCTCGCAGGTGCTCGTGGCGCGCGAGGCGCAGGGAGAAGGCCGCTACCGGAAGAACTTCGAGATCGTGCGCCTCGATACCCTGGCGACCGTGCGCCAGGCGGGCGATCCGACCATGCTGGGCGCGTTCCAGCGCTGGCAGGACCCTGCCTGGAAGCGAAATACGGTGAGCGTTCGGTAAACCTGGATTTCCGCTTGCGCGGGAATGACGGAACCTGCGGGGAAACCGCCGGGGGCGCCCGCGCCCCCGGCAGGAAATGCGGTTAGCTGAGGTGCTTGTTGACCAGCTTGGTCATCTCGAACATCGAGACCGTGCCCTTGCCGCCGAAGACCGGCTTCAGCTTGGCGTCGGCGTTGATGTTGCGACGGTTCTTCTTGTCCTGCAGGCCGTGGCGCTTGATGTAGGCCCAGATCTTCTTGGTGACTTCAGTGCGCGGCATCGAGCCGCTGCCAATCACTTCCGCCAGCGTCGCCGACGGTTTCATCGCCTTCATGAACGCGGCATTCGGCTTGCGCTTCTTGCCGGACTTTTTCTTCGCCATCTGGTTTTCTCCTCTGATCGAACGATTACGGAACGTTTGGGATCCCGTGATTCCTCCCGCCGTCGGGCAGCGGTGCCCGAACAATGCCCATTTCCCCGAGGGAAGTCAATCGGAAAATCTAGTTTTTCCCTCTGGAATCGAGCCACGAGACGAGCCCTTGCGCGTTCAGCTCGATGTCGAGCGCGAACACTTCAAGCAGTTTCTCATCGGCGATCCGCCAGCCCTGGCGCGATTTCTCCTCAAGCACGAGCGACCTAACGCCTTCGGCGAGCAGCCGTTTTCGCTCTGCGCCGGCGTCCTTGTGGCGCTCCGCGAGGGCGGCGTGGGCCTCTATGAGGCGCCGCAGGTCCGCGGCAAGGGCTTGCGGTGCCGTCAGGCGGCCGAAATGCGCAAGGTAGATCGCCTGCGGCCCGTCGGAGAGCATCCGCTCGATCGTGCGCAGGAGCACCGGCGGGTCGAACTGCGAGGGGCTGGAGGTCGGGAAGACGAACTGCCGGCCGTCGCGGTCGAGCTCCCGGTAGGAGAGCCCGAAGTTGTCGCCCACGAAGAAATGCCCCGTGCGCGAGTCGCGCACGACGACGTGGTGGCGCGCATGGCCCGGCGCGTCGAGGAAAAGCAGCTCGCGCCCCGCGAGCTCGAGCCGGGCGCCCTCGGGCGTTTCGATCACCCGCTCCTTCGGCACGGGCAGCACTTCGCCGTAGGTGCGGCGCATCGCCTCTTCGCCGTAGATCTCGACGGTGGCGGCGACCAGCCGGCCCGGGTCGATCATGTGCCGCGCCCCGCGCGGATGCACGGTGAGGCGCGCCCCGGGAAAGCGCGCCATGAGGCTTCCCGCGCCGCCCGCGTGGTCGAGGTGAACGTGGGTGAGGATGACGTAATCGACAGCCTCGGGCGCAATGCCCTTCGCCTCGAGCGCCTTCATCACATAGGGCACGGCGTTCGCGGTGCCGGTGTCGACGATCGCGGCTCGGCCCTTCTCCACGATCAGGTGGATGGCGGTCTGCAGGCGCCGGTCGTAGACGCTGTCGATCGCGCTGATGCCCTCGTCGTAGTCGAAAACGCCCTCGATCGGCATCGGCGCATTATAAAATCGCGCGCATGAACATCGCCGACCTGCGCCAGGAATACATGCGCGCCGGCCTTGCGGAAAGCGACGCGCACGCCGACCCCTTCCTGCAGTTCGAGCGCTGGTTCAAGGAGGCGCTCGAGGCGAAGCTGCCGCTTGCCAACGCGATGACGCTCGCCACCGTGACAAAGGAGGGCGCGCCCGATGCGCGCGCGGTGCTCCTCAAAGGCGTGGACAACGGCGGCTTCGTCTTCTACACCAACTACGAGAGCCGCAAGGGCCGCCAGCTGGCGGCCAGGCCGCAGGCTGCCCTCATGTTCCTCTGGACGCAGCTCGAGCGGCAGGTGCGCATCGAGGGGCGCGTGGAGAAAGTCACGGCAGACGAGTCGGACGCCTATTTCAAAAGCAGGCCTGCCGGCGCGCGCCTGTCGGCACGCGCCTCGGCGCAGAGCGAAAGGGTGAGCTCGCGCGCACAGCTTGAAAAGGCGGTCGAGAGCGAGAAGCAGAAGCACGGCGACAACCCGCCAAGGCCCGCCTCGTGGGGCGGCTACCGGGTGATCCCGGAGCGCATCGAGTTCTGGCAGGGACGCGAGAACCGGCTGCATGACCGGCTCCTCTATACGCGCGGCGGCGGCGCCTGGAAGATTGAGCGCCTCGCTCCCTGAGGAGGTCCTCGCCTTCCTGAGGAAGCACGGCCTTGCCGGGCCCGGCGAACATCCGCCCGCAGCCGCGCTCTCGGGCGGCGTCTCCTCCGACATCTGGCGCGTCGATCTCGAGTCCGGCCCCATCGCGGTGAAGCGCGCCCTGCCCCGCCTGCGCGTCGCGCAGGTGTGGGAAGCGCCGGTGGAGCGCAACCGCTACGAGAAGAAATGGCTCGAAACCGCGAACGGCATCGTGCCCGGTGTAGCGCCGAAGATCCTTGCATCCGACGACAGTGGCTTTTTTGCGATGGAGTACCTCGGCGACCTGCCGCTCTGGAAAACCGAGCTTCGGGACGGCCGCGCAGATCCGGCCTTCGCCGCCGAAGTCGGCCGGCGGCTGGCGCGCATTCATTCGGCAACGTCGGGCCGCAAGGACATTGCCGCCGCTTTTGCGACCGACGACAATTTCTACGCCATCCGCCTCGAGCCGTATCTGGTCGCGACCGCCAGGGTTCATCCTTCCATGGATCGGGTCCTGAAAGCTCTCGTGGAGAGAACAAGGAACACCCGGACCGCCCTGGTGCACGGCGATGTCAGTCCGAAAAACATTTTGGCCGGCAAGGAAGGCCCGATCCTTCTCGATGCCGAGTGTGCGTGGTACGGCGATCCGGCCTTCGACGTCGCATTCTGCCTCAACCACATGCTCCTGAAATGCGTCTGGGTACCCGCGTTCACGAAGGATTTTCTTTTGTCTTTCGATACGCTGACAAACGGCTATTTCGGGAACAAAAAAGACCGGGACCTTGAGCAGCGTGTCGCCACCCTCCTCCCCGGCTTGCTGCTCGCCCGCATCGACGGAAAATCGCCGGTGGAATACATCACCCAGGACTCGCAGAAGGAGCGCGTGCGCTCCGTCGCGAAGAAGCTCCTTCTTGAGGCTCCCCACACGCTCGCCGAGGTGCGCGCCGCATGGCAAGAATCGTAGACGTCGTCGGAAGGCAGGTCTGGGACTCGCGCGGCAACCCGACCGTGGAGGCAGAGGTCATCCTCAAGACCTCGCGCGGCCGCGCGATCGCGCCGGCGGGCGCCTCGACGGGCGGCGGAGAAGCGAAGGCGATCGACGTCCGGGACGCCGTGAACAACGTCAATACGAAAATCCGATCTTCCCTGGTCGGAAGCTCTCTGGTTCAAGAAGACATAGACAACAAACTCATCGCACTGGACGGAACGCCCGACAAGTCGCGGCTCGGCGGCAACGCGATCGTCGCCGTTTCGCTTGCCGCGGCGCACGCCGCGGCGGCAGCAGCGCGCAAGCCGCTCTGGCGCTTCCTTGCCGGCAATCGCAAAGTCGCGCTGCCGGTGCCGCAGATCCAGATCTTCGGCGGCGGGGCGCACGCCAAAGGGCGGGTCGACATCCAGGACTACATGGTGATCTGCGTCGGCGCGGGCAGCTTCGCCGAGAGCCTCGAGTGGACCTCGAAGGTGTACAAGGCGGCGGGCGCGCGGCTCGCGAAGCGGGGCCTCCTGCAAGGGGTCGCCGACGAAGGCGGCTACTGGCCCGCGTTCAAGTCGAACGAGGAGGCGCTCGAGGAGCTGACCGCGGCGATCGACGACGCGGGCTTCGAGCCGGGCGTGGACGTAGCGATCGCGCTCGACATCGCCGCCACCCAGCTCTGGCGCGGCGGGCGCTACCAGCTTTCGCTCGAGAACCGCTCGCTCACCGCCGAGCAGATGCACGCGATGCTGCTGCGCTGGATCGAGCGCTACCCCATCGTCTCCATCGAGGATCCGTTCGGCGAGCACGACGCGGCCGCGATGCAGGCATTCACGAGGACCGCGGGAAGCAGGGTGCAGATCGTGGGCGATGATTTTTTTGTCACGAATTCCGTGAAAGTGAAAGGCGCAAACGGGGCCTGCAACTGCGTCCTCCTCAAGCCCAACCAGGTCGGCACCGTGACCGAGACGCTCCGCTGCTGGAAGGCGGCGCAGGAGGCCGGCTACAACGCGATCGTCTCGGCGCGCTCGGGCGAAACCGAGGACGTCTCGATCGTGCACCTTGCCGTCGGCTGGGGCGTGCCGCAGTTGAAGGTCGGCAGCTTCTCGCGCTCCGAGCGCATGGCGAAGTGGAACGAGGCGCTGAGGATCGAGGAGGCGCTCGGCGGCGCAAAGCTTCCCTATCCCGCGCGAAAGCTGTTCAGGAACCGCAAGGAGAAGCGCGAATAACCCGGGAAAGTTGCGGGGCAATATTTATTTTCGCCCTTGTAGTGGCATCCGGGACATTTCGGCTTGTCCTCGAAAATCGTTGGACGTACGCTCGCGGTTCCCAACTCCACCGCGGAAAGATCTCGTCGCAATGAAGCGTGACAACGGCGCAGTGAAAAGCTTTCCCGGCGCGCAGCGCACGCTCCCCAAGTCCGCGACCGGAATCCACGGTCTGGACCAGATCACCGGCGGCGGCCTGCCGAAGGGCCGCCCGACGCTCATCTGCGGCGGGGCGGGCTGCGGCAAGACGCTCTTCGGACTGGAGTTCCTGGTGCACGGCGCCACCGACTTCGGCGAGCCCGGCGCCTTCATCACCTTCGAGGAGACGGGCGACGAGCTCGCGCAGAACGTGCGCTCGCTCGGCTTCGATCTCGACCAGCTGGTCAAGGACAACAAGATC
Organism: Burkholderiales bacterium; assembly: GCA_036262835.1. Classification (GTDB taxonomy): domain Bacteria; phylum Pseudomonadota; class Gammaproteobacteria; order Burkholderiales; family SG8-39; genus RBG-16-66-20. Next base: position 8,933 of record DATAID010000030.1, on the reverse strand, counting down.
GCGATCGATTACGTGCGCGTCGAGCGCAACGAGATCGACGAGACCGGCGACTACGACCTGGAGGGCCTGTTCCTGCGCATCGGCCTCGCCATCGACTCGGTGGGCGCCAAGCGCGTGGTGCTCGACACGATCGAATCGCTCTTCGCCGGCTTCGAGAACCTCGCGGTCCTGCGCGCCGAGCTGCGGCGGCTCTTCCGCTGGCTGAAGGACAGGGGCGTGACCGCGGTCATCACCGGCGAGCGCGGCGGCAACACGCTCACGCGCCAGGGGCTCGAGGAGTACGTCTCCGACTGCGTGATCCTGCTCGATCATCGGGTCAGCGACCAGGTTTCGACGCGGCGGCTGCGCGTGGTCAAGTACCGCGGCACCACGCATGGCACGAGCGAATATCCGTTCCTGATCGACGAGGGCGGCATCTCGGTGCTGCCCATCACGGCCCTCGGTTTGGACCATGAGGTCAGCGACGAGCGCATTCCGAGCGGCATTCCCCGCCTGGACACCATGCTCGGCGGCAAGGGCTACTACAAAGGCTCTTCGATCCTCGTGTCGGGCACGGCCGGCACGGGCAAGACGAGCATCGCCTGCTCGCTCGCCTACGAGACGGCGCGCCGCGGCGGGCGCTGCCTGTACCTGGCGTTCGAGGAGTCCCCGGCGCAGCTCACGCGCAACATGCGCTCGATCGGAATGGATTTCGGGCCGTACCTCGAGAAGGGCCTCATTCGCATGCACGCCTCGCGCCCGAACTATTTCGGACTCGAGGCGCATTTGGTGCAGATCCACAAGATGGTGGTCGACTTCGATCCCGAGGTGGTAATCATCGACCCGATCAGCAACTTCGCGTCGAGCGCGAACCCGCGGGATACGAGCGCGATGCTGCTGCGCGTGGTCGATTTCCTTAAGGGGCGGCAGATCACGGCGCTCCTCACCCACCTGACCAACGGCGCGAACGTGCTCGAAGCGACCGACGTCGGCATCTCCTCGATCATCGACACCTGGCTCCTGGTGCGCGACATCGAGCTCGGCGGCGAGCGCAACCGCGGCCTGTACGTGCTCAAGTCGCGCGGCATGCACCACTCGAACCAGATCCGGGAGTTCCTCATCACCTCCGCGGGCATCCAGCTGCAGGATGTCTACGTCGGGCCCGAGGGCGTGCTGACCGGTTCTATGCGCGCGGCGCAGGAAGACCGCGAGAAGACCGCGGAGGTCGCGCGCCAACAGGCCGCGGAGCGCCGGGAGCGCGAGATCAATCGCCAGCGCACGGCGCTCGAGGCGCAGATCGCGGCCCTGCGCGCCGAGTTCGACGCCCTGGACAGCGAGGCGCAGCTGCTTTGCCGGCAGGACGAAACCCAGCAGCGCGCCGTGCTCGCCGCGCGCGATGCCGCGGCGGCGCGGCGCGGCGCGGACAAGCCCAATGGCAGCAAGCCCAAGCGCGGCGAAACCGCCCTATGACCGCGCTCCACGCCGTGAAATCCGAGGAAATCTGGGAACTGCGGCTCTACACCGCGGGGCGCACGCCCAAGTCCGTCGCGGCGTTCGAGAACCTGAAGAGGATCTGCGAAGAGCACCTTCCCGGCCGCTACACCGTCGAGGTGGTGGACCTGGTCTCCAATCCGCGCCTTGCGCGCGACGACCAGATCGTCGCCGTCCCCACCCTCGTGCGCAAGCTCCCCGAGCCGATCCGCAAGGTGGTCGGCGACCTTTCCGATACCGAGCGCGCGCTCGTAGGCCTGCAGCTGCGCCCGCGCGCCAGCGTCCAGAAATGACCGTCAACCTGCAAAGAGAGATCGACGCGCTCCGCGCCCAGCTCGCGGAAGCCGAGGACATGCGCCGCGCCATCCAGCGCGCGGAGATCGACGGCTTCGTGGTCGGCGACGGCAACGGCGACCATTACGTTCACCTGCTGGGGCCCGCGTATTCGCGCTCGCTGGCCGAGAACCGGCGCCGCCATCAGGAGGCCGACGAGCGCACGCGGCGCTTCCTCAGCATCCTCGCGATCGAGCTGCTCGCCATGCTCAAGTCCATGGAAGCGGGGCTCGACATCGTGAAGCGCGAAAAGCAAGGCAGCGAAGCCCGCCGCGCGCTCGACTCCCTCGAGCGCCACCTGGCGACGATGCAGCGCCTCGCCGAGGACCTGCGCACCATCAACCCCATCGAGTAGCCTCAGAGCGGCGCGAGGCCCGCGCCCGTCAGCCGGTAGCGCCGGTCGCAGGTCGCGGCGGCTGCTTCCGAGTGGGTCACCAGGATTCCCGCCGCCCCGTGCGCCTTCACCTGCTCGCGCAATAGCGCCAGCACCTGGCGCGCATTCTCCGGATCGAGGTTGCCGGTCGGCTCGTCGGCGAGCACGAGCATGGGTTCGCCGACGAGCGCTCTCGCGATGGCGACCCGCTGAAGCTCTCCGCCCGACAATTCCCTTGGCATGCTTTCCTCGCGGCCGCGAAGACCGACCGCTTCGATGAGCCGCCCTGCTTTTTGCTCGATTTCTTCTTTTTCCTTTCCCCGGAGAAGCAGAGGCAAAGCCACATTCTGCAGAACCGTCAAATGCGGCAGCACATGGAAAGCCTGGAAGACGAAGCCGAACTTGTCCCGGCGCAGGAGCGTTCGCGCATCGTCCCCGAGCGCGTTGATTTCCTTGCCTTCAAAATGAATCTCTCCCTGATCGGGAGACTCCAGACCGGCGATGAGGTTGAGAAGCGTCGACTTGCCGATGCCGGACTCGCCGACGATGGCGACGTACTCGCCCGCGCCCACTTCCAGCGTGACGGCGTTCAGGACGACTCGCTCGCCGAAGCGCTTGCCGACGCCGGAGATTCTCAGCACCCGCGCATCGTACCAATCAGCCCCGCAGCTTGAAGCGCTGGATCTTGCCGGTGGCCGTCTTGGGCAGGCTTTCGCGGAATTCGATCCAGCGCGGGTACTGATACGGCGCGATGGTCGATTTGACGTGCGCCTTCAGCTCGGCGACGAGCGCGTCGGACGCCTGCTTGGCGTCGCGCAGCACGATGAAGGCCTGCGGCTTGACGAGCTTGTCGTTGTCCTGCTTGCCCACGACCGCCGCCTCGAGCACCGCCGGATGGCTGATGAGCGCCGCCTCCACTTCCGCCGGCGACACCCAATGCCCGCTCACGCGCAAGAGGTCGTCGGCGCGCCCCATGTACCAGTAGTAGCCGTCGGCGTCCTGCCGGTATTTGTCGCCGGTGTAGTACCACTCGCCGCGCAGCACCTTCGCGTTCACCTCGGGGCGGCGCCAGTACCCGGCGAAGACGCTGCCGCCGCTGATGACGAGATCGCCCACCTCGCCTTGCGGCACGTCCGCGCCCTTCTCGTCCACGAGGCGCACCTTGTAGCCCGGCACCGCGCGGCCCGAGCTGCCCGGCCGCGCCTCGCCCGCCTTGTTGCTGATGAAGATATGCGTCGCCTCGGTCGTGCCAATGCCGTCGAGGATCTCCACGCCAAAGCGCTCCTTCCAGCGCTTGTAGAGATCGGCCGGCAGCGGCTCGGCGGCGGCGAGGCAGATCCGCACGCTGGAGAAATCCGCCTTCTCGCCCGCCTCCGCCGCGTTCAGCATCTGCGCGTAGAGCGTCGGCACGCCGACAAAGACCGTCGCCTTGTGCTCGCGCACCATCTGGAACATGAGCGCCGGCGTGCTGCGCGCCGGGTTGAGCACGTAGGTGGCGCCCGCCTTCATGGTGAAATAGGTCGCGAAGCCGAGCGGATAGGCGTGAAAGCACGGGCTGCCGCAGACGATCACATCGCCGGGCTTGAGCTGCACATACGGCGCGGCGTAGAGCTGTTCGGCATAGGGCAGGTCCTTGTGCAGGTGCACGGCCCATTTCGGCGTGCCGGTGCTGCCCGAGGTATGCAGCCAGAGCGCCGTGTCCGCGCTGCTCGTCGGCGCCGCCGCCAGCTCGGTCGAGGCCGCGCCGGCAAGCTTGCCGAAATCGAGCTCGCCCGCCTTGAGCTCGCCGCCGCCCACGATGAGGACGTGCTTCAGGTAGGGAAACTCGGCGCGGCGCTCGCGCAGCGGCCCCCACAGAGCGGCGGTGGTCACGATGGCGCGCGCGCGGCTGTCGGCGAGGAGCGCGGCGTGCTCGGCGGGCTGCACGGCAAAGCTCATCGCGGTCGGCACGGCGCCGATCTTGATCGCGCCGAAGAACGCGGTGACGAATTCGGGGCGGTTTGGCAGGAGGACGGCGACGCGCTGCTCGATTTCGATGCCGAGCGAGGCGAGCGCGTTGCCCGCCTGGTTGACCCGCTTTTGCAGCTCGCCGTAGCTGATGCGCTCGCCTTCGTAGACGTACGCCGTGCGCTGCCCGTGTCCGGCGGCGACCGCGCCGTCCACGTACTCGGCGGCGACATTCAGCATCGGCGGTATCTTGACCGTCGGCTCCATGCTCCCTCCTTCTGCACTATATCCTCATGCTAGACTGCATTCTGTCGCGGTTTTACGCGTTTCTCTAGGAGGGGACCCGTGTTCAAATCCGTTTCCGCCGGCCTCATCTCGGCCGCTCTGGCGTTCGCCACTCCAGCCGTGGCGCAGCAGAAAGTGAAAATCGGCTTCATCACCACGCTCTCGGGGGCGGTCGGCGCGATCGGCGTCGACATGAAGAACTCGGTCGAGCTCGCGCTCGACCACCTCGGGCACAAGGTCGGCGGACTGCCGGTCGAGGTGATCTACGGCGATGACCAGTTCAAGCCCGACGTCGGCGTGCAGGTGGCCGACGAAATGCTGAAGAAGCACCAGGTCAATTTCGTCGCCGGCATCATCTGGTCGAACATCATGCTCGCCGTGGCGCCGCGCGTCACCGCCGCCGGCACGATGATGGTCGGCACCAACGCCGGCCCGCACCAGCTCGCGGGCGAGCTCTGCAACGAGCGCTTCTTCACCACCTCCTGGCAGAACGACGAGACGCCCGAGGCGATGGGCAAGTACATGCAGGACGCGGGCCTGAACGACGTGTACCTGATGGCGCCGAACTATCCCGCCGGCAAGGACATGCTCACGGGCTTCAAGCGCTACTTCAAGGGCCGCATCGTCGACGAGGTGTACACGCGCCTCGGCCAGACCGACTACCAGGCCGAGATCTCGCAGCTGCGCTCCAAGAAGCCCAAGGCGCTCATGGTGTTCTACCCCGGCGGCATGGGCATCCAGTTCATGAAGCAGTACTCGGAAGCCGGACTGCGCGGGGAGATTCCGCTCTACTCCGTGTTCACGCTGGATGAGCTCTCGCTCCCGGCGGTCAAGCACGCCGGCCTCGGCCAGTACGAGACGCGCTACTGGAGCCCGGACCTGAAGAATCCGGCCAACGAGAAGTTCGTCGGCGACTACAAGCGCAAGTACGGCAAGCTGCCGTCGTTCTACGGCGCGCAGAGCTACGACGGGATCCTGCTCATCGATTCCGCGGTGAAGGCGGTGAAGGGGAACCTGAAGGACCAGAAGGGCATGATCGCCGCGATGCGCAAGGCCAACTTCAACTCGACGCGCGGCAAGTTCACCTACAACCACAACCACGTGCCGATCCAGAACTTCTACCTGCTGAAGGCCGTCGCCGGCCCCACCCCGGGCGGCGATCCGGTGATGCAGATCGAGAAGACGGTGTTCACCAACCACAAGGACGCCTACTCGGAGAAGTGCAAGATGAAGTGGTAGGAGGCCCTTTGTGTAGGATGAAGGGGCGCCTCTAGCGCCCCTTTTTCTTTTATGAATCTCGTTCTTGTCGCCGAGCAGACCCTCAACGGCTTGCAGTTGGGCGTCATGCTTTTCCTCATGGCCGCGGGGCTCACGCTCGTGTTCGGGATCATGAACCTCGTCAACCTCGCGCACGGCTCGCTCTACATGGTCGGCGCCTACCTCGCGACCTACATTTTCCAGGCCACGGGCTCCTGGGCGCTCAGCATCCTGGGCGGCCTGGGCGGCACCTTCATCGTCGGCATCCTCACCGAGGTGATCGCGCTGCGCACGCTCTACGAGCGCGACCACCTCGACCAGGTGCTCGCCACCTTCGGCCTGATCCTCTTCTTCAACGAGCTGGTCGCGATCCTGTGGGGCCGCACGGCGATCTACAGCACGATCCCCCAGTACCTCTCCGGCCACGTCGAGCTCGGCGCCGGCCTGCGCTATCCGCTCTATCGCATGGTCATCATCGGGGTCGGCCTCGCAGTCGCCGCGCTCCTCTGGTACGTGGTGACGAGGACGCGCCTCGGCATGCTGATTCGCGCGGGTGCGTCCAACCGCACCATGGTCGCGGCGCTCGGCGTGAACATTCGCCTCCTCTACACGATCGTGTTCGGCTTCGGCGCGGCGCTCGCGGGCCTCGCCGGCCTCCTTTCAGGCCCGGTCTATGCGGTGCAACCCGGCATGGGCGAGCTCATCCTCATCCAGGTTTTCGTCGTGATCGTGATCGGCGGTATCGGCTCGATCCGCGGCGCGCTCGCCGGCGCACTCATCGTCGGCATGGTCGATACGCTCGGGCGAGCGTTCCTGAAGCCGATGCTCGCCACGATCATCTCGCCGGCGGCGGCGGACACGTTGGGCCCGTCGCTTGCCTCGATGCTCATCTACCTGCTGATGGCGATCGTGCTCGCCTTTCGCCCGGCAGGCCTCTTTCCGGCGCGCGGCTGATGCCCGCCCCGCGCACGCTCGTCCTCTTTGCCCTGCTCGCGGTGCTCGCCGCCGTGCCGCCGCTCGCCGCCGCGTTCAACGAGCCCTTCTACCTCGACCTCTTCCGCCGCATCATGATCTTCTCGATCGCGGCGCTCTCGCTCAACCTGATCCTCGGCTACGGGGGCATGGTCTCCTTCGGCCACGCCGCCTATCTCGGCATCGGCGCCTACTCGGTGGGCATCCTCGCCTTCTACGACATCACGAGCGGCTGGCTGCAATGGCCGCTCGCGATCGGCGCCTCCGCGATTCTCGCGGCGGCGATCGGCGCGGTCTCGATCCGCACGAGCGGCATCTACTTCATCATGATCACGCTCGCCTTCACGCAGATGCTCTACTACTTCGGCATCTCGCTCGAGGAGTTCGGCGGCGACGACGGCATGCGCCTGAAGGCGAAGAGCGACTTCTCGGGCCTCATCGACCTGAACGATCCCACCGCGTTCTACTACCTCGTGCTCGCGCTCCTGGTCGTGCTCCTATGGCTCGTGCACCGCATCGTCAATTCGCGCTTCGGCCGCGTCATCCGCGCCGCGCACTCGAACGAGGCGCGCACGCGGGCGATCGGCCTTTCGCCCTACCCCTACCGGCTCGCCGCCTTCGTGATCGCCGGCGCGATCTGCGGCCTCGCCGGCGCGCTGCTCGTCAACCATACGGCCTACCTCACGCCCGATTTCATGAACTGGACGCGCTCGGGGGAGCTCATGTTCATGGTGATCCTGGGCGGCATCGCGACCACCTCCGGGCCGCTCCTTGGCGCGGCGGCGCTGCTCCTGCTGGAAGACTGGCTGCAGGGTTCCGATCTTCTGCCGAAGGACTGGGTGCGCGATCACTGGCAGCTCTATCTCGGCCTCGTGCTCATCCTGGTCGTGGTCTTCGCCAAGCGCGGCCTCGCCGGCCTCTTCGCAGGACGCCATGAGTAGCGCGCTCCTCGAAGTGCGGCAGCTGTGCAAGAGCTTCGGCGCGCTGCGCGCCACCGACCAGGTCGATCTGGCGGTAAGCGAGGGCGAGACCCACGCCATCATCGGCCCGAACGGCGCCGGCAAGACCACGCTCATCGGCCAGCTCGCGGGCAACCTGCGGCCAGACTCGGGCTCGATCCACTTCTCGGGCGAGGACGTGACGCGGCTCGCCACGCACAAGCGCTCGCATCGCGGTCTGTCCCGCTCGTTCCAGATCACGAGCGTCTACCGCAACTTCAGCGCGCTCGAGAACGTCTCTCTTGCGATCCAGGCGCATCGAGGTCACAGCTTCAGGTTCTGGAAGCCCGCACGCACCGAGCGCGTCCTTACGGATCCCGCGCTGGAGCTTTTGAAGAAAGTAAACCTGGAAACGCGCGCCGACGTGCTCGCCGCGAACCTCGCCCACGGAGAGCAAAGGCAGCTCGAGATCGCCATGGCGCTCGCAAGCCGGCCCCGCCTGCTCTTGCTGGACGAGCCCGTCGCCGGCATGGGCATCGAGGAGTCGCAGCGCATGATCGGCTTTCTTGCCGGCTTGAAGGGCTCGGCGACGATGATCCTGGTGGAGCACGACATGGACGCGGTGTTCGCGCTCGCGGACCGGATTTCCGTGCTCGTCTACGGGCGCATCATCGCGACCGGCACGCCGGCGGAAATCCGCGCGAACGCCGAAGTACGGCGCGCCTACCTCGGCGAGGATGCCTGATGCTCGCCGTCGAGTCGCTCGAGACCTTCTACGGCCAGAGCCAGGTTCTCTTCGGAGTCGATTTGCGCGTCGAGCGCGGCCAGGTGGCGACGCTGCTCGGCCGCAACGGCATGGGCAAGACGACCACCGTGCGCTCGATCATGGGCATGATTCCGGCAAAAAAGGGCACTGTCCGCTTCGAGGACAAGGCGCTCACCGGCCTGCCCTCTTATCGGGTCGCGCAAGCCGGCCTCGGCCTCGTGCCCGAGGGACGGCAGATCTTTCCGAATCTCACGGTGCGCGAAAACCTCGTGGCAACCGCCCGACGGGGGGAATGGAACCTGGAGAAGGTTTTCGATTTGTTCTCGAATTTACGGCAAAGACAGAACAACTACGGGAACCAGCTCTCGGGTGGCGAGCAGCAGATGCTCGCCATCGGGCGCGCGCTGATGACCAATCCGAGGCTGCTCATCCTCGACGAGGCGACCGAGGGCCTCGCGCCCCTCATCCGCGCCGAGATCTACAAGTCGATCGAGCGGCTGAAGGCGCTCGGCCTCGCCATTCTCGTCATCGACAAGGACGTGAAGGCCCTCATCCGCGTCGCGGACGTACACTACATGCTGGAAAAGGGCCG
>DATAID010000029.1:0-7367 GCA_036262835.1 Burkholderiales bacterium | reverse complement strand
AGCGGCCGCACCTCGGGCTTGATCGGCAGCTTCTCGAACTCTTCCATCCAGCGCTCCGGCGTGATTACCGGGTAGTCCGAGCCGAAAAGAATCTTGTCCTTGAGGAGCGTGTTGGCGTACTGCACGAGGATCGGAGGAAAGTACTTCGGGGACCAGCCGGAGAGGTCGATGTAGACCTGCGGCTTGTGGGTCGCCACCGACAGCGCCTCTTCCTGCCAGGGGAACGACGGATGCGCGAGGATGATCGGCATGTCGGGAAAATCGGCGGCCACGTCGTCGAGCAGCATGGGATGGGAGTATTTCAGCTTCACCCCGCCGCCGCCGCGCATGCCGGCCCCGACGCCGGTCTGGCCGGTATGGAACAGCGCCGGCAGCTTCGCCTCCGCGATCACCTCGTAGAGCGGGTAGGCAAGGCGGTCGTTGGGAAAGAAGGCCTGGGTGGAAGGGTGGAACTTGAAGCCCCTGACGCCGTAGTCCCGGATCAGTCTTTTCGCGAGAGAAACCCCTTCCGCCCCGCGATGCGGATCGACGCTGGCAAACGGAATCGCCACGTCGGCATTCTTGTGCGCGAGCTCGGCGATTTCCTCGTTGGTGATCTTTCCTTTCTCGGAGATCCGGTCGACCGTGAAGACGACGAAGGCCATCTTGAGCTTGCGGTAGTACTCGGCCATCTGCGGCACGGTGGAATGCTGGGGCTGGTAGCGGAAGTAGCGCCCCATCGCCTCCTGCCGCTCGCTGGGCGCGTCATCCACGGCGAGCGCGGATTTCCAGGCGTGCGTGTGCACGTCGATCGCAACGAGCTCCGCCGGGTTCATGAGCCCTTCCGATTGGCGCTGTTGTCGGGAACGATCTGCGGATTGAAGCGGAAAAGCTGCGGGTCGGCCGGGTCCACGGTGATCCGCACCCAGTGGCTGTCGGGCCAGCCGAAGGTCTCCACGCGCGTGAAGTTCTCGAAGATGCGCCCGCTCTTCGCGCTGAAAAGCGGCTTGTCGACGCGGAAGATGTGCGTGTCGCCATGCAGGTACGCGACCGGCTTGGCAAACCCCTCCATCGCCTGCGCGAGCGTCTCCACGTAGGGCGCATAGGCGAGGTCGTGCTTGGGCAGCGGCTTGCCGCGCTCGATGAAGCGCAGGAAGTAACGCGTCCGCGGCGAGCCCGGCCAGTAGTTCTCGAATCCGGGGTTCGCCTGCGTGAGGATCACCAGGCCGCGCGCCTCCGGCCGCGCCGCCTCGGCAAAAGCCTCTTTCAGCCAGGCGATGTTCGCCGCGCTGCGCTCGGCCTGCTCCGCATCCATGACCGGGCCGTGGCCGGTGTTGTCGTTATCCCCGACGGTGTGCACGGTGGCGAAGACGACGCCGCCGATCGTCCAGCGCAGGTTCTCGCGGAATTTGGCGTAGCGCGAGTCCTCCGACTGGCTCCGCACGGCGATCGGGCGCTGGCCGAGGCTCCGGCCTCGCGGATAGTAGGTCGAGCGCAGCTTCTCAAGCCGCTCGAGCACGTCCACCTTCATCGCCTGGAGCGGGGCGCAATCGGACCAGTCGTTGTCGCCCGGCGTGAGGATGAGCGGATGCTTCAGGCTCTGGAAGGAGTCGTAGATCGCCTGGTAGCTCTGGTCGGAGCACGGCATGACCGCGAGCGACGGATTGCGGTTGTAGGGCCTCGCGTCGAACTGGAAGTCGCCGATGTGCGCGACGAAGGCGAGCTCGGCCGCATTGAGGGCGCCGAGCACGCGCTGGTATTCCTTCTGCTGGACGTGCGTGTAGGGCATGTCGCCGATGAGCGCGAAATCAAAGCGGCCCTCGTGCGGCGGCGCGCCCGCGCAGCCCGCCAGGACGGCGAGCACGGCTGCGGCCATCGGTGCCTCGAGCTTCCAGGATCCTTCGCGCCTGCGTGGCATTTCACCCCCCTTTTTTATCTCGATCATCCCGCCAGCTTGTGGAGCAGCTTGTTCAGCGTCTTGCGCTGGCCGGGCGAAAGCCGGCCCGCGAACTCCGCGTCGTTGGCCCTCACGCGCTGCTGCAGCCGCGCGTGCAGCGCCTTCCCCCGCGGCGTCAGGTAGAGGCCCCAGGCGCGCCCGTCGCCGTTGCGGCGCCGCCGCTCGGCGAGGCCGCGGCCCTCGAGCCAGTCGGTGAGCAGCATCGCGCCCGAGCGCGCCGTGCCGAGCGCCGCGCCGAGCGAGGATTGCGAAAGGCCGGGATTCGCGCCCACGATCGTGAGCGCGGTGTAGCGCGGCGGCGTGATGTCGTGGCCGGCGGTGGCGCGATGGAAGGCCTCGAAGCCCGCGAGCTGGGCGCGCCGCAGCCGGTAGCCGAGGATTTCGTCCAGGCCCCCGTAATCGATCCCCGGGGCGCGCTCGATGCTGCCGGGGCGCGGCCCTCTGCGGTTTCGGCGCGCGTTCATTGACCGGGATATTGTAGTGCTATATAACATTGTCACGACCTACCGGAGGGGGACTCCATGCAACGCAGATCGTTCAACAAGGCCGTCGCGGGCCTCGCCGCCGCCACGGCGCTCTCGCCGCTCAATCGCGCCTTCGCGCAGTCGCAGAAGCTCAAGGTCGGCATGCTGCTGCCGCTCTCGGGCTACCTCGGCTTCATCGGCCAGTCGTGCAAGAAAGGCTCCGACCTCGCCCCCGGCGTGATCAAGGAGATGCTCGGCGTGGACGTCGAGCTCATGTACGCCGACTTCGAGACCAACGTCGACACCGCGCGCACAAGGGCTGAAAGGCTCATTCAAGAAGGCGCGAACGTGCTGGTCGGCCCCTTCGACTCGGGCGCGGCCGTCGCCATCGCGCAGGTCGCCGAGCAGCGCGGCGTGCCCTTCGTCATCAACATCGCCGCCGCGCCGCAGATCACCGAGCAGGGCTACAAGTACGTGTTCCGCAACTTCCAGACCGCGATCGACATCGTCAGGAACGGCCTCGACCTGATCGGCGATCTTTTCCAGGCGACCAATACGGTGCCGCGCACCGCCGTGTACATGCACGTGAACGACACCTTCGGCCAGGCGATGACCAAGGGCATCGGCGCGATGCTGCCGCGCGCGACGCGCCTGCCCTTCAAGATCCTCGACACCATTCCCTACGACCCGGCGTCCAAGGACCTCACCGTCGAGGTGTCGAAGGCGAAGGCCTCCAACCCGGACTTCGTGCTGCTCGTCTGCCGGCTGAACGACGCGATCCTGCTGCGGCGCGAGATGGTCAAGCAGCGCTGGAACCCGATGGGCATCATCAGCCCGGGCTCGCCCGGCATGTACGAGGAGCAGTACTTCAAGGCCCTGGGCAAGCTCTCCGAGTACTCGATCTCGAACGTGCCCTGGTACAACCCGAACGCGAAGCTGACCAAGGTCGTCGAGAAGGCGTTCAACAAGCAGAACCCGAAGGACAAGCTCGAGTTCCACGGCCTGAACGCCGGGTTCACGTTCGAGGCGATCCTGATCGCGGCCGATGCGTTCAAGCGCGCCCGCTCGACCGATCCGAAGACGCTCGCCGACGCAATCCGCCAGACCCACATCACCGACAAGATGATGCTCGGCGGCCCGATCAAGTTCAACGCCAAGGGCCAGGTCGAGGGCATCGGCTCGGCGTGCGTGCAGAACCGCAACCTGCTGCCGACCGTGGTGCTGCCCACCAACGCCGCGACCGCGAAGCCGGTGTTCCCGGTGCCGGACTACAAAAAAGCCTAGTTGCCTTTTGACCTCGTAGCCAACGTCGCCGTCGCCGGGGTCCTCACGGGCCTCGTCTACGGCCTGATGGCGCTCGGCCTCTCGGTCATCTTCGGGGTGGTGCGCGTCGTCAACTTCGCGCACGGCGAGATGATGACCGCGGCCATGTACGCCGCGGTCGTGCTTTTCACCGCGTTCGGCCTCGATCCCTTCCTTGCCGTGCTGCCGGTCGCGGCCGTCTTCTTCGCGCTCGGCTACGCGCTGCAGGCGGCGGTGATCAACCCGTTCATCACGCGCCCCGAGCACTCGCAGTTCATGCTGCTCGTCGCGATCTCGATCATCCTCGTGAACGGCCTGCTCATGGGCTTCGGCCCGGACGCGAAGAACGTGCAGCTCGACTACCAGCTCGAGTCCTGGGCCCTCGGCAAGCTGCTCTTCGACAAGGCGCGCGTTTATGCCGCCCTCCTCGCCCTCGCGGTGAGCGCCGCGCTCTTCGCCTTCTTCCGCTTCACGCTCACCGGCAAGGCGATCCGCGCCTGCGCCGACAACCACCTCGGCGCGCTCGTGGTGGGCCTCAGGGTCAAGCACCTCTACTCGCTCACCTTCGGCATCGGCGCGGCCTGCGTCGCGGTCGCCGGCTGCATGCTGATCCTGCTCGTCGACGTGACGCCGGTGCTCGGGCCTTCCTACACCCTGCTTGCCTTCGTGATCGTCATCGTCGGCGGCCTGGGCTCGATGGGCGGCGCGCTCCTCGGCGGCGTGCTGATCGGCTTGTCCGAGGCAATGGCGGGGCTCTTCATCGCGCCCTCGGCGAAGAGCATGTTCAGCTTCGCGCTCCTCATCCTCGTCCTCCTCTTCCGCCCGCAGGGGCTGCTCGGGCGGCGCACATGAAGCGAGAAGCGGTGGGTCTTCTGGTTTTGCTCCTGCTTCTGGTTTTTTTCCCCCTCTTCGCGAGCTCCTATGCGCTCTCGGTGGTGACGCTCATCCTCTTCTTCGCCTACGCGGGCCAGGCCTGGAACGTGATGATGGGCTTCGCCGGGCAGCTCTCGCTCGGGCACTCGCTCTATGTGGGCGTGGGCGCCTACGTGGCGGCGATCCTCTTCCAGACCTACGGCGTCGGCCCGTGGGCGGGCGTGTGGATCTCGATGGCGGCCTGCGCGGCGCTGGGCGCGGCGATCGGCTTCCTCGCCTTCCGCTTCGGCATCTCGGGCGTGTACTTCGCGCTTCTCACCATCGCGTTCGCCGAATTCACGCGCATCGGCTTCGATCACCTCACGATCACCGGCGGCCCCGGCGGCTTCTTCCTGAAAGTCTCGCAGCGCGAAAGCTGGGATCTCCTCAACCTGCGCGGGCCGCCGATCATGTTCTATTACGTGATCCTCGCGCTCACGGCCGGCGCGTTCGCGCTCTGCGCGCTCCTCCTGCGCTCGCGCGCGGGCTACTACTGGCGCGCGATCCGCGAGGACGAGGCGGCGGCGCAGGCGCTCGGCATCAACACCTTTCGCTGGAAGATGCTGGCGGTGATCCTGAGCGCCGCGATGACCGCGGTCGCGGGCGTCTTCAACGCCTTCTATTACAACAACCTCTTTCCCGAGCAGGTGTTCCACATCAGCCGCTCGATCGAGATCATCCTCGGGCCGGTGATCGGCGGCGTGGGCACCCTTTTCGGACCGGTGCTCGGCGCGGGCGTGCTGACGACATTGTCGGACGGGATCACCGAGCTGCTTGCGTACTACAACCTGGAGATTCCCGGCGTGAAGCAGGTGTTCTACGGCGTCGTCCTCCTGCTCGTCGTCATGTTCCTGCCGCACGGCATCTGGCCCGCGCTCGCGAAGAGAATTGGCATCTTCAGATGAGCTTTCTTGAAATAAACCAGATTTCAAAGTCATTTCGCGGGCTGAAGGCGGTGTCGGCCACCTCGTTCGAGGTCGAACGCGGCGGGCTCGTCGCGCTCATCGGCCCGAACGGCGCCGGCAAGACCACCTGCTTCAACATGATCGCCGGCGTCTTCGCCCCGGATTCGGGAAAGATCGTTTTCGAGGGCCGGGAAATCCAGGGCCAGCGGCCGGACGAAATCTGCGCCGCCGGGATCGGCCGGACTTTCCAGATAGTGAAGCCGTTCGCCGGCCTCTCCGTCCTGGATAACGTGATGGTCGGGGCCCTGTTGCGGGAAAGCCATGCCGGGGAGGCGAGAAAGCGCTCCCTCCGCATTCTCGAAAAGCTGAAGCTCGACTCCAAGGCGGATCTGCCCGCCTCCTCCCTCACCCTGCCGGACCGCAAGCGCCTCGAAGTGGCGCGCGCGCTCGCCACGCGGCCCAAGCTCCTGCTGCTCGATGAAGTCATGGCGGGCCTGCGGCCGACCGAATGCGACCAGATGGTCGAAGTGTTCCGGGAGCTGAACCGCGAGGGGCTGACGATCCTGCTGATCGAGCACGTGATGCGCGCCGTGATGGCGCTGGCGCAGCGCGTAATCGTGCTGCACCACGGCGAGATCATCGCGCGCGGCACGCCGGCCGAGGTCGTGCGCGACCCGGCGGTGCTCGAGTGCTACCTGGGAGAAGAAACCGAGGTCTGAGGGATGGGACTACCGGCGCGGGCGCTGCATCAGCGCGATCGCCAGAATGCCCGTCAGCCCCAGGATCCACGCGGAGGGCTCGCTGCGCTGCGGCTCGCGCTGCACGGGCGCAGCGGACGCTCTCACGACGCTTGGAGGCGCGTCATCCGCCGGCGCCGGGAAGAGCGCGGCAAGAGCAAGAGCGATCACGAACGCCTTCATATCTAAGCGCCGGAGTGTGTCGCCGCCGCCTGCTGCGGACAATCACCCGAATGGGCTAGGCCGGATTTCTTGCTAAGCTGGACTCATGCTGCAGATACGCGATCTCGACCTTTTCTATGGCGACGCACAAGCGCTCGCCGGCGTGTCGCTCGAGGTGGCCGAGGGCGAGATCGTCGCCATCGTCGGGGCGAACGGCGCGGGAAAGACCTCGCTCATCCGCGCGATCGCGGGAATCGAGGCATCCAGAAGCGGCCAGATCAGCTACAAAGGCGAGGAGATTCAGGCTCTTCCGCCGCACGCGATCTGCGACCTCGGCATCGGCCAGGTCGCCGAGGGGCGGCAGGTGTTTCCCGGCCTCACCGTCGAGGAAAACCTGGAAATGGGCGCGATGCTGCCCCGGGCGCGCGCCAAGGCGCGCCAGACCATGGACGAGGTCTTCGCGATGTTCCCGCGCCTCATCGAGCGCCGCGCGCAGCTCGCCGGCACGCTCTCGGGCGGCGAGCAGCAGATGTGCGCGATCGGACGCGCGCTGATGAGCGGACCCAAACTCGTATTATTGGACGAACCCTCGATGGGGCTCGCGCCGGTGATTGTCGCGCAGGTATTCGATCTGGTGCGCAAGCTCTCGACCGAAGGCTACACAGTGCTGATCGTCGAACAGAACGTACGCCAGGTGCTCAAGATCGCCGACCGCGCCTATCTGCTCGAAGTCGGCCGCATCAAGGCGAGTGGCGCGGCGCAGGAACTGCTCGCGAGCGACGAAATCCGCAAGGCGTATATGGGAATTTGATGGACTGTCAGCTCGACATCTACTTCCTCGAGGCCATCCTCAACGGACTGCTGCTCGCCGGCCTGCTGGCGCTGTTGGCGCTCGGGCTCAATCTCATCTTCGGCGTCATCGACGTGGTGTGGATCTGCTACGCCGAAC
>DATAID010000028.1:0-22568 GCA_036262835.1 Burkholderiales bacterium | reverse complement strand
TCGTCGGCCTCGCCGGGCTCGTACAGGGCCTCGCGGCCGAGGCGATCGAGGCAGAGCTCGGCGGTCCAGGGGAGCATGAGCGCGCCGCAGCGCGAGTCGCGGTAGAGGCGCTCCAAGGGCAGGCTCTTCAGCATCGATTGCCCGCCGCAGGTGCGGATCGCCAGGGCGCAGAGGGCGTTGGCGTTCTCCATGATCGTGTACTGGGCGGCGTAGGCGCGCAGGCGAGCGTCCTTGGGCGGGTCGATGCGCGCATCCTCGAGCATGCGAAGAAAGAGCGCCCGGGTCTGCTCGAGCTTCACCCACATCTCGGCCACGGCGATCTGCTTGGTCGGATACATACGGCGCTTCACGGGCGGCATGCCGGGCAGCTCGCCTCGCAGGTACTTGACGGTGAACTCGTAGGCGGCGATCGCAATGCCCATGTAGGTGGGCGAGAGCGTGGTGAACATGTGCGGCCAGCGGCTCGCCGCCTGGTGGTAGATGCCGCGCGGCATCATCTGCGCGTCGTCCGGGACGAAGACGTCCTTGAAGACGAGCGTGCGCGAGACGGTGCCGCGCATGCCGAGCGGATCCCAGTCGCCGGTGATGCTGAAGCCGGGTGCATCGGCCGGAATCGCCATGTAGAGCGTGTCGCGCATCGAGAGCACCGGCTTGTCCTCGGTGCAGAGCACGCCGTAGTAGCGCGCCGCGCCCGAGAGCGAGGCGAAGATCTTCTTGCCGTTGATCTTCCAGCCGCCCTCGACCTTGGCGGCGACGGTGCCGAAGGGCGCGCGGCCGGCGGCGGCGGCGCTGCCTTCCGAGAATGGCTGCGCGTAGACCGCGCCTTCC
Organism: Burkholderiales bacterium; assembly: GCA_036262835.1. Taxonomy (GTDB): domain Bacteria; phylum Pseudomonadota; class Gammaproteobacteria; order Burkholderiales; family SG8-39; genus RBG-16-66-20. The sequence continues at coordinate 21,740 of DATAID010000028.1, read as the reverse complement.
TTCACCACGCGGCCGAAGTGCACCGCCTTGTAGCGCTCGTGCTCGGCCCGTTCTTCCGGGGTCATGTCGAGCGCGTCGGCGAGCACGCCCGGCCAGAGCGTCGAGCAGGCGTGCATGTTGAAGGTGAGGGCGGTCGCGCCGCAGTACTTGCCGAGCGTGGCGGAGACGAGGGCGTAGGTCTTCAGGTCCGCGCCCTTGCCGCCGTCCTTCTCGGGCACGCACAGGGCGAGCAGGCCCGCGGCCCTGAGGTCGGCGTAGTTCTCGTGCGGAAAGCTCGCCTCGCGGTCGTATTTCGCCGCCCGGCTTGCGAATGCCGGACCGAGGGATTCAGCGAGCTCGATCAGTTCCTGTTGTTTTCTTTCTAATTTAAAACCAGAACCGGTGACGGAATAACGCGGGTCGGTCATAGCCTGTGGCGCTTCAGGAATGCGAGGAGCGCTTCGTTGAATTCCGCGGGCTTGTCCATGGGCCCCAGGTGGCCGCACTGCGGGATGCAGGCATACTCCGCGCCGGGAATCTTCTGCGCCATCTTCTCCATGACCGAAGGCGGCGCGGTCTTGTCGTTTTCGCCCGCGATGAGCAGCGCCGGAACCTTGATGGCCGCGAGCTCCTTCCTCCGGTCGAACGTCGTCAGCAGGCGCACGGCCTTGCGGTAGGTGTCCGGCGCGATGCCCGCCATGATTTCCTGGGCGTGCGCGGAATGGCTGCCCATCGTCGGCATGAGCTGCGCGGCGACCTCGGCCATCGTCTTGCCCTCGTCGAGCGGCTTCAGGCGCGCGGCGAGGAATTGCTTCGTGAACTCGCTGTCGCCGCCCGCGAACGCGGGGCTCGTGAAGGTGAGGGCGAGCGCCTTCACGACGCCCGGATAGCGCGCGTAGACCTCCTGCGCGACGAAGCCGCCCATGCTGTGGCCGACCAGCACCGCCGGGCCCTCGCCGAGCGAATCGACGAGGAGCGCGCACGCCGCGGCCACGTGCTCGAGGTCGTAGGGATCGACCATCGGGCTCTTGCCGTAGCCGGGCTGGTCCCAGGCGTGCGAGGAATAGCCGAGCTTGGAGAACCAGGGCAGCTGCGCGTCCCAGGCGTGGTGCCCGCCGCCCAGGCCGTGCAGGAAGAGGAGCGGCGTCATGCGAGCTTGCCGTCCTTGACGACGGGCTTGCCGTCCAGCTCGACGGTGCAGTGGCGCAGCGGCAGGTCGAAGTGGCCGAGCGTGTGGCGGCCGGCGACCTCGTTCGCGCCGGTCGAGTAGAGGAAGTTGCCGGCGAAGGCGCGCTGCTCGGTGCCGTTGACGTCGCGCCGGTCGTACATCGCGAGCGCGTCCCAGCGCGCGCGCGTGTTCATGCCCCAGCCGACGTGCGAGACGGCGTAGGCCTCGCGGTCGCCCCAGGCGGCGAAGTACTCGCGCATGAGCTCCGCGTCGAGCGAATCGCCTTCGATGCCGGTGACGTAGTCGTCAACTATTTCCAGGGTTATTTTGTTTTCAACATATCTTTTGAATGTCAGGTTCAGATCGCCCGCGGCCATGACGAGCCTGCCGTTCACGCTTTTCGTCGTGGGGAAGCACAGGCACAGGCCGCCCGGCCAGTGCGAGAGCGTGCCGGGCTTCTCGGTGTAGCCCCAGACGCCGCCCACGCGAGCGCCTTCCACCTTGATCTCGAGCGAGGTGCCGGCAGGCGAGGAGACCTTCATGAGCTTCGCGCCCCGCAGCGTGCGCATGGCCGCCCTCACCTGCTCCTCGTCGGCGGGGGAGGGCGCGAGGCGCTCGAGCACGTCGGGGTGCTCGTTGGAGATGTAGAGGACGCGCGCGCCGCCTTTCAGGATCTGCGGCAGCTCGGCCGCGTGCATGAGGCCTTCCAGGGTGCAGTCGGCGACGAAGGCGGAGGCCGAAAGCGCGCCGATCGCCGGGCCGAGGTTCTGCAGCGCCGAGGAGGCGCCGGTCGAGCGGATCGGCACGGGCGCGGACTGCCGCGGCGTGGGCACGACGACGTGGAAAGGCCGGGCGCCCAGGCGCGCGAGCGCCAGCTCGGCGAGGCGCACGTTCAGCTCGCGCGACTGCGTTTCCGAGAGGATGGCGCAGGGCTCGCCGGGCGCGACCTTGCAGCGCGCGAACACGTCGGCGAAGAGCTCGATCCACTTGGCCTCGATCCGGTCGGCGATCATCGCGCTTGCCCTCGGTGGGAATCGGGTCTATCGTATTTCATGAATATTCATAGGTCAATGAAAAGTCATAGAAAGCGTCGCGCCTCCAGGAAGCGCCGGGCGGCCAGCCGCTTCCCGGACGACTACCTGCCGTACCTCGCGGCGCGCGCGAGCCACGTCATCCTGCGCGAATTCCACGCGCTCCTGCCGCCGCGGCGCATGCGCGTGCCCGAGTGGCGCGTGCTCGCGACGCTCTCCGCGGGCGGCGGCTACACCGTCGGCGCGCTCGCGCGCGCGACGTTCTTCAAGCAGCCGACGCTCTCCAAGCTCCTCGACCGGCTCGAGAAGAAGGGCCTCGTGCGCCGGGTCGCCGGCGACATGGACCTGCGCCATTCGCGGGTCGAGCTCACGCCCAAGGGGCGGGCGCGCATCGGGCCCATCGTGGCGCAGGCGCGCCGGCACGAGAAGAGGGCGCTGAAGAAGTTTCGCGCGCGCGACATCCAGGCGCTGAAGCGCCTCCTGCGCGCCTTTACCGACGGTTTCGAGCGCAAAGCAGGCTAGAATCGGCCGGAAATGATCGTTTTCGACCTTTCCTGCGGCGAAGGACACCGGTTCGAGGGCTGGTTCGCGTCCTCGGGCGACTTCGCGAAGCAGAAAAAGCGCGGCTTGCTGAGCTGCCCGGCCTGCGGCGCGCGCTCGATCGAGAAGCTCCTGTCGGCCCCGCGCCTGAATGTGGGCGCGGAGGCGCCCCGGCCCGCCACGGCTCCGGCGAGCGCCCCGCTTGCGCAAAAGACGCCGGACATGGAAGGGAAGGACCCCTTCGCGGTCGCGCAAATGCTCTACTCGCGCATGCTGGACGAGGTCCTCAGCAAATCGGAGGACGTCGGGAAGGAATTCCCGGCCGAAGCCCGCAAGATCTTCTACAGCCGGGCCCCGGGCCGGGCGATCCGCGGGCAGGCGACCAGCGAGGAGCATGAGGCGCTCCTGGAAGAAGGAATCCCGGTCGCGCGGCTTCCCGTGCCGCCCCCCGACCGGCTCAACTAGGAACTATAAGGCCCCCGGCTCCTCGCCGCGCTCGAGCATGGCGTGGATCTCCCCGAGGCGCTTCACCGGGTTGTCGGTCAGCACGTAGGAAAAGTGCGTCGGCCCGCCCGGCGTGGGTTCCTCGCCCGGGACGTGCATGAGCAGCCGCTGGGAAAGCGTCTGGGTGTGGTCCGTCACGAACCCGACGTGGATCGGCAGCTCATCGCGCCACAGGATGTAAACGGCTGATCCTTCAGGGAGCCGAGCCGTTTCCTCCCGGCTAAGAGGGATCCTTGCAGAGTTGACAGGCATCGGGCCGACTGTAGCAAGCCCACCGAGGCGCTGGTATCACTGTTTTCACTACAGTAAGTTGCACAATGTATATTATGTTAAATAATTAAAAGGCTATACCGCAGCAACGCTTCAGTGATTCTTAGTCCACCGCGCCGGCGCGGCGCAGGAGCGCTTCCAGCGCCTTGTCTTTCCTTCCTTTCGCGATGGCGAGCGCCGTGTCGCCGCCGGGCGAGCGGATCGACACGTCCGCGTCCTCGTAGAGCAGCGCGCGGGCGGCCTCCAGGTGGCCGCTGCGGGCGGCGAGCATGAGCGGGCTGAATCCGTTCGGCGCGATCGCGTCCTTGTTCGCGCCCTTGCCGAGAAGGAGCTTCACCATCTCCGCCCGGCCCTCGAACGCGGCGTAATGCAGCGGCGTCCAGCCCGGCGGATCCACGCGCGCGCCGTGGGTCAGCAGGAGTCTCGCCACTTCGAGCTTTCCCTTCAAGGCCGCGAACATGAGCGCCGTGTCGCCCTGCGGGCTCTGGCGGTTGACGTCCGCGCGCCGTGCAATGAGCAGCTTGGCGAGCTCGAGGTGGCCGAGGCGCGCCGCGATCATGAGCAGCGTGTGTCCCTCGGCATTGGTGCTGTCGGCCTCGAGGCCCTTGTCGAGGAAGCTCGCGACCGTTTTCACGTCGCCCTCGTTCACCGCCTTCATCAGCTCGTCGAACGACTGCGCCTGCGCGGTCCCGGCGACCAGCAGCGCGGCCGCGAGCGCGGCGAGAAAAGCCTTCAAGGCGCTAGTGCGCCGGCATGCCGGCGAGGAGATCCGCGGCCAGCAGCTTGGGGTTGAGCGGATGGCGCGCGAGCAGCCGCTGCTCGCCCAGCGAGCGCGCGTAGGCGAGCCAGGCGCGCGCCTGCGCGGGCGCGCCGCCCTTCAGCCCGGGGGAATATTTCGCCTTGCCGCAGAGCGAGGCGAACGCGCGATCGAGCGCGATCTTCTGCAGCACCTCGGCAAGCGGCTCGAGCTCGCCCCGGTCGGCGATCGCGGTGAAGGCCGCCGGGTCGCGCGCGGCGACCAGCTTGAGGGCGCGCTCGATCGCCTCGCCGCGCTCGCCGCTGGCATATTCGAGCGCGCGGAGCGGCGCGCCGCCCGAGAACGCGAGCCAGCGGGCCGCCTCGCGCACGCCCTGCTTCTCGAGCCAGGCGCGCGCGGCTTTCTCGTCCGGAATCGGCACCGGCACCGGCACGCAGCGGCTGCGGATCGTGGGAAGGAGCGCCGCGGGCCGGTGCGAGACGAGCAGGAACATCGCGCCCGCGGGCGGCTCCTCCAGCCCCTTCAGGAGCGAGTTCGCGGTCGCCTCGTTCATGTCTTCAGCCGGGCAGACGATGGCGATGCGCCGGCCGCCGCGGTAGGAGGCGAGGTTGAGGAAGTCGGCGAGCGCCCTCGCCTGCTCGATGCGGATCTGCACGCTCGGCTTCTTGTCGTCTTCCTTCTCCGGGTCCTTGCCGTAGATCCGGTGCCTGGCGAACGCCTCGGGCTCGAGGTAGCGCACGTCCGGGTGGTCGTCAGCCGCGAACCAGCGGCAGGCCTCGCAGGCGCCGCACGGGATCGTCCCCTGCCCCCGCTTCTCGCATAAAAGGAGCTGCGCGAAGCGCTCGGCGAGCTCGAGTTTCCCCACCCCGGGCGCCCCGTGGATGAGCAGGGCGTGCGGCAGCCGCGCGAGCCCGCGGGTGAGCTGGTCCCAGGCCTCTTTCTGCAGATCAAATACCAGCGAAGTCAAAGCTCTGCGATGCCTTTCTCAATTTCCACCTTAACCTCCTCCGGCGCCTTCGAGCCGTCGATCACGCGCACGCGCTGCGACTCGTTCCGGGCGATCCGTCCGTAGGCTTCGCGCACCCGGTCGAAGAAGGCCCGGTCTTCGGCCTCGAAGCGATCGAGCGCGCGGCCCGAGGCGGCCAGCCGCTGGCGGCTCACCTCGTAGGGACAATCGAAGACGAGCGTGCGATCCGGGGCGAAGCCGGGGTGCACGTCCTGCACGAGCCGCTCGATCAGCTCGAAGGGCACGCCCTTCCCCGCGCCCTGGTAGGCGCGCGTCGCGTCGGTGAAGCGGTCGCAGACGATCCAGGCGCCGCGCGCGAGCGCGGGACGGATGACCTTGTCGAGGTGATCGGCGCGCGCCGCGAACATGAGCAGCGTCTCCGCAACCGGCGTCATCGGCTCGGTGAGCACCAGAGCGCGCAGCTTTTCCGCGTACGGCGTGCCGCCGGGCTCGCGCGTCACGACGACCTCGCGGCCGCCCTGGCGCAGGCGATCGGCGATCCATTCGAGGTGGGTGGATTTGCCTGCGCCGTCGACGCCTTCGAGGGTGAGGAAGCGGCCGGCGGCGCTAGCGGGCATTCAGCTGGTATTTTCGCACGGCGCGATTGTGCTCCTCCAACGTGCGCGAGAACTCGCTCGAGCCGTTGCCGCGCGCGACGTAGTAGAGCGCATCGGTCTTCGCGGGGCGCAGCGCGGCGCGCAGCGAGGCGAGGCTCGGCGCGGCGATCGGCGTCGGCGGCAGCCCGGGGCGCATGTACGTGTTGTAGGGCCCGTCGGTCTGCAGGTGCAGCTTTTTCAGGTTGCCGTCGAATTTTTCGCCGAGGCCGTAGATCACCGTGGGATCCACCTGCAGCAGCATCCCGGCGCGCAGCCGGTTGACGAGGACGCCCGCGATGCGGTCGCGCTCCTCGGCCTTGCCGGTTTCCTTCTCGATGATGGAGGCCATGATGAGCGCCTCGTACGGCGTCTTGTAAGGCGATTTCGGATCGCGCGCCTCCCACTCGCGCGCGAGGTGGCGCTGCATGGCGTCGTAGGCGCGCTTGAGCACGTGCAGGTCGCTCGTGCCCTTGGCGAAGAGATAGGTGTCGGGGAAGAACATGCCCTCCGGATGGCCCTCGCGCCCGCCGAGCCGCGCGACGAGCTGCGCGCCGTCGAGCCCCGCGCTCTCGTGCTTGAGCGACTTGCTCGCCTCGAGCGCCGCGCGCAGCTGCCGGAAATTCCAGCCCTCGATGAAGCGGACCTCGTCCTGCGTCACGTCGCCGCGCGTAAGCTTGTCGAGCAGCTCGAGCGGCGTGGGCGCGGCGGTGATCTCGTAGTTGCCGGCCTTGATGTTCTGGTCGCGCCCGAGCGCGCGGGCGAGGAGCTCGAACTCGAGCGGCGCGACCGGGATGCCGGCCTGGCGGATGAGCGGCACCGCGGCGCGAAAGCGCGTTCCGGGCGGCAGGTCGAAGGTGGCCGGCAGCGACGCCACCGGAATCGGCGTCGCGACGTACCACGCCGCGTAGCCCGCCGCCGCCAGCACGCCGAGAAATACCAGTGCGAAAAGGGTCTTGAGCAACGGAAGCGAATAAAATGGCGATTCTACTTTGAGCAACGAGCGCGCCGCGAAGCTGGAGCACTACGGCCTGCTGCACGCAGCCGGCGCCGACGCGCGCGCCTTCCTGCACGCGCAGCTGACCCACGACATCGAGCACCTGCCGCCCGGCCGCGCGCGCTACGCCGGCTGGTGCACGGCCAAGGGCCGGCTCCTCGCCACCTTTCTCGTCATTCCCCAGGCCGAGGGGTTCCTCTTGCAGCTTGCGCTCGACCTCGTGCCGTCGGTGCAAAAGCGGCTCTCGATGTTCATCCTGCGCGCCAAGGTGAAGCTCGCCGACGTGAGCGGGCAATGGCAGCAATACGGCGTCTGGGGCGCGCCCGCGCTCGCCGAGGACCTCGCGGTGAGCGAAGAGCCGGGGAAGGTTTCGGTACGCATCGACGCGGAGCGCACCCTCGTCCTCGCGAGCTCGCCCATTTCGGCCCCGGCTCCCGCGAGCGACTGGGCGCTCGCCGAAGTGCGCGCCGGCCGCGCGCTCATCACGCAGGCGACGCAGGACCAGTTCGTGCCGCAGATGGTGAACCTCGAGCTCTCGGGCGGGGTGGATTTCCACAAGGGCTGCTATCCGGGCCAGGAGATCGTCGCGCGCGCGCAGTATCGCGGCGAAGTAAAGCGCCGGCTCTACCGGCTGAGCGGCGCCGCGCTCTCGGCGGGCCAGCCGCTCTACGCGGACGGCAACACGGAACCCGCCGGCATCGTCGTCAACGCCGCCAACGGCGAAGCGCTTGCCGTCCTGCAGGTCGCCGCCGGAGACGCGAAAGCGCCGGTGCGCCCCGCGCCGCAAGCGCCCTCGCTCGACATCCTCTCCCTGCCCTACTCTCGATGACGAACTACTATGTTTACTATCGGGTTGACCAGGCGGCTCTGGATTCCCTTCGTCCTCGAATTAAAAAGCTTTTAGAACAGATTCAAAACACCTTCGGCATTCAAGGTCGGTGGCTGCGGCGTCGCGACGACCCGTCGACCTACATGGAAGTCTACGAAGGCGTCGCGGACGGCAAGGCGTTCGAGGCGCTGCTCGAGCGCGAGACGGCCGGATTCGGCCTGCAGCGGAAAACGGAAACCTTCGTCGATGTGCCTGATCGTCCTCGCCTGGCGGGTTGACCGGGCGCATGCGCTCATCGTCGCCGCCAACCGCGATGAGTTCCACGGGCGCCCCGCAGCCCCTGCCGCTTTCTGGAAGGACCACCCGGAAATCCTCGCCGGCCGCGACCTCGAGGCGGGCGGCACCTGGATGGGCGTCTCGCGCACGGGGCGCTTTGCTGCCGTGACGAACTACCGCGGCGGCCGGGATCCGGGCGCCAAAGAGTCCAGGGGGTTTCTCGTCAGGGATTTTCTGTCCGGGAAAGCAAAAACTAGGGATTTCATGCAGCAAAAAGACGAATCCAGAGGCGGCTACAGCGGCTTCAATCTGCTCGCCTGCGACGGCGAAGAGCTCTGGGTGCTCTCCAATCGCGACGGCGGCGCGCGCCGGCTCGAGCCGGGCATCTACGGCCTGGCGAATCTGCTGCTCGATACGCCCGAAGTCGCCGGGCCGAAGGAGGATTTCGCGCGCTCGATCGGCGCCGGCGCGGCGGACGAAAGCCTTTTCGGCGTGCTGGCGAAGTCGAAGATCCTCGGCGCGGAATACGGCACGCGCTGCTCGACCGTCCTCGTCTCTAACGGGGGAAGCCTGCGCTACGCCGAGCGGCCGTTCGATGCCGCGGGAAAGGAAAGCGCCACCGGGCGCTTCGAATTCGGCACGCAGCGCTAGAGTTTCCTGCGCATGTCCTGGTGCAGGATGCCGGCGTCCTTGTAGACCTTGCCCTCGGCGACGAAGCCCTGCTCGCGGTAGAACTCGGCGGCCTGCAGCTGCGCCGAGAGGACGACTTCCTTGTGCCCGCGCTTGCGCGCTTCGTCCATGAGCGCGGTCAGGATCATCGCGCCGATGCCGCGCCGGCGCCATTCCTTCACGACCGCCATGCGGCCGATATGCCCGTCGGGCAGCAGGCGCCCGGTGCCGATCGCCGTGCCGGCGTCGTCGTAGGCGATCGCGTGCAGGCACTCGGCATCCTTGTCGTCGAGCTCGATGCCGGGCGGGACGTTCTGCTCGCCGACGAAAATGCCGAAGCGGATCGGCCCCGCGATGGTCTGGGCCTCTCCCCAGTTCATCAGCTCGATGCGCGGCATGGCCCCGAAAGTATAATCCGCGCGGAATGAAGAGCCTCTGGAATTCCGGCGAGGCGGCGGGCTTCCAGGGGCCGCTCGGGCTGCGCGTCTACACCTCGCGCCTGCTCGGGCGCGAGCGCTCGCTCGTGCTGCACGGCGGCGGCAACACCTCGGTCAAGCTGCGCGAGAAAAACGTCCTCGGCGACGACGAGGAGGTCCTCTACGTGAAGGGCAGCGGCTGGGACCTGGAGACGATCGAGGCGGCCGGGTTCACGCCCGTGGCGCTCGGCTACGCGCGGCGCCTCGCCGCCCTGCCCGCGCTGTCCGATTCGCAGATGGTGGGCGAGCTCGCCACGCACACGCTGCGCGCCGGCGCCCCCGCGCCGTCGGTTGAAACGCTCCTGCACGCGCTCCTCCCGTACCAGTACGTCGATCACACGCACGCCGACGCGTTTCTGTCCCTCTCGAACTCACCCGAAGGCGAGAAACGGGTGCGCGAGGTCTACGGCGCGGACACGGTCGTCGTGCCCTACGTCATGCCCGGCTTCGACCTCGCGGCGCGCTGCGCGCGTGAGCTTGCCGCGCACGGCGGCCCGGGCGCGAAGGGCATGGTGCTCCTCTCGCACGGCGTCTTTTCCTGGGGCGAGGACGCGCGCGAATCCTACGAGCGCATGGTCGAGCTCGTGTCGAGGGCGGAGCGCTACCTGGAAACGCACAAAGCCTGGGCGATCAGCCTGCCGCCCGTGGCCCCGCCCGCATTCCGGCGGCGCGAGCTCGCCGCGCTGAGAAGCGAGGTGTCGCGCGCCGCGGGCATGCCGCTCGTCGCCCGCTCGAACGTGTCGCCCCGCGCGCTCGGCTTCGCGCGCCACTCCGGAGTCGGCCAGATCTCGCAGCGCGGCCCGGCGACGCCCGATCACGTGCTGCACACCAAGCGGGTGCCGATGCTCGGGCGCGACGTCGAGGGCTTCGCTTCCGCGTACCGGCGGTATTTCGAGACGAACGCGAAAAGCGCGAAGGAGCAGAAAAAGATGCTCGATCCCGCGCCGCGCCTCGCGCTCGATGCCGAGCTGGGCCTCGTCGCCCTCGGCCGCAGCGCGAAGCAGGCGCGCGTCGCCGAGGAGCTCTACGAGCACACGATCGACGTCATCCTGCGCGCCGAGGCGCTCGGCGGCTGGCGCGCGCTCGAGGCGCGCGACATTTTCGAGGTCGAATACTGGGAGCTCGAGCAGGCCAAGCTGAAGAAGGCGGGCGCGCCGCCGCTCTTCGCGGGCGAGGTCGCGGTGGTGACCGGCGCGGCCTCCGGCATCGGCAAGGCGTGCGTGGAGGTGCTCCTCAGGCGCGGCGCGGCGGTCGTCGGGCTGGATCGCAATCCCGCCGTCGAGTCGCTGTGGAAGCGTCCGGACGTTCTCGGCCTCACTTGCGACCTCACGGAGCCGGACCGCGTCTCGACGGCGCTCGACCAGGCGGTGAGGGAGTTTGGCGGCGTCGACATGCTCGTTCTCAATGCGGGCATCTTCCCCGCCACGCAGCCGATCGAGAGCATCGGCGCCGACGAATGGAAGAGCGCGATGAGCGTCAACGTCGAGGCGAACCTGCACGTCCTGCAGGCCTGCCACGCGCTCCTCGCGCTCGCGCCGCGCGGCGGCCGCGTGGTGGTGATCGGCTCGAAGAACGTGCCCGCGCCGGGCCCGGGCGCGGCGGCCTACTCCGCCTCCAAGGCGGCGCTCAACCAGCTCGCGCGCGTGGCCGCGCTCGAATGGGCCAAGCACTCCATCCGGGTCAACACGCTGCACCCGAACGCCGTCTACGACACCGCGCTCTGGACCGAGGAGGTGCTCGCCGCGCGCGCCAAGGCCTACGGCCTCAGCATCGAGCAATACCGGACGAACAACCTTCTCAAGACCGAAGTCACCTCGCAGGACGTGGCCGAGCTCGCGGCGGAGATGTGCGGGCCGCTCTTCGCCAAGACCACGGCCGCGCAGGTGCCCGTCGACGGCGGCAACGAACGTGTCGTCTGAAGTCGAGCCGATCCGCTGGCAGGGCGACCGGCTCGAGCTCCTCGACCAGCGGCTGCTTCCGGAGAAAGAGGAGTATGTCGTCTGCAGGACGGCCGCGGAGGTCGCCACCGCGATTCGGGACATGGTGGTCAGAGGGGCTCCGGCTATCGGGTGTTCTGCCGCGTTTGGAGTCGCCTTGTCCGGGGGAAGTCCCGAAAGCTATGAACTGCTCGCAAAGAGCAGGCCCACCGCGGTCAATCTCTTCTGGGCCCTGGAGAGAATGAGGAAGGCGAAGGACCTGAAAGCGGAAGCCGAAGCCATCCTTGCCGAAGACCTGGCCGCCAACCGCAAGATGGGCGCGATCGGCGCGAAGCTCATCCCGTCGGGCGCCCGGGTCATGACCCATTGCAACGCTGGAGCGCTGGCAACGAGCGGACACGGCACGGCGCTTGGTGTGGTCAGAAGTTCTTTCAGGAATGAAAATCCTTTATCCGTGATCGCTTGCGAAACCCGTCCCTACCTCCAGGGCGCGCGGCTCACGGCCTGGGAGTGCGTGCAGGAAGGCATCCCCTGCACCCTCATCACCGACAGCATGGCGGGCCATCTCATCAGCCGCGGCGAGGTCGACCTCGTCATCGTGGGCGCCGACCGCATCGCGGCGAACGGCGATACGGCGAACAAGATCGGCACCTATCCCCTCGCCGTCCTCGCCCGCCGCCACGGGCTGCCGTTCTACGTCGCGGCGCCGCTTTCCACCTTCGACCCGGCGATCCCGGAAGGCTCGGCGATCCCGATCGAGGAGCGCCCGGCCGAGGAAGTGACCGGCCATCGCGGCGCGCGCTGGGCGCCGCAGGGCGTGAAGGTGCGCAACCCGGCGTTCGACGTGACGCCCGCCGAGCTGATTACCGGAATCATCTGCGAGAAAGGCGTCGCCACGGCGCCCTACCGCGAGTCGATCGCGGCGCTGAGGAACGGCTAAAGGATCTCGACCTCGGTGTAGGGCGGCACGCGCTCGAAAAGCTCGACGATGTCCTCGTTGCGCATGCGGATGCAGCCGTGCGAGCCGGGCTTGCCCATCTCCGCGAAGTCGTGCGTGCCGTGCAGGTAGATGAAGCGCCGCATGGTGTCCACATCGCGCAGCCGGTTCTTGCCGACCTCGCGCCCGGAGAGCCAGAGCAGGCGCGTGAGCATCCAATCGCGCCCCGGATGCTTCTGGTGCAGCTCCGGCGTCCAGATCTCGCCGGTCGGGCGCCGCCGCACGAACACCGAATAAAGCGGCTGCCCGGCGCCGATCTTCGCGCGCACGATGTGGCGGCCGCGCGGCGTGCAGAAGCTGCCGTTCTTCTCGCCCAGGCCGTTCTTCGCCGTCGAGACGGGATAGGTCCTGTCGCCGAAGCGAAGCTCCTGCCTGGCCGTATCGATGACGATTTTCATCGCCGGGCCGCGAAGAACTCCTTCAGCAGCGAGCCGCACTCCCCCGCCAGCACTCCGCCTTCCAGCCTGACCTGATTTTTCAATACGAGCTTCTTGGGATCGCTCGCCCCGTACACCGCTCGAGCGATGCGCGCGTGAAACATCGCGCCCACGCACATGTCGCAAGGCTCGAGCGTCACGTAAAGCGTCGCGCCGGTCAGCCGGTAGTTCTTCTGCGCGAGGGCGGCGTTCCTGAGCGCCTGGATCTCCGCATGCGCGGTCGGATCGGCGGCGGCGATCGGCCGGTTCCAGCCTTCGCCCACGATCCTGCCGTCCATCACGACCACGGCGCCGACCGGGACCTCACCTTCGACCTGCGCGCGCCGCGCGAGCTCGAGCGCGCGGCGCATGGGCTCTTCATCCGTCATCGGCCGCAATTCTAGGCCTAGGCGCGGGAGTTGGCCGGAGCGGCGCGGTGCCAGAGCGCGCCGCGCCAGCCGTAGCCGATCGCAAGCGTGGCCGCGAGCGCGAGGCAGCCATAGAGCAGCGCCATGGCCGGAAAGCCGAAGTGCGCGATGACCGGCCCCGAGGCGAGGAGGCCGAGCGGCAAGCCCCAGACCGCGAGCACGCGCAGCCCCATCACGCGCCCGCGCATCTCCTCGCTCGTGCCCCGCAGCAGCACCGCCTCGATCGGCGGGATGCAGAAGCCCTGCGCCATGCCGGAGAAGAAAAGGAGCGCGAGCGCGACCGGCAGCGAGCGGGTCTGCCCGAAGAGGAGCACGGCCGCGAACCACGCGGCGCCCGCCCAGAGCATCGCGCGCGCCGCGCGCGGCCGGACCATCCGGGCGCTCACCGCCAGCGAGCCGATGAGCGCGCCGATTGCCGCCGCGGCGGCGAGCCAGCCCAGCCCGGACTGCCCCATGTGGAAGACCTCTTTCGCCACGTAGGGCAGCAGGCCGAGGGTGAACGGGAAGGCGAAGAGGTTGATGAGGAACGCCATGCAAAGGGCGCCGAGCAGGTCGGGCTTGCGCCAGACATAGATCACGCCCTGCTTGAGTCCCGAGAACACCTCCCGCGCCCGCGCGGCGACCGCGCCCTGGCGCGCGCGCGGCGGCGCAAGCCCGAGCGACAGCAGGAACGAGGCGACGTAGAGCGTCGCGACCGCCGCGTAGGCCGGCCCCATGCCGACCAGCGCCACGCCGCCCGTGCCGGTGAGCGCGCCCGCGACCCGGGCGGTGTCCGCGCTCGTGCGCGTGAGCCCGATCGCGCCCATCAGGATCTCCGGCCGGATCGTCTGCCCCACCATCACGTAGCGCATCGCCGTGTCGGACGGACGCAGGAGGCCGTTGATGGTGGCGATGAGGAAGACGTGCCAGGTCTCGAGCAGCCCGGAAAGAGTGAGCGTCGCGAGGGTCGCCGCGCAAAGCGCGTAGGCGCCGCGCGTCGCGCAGAGGAGCGTGCGCGCGCCGAAGCGGTCGCCCGCGAGGCCGAAGAACGGCGAGAGCAGCGTCCCCAGCCAGATGAGCGAGGCGACCGCCACCATCTGCTCGACCGAGCCCGTGGTCGAGAGCACGTACCAGCCGAGGATGAGCGCCTCCATCTCGAAAGCCCAGGAGGTGGCGAGGTCCGCCGGCCACTGGAAGCGGAAGCTGCGCACGGCAAACGGCGCGAGCGCGCTCGCGCCGACGGACGATCCTTCTACTCCCACTCGATCGTGGCCGGCGGCTTGGAGGAGATGTCGTAAGTGACGCGGTTGATGCCGCGCACTTCGTTGATGATGCGGCTGGAGACCTTGGCGAGCAGCTCGTGCGGCAGCGGCGCCCAGCCGGCGGTCATGAAATCGGTGGTCTCGACCGCGCGCAGCGCGACCACGTGCTCGTAGGTGCGCCCGTCGCCCATCACCCCGACCGACTTGACCGGGATGAACACCGTGAAGGCCTGCGCGGTCTTGTCGTACCAGCCGGAATTGCGGAGCTCCTTGATGAAGACGTCGTCGGCTCGCTGCAGCAGGTCGATGTATTCCTTTTTAACTTCGCCCAGGATGCGCACCCCCAGGCCCGGCCCGGGAAAGGGATGCCGGTAGACCTGCTCGCGCGGCAGTCCGAGCGCGAGGCCGAGCTCGCGCACCTCGTCCTTGAAGAGCTCCCGCAGCGGCTCGAGGAGCTTCAAGTGCAGCGTTTCCGGGAGGCCGCCCACGTTGTGGTGCGACTTGATGGTGACCGCCTTCTTCGTCTTCGCGCCCGCCGACTCGATCACGTCGGGATAGATCGTCCCCTGCGCGAGCCACTTTGCATTCTTTATCTTCTGGGACTCGGCCTGGAAAACATCCACGAAGAGCTTGCCGATGATCTTTCGCTTCTGCTCCGGATCCGACACGCCCTTCAACGCAGACAGGAACTCCGGGCCCGCGTCGACATGCACGACCTTGAGGTCCCTGGGGAACGCCGCGAGCACCTCTTTCGCCTCATTCAGCCTGAGCAGGCCATGATCGACGAAAACGCAGGTGAGCTGCTTGCCGATCGCCCTGTGCAGCAGCATCGCCGCGACCGAGGAATCGACACCTCCGGAGAGGCCGAGGATGACTTCCTCTTTTCCGACTTGATCTTTTATTTTCTGGACCGCCTCCGAAACATAGTCCGGCATGTTCCAGTCCCCGGAACATCCGCAGATTTCCCTCACGAAACGATTCAGGAGCTTGGTGCCCTGTCGCGTGTGGGTCACTTCGGGATGGAACTGCACGCCGTAGAAGCGGCGCGCCTCGTCCGCCATTCCGGCGATCGGGCAGGCCTCGGTCGATGCCATCAGGCTGAAGCCGGCCGGCAGGGCGACCACCTTGTCGCCGTGGCTCATCCAGACCTTGAGCATCCCCTCGCCGTTCGGCCCGCGCGAGTCCTCGAGGCCTTGGAGCAGCTTCGTATGACCGCGCGCGCGCACCTCGGCGTGGCCGAATTCGCGCACCTTGCCGGCCTCCACCTTGCCGCCGAGCTGGTGCGCCATGGTCTGCATGCCGTAGCAGATGCCCAGCACCGGCACGCCGAGCTCGAAGGCGACCTTGGGCGCCTGCAGGGCCTCCTCGTAGGCCGAGGCGTGGCTGCCGGAAAGGATGATGCCTTTGGGCGCGTACTCGCGGACGAAGGCGTCCGGCACGTCGCAGGGATGGATCTCGCAGTAGACCTTGGCCTCGCGCACCCGGCGCGCGATCAGCTGCGTGTACTGCGCCCCGAAATCAAGGATGAGGATCTTGTCGTGCAATTACTCAGCCCGGTAGTTCGGGGCCTCCTTCACGATCTGCACGTCGTGCACGTGCGATTCGCGCATCCCCGCCTGGCTGATCTCGACGAACCGGGCGCGCTTGCGCAGGTCGTCGAGCGTCCGGCTGCCGGTGTAGCCCATGCTTGCGCGCACGCCGCCCATCAATTGCTGGATCACCCACACGGCGCTGCCTTTATAGGCCACGCGCCCCTCGACGCCCTCGGGCACGAGCTTCTCGACGTTCATGTCGGAGTCCTGGAAATAGCGGTCGGCGGAGCCCTTCTGCATCGCGCCCAGGGACCCCATGCCGCGATAGGACTTGTAGGAGCGGCCCTGGTAGAGCTCGATGTCGCCGGGAGATTCGTCGGTGCCCGCGAAGAGCGAGCCGAGCATGACCGCATGCGCGCCCGCGCCGAGCGCCTTGGCGATGTCGCCCGAATAGCGGATGCCGCCGTCGGCGATGAGCGGGACGTTGGTCTTCGCGAGCGCCTCGGCGACGCTCTGGATGGCGGTGATCTGCGGCACGCCGATGCCCGCGACGATGCGCGTCGTGCAGATCGAGCCCGGCCCGATGCCCACCTTGACGCCGTCCGCGCCGTGATCGACGAGCGCCTTGGCGCCCTCGCCCGTGCCGACGTTGCCGCCGATCACTTCCGTCTTCGGATACTTTTTCTTCACCCACTGCACGCGATCGAGCACGCCCTGCGCGTGGCCGTGCGCGGTGTCGACGACGAGGACGTCGGCGCCCGCCTCCACGAGCGCCTCGACGCGCTCCTCGGTGCCTTCGCCCACGCCGACCGCCGCGCCGACGCGCAGCTTGCCCTGCGGATCCTTGCAGGCGTTCGGGTGCTCGGTTTCCTTGAGGATGTCCTTGACCGTGATGAGGCCCTTCAGCCGCCAGGCCGAATCCACGACGAGCACGCGCTCGAGGCGGTTGGCGTGCATGAGGCGCATCGCCTGCTCGCGGGTCGCGCCTTCGCGCACCGTCACGAGCTTCGCTTGCGGGGTCATGATTCTCTTCACCGGCTGGTCGAGGCGCGTCTCGAAGCGCAGGTCGCGGTTGGTGACGATGCCGACCACCTTGCCGGCGCGCACGACCGGGAATCCGGAGATGCGGTGGCGCTTCTGCAGCGCGATCGCCTGGCGCACGGTCATGTCCGGCGCGACCGTCATCGGGTCGCGCAGCACGCCGGACTCGAAGCGCTTCACCTTCGCCACCTCGGCGGCCTGCTCTTTGGGCCGCATGTTCTTGTGAACGATGCCGATGCCGCCTTCCTGAGCCATCGCGATCGCGAGGCGCGCCTCGGTCACCGTATCCATCGCAGCCGAGACGAGCGGGATGTTCAGCTCGAGCTTGCGGGTAAGACGGGCCTTGAGGGAAACCTGCCGGGGGAGGACGCGCGAGTGGGCGGGAAGGAGGAGGACGTCGTCGAAGGTCAGCGCCTTCTGGATCAACCGCATTGTTGGTCCTGTCCGCAAATCGGCATTATACGCGGTCGCGGCGCGCCCGACGCTTCCTCGCCTCCCTTGGTTCGACGGCGAGGGGGCGAAGCAGCTCGATCCGGTCTCCATCCCGGAGCCGTGTACCGGGCTCGATCCGCTCGCCATGCCGGCCGAGCGCCGCGTGGGCCTCGGCGATTCCCGAGGCCGCCACGGCGTGCGCCGCAGTGGCGCCCTTCTCCAGCTCGAGGGCGACCACGCGCTGGCGCCCGGGCAGCGCCCAGACCACCTCGACTCTGAGCTTCATTGCGCGGTTTCGCCGCGACGCGCGGCGCGCCGGACGAACGCCTCGACCGTCTCATCGGCCATGCGCTCGAACATCGGCCCGAGCGCCACGGCGAGAATCCCGCTCGAGAACTCGAACTCGAGCGAGAACTCGGCCTTGCAGGCCTGCTCTCCGAGCGGGTGGAAGCGCCATTCGGCCGCGAAGTGCCTGAACGGGCCCTCGAGGAGGCGCATCTCGATCGAGCGGCCGGGCACGTTGACGTTCTCCGTGGTGAAGGACTGGCGCACGCCCTTCATGTTCAGGGCCAGCGTCGCCACCGTCTTCCCGGGCGTGCGGCTCTGCACGCTCGCGGCCGCGCACCAGGGCAGGAATTGCGGATAGGACTCGATATCCTCGACCAGGGCGTAGAACGCCTCGGTACTCGTCTCGATCACCGCCGAGCGCGTAATCCGTCTCATGGGAAAATGCGCGCGTGTCGATCGTTGAAAATCGCAAAGCCTCCCACGATTACTTCATCGAGGAGCGCTATGAAGCGGGGCTCGTCCTCGAGGGCTGGGAGGTGAAGGCGGTTCGCGCCGGCCGCGCGCAGATCGGCGAGGCCTACGTGATCGTCAAGGACGGCGCGCTCTGGATGATCGGCAGCCACATCTCGCCGCTGCTTTCGGCCTCGACCCACGTCAACGCGGATCCGGTGCGCACCCGCAAGGTGCTCATGCACGCCGAGGAGATCCGGCGCCTGATCGGCAAGGTCGAGCAGCGCGGCTACACCCTCGTGCCGCTCGACCTGCACTACACCAAGGGACGGATCAAGCTTGCGCTCGGGCTCGCCAAGGGCAAGCTCAGGCACGATAAGCGGGCGTCGGAGCGCGAGAAGGAATGGCAGCGGGAGAAGACCCGGATCCTGCGGGGCCGCTAGCGCCGGCGGCGGCTTTGGCGAGGGCCTCCCAGGTCGAGACGACGGTGTCCGGGTTGAGGGACAGGCTCTCGATGCCCTGCTCCATCAGCCAGCGCGCGAGATCCGGATGGTCGGAGGGCCCCTGCCCGCAGATGCCGACGTACTTGCCCTGCTTGCGGCAGGCGCGGATCGCCATCTCGAGCATGATCTTCACGGCGCCATCGCGCTCGTCGAAGGCTTCGGCCACCAGCCCCGAGTCGCGATCCAGGCCCAGGGTGAGCTGCGTGAGGTCGTTGGAGCCGATCGAGAAGCCGTCGAAGTGCTGCAGGAATTCCTCGGCCAGCACCGCGTTGGAGGGCAGCTCGCACATCATGACGACTCGGAGACCGTTCTGGCCTCTTTTCAGGTTGTTTTCCTTGAGTAAATCCAGGACCCGGGCCGCCTCACGGACCGTCCTCACGAACGGGACCATCAGCTCGACATTGGTGAGCCCGAGCTCGTCGCGCACCTTGCGCAGCGCCGCGCACTCGAGCTCGAAGCAGGCGCGGAAGTCGGGCGCGACGTAGCGCGAGGCGCCGCGAAAGCCGAGCATCGGATTCTCCTCCTCGGGCTCGTAGCGCTCGCCGCCAAGGAGCTTTCGGTACTCGTTCGACTTGAAATCCGAGAGTCGCACGATCACGGGCTTGGGCCAGAACGCCGCCGCGATCGTCGCCACCCCCTCGACCATCTTCTCGCGGAAGAACGTCTTCGGGTCGGCATAGCCCCGGCTTTTCTCTTTCACTTTATTTTTCAGATCTTCCGAAAGAGACTCAAATTCCAGGCACGCCCTGGGATGCACGCCGATCTCGTTATTGATGATGAATTCGAGCCGCGCGAGGCCGACGCCGGCGTTGGGCAGCTGCGCGAAGCCGAAGGCGAGCTGCGGGTTGCCGATGTTCATGGAGATCTTGACCGGGATCTCGGGCAGCTCGCCGCGCTCGCTCGAGGTGACCTCGAAGGCGAGCTCCCCGGCGTAGACGTTGCCGGTGTCGCCCTCGGCGCAGGAGACCGTGACCGTCTGCCCGTCGGGCAGCGCGCGCGTCGCATCGCCGCAGCCCACCACCGCCGGGATGCCGAGCTCGCGCGCGATGATCGCCGCGTGGCAGGTGCGGCCGCCGCGGTTGGTGACGATGGCGCTCGCGAGCTTCATGACCGGCTCCCAGTTGGGATCGGTCATGTCGGTGACGAGGATGTCGCCCTTCTTGACGCTCGACATTTTCGAGGCATCGGCGACGACGCGCACCTTGCCCGTGCCGATCTTGGCTCCGATGGCGCGTCCGGTGGAAAGGACCTTGCCCTGCCCTTTTAGCCGGTAGCGCTCCTCGCCGCCCGCGCGCTTCGTGGAGCGGACTGTCTCGGGCCGCGCCTGCAGCACGTGGATCGAGCCGTCGTCGCCGTCCTTGCCCCACTCGATGTCCATCGGGCGGCCGTAGTGCTTCTCGATGGCGCAGGCGAGCCGCGACAGCTCGAGCACGTCGGCGTCGGTGAGCGAGAAGCGATCGCGCTCGGCGGCGGGCACGTCGACCGTTTTGGTGGACTTGCCGGCGGAGGCGCCCGATCCGAACACCATCTTCTGCAGCTTCGAGCCGAGGCGCCGGCGCAGGATCGCGGGCTTGCCCGCCTCGAGCATCGGCTTGTGCACGTAGAACTCGTCCGGGTTGACCGCGCCCTGCACCACCATCTCGCCCAGGCCCCAGGACGAGGTGATGAACACGACGTCCCGGAAGCCCGATTCGGTGTCGAGCGTGAACATGACGCCGCTCGCGCCTCGATCGCTGCGCACCATGCGCTGCACGGCGGCCGAGATCGCCACCTCGCCGTGGGCATAACCGCGGTGGGCCCGGTAGGAAATGGCCCGGTCGTTGTAGAGCGAGGCGAAAACGCGCCGGATGGCGGCAAGCACTTCGTCCGCGCCCCGGATATTGAGGAAGGTCTCCTGCTGCCCCGCGAAGGAGGCGTCCGGCAAGTCTTCGGCGGTGGCGGACGAGCGCACCGCGAACGAAGTGGATTCTGAGGTACCTTTTACAAGCTCTTGATACTTTGAACGAATCTCTCGTTCAATCGGCTCCGGGAACGGTGCTTTCTCAATCCAGCCCCGAACCTCGGCCCCGCAGCGCGCGAGCGCCTCCACGTCTTCGGGGTCGAGCGCCTTGATGCGCCCGGCGATGCGCGCATCGAGCCCATCCTGGGCGAGAAACGCCTTGAAGGCCTCGGCGGTGGTCGCGAAGCCCCCGGGCACGCGCACGCCCGCCTGGGACAGCGCGCCGATCATCTCGCCGAGAGAAGCGTTCTTGCCGCCGACCTGCGCGAGGTCCTTCATCCGCAGGTCCTTGAGCCAGGCTACGTGCATTCCTTGGTATTTTATCGTCATGACGCAGCGCCGCACCGTGTTCTTCGTGTCCGACGGCACCGGCATTACGGCGCAGATGCTAGGCCACAGTCTGTTAACCCAGTTCGAAGGCCTGGAGTTCGATCAGGTCAACCTGCCCTTCGTCGACACGGTGGACAAGGCGCAGGATTGCCTGGAGCGCATCGAGCGCGAGTCCCTGCGCGCCGACGGCCAGCCGATCGTGTTCTCGACCCTCGTCAACGGCGACGTGCGCGACGTGGTGCGCCGCGCGAACGCCCTTTTCCTCGACTTCTTCGAGACCTTCATCGATCCGCTCGAGGCGGGCCTGGGCGTGAAATCGAGCCACACCATCGGCCGCTCGCACAGCTCGATGGACAAGCGCGAGTACAAGCAGAGGATCGAGGCGGTCAACTTCGCCATGGCGCACGACGACGGCGCCTCGCACCGCGAGCTCGCCGATGCGGACGTGATCCTCGTCGGCGTCTCGCGCAGCGGCAAGACGCCGACCAGCCTCTATCTCGCCCTGCAATTCGGCGTGAAGACGGCGAACTACCCGCTCATCCCCGAGGATTTCCAGAGGAAGGAGCTGCCGCCGGCGCTGCAGGCGCACAAGCCCAAGCTCTACGGCCTTTCGATCGCGCCCGAGCGGCTGCGCGAGATCCGCCAGGAGCGGCGCCCGGGCAGCCAGTACGCCGATCCCGAGAACTGCCGCTACGAGATCGAGCACGCCGAGCGGATGATGCGCCGCGAGGGCATCCGCTGGATCAACTCGACCGCCAAGTCGATCGAGGAGATCGCCACCACGATCCTGCGCGAGCTGAAGCTCGAGCGCCGGGTCTTTTAGGCTTTTGAGCTCGGCCGGGCCGAGACGGCCGCGTGCCAGCGCGCGAGATGGGAAAGCGTCGCGGGTGCCTCGGCGCCGACCCGCTTCGCGAAATCGAACACGCAGAGCGCGGTGATGTCGGCGACCGAGTAGCGCTTGCCGGCGAGGAATTCGTGGTCCGCGAGCTGCCGGTCGAGCTTCTCGTAGAACCAGCCGAGGCGCTGCTTGCCGCGCTCGATCAGGCCGGGG
>DATAID010000027.1:0-30851 GCA_036262835.1 Burkholderiales bacterium | reverse complement strand
CCGTCTGGCAATGCCCGCCGATGGCGAAGCCCTCGATGGCGCCGATCCACAGCTTCTCGACGGAGTCGACCTCCGGTGAGACGTCGGGCTTTGCGAGGCCGCGGTAGATCTTGTTGACGAGACCCAGGTCGCGAACGATGTACCAGAGATAGCGGATCTTTCCCTGATACAGGTGCGTGAGGTTGATGCCGGCGCCGAAGAGCCGCTGGTCCTTCCACTTCGGGTGCTCGACCGGCCCCCCGCGCAGGACGCAGATCTCGGTCTGCGGATCGAGCAGCGCCAGGTCCACCGCGATCTCGGTGCCCTCGATCGTGGTCTCGTCCTCGGCGTTCAAAAACCGGGGGTTGCTCAGGGTGACCACGCAAGCCTTGCCGCGCCGCTCCACCGTCGCGCCCGGGAAAGTGATTTTCCCGCTCGAAACGAATTTGGAAAGAAAACTCTTCGTCCTCGGGTGCGGCAGGAGCATGGCGTGACAAAGATGCAGGCCGCACTCCGGATCGGTCATGACATGCGAAAGGAAGATGCCCTGGTCGATCTCGGCGCCGTCCTTTTCCTTCTGCAGCTTGCCGGAGTCGCGCGCGAGCGTTTTGGCGTCGGGCACGAGCCCCGGAAACGCCTTGGCGGCGCGAGCGCAGAGCTCGTCCACGCGCACGAACTCGGTGCGCTTTTTGGTCAGCGCGTCGTACACGGCGCGCGCATGCCGGCGCATGAACGTAGCGCGCGAGGCGCGCGAGTCGGCAAGAATTTCCTCGGCTCTCGCCTGCTGGGAGGCGCTGCGCTCGGGTTTCCCCGGCAGTCTGGCGAGCGCCTGCGCGCTGCGCGCCCAGTTGCGTCCGAAGGCTTTCTTGTCGGCGGCGAGGGTGAGCATGCCCGAATGATAAGGCGTCTCTGACCCTTTTTTACCCGGCGATCGGCTAAACTCGCGCGGACTCATGAAGTTCTTCATCGTCGACGACGACCCCGACATCGTCGCGCTCCTCGTCAAGACCCTCGAGGAGGGCGGTCACATGGTCCAGCAGGCGACCTCGAGCCGCGAGGCGCTCGCGCGCATCCCCGAGCTGAGGCCCGACTGCGTGATCACCGACATCATGATGCCGGAGATGGACGGCTTCGAGCTCACGCGCGAGCTGCGCCGGCGCAGCGAGCTCTCGTCGATGAAGATCATCGTGCTCTCGATGAAGTCCTACGACTTCGACCGCCGCCGCGCGAAGCAGCTGGGCGCCGACGGCTACATCACCAAGCCCATCAAGCGCGAGTCGCTGCTCATCACGATCGAGGACATCCTCTCCGAGCACGTCGTCGTCAGCTACTGGGGCGTGCACGGCACGCTGCCGGTGCCCGGGCCGAAGACCAACCGCTACGGAGGCAACACACCCTGCGTGAGCGTCGAGGTCGGGGGCGAGCCGCTTTTCATCTTCGACTGCGGCTCGGGCATCAAGCGGCTCTCGGACGCCTTGATGGCGCAGAAAAAGCCGAGCATCAGCGCGCGCATCTTCATCTCGCACCCGCACTGGGACCACATCAACACGATCCCTTTTTTCGCGCCGATGTACGTTCGAGGCAACCAGGTCGAGATCCACGGCCCCTACCAGGGCGACCTGACGATCGAGCGCGTGGTGAGCGCGCAGATGGAGAGCGTGTATTTCCCCGTGACCACGCGCGAGTTCGGGGCGCGCGTCGTGTTCCGCGACCTGCGCGAGGAAACCCTGACCTTCGGGCCGGTGCGGATCGACACGATGCTGCTCTCGCACCCGGGCTATTGCCTCGGCTACCGCCTCACCTCCCACGGCCGGCGCGTGTGCTACATCACCGACAACGAGATCTACCTGCCGGGCGACCCGCGACGCGACGAGAAGTATCTCGAGCGCCTCACGCAGTTCGTCGCCGGTGCGGACCTGCTCATCACCGACACGACCTACCGCGACCACGAGTACCCGTCCAAGGTCGACTGGGGCCACTCGAGCGTGAGCCAGGTGGTCGAGCTCGCCGCGCGCGCCCAGGTGAAGCAGCTGCACCTCTTCCACCACGACCCCGACCAGTCCGACGCCGACATCGACGCGAAGCTGCGTGAGGCGCGCGCCGCGCTTGAGAAGAAAGGCGCACGGGTGGCCTGCGAGGCGCCCGCCGAGGGCTCGGAGGTCGTCCTCTAGCCAGCGAAGCGTCAAAGTACTTCCAGCGCCTGCACGAAGATGAGCTCGCAGGCGCCGCCGCCCGTGTCCTCGCGCGTAAGCGAGCTGCGCCAGTGCCAGCCATCGGGCGCTTGCGCCTGCACCAGATAGCCGCGCAGGCGGACGAGGCTGCCCGGCTTGACCGCGCGCAGCTGCGCGGCGAGCTCCTTCGTGGACGGGATCATGTGCATGTTGGCGCTGTTCAGCTCGATCTCGCGGTGGGGGATCGGCGGTGAGCCCTCGTAGCGCCAGTGGTAGAAGCGGCCCGACTGCGAGAAGCTGATCGCCTCGAGCACGCGCGGGTCGGCCATCGGGCCCCAGGCGAGCGCCAGGTCGACGGGCGCCAGGCTCGACTCGCGGTCGTTGCCGTACTCGCGCGCGAGGATGACGCGCGCGCCGACCGAAAATTCGGCGAGCGCGGTGAGCGTGTAGCCGTTCATCCGGAAGACCGGGCCGGCATTGAGGTTGCGCTGGACCGGCGCGCGCGCCTCGGTGACCGCCGCCACGGTGACGAGCGGCGGCTGCTCGACCTCGAGCGGGCGCTTCGCCTTGTAGTAGTGATAGGCGGCGCCGCAGACGACCGCGAGGATGACCAGCCATCGCATCATGCGCGCAGCCGCCTCGCCGGGTCCTGCCGGTAGAAGTCCCTGAAGAGCCCGTAGAGCTTCGGGAAGTCCTTGCGAAGCGCGTTCGGCGACTCGAAGAACGCCTCGCTCGCCACCGCGAAGAACTCCGACTCGTGCTCGGCGGCGTAGGGGTCGAGGAAGGTCTCGCGGCCCGCCTCGACCGCGGTGCAGAAGCGGTCGAACTCGGCATCGAAGACCTTCAGCCACTGCTCGCGCGCCGCGCGCGAGGGCATCGGCGGCACGCCGTCGGCATCGCCCGTCATCATGTCGAGCTTGTGCGCGAACTCGTGGATGACGACGTTCGCGCCGCCCTCGGCGACCGAGCCCGAATCGTCTAGCGCCTCCCAGGACAGCACCACCGGGCCGCCGGGCCAGGATTCGCCGGCCAGCTCGTCGTCCCACTCGTGCACGACGCCATCCTCGTCGGTATGCGTGCGCTTCACGTGAAAGTCGGAGGGATGCACCACGATGCCCACCCAGCCCTCATACCACTGAAGCCCCAGCTCGAGAATGGGCAGGCAGGCCTGCAGCGCGATCTCGAGCCGGTCGTCGTCCGAGAGTTCGAGGCCCTGGACCGCGGCGAACTCCTTCTCGGCGAGGAAGACGATCGCCATCTGCTGGAGGCGCATCTCCTCGTCGGCCGAGAGCCCGGCAAGGAAAGGCAGGTGCCTTTTCGCCCGGCGCCAGCGCGCCTCATCGATCGCGTGACGCGCGAGGATGCGCCTGCGCTTCCAGTCGCGGATCCATCCCATCGCGTCATTACAATAGCAGCATGGTTTCCGTCGTTCAGTTGCGCCCTAAAGACGAGCAAGTCGAGCGTGCGCTCGAGTTCGCCCGGCCGCTCTATGAGGGCCAGACGCTCTCCACCGGCGAGCCGGTGTGGCCGCACGCGCTCGGCCTGGAGGCGAACCTCGCCTCGATCGGGGTGGATCCGGCGGCGCGCGCCGCGGGAATCCTCTTCGCCGCGCCGAAGTACGTCGAGCCCGACGCGCTCAAGGCGGAATTCGGCGAGGAAGTCGCCGCGCTCGCCGCCGGCGTGGAGAAGCTCTACCGGCTGCGCGTGCTCACGCGCGCCTCCGCCGGCGAGCAGAACGAGATCCTGCGCAAGATGGTCCTCGGCATGGTGGAGGACGTGCGCGTGGTGCTGATCCGGCTTGCCAGCCGCGTCCAGACGCTGCGGTTTTTTGCCAGGAGCGACTCGGCAGAAAAAATCCAGTACGCGAGGGAAACCCTCGACATCTACTCGCCGCTCGCCAACCGGCTGGGCGTCTGGCAGCTCAAATGGGAGCTGGAAGACCTGTCGTTCCGCTTCCTCGAGCCCGAGCTCTACAAGCGCATTGCCGCGCTGCTGGACGAGAAGCGCCTCGAGAGAGAACGCTATATCGGCGATGCCATCGAGCTTCTCGGAAACGAGCTGAAGCAGACCGGCATCACGGCGGAGGTGAACGGCCGGCCAAAGCACATCTACTCGATCTGGAACAAGATGCGCGCCAAGCAGCTCGACTTCTCCGAGCTCTACGACGTGCGCGCGCTGCGCGTGATCGTGCCGACGGTGCAGGACTGCTACGCCGCGCTCGGCGTGGTGCACCACCTCTGGCAGCCGATCGTGCGCGAGTTCGACGACTACATCGCGCGGCCGAAGGGCAACCTCTACCAGTCGCTGCACACGGCGGTGATCGGTCCGGGCGGCCGCACGCTCGAAGTGCAGATCCGCACCGAGGAGATGCACCGCCAGGCCGAGTTCGGCGTGGCCGCGCACTGGCGCTACAAGGAAGACAGAAAAGCCTCCAGGGAAAACGCCTTCGACAGCAAGATCGCGTGGCTCAGGCAGCTGCTCGCCTGGCGCGACGAGGTCGCCGACTGGTCGAAGACGACGCGAGAAGCGAAGCTCGACGACACGATCTACGTCGTGACGCCGCAGGGCAAGGTGGTCGACCTGCCCAAGGGCGCCACGCCGGTCGATTTCGCCTACGCGCTGCATACCGACCTCGGCCACCGCTGCCGCGGCGCGCGGGTCGACGGGCAGATGGCGACGCTCGACACGCCGCTGGAGAGCGGCCAGCGCGTGGAAATCGTCGCGGCGAAGACGGGCGGCCCTTCGCGGGATTGGCTAAACGCCGAGCGCGGCTTTATCCGCAGCCACCGCGCGCGCGCCAAGGTGCGCCAGTGGTTCAATGCGCGCGCGCACGCCGAGACGGTGGCGCGCGGCCGCTCGACGGTGGAAAAGGAGCAGCGCCGGGAAGGGGCGACCAACGCCAGCCTGGACGAGCTCGCGCGCAAGCTGGGTTTTGCAAGGCCCGAGGAGCTTTTCTTCTCGGTCGCCCGCGACGAGGTCAGCCTGCGGCAATTGCAGGTGGCTCTACGGGAAGCCCGGGGCCTGCATCAAGTCGCGCCCCCGAAGGAAAAAGCAAAAACCCCCCGCAAAGCCACGGGCGACAAGGGCGGGGTCCTGATCGTCGGCGTGGACCGGCTGATGACGCAGCTCGCCAGGTGCTGCAAGCCGCTGCCGCCGGATCCGATCCGGGGCTTCGTCACGCGCGGCCGCGGCATCTCGGTGCACCGCGAGGACTGCGCGAGCCTGCGGCGCCTGGCCGAGCGCGACCCCGAGCGGCTGATCGAGGCCGCGTGGGGCAAGGCGCGCGCGGAGGAGTCCTATCCGGTCGACGTGCACGTGACGGCGACCGACCGGCGCGGCCTTCTGCGCGACATCGGCGAGGCGCTCGCGCGCCAGGGCATCAACGTCACCGGCACGCGCTCGCAGAGCCGCGACGAGCTGGCCCAGATGCGTTTTACCTTCGAGGTCACGAACGTCTCGCACCTCAGGAAGGCGCTCGCCACGATCAAGGACGTGCGCGGGGTTATCCGCGTGGCGCGGGGATGATTTGCTAGAATCCGTTCTTTCGCTAGGCGCGTAGCTCAGCTGGTTAGAGCACTACCTTGACATGGTAGGGGTCGTTGGTTCGAGTCCAATCGCGCCTACCAATTCCTGAGAAAGTACGATGGACCGCTACCGGGGATTTCAGGTGAAGCTGCTCTGCGGCGCGGGCGGCGCCGAGATCAGCGGCGTGGACGCCTCGCGCCCCCTGGAGCCGCAAGCGGTCGCCGAGCTGCGACGCGCGCTCGCCGAGCACTGCGTCATCTTCCTGCGCGACCAGACCCTCACCCCCGAGCAGCAGAAGGCCTTTGCGCTCAACTTCGGCCCGCTCGCCACCACGCCCTTCATCAAGCCGCTCGAAGGGCATCCCGAGATGATGCGCATCGTGCGCGAGCCGCAGGAGGCGAAAAAGCTCAATTTCGGCGGCCGCTGGCACACCGACATGACCTTCTCGCCCGAGCCGGTGATGGGAACGTGCCTGTACTCGCGCGAGAGCCCGGAGGTCGGCGGCGACACGATCTGGTCGAACCAGATGCTCGCGCTCGAGGCGCTCTCGCCCGGCCTGCAGCGGCTGCTGGGCACGCTCAAGGTCATGCACAGCGCGAAGCGCTCCTACGGCCCGCAGGGCGCCTATGCCGACGACGACCTGAAGAGCATGCGCATCGAGGCGAGCGAGGCGGCGCTGCGCGAGCAGGCGCACCCCTGCGTGCGCACGCATCCCGAGACTGGGCGCAAAATTCTCTACGTGAACTGGGTCTACGCCGTGCGCTTCGAGGACATGACGGAGGAGGAATCCGCCCCGCTGCTCGATTTCCTCAATCGCCACAGCCAGCGGCCGGAGTTCCAGATCCGCTTCCGCTGGACGAAGGGCACGCTCGCCCTCTGGGACAACCGCTCGACTCAGCACATCGCGGTCAACGACTACGCGGGTTACCGGCGCGTCATGGATCGGGTCACCATCGCAGGAGACAGGCCTTACTGATGAGACTGCTTTGCCTTGTACTTGCACTTCTGAGCTTTCAAGTCGGCGCGCAGACCTGGCCGGCAAAACCGATTCGCCTGATCGCGCCCTACCCGCCGGGCGGGCAGACCGACGTCGTTTCCCGCTGGCTCGCGGAGAAGCTGACACCGGTGCTCGGCCAGCCGGTGGTGGTCGAGAACCGCGCGGGAGCGCAAGGCGCGGTCGGCCTGCAGGCGGCGAAGACCGCGGCGCCCGACGGCTACACCTTCGTCTATACCAACGTCTCGA
This sequence comes from Burkholderiales bacterium, assembly GCA_036262835.1. Classification (GTDB taxonomy): domain Bacteria; phylum Pseudomonadota; class Gammaproteobacteria; order Burkholderiales; family SG8-39; genus RBG-16-66-20. The sequence goes on along the minus strand of DATAID010000027.1, from coordinate 23,933 downwards.
ACCTCACGATCGCGCCGAACCTGGAGGTCGCGCTGCCCTACGACGCGCAGAAGGACTTCGCGCCGGTGACGCAGCTCGGCCTCACCGTGCTCGCGATGGTGGTGCCCGCGACGCTCGGGCCGAAGAACCTGAAGGAATTCATCGCCTGGGCCAAGGCCAATCCCGGCAAGGTCAGCTTCGCTTCCTTCGGCAACGGCTCGACCTCGCACGTCTACGGCGAGATGCTGAAGGGCGCCGCGGGCCTCGACATGGTGCACGTGCCGTACAAAGGCGCGGGCCCCGCGGTACAGGACACGCTCGGCGGCCAGGTGCAGATGACGATCCAGGATCTCGCCTCGGTGAGCGCGCACATCGCCTCGGGCCGTCTCGTGCCCATGGCGGTGACGGGCCCCAAGCGCTGGCCGCTGCTGCCCGACCTGCCCACCTTCATCGAGCAGGGCTATCCGCTCGACATCGCGGGCTGGAACGGCATCCACGCGCCGGCGGGCACGCCGCGCCCGGTCATCGAGCGCATGAACGCCGAGATCAACAAGATCATCCAGAGCCCCGAGGGCCGGGAGCAGATGCTGAAGTTCGGCCTGCTCGCCACGGGCACCACGCCGGAAGCGCTCGGCGAGGTCATCCGCACCGACACGCCCAAGTGGGGCGCCGTCATCCGCAAGGCCGGCATCAAGGCGCAGTAACCGCGGCATGCCCAACATCCGCCTGCCGGACGGCTCGCAGAAGTCGTTTCCTTCGCCGGTCACGGTCGCCGAGGTGGCGCAGTCGATCGGCGCCGGGCTCGCCAAGGCGGCGCTCGCCGGCAAGGTGAACGGCAAGCTCGTCGACACGAGCTATCGCATCGAGGCCGACGCCGATCTCTCGGTCATCACGCCGAAGAGCCCCGAGGCGCTCGACATCCTGCGCCACTCGACCTCGCACCTGATGGCGCAGGCGGTGCAGGAGCTCTTTCCCGGCGCGCAGGTGACGATTGGGCCTGTCATAGAGAACGGGTTCTACTACGACTTCTCCTACAAGCGGCCCTTCACGCCGGAGGATCTCGCGGCGATCGAAAAGAAGATGGCCGAACTGGTCAAAAAGGATTTAAAAGTAGAAAGAAAAGTTCTTTCGAGAGACGAAGCGGTCAAGTTTTTCGAATCGATCGGCGAGAAGTACAAGGCCGAAATCATTTCCGCCATCCCTTCGAACGAGCCGATCTCGCTCTACGGCCAGGGCAACTGGATCGACCTGTGCCGCGGCCCGCACGTGCCCTCGACCGGCAAGCTCAAGGTCTTCAAGCTGATGCGGGTCGCGGGCGCGTACTGGCGCGGCGACTCGAAGAACGAGATGCTCCAGCGCATCTACGGCACCGCCTGGGCGACCAAGGAAGAGCAGGACGCCTACCTCAAGATGCTGGAGGAGGCCGAGAAGCGCGACCACCGGCGCCTCGCCACGCAGCTCGACCTTTTCCACATGGAAGAGGACGCCCCCGGCATGGTGTTCTGGCACCCCAAGGGCTGGACGCTCTGGCAGCAGGTCGAGCAGTACATGCGCAAGGTCTATCGCGAGAGCGGCTACCAGGAAGTGCGCGGCCCGACCGTGCTGCCCCGCAGCCTCTGGGAGCGCACCGGGCACTGGGAAAACTACCGCGAGCACATGTTCACGACGGAGTCGGAAAAGCGCGACTACGCATTGAAGCCCATGAACTGCCCGGGCCATATCCTCATCTTCAACAAGGGCGTAAAGAGCTACCGTGACCTGCCCCTGCGCTACGGCGAGTTCGGCTCCTGCCACCGCAACGAGCCCTCGGGCGCCCTGCACGGCCTGATGCGCATCCGGGGCTTCACCCAGGACGACGGCCACATCTTCTGCACCGAGGAGCAGATCCTCCCCGAGTGCGTCGCCTACACGGCGCTCGTGCAGAAGGTGTACGCGACCTTCGGCTTCAAGGACATCGTCTACAAGGTGGCCACGCGCCCCGAGAAGCGCATCGGCACGGATGAGTCCTGGGACAAGGCCGAGGCCGCGCTCATGGCGGCGATGAAGGCCTCGGGCCTGCCCTTCGAGGTCCTGCCGGGCGAGGGCGCCTTCTACGGCCCCAAGATCGAGTACCACCTGAAGGACGCCATTGGCCGGCTCTGGCAGTGCGGCACGATGCAGGTGGACTACTTCCTGCCGCAGCGCCTCGGCGCCGAGTACGTCGCGGCCGACAACACCCGCAGGATTCCCGTCATGCTCCATCGGGCGACCATCGGCTCGATGGAGCGCTTCATGGGCATCCTGATCGAGCATTTCGGCGGCGCCTTCCCGCTCTGGCTCGCCCCCGAGCAGGTCGTCGTCATGAACATCTCGGAGCACCAGGCCGAGTACGCGCAAAGCGTCGCCGGACGGCTGCGCGAGGCCGGTTTCCGGGTCGTGGAAGATTTGCGAAACGAGAAAATAAGCTATAAAATTCGGGAACATAGCCTGCAAAAGCTGCCTTACCAGATCGTGGTGGGCGACAAGGAAAAGCAGGCCGGAACGGTGGCCGTGCGAACACGCGGCGGTGAGGATCTGGGCGCCATGGCGCTCGGTGCCTTTACCGCACGCCTCCGGAGCGAGGCGGAAGCGCGCTAGCACGGCTGTTTTTTTCACGAGCAAAGGAGAGTTTCACACATCGCACTCGAGAGATCGCAGCGCATCAACGGAGAGATCACGGCGCCCCAGGTAAGACTGGTGGCGGAAAACGGCGACCAGCTGGGAATCCAGACAGTCGCAGACGCCCTGAAGATGGCGGAAGAGCAGAACGTGGACCTGGTGGAAATCGCGCCGCTCGCGGTGCCCCCGGTCTGCAAGCTGATGGACTACGGCAAGTTCCGCTACCGCGAGCAGAAAAAGGCCCACGAGGCCAAGCTCAAGCAGAAGCAGATCCAGGTCAAGGAAATCAAGTTCCGTCCGGGAACGGACGAGGGCGATTACAAGATCAAGGTCGGCAAGCTCATCCAGTTCCTCGAGGAGGGCGACAAGGCGAAGGTGACGCTGCGATTCCGGGGACGCGAGATGGCGCACCAGGAATTCGGCGTGCGGCTGCTGGAGCGGGTGCGCAAGGATCTCGATGAGCTCGCCGTGGTCGAGCAGTTTCCGCGGCTCGAGGGCAGGCAGATGGTGATGGTGCTGGCGCCGAAGAAGAAGGCGCTGCCGGTGGCGAAGGGGAAGGCCGAAAAATCCGCTTCCGACAAGCCGAAAGCACCGAAGAAAGCAGAAGCCAAACCCGCTGCGGCGGGCTAGACAAGGAGCAGTGAAGTGCCAAAGATGAAATCGAAGAGAGGCGCCTCGAAGCGCTTCAGGGTGCGTCCCGGCGGCTCGGTCAAGCGCGGACAGGCGTTCAAGCGCCACATCCTCACCAAGAAGTCGACGCAGACCAAGCGCAAGCTGCGCGGCGCCACCAACGTTCACGACAGCGATCTGGGCCGCATCAGCGCCATGCTGCCGTACTCCCGCTAAGGAAGCGCCATGCCCAGGGTAAAAAGAGGTGTAACGGCGCGCGCGCGCCACAAGAAGGTCCTCAAGCAGGCGAAGGGGTTCCGCGGCCGCCGCGGCAATGTCTATCGCGTCGCCAAGCAGGCGGTCATGAAGGCGGGGCTGTACGCCTACCGCGACCGCCGCAACAGGAAGCGCGAGTTCCGCGCGCTCTGGATCGCCCGCATCAACGCCGCGGTGCGCGAGCTCGGCATGAGCTACAGCGCGTTCATGTCGGGCCTCAAGAAGGCCAACATCGAGATCGACCGCAAGCTGCTCGCCGATCTCGCGGTGCTCGACAAGCCGGCGTTCGCCAAGATCGCCGGCCAGGTGAAAGCCAGCCTCTCTCACTGATCGGGCGCGGTAGGGACGCGCCTTGGTCAATCTGGAAGAAATCGTCGGGCGCGCGCTCGCGGACCTGTCCGCGGCGCCCGACCCTGCTGCGCTCGAGAACGCCAAGGCGAAGTACCTCGGCAAGAGCGGCGAGCTGACCGCGCTCCTGAAGCAGCTGGGTTCTCTGCCGCCGGAGGAGAAGAAATCCTTCGGGCAGAAAATCAACACGGCCAAGCAGCAGCTCGAGTCGGCGCTCGAGACCTGCCGGGGCAATCTCGAGGCAAAGAAGCTGGAATCGCGCCTCGCCGGCGAGGCGCTCGATGTCACGCTGCCCGGCCGGGGCAGGGGGCGCGGCGGCGTGCATCCGATCAGCCGCACCTGGCGGCGCATCGAGGAGATCTTCCGCTCGATCGGCTTCGACGTCGCCGACGGCCCCGAGATCGAGACCGACTGGTACAACTTCACCGCGCTCAACAACCCGGAGAACCATCCGGCGCGCTCGATGCAGGACACCTTCTACGTCGACCTGAAAGACGACGAGGGCCTGCCGCTGCTCCTCCGCACCCATACGAGCCCGATGCAGGTCCGCTATGCGAGGATGCACAAGCCGCCCATCAAGACGATCGCGCTCGGCCGCACCTACCGCGTGGATTCGGATGCGACCCACTCGCCGATGTTCCACCAGGTCGAGGGCCTGTGGATCGACGAGGACATCAGCTTCGCGGACCTGAAGGGCGTGTACACGGATTTCCTGCGCCGCTTTTTCGAGTCCGAGGCGCTGAACGTGCGCTTCCGGCCGTCCTACTTCCCGTTCACCGAGCCCTCGGCCGAGATCGACCTGCAGTTCGCCTCGGGGCCGCTGAAAGGCCGCTGGCTCGAGCTCTCCGGCTCCGGGCAGGTGCATCCGCAGGTGGTGCGCAACTTCGGCCTCGATCCCGAGCGCTACATCGGCTTTGCCTTCGGCTCGGGCCTCGAGCGGCTCACCATGCTCCGGTACGGCATCGACGACCTGCGCCTCTTCTTTGACGGCGACCTGCGCTTCCTGAGGCAATTCTCATGAACATCCCCGGGAATTGGCTGAGGGACTTCGTGGAGGTCAAAATAAAAACCGAAGCCCTGGCGCATGGCCTCACCATGCAGGGCCTGGAAGTCGAGTCCTGCGCGCCCGTCGCGGCCGCGTTGAAGGGCGTGGTCGCCGGCCGGATCCTTGCGGTCGACAGGCACCCGAACGCCGACAAGCTCACCGTCTGCACCGTCGACACCGGCAAGGAGACGCTCAAGGTCGTCTGCGGCGCCCCCAATGTTCGGGCTGGAATGCTTGCGCCTTTGGCGCGGGTGGGGACAAAACTAAAAGATATTGAAATAAGGAAGTCGAACATCCGTGGGGCGGAAAGCAATGGAATGCTCTGTTCCGCAAGAGAGCTGGGGCTCTCTGAGGACCATTCCGGATTGCTTGATCTGGGGGATGCGAAGCCCGGCGCTGACGTCAGCAAAGTGCTCGAGTTGGACGAACGCGTGCTCAGCTTCTCGCTCACGCCGAACCGGGGGGATTGTCTGTCGGTCCTGGGCATCGCACGGGAGGTGTCCGCGCTTACCGGCAGCAAATTGAAAAACAGAAAAATAGAGAAAATAGAAGAGAAGAACAATTCCAGGCATCCGGTCAAAATCTCCAATCCCGAAGGCTGCGGCCGGTTCACGGGCCGCGTCATCCGCAATGTGAACGCCGCGGCGCCGACACCGGGCTGGATGCGCCGGCGCCTGGAGCGCGCCGGGCAGCGAAGCATCTCGGCGCTCGTGGACGTCACCAACTACGTGATGCTCGAGCTGGGGCGCCCGCTGCACGTCTACGACCTGGACAAATTGCGCGGCCCGATCGATGTGCGCTGGGGTCGGCAGGGCGAGAAATGCCTGCTCCTGAACGGGCAGACGGTGGAGGTGGACGAGTCGGTGCTCTGCATCACCGACGACTCGGGGCCCATCGGTCTCGGCGGCATCATGGGCGGGGAGTCGACCAAGGCCGAGACGACGACCCAGAACCTCTTCCTCGAATCCGCCTTCTTCTTCCCGGACGCGGTCGCCGGCCGCTCGCGGCGCTACAACTTCACGAGCGACGCCGGCCACCGCTTCGAGCGCGGCGTCGATTTCGACAACAACGTCGACGGCATCGAGCGCGCCACGCGGCTCATCCTCGATATCTGCGGCGGGGAGCCCGGGCCCACGGTCGATCTCGTCAAGCGGCTGCCGAAGCGCAAGCCGGTGAAGATGCGCGTTGCCCGCGCAAAGAAGATCATCGGCATCGAGCTGTCATCGAAGGAAGTGGATGCGGTGTTCCAGAGGCTGGGTTTCCCGTTCAAGAAGAGCAAAACCGAGTACACGGTCACGCCGCCTTCCTATCGCTTCGATATCGCGATCGAAGAGGACCTGATCGAGGAAGTCGCCCGCATCCACGGCTTCGAGCATATTCCCGCGCTCCCGCCGCGCGCGCCGGCACGGATGATCGCGGCGCCCGAGGAGCGCCGCTCGCTGCATTCGTTGCGCGACCGGCTCGCCGCCTGCGACTACCTGGAGGCGATCAACTTCGCGTTCGTCGAGCCGGCCTGGGAGGCCGATTTCGCGGGCGAGACGAATCCGATCCGCCTGCTCAATCCGATCGCGAGCCAGGCCTCCGTCATGCGCACCACGCTGTGGGGTTCTCTGGTCGATGTCTTGAAAAGGAATCATTTCCGGAAGATCCCTCGCATCCGCGTTTTCGAAGTCGGCCGCGTCTACCTGCGCGATGCGCAGGCGCCGGCCGGGCCGCTCGCGGTGGCGGGCCTGCGCCAGCCGATCCGCATCGGCGCCGCCGCCTTCGGCCCGGCGCTGGACGAGCAATGGGGCGTGAAGCCGACTCGCGGCGTGGATTTCTACGACGTCAAGGCCGATCTCGAGGCGCTTTGCGAGCCGCGCGCCCTGCGCTTCGAAGCGGCCGCGCATCCGGCGCTGCATCCGGGGCGTTCCGCGCGCGTTTTTGTCGATGCCAAGCCGGCAGGATGGCTCGGCGAGCTGCATCCGCGCTGGCAGCAGAAGTACGAGCTGCCGCAGCCGGCCGTGCTTTTCGAGATGGACGTCGAGCCGATCCTCGGCGCGCCGCTGCCGCATGCGGCCCCGCCCTCCAGGTTCCCGCCGGTCGTGCGGGACATCGCGCTACTCGTGGATGCGGGGGTCGCGGCGCAGGCGCTATTGGACGCCGCGAGGGCCGAAAAGCCGCCCATCGTCCAGGCCGTCCAAGTGTTCGATTTGTACCAGGGACCGCACTTGCCCGCCGGGAAAAAAAGCCTTGCGTTCCGGGTAGTTATGCAAGATACTGAACGAACCCTCACGGATGCGGAGGCCGACAAGGCGCGCGATGCCCTGGTCGAGCTGTGGGGCCGTCGTTTCAGTGCCAGCCTGCGCGCATAATTAGATAAATACATTGAGTAATCAGGGAGTTGTAATGACGTTGACCAAGGCCGAGCTGGCCGATCTTCTGTTCGAGAAGGTCGGGCTGAACAAGCGCGAGGCAAAGGACATGGTCGAGGCCTTCTTCGAGGAGATTCGGGGGGCCCTCGAGCGTGGCGAAAGCGTCAAGCTCTCCGGCTTTGGCAACTTCCAGCTGCGCGACAAGCCGCAGCGTCCCGGGCGCAATCCCAAGACCGGCGAGGAGATCCCGATCAGCGCCCGCCGGGTCGTCACCTTCCACGCCAGCCAGAAGTTGAAGGCCATGGTCGAGAAGTCCCGGCATGGAGCCCCGGAAAAGGGTTGAGCTTCCGCCGATCCCGGCGAAGCGCTACTTCACCATCGGTGAGGTCAGCGATCTCTGCGGGGTGAAGCCGCACGTGCTCCGCTACTGGGAGCAGGAATTCACGCAGCTGAAGCCCGTCAAGCGCCGCGGCAACCGGCGCTACTACCAGCATCACGAGGTGCTGCTCATCCGCCGGATCCGCGAGCTCCTCTACGAGGAAGGCTTCACCATCAGCGGCGCGCGAAACCGGCTCGACAACGCCTTCACGGGCGACGACAAGCCCGAGCCCGCGCCGCGCGCCGCCCGCTCGGCCGTCGCCGGCGCCGCGGCCGATCTGGCCGCCATCAAGCGCGAGCTGCGCGAAGTCCTCGAAGCCCTGCGCTAGGAAACGTCCGACGGGGGCTTCTCGCGATTGAGCGGGCGGTACTCGCGCGCGCGGCGGATTTCCTCATCCGAGGCGTTGCAGATCAGGTCGACGCTCGAGAGGAAGATCGAGTCCGGAATCTCCTCCCAGCCCTCGGACCAGGCCTGCAGCGTGGCCGAGCTCACGCACAGGCGCGAGGCGAGCCGCTCGACGCCGCCCGCGATCGCTTCCGCGTAGCGCAGGGTGCGGCGATAGCTTTGCTGCGAATCCGTCATGTCGGCTTGCACGATCCGCACCGGAGAAAGTCAGCCAAGTGACCGCACATATGCGGCGTCGCCGGCACGATTCAAGACTCCGGCGCGAGGGCGCGCGACGGGCGAAGCGCGGCAGTACTTACCCCATTCCGGACAACATACGCTTCCGGAGGCTTTGTCTGCAAGGCCACCATGACCGCGACGCCGGGAAGGGCTAAAATTCGCCTCCTCGGGGCGTAGCGCAGCCTGGTAGCGTACCTGCATGGGGTGCAGGTGGTCGCGAGTTCAAATCTCGCCGCCCCGACCAATCTTCCAGACCTGCGGCGCTGCCGGAACGCCGTCGCGCCAAATGCATACGACGACCAATACCGACCTCTGGTCCGATCTCGCATGGGCGTTCGGCTCGATCGGTTTGATCGTTATCGTCCTGGTGTCGATCACGGGGGAATCGGCTGGCGCCGCCTCCTCATGCTCAGCGTCGCCGTATCGGCAGCGGACGAGGTCTACAAGCAAACCAAAAAGGGAAATCCTGACCTGGGCAACGCAGCCCTTCAAGGTGCGGCGTTCGGGATCGCCTTGTGGCTCGCGCTTTTGCTGGCCCTTCCCATCGCCCTCTACTGGTTCGCCTACCGGCCTTTCCTGATGAGGGGCGATGACGCCTCAAGGACGCTCTGCTGCATCGGGGGCGTCGGCGTGCCGCAGGCCGCATATTTTGGCGAGCACGCGGCATGGATGCTGTCAGAGTCCTATGACCACGGCCACGTCTATCAGCTTGCGAACCTCGACGCCGGCCATTTTGTCCTGTGGCCCGTGGATGGAGAATGGAACGCGAGGTTCGCCGTTTCCGCTGCCAGGTTCGAAAACCTGCTCCAGGCAGAGGTCCGGCGCAACGGACCGCGGACGTCACGCGACGAGGACGATCTTCGGAGCCGGGCCTACTCCAACCGATTGCCGTGGATCGCCAAATACCTGCCGATCGAAGAGGCGGGCGCGGCGAACCTGCCGGAGCAAACCGACAGGCGCATACGCTCGATCCGGTATCTCGCGCTCGCCACGGCGCCGCCCAGCGGATACACGCACAGGAATGTCGCCGACAAGGGCGAACTGGATCTGTCCGAGTACGACCCGGACTTTGCGACCGTCACGCGGTCCGGCACTCGGCGGGTGATCCGGGCGGGGAAGGAGGCGATTTGCGTCAAGGTCGCGCCGGGCAAACCCATGGCGGCGATTGTGTATCCGTACAAGAAGCGCCCGGGCTTTCTTGAAGCTGTCTTCGGGCGAAATCCGGGACAGGTCAGGATCGTCAACCTGGACAACGGCGAGACCGTCGGAAGCTTTTCCATCGCGGGGCTTTCGGGATCCTCGTGCTCCGACGCTTACGGTCTGGAGGCAAGCGACGACGGGCTTCGGTGGATCTATGTTCGCGGCGGGCTCGTCAAAGTGTTCGATGTGCGCGTCCGTTCGCGCCCCGCGAAGACCGCCGACGGCTAGTGCAGGCCCGGTTTTCTAGGCGCGTCGCGCGCGCAAGCCGGCGACGTGCGCGGCGATGAGCTGGCGCTGGCGGCCGCCGAGCAGGCGAGCGCCGCCGGGCATGAGCTTCATGCGCAGCAGGCCGATCGTGAAGGCGCAGCTCTCGAGCGCGGCAAGATCGGGCCGGGTGCCCGGGCGCAGCAGTCCCGCGTCGGCGGCGCGCCGATAGGCGCGCGTCAGGCGATCGATGTAGCTCGCGGTGCGCTCGGACTGGCCGCGCAGCTCGCGCGCGAATTCGCCGACGTACTCGCAGCGGTAGTTCATGATCGAGATGGCCGCGCGCGCCGCCGCGCTGCGGTCGATGTCGGAAAAGAGCGTGACCAGCATGCGCTCGACGTCGGCGAGCGCGTTGCGCTGCAGCGCGGGCGAGAGCGCGAGCTCGATGCGGTCGAGAAGCGGCAGCGACACCTGCTCGCGCATCTGGAAGAAGAGGTCGGCCTTGTTGCGGAAGTGCCAGTAGACGGCGCCGCGCGTCACGCCCGCGGCGCGCGCCACCTGCTCGAGCGAGGTACGCGCCACGCCCTGGCGCGCAAACACCGCGCGCGCGGCCTTCAGCACCCGCTGGCGGGTGCGCCGGGCCTCGTCTTTGGTGCGCCGCATGCTACGGGCGGGACGCAATTGACATACACGAACGAATGTATATTCTGGCGCGCTTCGGGTAAAGCAGGGTCCCCCATGCGGCTCAGGAAGGTGTCGGTTGCCGTGGCGCTCGCCGCGGCGCTCGCGGCGTGCGATTCGCGCAAGCCGGCGGCCAAGCCTCCCGCGGCGGTGCCGGCGGCGATCCTGCAGGTCGCGCCGCAGAAAGTGCCGGTGCAGATCGAGGCGGTCGGCCAGGTGGAAGGCTCGAAATCCGTCGAAGTGCGCTCGCGCGTCTCCGGCATCCTCGTCAAGCGCCTCTACACCGAGGGCGAGCTGGTGAAGGAGGGGCGGCCGCTCTTCAGGATCGATCCCGAGCCCTACCAGGTCGCGCTCGCGCAGGCAAAATCGCAGCTCTTGCAGGAGCAGGCGAAGAACGAGCAGGCGCGCCGCGAGTCGCAGCGCCTGAAGCCGCTCGCCGAGAGCCGCGTGGTGAGCCGGCGCGAATACGAGGACGCGGTGTCCTCGGCCAAGGCTTCCGAGGCGGCGCTCGGCACCGCCGGCGCGGCGGTGCGCCAGGCCGAGCTCAATCTTTCCTACACCGAGGTCGTCGCGCCGGTGACCGGCGTGAGCGGGCGCGCGGTGCGCACCGAGGGCAACCTCATCACCGCGGGGCAGGACTCGAGCCTGCTCACCACCATCAACCGGATCAACCCGGTCTGGGTGCGTTTCAGCGTCTCGGCCTCCGACCTGGAGCGCCTGCCCGAGGGACGCATGCCGCGCGCGGGCGCCTCCGACATCCGCCTGCGGCTGCCCGACGGCAGCGAGTATCCGTTGAAGGGCCGGCTCAATTTCGCCGCCACCGAGATCGATCTGCGCCTGGGCACGCAGCAGATGCGCGCCGAGTTCGAGAACCCGAAGGAGGTCCTGCTGCCGGGCCAGTTCGTGCGGGTGCTCTTCAGGGCGGCCGAGCGCGAGGGCGTGTTCCTCGTGCCGCAGACCGCGGTGCTGCAGAACGAAAAGGGGTTCTTCGTCTTCACCGTCGAGGGAGGCAAGGCGGCGATCCGGCCGGTGAAGACCGGCGACTGGATCGGCACCGATTGGGCGATCCTCGAGGGCCTCAAGCCGGGCGACCGCGTGATCACCGACAACCTGTTGCGCCTGCGCCCCGGGGTCGAAGTGACCGAGGCGCCCGGGCCGGAAGCCGACAAGAAGAAGTAGCCGCGTGACGCGCTTCTTCATCGGCCGGCCGATCTTCGCCGGCGTCATTTCGATCGTGATCACGATCGCGGGGCTGGTCGCCTCGCGCGTGCTGCCGATCGCGCAATATCCCGAGATCGCGCCGCCGACGGTGACGGTGACGGCCAACTATCCGGGCGCGAGCGCCGAGACGATCGCGCGCACGGTCGCCGCGCCGATCGAGGAGCAGCTCTCGGGCGTCGAGGGGCTGCTCTACTACGACTCCTCCTCGGCCTCGAACGGCTCGCTCACCATCACGGCGACCTTCGAGGTGGGGACCGATGTCAACGACGCGGTCATCCAGGTCAACAACCGCGTGCAGATCGCGCTGCCGCGCCTGCCCGACGACGTGCGCCGCAGCGGCGTGGTGGTGCGCAAGCGCTCGCGCGACATCCTGCTCGCGGTCGCGCTGCGCTCCTCCGACCCGCGCTACGACACGCTTTTCCTCAGCAACTACGTCACCGTCAACGTGCTCGACGTGATCAAGCGCGTGCCGGGCGTGGCCGATTCCTTCATCTTCGGCGCGCGCGACTACTCGATGCGCGTGTGGCTGCGGCCGGACCGCATGGCGCAGCTCGGCATCACCACCACCGACATCGCCAACGCCATCCGCACGCAGAACGCGCAGTACGCCGCGGGCAAGATCGGCCAGGAGCCCGCGCCCGAGACGCAGTCCGCGGTGTACACCGTGACCGCGCAGGGGCGGCTCATCGATCCCGAGGAGTTCGGCAACATCATCCTGCGCTCGAGCGGCCCGGGCGGCACCCTGCGCCTCAAGGACGTCGCGCGCCTGGAGCTCGGCGCCGTCTCCTACGACGCCTTCACCTCGGTGGACGGCCAGCCGACCGTCGGGGTGGCGGTGTTCCTGCAGTCGGGGGCCAACGCCCTCGAGGTGGCCGACGCGGTGAAGTCGACCGTGGCCCAGCTCTCGCGCGCCTTTCCGGTCGGCGTGGATTTCATCGTGCCCTACGACTCGACGCGCTTCATCGAGGCCTCGATCGAGGAAGTGGTCCACACGCTGCTCATCGCGGCGCTCCTCGTGATCGGCGTGGTGTTCGTCTTCCTGCAGAACTGGCGCGCGACGCTGATCCCGATCATCGCGGTGCCGGTATCGCTCATCGGCACCTTCGCCGGCCTGTACGCCTTCGGCTATTCGATCAACACGCTCACGCTCTTCGCGCTCGTGCTCGCCATCGGCATCGTGGTCGACGACGCGATCGTGGTGCTGGAGAACGTCGAGCGCCTGATGAACGAGCGCGGCCTGGCGCCGCGCGAGGCGGCGATCGAGGCGATGCGCGAGGTGGCCGCGGCCGTGGTGGCGATCGTGCTCGTGCTTTGCGCGGTCTTCATCCCGGTCGCGTTCCTGGGCGGCATCGCCGGGCGCCTGTACCAGCAGTTCGCCGTCACGGTGACCATCGCGGTGGTGATCTCGGGCCTGGTGGCGCTCACGCTTTCGCCCGCGCTCTGCGCGCTGCTGCTCAAGCCCTCGCACGGCGGGGAGTCGCGGCTCTTCCGGCCCTTCAACCGCGGCTTCGCCTGGCTCTCCGGCGCCTACCTGGGCGGCGTGCGCTGGATGCTGCGGCGCTCGGCGCTCGGGATGGCGGTGCTCGCGGTCGTCGCGGGCCTCTCCTTCTGGCTCATCCGCCATGTGCCGGCGGGCTTCGTGCCCGGCGAGGACATGGGCTATCTCTACGGCGGCATCGTGCTTCCCGACGGGGCCACGCTCACCCGCACCGGCCGCGTCGGCGACGAAGTGCAGAAGGCGCTCGTCGACCATCCGGCGGTGAACCACGTCTTCGTGGTCACCGGCTTTGACCTGGTCGGCGGCGGCAACAAGACCAACACCGCGACCATGTTCGTGGCGTTGAAGCCCTGGAGCGAGCGCAAGGAGAGCTCGAGCGACATGATCGCCTACATCTTCCAGCGCGCCGCCGCCATCCGCGAGGGCCTGATCCTCGCCTTCAACGCGCCGCCGATCCGGGGCCTGGGCACCGCGGCGGGGTTCGAGCTCTACCTGCAGAACCGCGCCGACAGCGATCCGGTGCACCTGAACGAGGTGCTGCAGAAGTTCCTCGCCGACCTGCGCGCGCGCTCCGATCTCACGGGCGTCACGAGCTTCTACCGCATCGCGGCGCCGCAGATCTACGTCGAGGTCGATCGCGAGAAGGCCTCGGCGCTTGGCGTGCCGATCTCGGAGGTGTTCGACGCGCTGCAGGGCACGATGGGCTCGATCTACGTGAACGACTTCAACAAGTACGGCCGCACCTTCCGCGTGCAGATCCAGGCCGACGCGCCCTACCGCCTGAAGGCCGAGGATCTGGGCGCGGTCTACGTGCGCTCATCCAACGGCGACATGCTGCCCCTGAAGGCGCTGCTCACGATCAAGCGCGTGGTGGGCGCCGAGCAGCTCGATCGCTTCAACGGCTTCGTCGCCGCCAAGGTGATCGGCGGCGGCGCGCCGGGCGTGAGCTCCGGCCAGGCGATCGCCGCGGTCGAGGCGGCCGCGAAAAGCCTGCCGCCCGGCTTCGCCGTGGAGTGGTCGGGCCAGGCCTTCCAGGAAAAGCGCATCGGCAAGGCGGCGATCTTCGCCTTCGCCTTCGCCATCGTCATGGCCTTCCTCATCCTCGCGGCGCAATTCGAGCGCTGGACGCTGCCGCTCGCGGTGCTGCTCTCGGTTCCCTTCGCCGTGCTCGGCGCGCTCGCCGCGGTGCTGCTGCGCGGGACGAACAACGACATCTACTTCCAGATCGGCCTGGTGGTGCTGATCGGCCTTGCCGCGAAGAACGCGATCCTGATCGTCGAGTTCGCCTCGCAGAAGCAGGAAGAAGGCCTGTCGGTGCGCGAGGCCGCGCTCGAGGCGGCGCGCCTGCGCTTTCGCCCCATCGTCATGACCTCGCTCGCCTTCGTCCTCGGCGTGCTGCCGCTCGTCCTCGCGGGCGGCGCGGGCGCCGGCGCGCGCCAGTCGATGGGCACGGGCGTCTTCGGCGGCATGCTGGCGGCGACCTTCATCGCGACGCTCTTCGTGCCGCTCTTCTACGTGCTGCTCACGCGCGAGCGGAAGAAAAAGCCGTGACGCGCGCGCTCATCGCCCTGGCCGCCTTTCTCGCCGGCTGCGCCGCCGTAGGGCCCGACTACGAGCGGCCGCGCCTCGACCTTCCTGGCACGTTTCCGGAACAGGGCGCCGAGCCCGAAGGGCAAGGAGAAGTGCGGACCGACTGGTGGAAGCTCTACGAGGACCCGAAGCTCGAGGAGCTCGTCGCCTCCGCCTTCGCGCGCAACGCCGACCTGCGCCTCGCCGCGGCGCGCATCGAGGAGGCCGACGCCAACCTGCGCGAGGCGGGCGCCGCGCTCTTTCCGGAGATCGACCTCAACTTCAGCCCGAACCGCCAGAGGATCAGCCCCAATCTCGCCACGCCGATCCCGCGCGGCGTGCCGCTCACCCGCAACGACTTCCGGATCACGCTCGGCACCTCCTTCGAGCTCGACTTCTGGGGCAAGCTGCGCCGCGGCCAGGAAGCGGCGCGCGCCAATGCGCTCGCCTCGCGCTACGGGCGCGGCGTGGTGGCGCTCTCGCTCTCGGGCGTGGTGGCGCAGTCCTATTTCGCGCTGCGCTCCCTGGACGCGCAGATCGGCGTGGCGCGCGAGAGCCTCGCCAGCCGCGAGGAGACGCTCGACATGGTGCGCCGGCGCCTGGAAGGCGGCCTTGCCACCGAGCTCGAGCTTGCGCAGGCCGAAGGCACGCGCGCCGACGCCGCGGCGCTCATCAAGGACCTGGTGCGCCAGCGCGCGCTCGTCGAGCACCAGCTCGCCGCGCTCACCGGCCGGCTCGAGCTCGCTTTGCCGCCGGGCGCGCTCCTCACGCTGCCCGTGCCGCCGGTGCCGCCGCCGGGGCTGCCCTCGACGCTGCTCGAGCGCCGCCCGGACGTGCGCCAGTCCGAGGAGCAGCTCGTCTCGGCGAACGCGCAGATCGGCATCGCGCGCGCGCAGCAGCTGCCCACCGTGTCGCTCACGGGCTTTCTCGGCTCGGAGAGCGCGACGCTCTCCAAATTCCTCGGCGCGGGCTCGGGCATCGCGCTCATCGGCCTGGGCGTGGTGGCGCCGATCATCGACGCGGGCCGCTACCAGGCGCGCACCGACGCCGCGGTGGCGCGCCAGAAGCAGGCCGCGGCCGGCTACCAGAAGTCGGTCGAGACGGCCTTCCGCGAGGTGGCCGACGCGCTTTCGAGCCTGCGCCAGGCGACGCTCGCCGAGGCGGACTACGAGGCGCGCGCCGCGGCCGCGCGCCGGGCGCTCGCGGCGGCCAAGGCGCGCTATGAGTCGGGCTACTCGGCCTACCTCGAGGTGCTCGATGCGCAGCGCACCGCCAACGACGCCGAACTCGCCTACCTGCGCAACCGCCAGGCGCGTTTGGCGGCCTCGGTCGACCTGATGAAATCGCTCGGCGGGGGCTGGAAGGACGCGAAGCTGCTGGAAAATCCCTAGCGCTTCGCGGTGGCGAGGACGACGCCGGCAATGATTGTCGCGATGCCCGCGGCGTGGAACCGAGCGAAGGATTCGCCGAGAAGCGCGATCGCAAGCACGGTGCCGAACGCGGGCAGGAGGTGGATGGTGAAGCCCGCCGCGTTCGCGCCGACCGCCGCGACGCCGCGGTTCCAGAAATTGAAGGCGAGGACGGACGCGCCGATGCCGATGTAGAGCACGCCCGCCGCGGCCGCGGCGCCCGGCCAGCGCGGCGGTGAATCGAGGGCGAGGAAAGCGGCGATGGGCAGCAGCATGAGCGTCCCGAGCAGGGAGATGACGAAGAGAAAGGCGTTCGCATCGAGCTCGACCGGGCGGCGCTTGAGCATGACCGAATAGACGCCCCAGATCGGCATCGCGGCGAGGATCCACAGGTCGCCGGCGCGGAGCCTCAGGTCAAGGAGCGCCGTGGGCTCCCCGCGCGAAAGGATGACGAGGATGCCCGCGAAGGACACGACCATGCCTGCCACCTGGCGCGCGCCGGCGCGCTCGCGCTCGATCACCCAGGAGCAGAGCAGGATGAAAAGCGGCAGCGAGGCGTTCAGGAGCACCGCGTTCACCGTCGTCGTGGTGGAGAGGCCCAGATAGACGAGGCTCTGGAAGGCCGCCACGCCGGTCGCGGCGAGAAAAAGCAAGATCCCGGCGTGTTGTCGCAGCACGGCGCCCTTGCCGCGCAGGCCCGGCAGTCCGAGTGGGGCGAGCGCGAGCGTCGCCACCGTCCAGCGCCAGAAGTTGAGCGAGAGGGGATCGAATGCCTCGCGCAGCGCGCGGCCGCTCACCCAGTTGCCGGCCCACAGCAGGTTGGCGAGCGCAAGGAGCGCGAAGGCCTGGAATCGCCCCGTCGGCGGCTGGCGCACGCCGGGCATGGCATCGCTCATGCGCCGAGTCTAGCGCGGGCTCGAGGCTACTCGCGGCCTGGCTGTCCGTCGGAGGGGTGATAGCCGCGGGCGCGGTTCAGCTCATCCTCCGAGGCTCCGCAGATGACGTCCACGGCCGCGAGGAAGGCGGAGTCCGGAATCTTTTCCCAGCCGGCGCTCCAGGAGAGCAGCTTCACGGGGCTCACGTGCAGTCGGGAAGCGAGCGGTTCGACCCCGCCCGCGATCGCTTCGGCGTAGCGCAAGCTGCGCCGGTAGCTTGCTTGCGACTGGACCGAGCCGTTGCCGACGGATCGCACGAATCAAACCTCGCGCGAAGGTTGCGCTCGCGGCCGCGCGAAGTCTGTTCGCTACCTGACCCAGCTCGGCAATTTTTTTCGTCGGCCAAGCGTTGCGCGTGATGTCGCTCGACGACATCGCCGCTGCGCTCAAGCCTGGGTCGCGTTGGCTGCTCGCGTCGATCTGGCAAGGCGCTGCCGGTGCGCCCGGGCGAGCGGGCGATCGATGAGTGAATAGCATTCGCAGGCTGCGTTTTCCAGCCCCTCGCGGCTACGGAGAACTATCTTGCCGCGCGAGCATTCGACGAGGCCTGCCTTTTCCAGAAGGGCAACGGCCGCCGACACGGTGGGCCGGCGCACGCCGAGCATCTCAGCCATGAACTGCTGGGTCAGGTGCATTTCGTCCGACTCGGCTCGGTCGTTCGCCTTGAGCAGCCACCGGCACAGGCGCTGCTCGACCGGATGCAGGCTGTTGCACGCCGCCGATCGCGAGATCTGGATCGCCAGGTCGGTCACGAGGTGCTCGCACAGCCCGACGAGCGCGGCGCTGCGCGCGAGCTCCGTGCGGAACTCGCGCATTCCCGCACGCAGAAAATCTCCTTCGATCTGCACGACAGCGCGCCAGGGCGCGCGCTCCTCGCCGAGGGCGACCAGCGGGTCGACGAGCCCTTCACTGGCCACGCTGGCGACCTCGACCGTCGATCCGTTCGCGACGCCGCTCACGAGCGAGACCACGCCCGAGAGCGGCAGATGAACCTGCCGCACCGCATCGCCCATGTCGTAGAGGACGGTTGCGGCGCCGAGGCTGACCGGGCGGCACTGCAAAAGCAGCCGCGTCTGATCCGCCGCCGGGAGAGACGACAACACGCGATTGGAGCGTGGATCGCAATCGACCATATCGTGTTATCACGATACGCTTCCAGGTTCGGCTTGGGGCGAATAGTTGCAACGCCGCCCGAGGGCGTCAGGAAAACCTTACGCGAGCCGTTTTTATAGTAAAAGCTGCGGAGCGATGAGCATGACCAAAGCGGTTCTGGTCGTCGGCGCGGGCGAGGCGACCGGCGGCGCGATCGCGCGGCGCTTCGCGCGCGAGGGGTTCGTCGCCTGCGTGACGCGCAGGAACGCAGAGAAGCTGCAGCCGCTCGTCGCGCGAATCGAGGCCGAGGGCGGACGCGCGCGGGCGTTCGGGAGCGACGCGCGGCGCGAGGAGCAGGTGGCCGAGCTCGTCGGCACGATCGAGCGCGAGATCGGGCCGATCGAGGTGTGCGTCTTCAACGTGGGTGGCAACGTGCGCTTCCCGGTCCGCGAGCTGACCGAGCGCGTCTACCGCAAGGTCTGGGAGATGGGCGCGCTCGCCGGATTTCTTGTCGGCCGCGAGGCCGCGCGGGTCATGGCGCCGCGCAAGCGCGGCACGATCCTCTTCACCGGCGCGACCGCGAGCCTGCGCGGCGGCAAGGGCTTCGCCGCGTTCGCCGGGGCGAAGCACGCGCTTCGCGCGCTCGCGCAGAGCCTGGCGAGAGAGCTGGGGCCCGAGGGTATCCACGTCGCGCACGTGGTGATCGACGGCGCGATCGACACGCAGTTCATCCGCGAGATGTTTCCCGAGCGCTATGCGCTCAAGGAAAAGGCCGGCATCCTCGATCCGGAGGCGATCGCGGAGGCGTACTGGCAGCTGCATCTGCAGCCGAAGAGCGCCTGGACGCACGAGCTTGACCTGCGGCCGTGGATCGAGCCGTGGTGAGGCTGTTGTAAATTTCCCAACAATGTCGTTCAAACAGTGACAAACCGGGTTGCTGCCCGCCGATGATTGCCGGACGATGCGAGCAGCTTTTCGCGGAAAGGCGCCGGCGTCTTGCGTTCCAGGGTTGTCATCGAGAAGGACTACGTGCGCGCCGAGATCGTCGGCCGGGAGACGGCGGAGGAAACGGCGGTGTTCCTGCAGGAAGTTCTCGCCGCGCTTCGCGAGCACAAGCTCTCGCGCCTCTTGATGGTGGTGCGCGAATCGCGCGCGATCTTCAAGGTCGAGGACTACGGCCTGTCCGAGTACTTCAAGGCGATGACCGGCCAGGCGCGCGCCCGCGTCGCGCTCGTCGGCGACAGCTCCGAGTCCTTCGCCGCGCACGGCTACATCGAGCTGCTCGCGCGCCAGCGCGGCCTTTCGGTGCGCGCGTTCCGCGACGAGGCGGGCGCGCTCGAATGGCTGCGCGAGGAGAGCTAGGCCGGCAGCGGCCGGGCGCGCAGCGAGCGATAGAGCAGCGTCGAGGCGATGGCGAGGTTGAGCAGGTTCCAGCCGATGCCGTGCAGGAACGCGGCGCGGTAGGAGCCGGTCAGGTCGAAGATGACGCCGGTCAGCCAGCCCCCGAGCGCCATGCCGAGGAGCGTGCACATGATGACGAGGCCCACTTTTGCGCCGGCCTGCGCGGGCGGGAAGTACTCGCGGATGATGATCGCGTAGGAGGGCACGAGGCCGCCCTGGAAGAGCCCGAAGAGCGCCGACACCACATAGAGGGACGCGAGGCCGTCGAAGGGCAGGAAGAGGAGCAGGGCGATCCCCTGCAGGGCCGAGCCGAGCATGAGCGTCCTCAGGCCGCCGATGTGGTCGCAGATCCAGCCCGAGAGCAGGCGGCTGATGACGCCGAAGCCGAGCATGAGCGAGAGCATCTCGGCGCCGCGCGCGGCCGGAAAGCCCAGATCGCCGCAGTAGGCGACGATGTGCACCTGCGGCATCGACATCGCCACGCAGCAGGCGACGCCCGCGAGGCAAAGCAGGCCGAGCAGCGCATTGGGCGGGACGTCGATGGTCTTCTGCTGGTTCGCCTTCAGGGTTGAATTTTCAAGGGAGGCCAGGGAAGGCGGCCTTCTGCGCAGGGCGAAGCCGACCGGAATCATCGTGAGCAGGATGAAGAGGCCCACGCCGGTGTAGGTGGCGCGCCAGCCGCTCGTGTCGAAGAAGTACTGGAGCACCGGCGGCCAGATGGCCCCGCCGAGGTAGTTGCCGCTCGCGCAGATGGCCACGGCGATGCCGCGCCGGCGCGTGAACCAGAGCGAGGTGTCGGCGACGAGCGGGGCGAAGGTCGCGGAGGTGCCGAGCATGCCGATGAGCAGCCCCTGGGCGAGCGCGAACTGCGTGAGGCTGCCCGCATGGCCGGCGGCGATCAGCCCCGATCCGAGGCACAGCCCGCCGATGAGGACCGGCACCATGACGCCGAAGCGGTCCGAGAGCCGGCCCATGAGGATGCCGCCCAGGCCGAAGCCGATCATCGTCGCGGCGTAGGGAAAGGAGGCGGCGGAGCGCGCCACGCCGAATTCCGCCTGCACCAGGGGCAGCGCGACCGAGACGCCGTACATGCCGATGCCGCCCAGCGTCATGAGCACGAGCGAAGCGCACAGGCGCGCCCAGGCGTAGGCCGATTCGGGTTCCGACACCGGTGCGTGCGCGCTGGCAGCCATGAGCGGATTCTAGCGGTCGGATAGAATCCGCTGGCGCGATGCGGATCCTTGTTTCGAACGATGACGGCTACTTCTCTCCTGGCATCGCGCTGCTCGCCGAGCGCCTGGCGCGCTTTGGCGAAGTGACGGTGGTCGCGCCCGAGCGCGACCGCTCCGGCGCCTCCAACTCGCTCACGCTCGACCGGCCGCTCGTCATGCGGCGCGCCGCCAACGGCTTTCGCTACGTGAACGGCACGCCGACCGACTGCGTGCACCTCGCGCTCACCGGCGTGCTCGACCCGGCGCCCGACCTCGTCGTCTCGGGCATCAACTTCGGCGCCAACATGGGCGACGACACCATCTACTCGGGCACGCTCGCCGCCGCAAGCGAGGGCTTTCTCTTCGGCATCCCGTCGATGGCGGTGTCGCTCGCGAGCAAGGCAGGCCGGCATTTCGAGACCGCTGCCGCGGTCGCGCTGCAGCTGGTCGAGCGCTTCGCCGCAAAGCCGATGCGCGAGCCGATGCTGCTCAACGTCAACGTGCCCGACATCGCCCTCGATCAGCTCGGCGGGGTCGAGGTGACGCGCCTCGGGCGGCGCCACAAGGCCGAGCCGATCGTGAAGCTGCAGACCCCGCGCGGGGAGACCGCCTACTGGATCGGCCCCGCGGGCGAAGCGCAGGACTCGGGGCCCGGCACCGACTTTCACGCGGTGGCCTCGGGGCGCGCCTCGGTGACGCCGCTGCAGCTCGATCTCACCTTCGGGCGCCAGCTCGGGCCGGTGAAGGAGTGGCTGCAAGCATGAGAGCCGGGGCATGAGGCTTCGCTCGCACCCCGCCGCCGGCTCGGGCATGACTTCTCCGCGCACGCGCGCGCGCATGGTCGAGCGCCTGCGCGAGCAGGGCATCGCCGATGCACGCGTGCTCGAGGCGATGGCGGCGGTGCCGCGCCACCTTTTCGTCGACGAGGCGCTCGCGAGCCGCGCCTACGAGGACAGCGCGCTGCCGATCGGCTTCGGCCAGACCATCTCGCAGCCGCACATCGTCGCCCGGATGATCGAGGTTCTCTTCGACAAGCGCGCGCCGGCCAGGGTGCTCGAGGTCGGCACCGGCTGCGGCTACCAGGCCGCGGTGCTCGCGCACATCGCCGCCGAGGTCTATTCGATCGAGCGCCTGAAGGAGTTGCACGAGCGCGCGCGCGCCAACCTGCGCGCGCTGCGCCTGAAGAACCTGCGCCTGGTGCACGGCGACGGCGCGGCGGGCCTGGAAAAGGCGGCGCCCTTCGACTCGATCATCCTCGCGGCCGCGGCGCGCGAGCTGCCGCAGGCCCTCTTACGGCAGCTCTCGCGGGGTGGCAGAATGGTGCTGCCGCTGCGCGAGCCGAAAGCGGAGGCGCAGCGGCTGGTGCTCATCGAGCGCTCCGGCGCGGGCTACACGGAAACCGCGCTCGACCCGGTGCGCTTCGTGCCGCTTCAGCCTGGAAAGGCGTGATGCCGTTCAGAACCTTCGTTTCACTGCTCGCGGGCGCGATCGTGCTCGGCGGCTGCATGGCCCAGAGGCCGGCGCCGGTCGACGATCGGCGCGCCCCGGTGGCGCGCCCGGCGGCGAAGCCCGCCGTGCAGGTCGCGGAAGTGGCGCCGGCGGGGCCGCCGCTGCACGTCGTCAAGCGCGGCGAGACGCTCTACTCGATTGCGCTCGAGCACGGGCTGGACTACCGGGACGTGGCGCGCTGGAACGGCATGGATGACCCTGCAAAGATGCGCGTCGGCCAGGAGCTCCGCCTCGCCTCGCCCGAGAGCATTGCGGCCGCGCAGGCGCCGAGCGCCGCGCAAGTGGGCGCCGCGCGCGTGCCCGGCCCGATCGAAGCGCGGCCCCTCGGCGCCGCGCCGGGCGCCGCGGCGCCCGGCGCGGGCCCGATTCCCGAAGGCGTGCGCACTGCGCCGCAGGCGCTGCGGCTGCCGTATTCGGAGCAGAACCTCGCGGCCCTTTCCCGAGGTGAAGTAAAAACCGAAACAAGGACGGAAGCAAAAGCGGAAACCCCAAAACCGCCGGCCGCGCCGGAGCGCGATCCGGAGGCGATCGAGTTCGCCTGGCCTGCGAAGGGCAAGGTGCTCGCCGGCTTCTCCGAGCCGAACAACAAGGGCCTCGACATCGGCGGCAAGCCGGGCGATCCGGTGCTCGCCGCCGCGCCCGGGCGCGTCATGTACACCGGCACCGGCATCCGCGGCTACGGCAAGCTCATCGTCATCAAGCACGACAACAACTTCAACAGCGTCTACGCGCACAACCGCGAGATCCTCGTGAAGGAAGGGCAGAGCGTGACGCGCGGCCAGAGGATCGCCGAGCTCGGCGACACCGACGCCGATGCGCCCAAGCTCCACTTCGAGATCCGAAAATCGGGGAAGCCGGTCGACCCGATGCGCTACCTGCCCGCGCCCTAGCCGGAAAGCTACCGGCGCGCTTTTATTTCCTGGGCGAGGTCCACGACCGCGGACGCGTACTGGACGCTCCGGTTGTACCTTGTGATCACGTAGAAATTCCGCAGCCCGATTCGATACTCATTGGGTCCCTCCGCGTTCTCCAGCTCGACCAGCGCGACCGGGGTCTCGAGCGGCAGGTCGGCGCGCGTTTCCACGCCGTATTTCTTGAGCTCGCCGAGCGGCGTCTTCGGCTCGATGCCGGCCTCCACCAGCTTGCGGTATTCGTTGTCGTTGCCCCCGACGACCCGCGCGGGCAGCTCGATGCGCTCGCCGCGCTGCCAGCCGTGCTTGGCGAGGAAGTTGGCGACGCTGCCGATCGCGTCCGCGGCCGAGAGGCGCAGGTTCGGCACGCCGTCGCCGTCGTAGTCCACGGCGAAGCGCCGGTAGCTTCCCGGCATGAACTGCGGGATGCCGATCGCGCCGGCGTAGGAGCCGCGCACGCTGAAGACGTCGATGCCGGTCTCGCGCGAATAGAGCAGGAACTGCTCGAGCTCGCCGCGGAAGAAGTCGGCGCGCGGCGGGTAGTCGAAGGCGAGCGTCGCCAGCGCGTCCACCACGCGGAAGCGGCCGGTGTTGCGCCCGTACAGCGTCTCGACGCCGATGATGGCGACGATGTATTCCGCCGGCACGCCGAAGTCGCGCTCGGCGCGCGCCAGCGCCTCCCGGTTGGCGCGCCAGAACGCCACGCCGCCGGCGATGCGGCGCTCGGTGAGGAAGAGCGCCCGGTAGTCCTGCCAGGAGCGCGCCTTGTCCGGCGGCGTGGCGATCGCCTTGAGGACCGGGTCCACCGGCCGCAACCGCGAGAACAGGAACACCAGCTCCT
>DATAID010000026.1:0-10553 GCA_036262835.1 Burkholderiales bacterium | reverse complement strand
CGCGGCCGCGACCCGCTCGGCCGCCGAGCGCGCGTCAGCCTCGTCCCGGCGGCGCTGGCGCTCTTCCATGCGCTCGCCCTGGCAGCGGATCGTGTAGCACTCGGCGCTCTCGGGGCCCGGCGCCGCCTCGCGCGAGCTCGGATCGATGATCACCGCCGCCTGGTTCTTCGGCGGCTTCATGTTCGAATAATGCACGTTGCCGTTCTGGTCGACCCAGCGGTAGATCTGCGCCGCCGCGGGCGCGGAGGCGAGGACGAGAGCGGCGAGGAGGAGCGAGCGCATGCGAGGCAATATACGCCGCGCCTCGGCGCACCGCTGTAACGATATGTATCTTCCTACAGATATCTCCCGAGCCGCACGACCGTGGTGCCGGGCTTGAGGTGGGCGACCGAGGGCATGACGAGCACCGTGTCGTCATAGGGCGTTTTCCACACCTTGTCGCCGTCCTGCGCGACGAGCGTGCCCGCCTTGGGCAGGCATTCCAGCCCCGTGAACGGCCGCGCGAAGCGGAAATCCATCGAGCGCGCGACCACCGCTTCGGTCACCGAGACCACCTTCTGGGCCTGCGGCCGCTCGACCCGGAACTGCTTTTCAGCCTGCGCCGGCGCAAGGATTCCGGTGACGGCGAGGAAGCGCATGAGCGTGTCCACCGCCACCTCGGCGGAGCTCTTCTCCCAGTGCTGGCCGCATTCGATGAGAACCGCGGTCTTCGGGCTCTTCGGATCGCCGAAGGGGCCGCGCTCGATCATGCGCAGGCCGGCCGGATGGCCGGTGTCGACGAGCAGGTCGCCCGGCACCCCGAGCTTGCGCGTGAAGGCGATGCTCTTCTCGCCGCCCTTGCCGTTCACGCCGCACACCATGATCGGGCGGCAATGCTCGTGCATCGAATGCAGGTCGAGCAGGTAATCGGCCGAATCGACGAAGGGCCGCAACTGCCGCGCACGGCGCAACTCGGCGGAATCGCGCGAGCCGAGCAGCTGATCGTCGTTCCAGACACGGTTGTAGTCCTCGTCGATGTAGCGCGAGCGGTCCGGGTCGTCGAAGTCGAAGCGGGCGAAAGCAGCGATATTCGCGAATGCGAGGATGAGCTTTCCTTTTTCCGGTCTGGGTTTCTGACGAAAAAGGAAGTCAACCGCCATGGCACCGCAGTACTCGTTGCCATGCGTGAGCGCCTGGACCATCACCGTCGGCCCGGGCTTGCCCGAATCGAGGACGTGGACGTAGTCGACGCCGGTGTTGCCGGTCTTGTAGCCCGAGATGTCCGGGGGCGTGATTTCGATGTTGTGTTTTTTCACAGGGACGATTTGATTGCGTCGAGCAGGTTGAAAAGATTCTTTTGCAGAACCGCGAATCCGGCGCTCTTCTCAAACGTGTCTTCGTTCATGTAGAGGCGCTTGTTGATCTCGATCTGCAGGCTGTGGCGGCCTTTCTTCGGGTCCGAGTAGGCACGCACCAGCTCGACGCCCTTGTAGGGGTCGTTCACCTTCACGTCGTAGCCCATCCCGGCGAGCGCCGCGCGCACGCGCTCGGTAAACGCCGGATCGCAGCTCGTGCCGTCACGATCGCCGAGCACGAAGTCGGCGCGCGCCTTGCCGCCATCCTCGCTCTGCCGGCCGGCGACCGAGCGCATCGAATGGCAATTGATGTGATAGACCCTGCCGAAGCGCGCGTGGGTTTCGTTCAGGAGCTTCCGGATCGCTTCGTGGTACGGCTCGTGGTAGCGTCGGATGCGTTTCTGAATCGCTTCCACTTTCAACTTTCCCGAGTAGATATTCCGGCCATCCTCCAGAGTCCGCCACACGAGCGCCTTGCCGAATCTTGCCTTGCCGCTCGGCCGGTACTCGCCCGGCCAGGGGCCCTCAATCAGGTCGAGATCGACGTCGCCCGGGTGGCGGTTCGGGTCGAGGTAGGTGCGCGGCCATTGCGCCGAAAGCAGCGGCGCGCCGAGCTCCGCCGCCCCGGCGTAGAGCTCGTCGACGAAGCAGTCCTCGCCCTCGCGCAGCTCCTGCTCGCTCACCGCGGCGTCGAAATCGGCCGGAAAGCGCCGCCCCGAATGCGGCGAGTCGAGCACGAGCGGAATCGCCGCCGCCCGGGGACCTTCGATCCTGAAGGTCACGAGCGGCCCCAGAAGCTGAGCAGCCAGTAGTGCTCGAGCAGCTCGACGTGCGCGCCCCAGCCGGCGAGCGAGGCGCGCTTGATCAGCTCGCTCTCGGTCGGAAAATTCTTCAGCACCTCGTGGGCGCTGCCGTCGTCCAGCCGGCGCGCCTGGAAGGTGTTGCCCTCCGGGTCCATGCGCGAGACGGGCGTGCTCGAGCCCTCCACGTAGCGGTTGTCCAGGAACGCGATCAGGGCGCCGGGGGCGACGGCATGGGCCGTTTTTTCCAGAAACGAATCCAGTTCGGCGAGCGGCACATGGGACCACCAGAAGCCCGCAAAAAGCGCGTCGTGCCGGCGGCCGAAACCGGGGATGGCATAGGCGCTGCCCTTGGTGAATTCGACCCGGCCGGCGGGCACCCGTTTTGCGCGCGCGATCTCGAGCACTTCCTCGTTGATGTCGAGCGCGGTGACGTGCTCGGCCTGGGCGGCGATGACTTCGGTCCAGTAGCCGGTGCCGCAGGCGAGCTCGAGCACCTTGCGGCCCTTGAACATCGCGCCGATGCGCTTCCTCAGCGCGCTCAGGTCGGCCTGGCGCTCGGGCTTGGCGTAGATCCGCTCGTATTCGGCGGCGCGCTTCGCGTAGTACTCGACGATCGGTTCCAAGTCATTTCCTCCTAGCGCGCGAGCCTCGGATTGAGCTGGTCGCGCAGCCGGTCGCCGACCAGGTTGATCGAAAGGATCGTGAGCAGCAGCGCGACTCCCGGATAGAAGCTTATCCAGTATTTCCCGGAGAGCAGGTATTCGTAGCCGTTCGCGATGAGCAGGCCGAGCGAGGGCTCGGTGATCGGCAGGCCGAGGCCAAGGAAGGACAGCGTGGCCTCGAGCGCGATCGCATGAGCGACCTGCACCGTTCCGACCACGATGAGCGGCGGCACCGCGTTGGGCAGCAGGTGGCGGAGCACGATGCGCGTATGCGTGAAGCCGAGGCTGCGAGCCGCATCGACATACTCCTTGCCGCGCTCGACCACCGCCGCCGAGCGCGCCGTGCGCGCATAGTAGGCCCACTGCACGCACACGAGCGCGATGATGATCTTGTCCACGCCCTTGCCGAGCACGGCGATGAGGATGAGCGCGACGAGGATGGCGGGAAAGCCGAGCTGGATGTCGACCGCGCGCATGAGGAGCTGCTCGGTGCGCCCGCCGGCGTAGGCGGCGACCACGCCGACCATGCCGCCGAGCGCGAGCGCGATGAGGCCGCTTGCCACGCCGACCGAGAGCGACACGCGCAGGCCATAGAGGATCGCCGAGAGCATGTCGCGGCCCTGCCCGTCCGTGCCCAGAAGGTAGGTGCTGTGCGGCCCGCTCGCCGTGCCCGGCGGCATGCGCGCATCGAGCAGGTTCAGGCGCGCGAGATCGTAGGGATTCTGCGGCGCGATCCACGGCGCGAAGAGCGCGAGCAGCACGATGAGCGCGAGCCCGAGCGCCGCGGCGGCCGCCACCCGCGAGCTGAGGAATTCCCGCATCAGGCCCGGCCCTCGAGCCGCACCCGCGGGTCGAGCGCCGCATAGAGCAGGTCGACCACGAGGTTGATGAGGATGAACATGAACACGATCACGAGCAGGTAAGCCACCACCACCGGACGGTCGAGCTGGAAGATCGAGTCGATGACGAGCTTGCCCATGCCGGGCCAGGCAAAGATCGTCTCGGTGACGACGGCAAACGCGATCACCGAGCCCAGCTCCAGGCCGATGACCGTGACGAGCGGGATCAGGATGTTCTTCATCAGGTGCACGCCGATCACGCGCCGCGCCGGCAGGCCCTTGGCGCGCGCGAAGCGGATGTAGTCGAGCAGCGACTGCTCGCGCACCTGCGCGCGCGTGAGGCGGATGATGAGCGAGAGCTTGAAGAGGGCGAGATTGAGGGCAGGCAGAAAGGCATATTTCAATCCTTGCAATGAAAGAATTGAAATGGAAATCCCGAAAATCTCCATGGTCGGCCCGCGGCCGGTGGACGGCAGCCATCCCAGCTGCACGGCGAACACCATGATGAGGACGAGCCCCACCCAGAAGGTCGGCAACGAGAAGCCGAGGATGGAGCCTGCCATGATGGCCTTGCTCAGGGTCTTCTCCGGATACAGGCCGCAAAAAAGGCCGAGCGGAATTCCCAGCCCGACGGAGAGGACCATCGCGAGCAAGGCGAGCTCGAGGGTCGCCGGCATGCGCTCGAGGATCACTTCGAGCGCGGGGCGGCCGAAGACGAACGACTTGCCGAGGTCGCCGCTCGCCGCGCCCTTCACGAAGAGCCAGTACTGCTCGAGCACCGGCTTGTCCAGGCCGAGCGCGGCGGCGGCGCGCGCCTTTTCCTCCTGGTCGGCGGAAGGGTTGACCAGCATCTCGACCGGGTCGCCGACGAGGTAAAGCCCCCCGAAGACGAGCGCCGAGGTGATGAAAAGGACGAAGGCCGTCTGCCCGAGACGCCGCAGCAGGTACGCCTTCACGCCTGCGCCTCCTTACTTGCCAGGTCTCACTTCATAGGCGAGCGTGTACTGGTCGGCGCGCGCCTTGTAGGTGATGCCCTTGCGCGTCGCCCAGGTGCTGACCTCGTAATGGACCGGAATGACGCCCATCTGCTCGCCGATCGCCTTCTCGCAGGCGGCGGCGAGGATCAGGCCGCGCTTGGTGTCGTCGATGGTGCCGAGCGCCGTGTGAATGAGCGCGTCGAGCCCCGAGTCCGAGAAGCGGCCGCGGTTGGCGGCGCCCATGCCCTGCTTCGGATCGTAGGTCGCGAGAAGCGAGCGCAAGGGCGAGCTGGTTTCCCCCGTCTCCGCACCCCACCCCGCGAGCAGGAACGAGAACTCGAGCTTGGAGCCGCGCGAGAAAAAGACGCCCGAGGGCATGGACTCCACCTTGGTCGGGATGCCGCCGCGCGTCAGCAGCTGCGCGACCGCCTGCGCAATCTTCTCGTCGTTGATGTAGCGGTTGTTCGGCGTGTGCAAGGTGAGGCCGAAGCCGTTCGGGTAGCCCGCCTCGGCGAGCAGCTTCCTGGCACCCTCGACGTCGACCTTCTCGGGCTTGAGCTTCTTGCTCGTGCCGAAGAAGCTCTCGGGGAGGAGCTGGCCGGCGGGCTGCGCCTGGCCCTCCATGATGCGCGAGGCGATCGCGTCACGGTCGATCAGCTTGGAGAGCGCATGGCGCACGCGCGGGTCGCGCAGCGGATTCGCCTCCATGGGCTTCCCCGAGGCGTCGGTCACGAAGGGCGAATTCTTCTCGCGCCCGCTGTCCATGTGCAGGTAGATGATCCGGTTCGAGACCCTGGAGACGAGCGAGACCCGCCTGTCCTTCTGGAGCGTCGGAATGTCGGCGGTCGGCACCCCCTCGATCATCTGCACATCGCCCGCCAGCAGCGCCGCCACGCGCGCCGCCGAGTTGGTGATCATCTTGAAGCGGACCTTGGCGTACGCCGGCTTCGGTCCCCAGTACTTGTCGTTTGCCGTCAGCACGACGCGATCGCCCGACACGTACTCGACGAACTTGTACGGCCCCGTGCCGATCATCGCCTTGCCGGAATTGAAGTCCTCGGTCTTCGCGGTCTCGGCGATGCGCTTGGGCACGATGTTGATCGACACGATGTCGTTCGGCAGCAGCGGATAAGGATTCGCGGTACGCAGGCGAAGCGTGTACTTGTCGGGCGCGGTCGCCTCGATGATCGCGCGCGTGTAGATCGCCTTCGAGGCCGGGCTGTTCGGCACGTTCGGCACGCGCTTGAGCGTCGCGATCACGTCCTCGGCGGTGAATTCGGAGCCGTCGTGCCAGCGCACGCCCCTGCGGAGCTTGAATTCCCAGACCGTCGGCTCCACCGGCTTCCACGACTCGGCGAGCGAGGGCTTGAGGTGCTGCGCCTCGTCGTTCGCCACCAGCGTCTCGAAGACATGCAGCGCCATCGAATTGTTGGGCGAGAGATTGTGGAAATGCGGGTCGACCGACGTGACCGGCGTGGAAAGGCCGATGGTGAGCTCCTGGGCGAAGCTTCCGGCGGCCGCCGAAAAAAGCAGCGCGGCAAGCGCGATTCTGATTTTCATGAACCCTCCTCCCCCGGATTCTAACGGGCGCCGGGAACCCGGCGGCTTTTCAGGAACTGCTCGAGTGTTTCGCCGCGAAACGCCGCCACCAATTCGGGGTTGGAGACGCCTTTGACGCGCGCCAGCTTCTCCAGGCAGAAAAAGCTCGCCCCGCAGTCCATCAGCGCCCGCCAGTCGAGCGCCCTGACCATCGCTTTTTCGTCTTCGGAAAGGTCTTGCATGGCTTTTTCAGGATCTTTTTCGAAAAGATCCCGCTGGGAAGGCAACACCAGTCCATGCAAAAACCGGTTCAGCCGCAATCCCCGGGCGCTTCTTTCGAGATCGAAAACGTAGGGCTTCATTCAAACACCGCGACCGCCATCGTGGTCGTCATGGGCAGGTAGCTGCTCGCGTGGATTTTCCTCACCCCCGGCTCGAGCGCGCCGCGCATGACGAGCCACATGATGACCTCCGCCCCTTCGTTGCCGCCGAGGCGCATGTACTCCTCGATCGGCATCGCGGCGAGGCGCTCCGGATCGCGCTCGATCAGCTCGAGAAACTCGCGGTCCCAGGCCTCGTTGTTGAAGCCCGCGCGCTCGCCGATCAGCTGATGCGAGAGGCCGCCCGTTCCGACCACCACCACCTTCAGGTCTTCGGGATAGCTCTCGATCGCCCTGCGCAGCGCCTTCCCGAGGGCAAAGCACCGCTTCGGCTTCGGCAAGGGATGCTGGAGCACGTTCACGGCGAGCGGAACCACCCTGCCCGGCCAATCCGGCTGCGAAGGCCACAGCATGGTGAGGGGCGAATGCAGGCCGTGGTCGAGCGGCAGGTCCTGGAAAAGCGTCAGGTCGAACTCGTCTTCGATCACCGAGCGGGCGACATGGCGGGCGAGCCCGGCATGCCCTTGCAAAGGCGGAATCTTCCTCGGACCGGTGCCCTCGTCGGCGATCTCATAGCGCTCGCTCACGCCCAGCGCGAAGGTCGGATACAGGTCGAAAAGGAACGTGGTGGCATGGTCGTTGAAGCAGAAAAAAAGCACGTCGGGCTTTTTTTCCGAGAGCCACCGGGCCACCGGCGCGTAGGCCTCGAAGAGCGGCCGCCAGGCGGGATCGGCCTGGCGCGCCTTGTCGTAAGCCATGGCGATGGTCGGCACGTGCGAGGTGCCGATCCCGCCGAGGATTCTCGCCATGGCGAAATCCTACCGCGTCGCGACTTGGGCGAGCGTGTAGCGCATCGCGGGCCCGGCGGCGAGCGCGCGACGCGAGACGGCCTCGAGTGCCGCCGCCGCATACGCTTCGACGAGCAGGATCCAGTCCGCGCTCGCGTCGATTCCGCCATGGCGAAGCTTCTCTTCGGCCGTGGCGGGCCGCACGACGCCGGCATCCTTGCGCAGCAGATGAGCTCCGACGATGCCGGGCGAGCGCGCGATCGCGGCCAGCTCGGACTGCAGCCCTTGTCCCTCGCTCGCGCGAAGCGCGAGGACATGCGCGCCGACGCCGAATCCGTGGCTTGCCACGACTTTGCAAAGCGTGCGGTTAAGCCGGCTTGCCGCCATGATCTTGCGCGACCATGGCGTCGGGTTGTTGAGACGCTCAAGATAAGGCACGCTCGTCGCCACGGAGATGTTCTCGATTTCGTAGAAGATCAGCCGCTGCTCTGGCGCGCCGGCATCCACGGCCGCATGGCGCCGGCCGCGCAGGAAGCCCGGGACCGAGAGCCGCTCGGGGAAATGCTCGACCGAATGCCAGGCGTCGTGCTCCTCGAGCATCGCAGGCTCGATCGCCGACCAGATTACGATCGCCGCGGTTCCCTTCAGCGCCATGCCCTACTCTACAATGGCGGCTGCGAGAGGTTCAGGGGAGCCGGCAGCCGGTGGCAGAGGATTCCAAGCAGCCGTTCGATTCGGAGGCGACGGTCAGGCAGCCGGCCGGCGCGCTCGATCCGGACGCGACGCCGACCCGGCCGGTCACGCCCCTGACCGAGCCCGACGCGGAAGCGACGCTGCAGGGACAGCCGGCCTTCGATCCCGCGTTTGACCCCGCTTTTGACCCGGACGCGACCTCGCCCACCCAGCCCGCGTTCGACCCGGAGGCGACCTTCAACCCGGCGCAGCACGCCACGCTCGAGGATCCGGAAGCGACGATCCGCATCCCGAGCCCCGGCAAGAAACGCAAGCGCAATCCCTTCGCGCCGCACGGGCGCATCGAGAACCTGCAGGCGAACCTTTCCGCGCTGGGCGGGCTGAACGCGCTCGTCGCGCTCGCCAATCCGATTCTGGGCGCGGTGCCGCAGATCCGGCGCGCGCTCAAGCATCCGAACCCCGCGCAGCTGCGCGCGACGCTACGCGAGCAGATCGAGACCTTCGAGCAGAGCGCCACCTTCGCCGACATCCCGAGCCGGCAGGTCGAGTGGGCCGTGTACGCGCTTTGCGCCCTGCTCGACGAGTCGGCCGCCTCCACGCCCTGGGGCGCGGACTGGGCGGAAAAAGGCCTGCTGCACGAGTTGCGCAGCGAGTCGGGCGCGGACGAGGGCTTCTTCGCGCTCCTCGATCGCCTGACCCGGGATCCGGACGGCAACGCGGAGCTGATCGAGTTCTTCTACGTCTGCATGGCGCTCGGCTTCGAGGGACGCTTTCGCAAGGCGGACGCCGGCGGTCGCCACGAGCTCGGGCGCACGCGCGACCGCATCTATGCGCTCATCTCGCAGCGCCGCCCGCGGCCGCGCGACGGGCTCTCGGAGCATTGGCGCAGCCCGCTCGACCCGCTCGCGGCCAAGCAGCCGGAGCGCCCGCAGGCGCCGCACGCCGCTGCGCCGGTCGAGCGCGTGCGCTCCATGCCGCTGCGCGCCAAGCTCTCCGCGGTGGCGGCGATTCTCGGCACCGTGCTCGTGGGCTACCTCGTTGCCATCCGCCTGCCCGTCTCGAGCTCGCCCGGGCCCTCGAGCACGGCCGCGCAAGCCCCCGGGTCCGGATCCCTGCCCACGCCGGCCGCCGGCCCCGCCTCGGGCCTCGGACAGGACCTCGCGTCGATCGCCACGGTCTCGGAAAACGGCAGCGCCACGCGAATCGAGCTTCGCAACGCGCGCCAGTTCCCGGTCGGCGCCGCGCAGCCGTCGGCGGAGCTCCGTCCGGTGATCGCGCGCATCGCCAAGGCGCTCGATCGCGCGCCCGGCGCGATCGTGGTGATCGGCTATGCCGACGCCACGCCGGCGCAGGCGCGCACGAACGACGAGATTTCCCTCACGCGCGCCCGCGCGGTGGCCGGCCTCCTCTCGAGGGCGATCGCCGATCCGAGCCGTGTTCGCGTCGAGGGCCGCGGCGAGGCTGAGCCGATCGCGCCGAACGACACCGAGGCGAATCGAGCGAAAAACCGCCGCGTGGTGATCGAGGTGCGCAAGTGAGCGGGCTGCTCGAGGCGATCGCGGGCGCCGAAGGCGGCGCCGGCGCGGGTCCGAACGTCGCGCGCGAGCTCGAGTCGATCCGCGGCCGTTTCGAGGAGGCCGCCGCCACGCTCACCCGCAGCCGCATCGAGGAGCTGCCCTGGTACGTCTTCATCGGCGCGCCCGGCTCGGGCAAGACGACCGCGCTCCTCAACTCCGGCCTCAAGTTCCTGCTGCCCTCCTCCACGAGCGGCGTCCCCGTGGCCGGCGTCGGCGGCACGCGCAACTGCGACTGGTGGTTCACCGAGGAGGCCGTCATGCTCGACACGGCCGGCCGCTACACCACGCAGGAGAGCAACAGCAAGGCCGACTCGGCGGCCTGGCACGGCTTTCTCGCGCTGCTCAAGGAGTTTCGCCCGCGGCAGCCGCTCAACGGCGCCTTCGTGACCGCGAGCCTCCCGGACCTGATGCTCTGGACCAAGATCGAGCGCTCGAAGTTCTCCACGCACGTGCGCATGCGCCTCGCCGAGCTCTATGCGGCGCTCGGCTTCCGCTTCCCGGTCTATCTCCTCGTCACCAAGGTCGACCTGCTCGCCGGCTTCCTCGAGTTCTTCGGCGACTTCGATCCCGAGCGCCGCGGCCAGGTCTGGGGCACGACGCTCGAGCTCGAGGTCGATTCGGTGACGCTCGAGAGCCGCTACCTGAAGGAGTTCGCGCCGCTGGAAGCGCGCCTGAACGCCGAAATGCTCGCGCACCTGCACGAGGAGCGCGACCTGCAGCGGCGCGCGGCCATCTATCGCTTTCCGCAGCAGTTCCATCCGGTCGGTCCGCTCGTGGCCGAGTTCATCGCCCAGGCCTTCACCGCGCAGGTCGAGCACAAGGCCCCGCAGCTGCGCGGCATCTACTACACGAGCGGCACCCAGCAGGGCAACCCGATCGACCGCGTGCTCGGGACGCTCGTGCGCACGTTCAACCTCGAGCGCGGCAAGGCCACGGAGCGCAACAACTCCGGGCGCAGCTA
>DATAID010000025.1:0-25530 GCA_036262835.1 Burkholderiales bacterium | reverse complement strand
AAGAAGCTGGTGGGATTCGGCGCCGCCATGAAGCGCCGGTACACCTCGGGATAGACGCCGGTGTACTGGTAGACCTGCCCGTTCGACATCTCGACTTCGAGCGTTTTCGTCGCCTCGTCGTAGCCGACCGAGCGGAGCTTCGATGAGTTGACGCGCTTTCGTTGCATCAGGCCACCGTGACCTTGAGCTTCGCTCCCGATTTCACTTTCTTCAGAACGGAAAAGTCACCCGCAATCTTCCCCAATACGCTGCAGGCATTCGCCAGCCTGGGCTTGTCGTCCGTGGAAATGGGCGTGCGGCCATAGGGAAGGGCGATCGCGTCGCCCTGCGTCCAGAAGCACACGGTGCCCGGCTCGACCACCTGCTTCGCGCCCGGCTCGAGCTTCGCGCTCACCGGCGTGGAGAAGTAGACCTCCTCGCCCCAGGTCTGCGCCTGCGACTCGAAGGGCGCCGCGGCGAGCAGCGCCTGCGCGGTCGGGGAGTCGCCGAGCTCGAGCTCGAAGACGACTGCGCCGGCGTCGACCCGGAGTTTCGCCAGCGGCGGGCTCATTTGGCGGGTACCGCGCTCCACGGCGCGGTC
Source organism: Burkholderiales bacterium (assembly GCA_036262835.1). GTDB lineage: Bacteria > Pseudomonadota > Gammaproteobacteria > Burkholderiales > SG8-39 > RBG-16-66-20. Next base: position 24,950 of record DATAID010000025.1, on the reverse strand, counting down.
GTGCCGCCGCCGCTCACCGTGCCTTCGATCCTGCCGTCCTTCACCTTGCCGGTGAAGTCGTAAGGCTTGGCGTTGGCAATGAGGCGGAAGGTGAGGGTCTCGCCGTGCATGGCGCCGTCCTCGACGATCGCTTCCTTGCCGCCGAGGCTCGCGCGGCCCATGACGCGGGTGACCCGCTGCGTCGAGAACTCGATCGGCACCGGCGTGCGTCCGAGCGCGGGCGGCAGGCTCGCGCTCCAGCGCCCGTCGATTTTCGCCGGCACCATATAGAGATAGAGGATCGTGGTCGTCACGCCGCTGATGGCGACCTTGTCCTCGAGGTCCATCGTGATCGATTTCTCCGGCATCCAGCCGTTCAGCCCGTAGTCGTGCGAAAGGATGCGCGCGCCGGGCCGCAGCTCGGTGAGCAGCTTGTCCCTCAGCATCTGCACCGTGTCGGGAAGCAGGTACATGGTGACGACGGTCGCCTTGCTGATGTCGGTCTTGAAAAGGTCCTGGACGTGGAAGCTCGCGCGATCGGCGATGCCCTGCGCCTTGGCGGCCTCGTTCGCCTCCTTGACGAGCTTCGGATTGATGTCGACGCCGAAGCCGCGCGCGCCGAACACCTTCGCCGCCGTCAGCACGATGCGGCCGTCCCCCGAGCCCAGGTCGACGACGTAATCGCTCGCGCTCACTTGCGCGAGCGTCAGCATGTCGGCGACCACGCTCGTGGGCGAGGGAACATACGGCCCCGCGTTGACCGGCTGCTTCTCGGCGGCAAGCGCGCCGACCGTAAATGCCAGCGAGGCAGCCAGGGACAAAAGGGCTTTCATGGGGGATGAACGGCGGGGGCGAACGGCGGGATTCGTGCAGGGAAGGCGCCGAATGTAGCGCAGAACCCGTGCCTGCGAAAGGGAACCGGGCCCGCACTGTCGTGTCTTACCGTCATCTCAAGCACGTTGAAGGATCCAGCCATGCCCCCGAAAAAAACAGCGGTGGCGTTCGGGCTATCGGCGTTGATTGCGCTCGGCCTCATCGGCCTTGGCGCGATCGCCGTGAACCGCGCCGCCCCCATGATCGACCGGGCTCATGCGGCACCGGCCGTCCAGCCCACCCAGCAGCCCCCGCACTCCAATGCGCAGATGCTCCCGGACTTCGCGTCCATCGCGCAGCAGTACGGGCCCGCGGTCGTCAACATCACCGTCACCGGCACGCACAAGACGGGCTTCCCGGGCCGCGGCGGCAAGTCCGACGACGAGGAAGAGGACCAACAGGACCCGTTCCAGCAATTTTTCCGCGGGCTGCCGTTCCGCTTCGAAGCGCCGCCCTCTGAAGTGCCCATGCAGGGCCAGGGCTCGGGCTTCATCGTGCAGCCCGACGGCGTCGTGCTCACCAACGCGCACGTCGTGCGCGAGGCGCGCGAAGTGACCGTCAAGCTCACCGACCGGCGCGAGTTCCAGGCCAAGGTGCTCGGGCTCGACCCGGCCACCGACATCGCGGTGCTTCGCATCGACGCCAAGAACCTCCCCACCGTGAAGCTTGGCAAGCCCGAGAGCACGCGCGTGGGTGACTGGGTGCTCGCGATCGGCTCGCCGTTCGGCTTCGAGAACAGCGTCTCGGCCGGCATCGTCTCGGCCAAGGGACGCTCGCTTCCGGGCGAGACTTCGGTGCCGTTCCTGCAGACCGACGTGGCGGTCAACCCGGGCAACTCCGGCGGGCCGCTCTTCAACCTGCAAGGCGAGGTGGTCGGCATCAACTCCCAGATCTACAGCCGCTCGGGCGGCTACATGGGCGTGTCGTTCGCGATTCCGGTCGACGTGGCAATGCGGGTGAAAGACCAGATCGTCGCCACCGGCAAGGCGAGCCATGCGCGCCTGGGCGTCGCGGTCCAGCAGGTGGACCAGGCGCTCGCCGAGTCCTTCGGGCTCAAGCAGGCCGAGGGCGCGGTCGTCTCCACCGTGGTTCCGGGCAGCGCGGCGTCGAAGGCGGGCCTGCAGCCCGGCGACGTGATCCTCAAGTTCAACGGCAAGCCGATCGGGGCCGCGGGCGAGCTCTCCGCGCTCGTCGGCCAGGCCGTTCCCGGCGACAAGGCGAAGCTCGAGATCTGGCGCAAGGGCGAGACCAAGGAGGTCAATGCGACCCTTGGCGAGGCCGAGACGCAGACCGCGGAAGCCTCCGGCAAGGGCGCGCCTTCCGAAAGCGGCGGCCTGGGCCTCGCGGTCCGGCCGCTCACGCCGGAGGAGCGCCAGGCCGCCAAGGTCAACGAGGGCCTCCTCGTCGAGCGCGCCGGCGGCGCGGCAGCGCGCGCGGGCATCCAGCGCGGCGACATCGTGGTCGCGGCCGACGGCAAGCCGGTGAAGGAGGCGCAGGACCTGCGCGCCGCCGCCGGCAGCGGCAAGAAGGCGGTCGCGCTCCTTGTTCAGCGCGGCGAGGCGCGCATCTTCGTGCCGGTGCGGATGGGTTAAACCGGGTCCCCGCTTTCGCGGGGACGACGGTTAATTTGCCGCTTCGGCGTGCTCGATGGAGAGTTGCACGCTCTTCAGGCCGTTGAATTCGTTCACGCCGATGCGGTAGGCCGCCAGCACGCTCGGCGGCAGCGGGCCGAGCGAGTTGAAGCGCATCGCCTCCAGCCTGCGCCCGTCCTTCAGAAGCCGCAGGCGCAGGTGGCGATCGCCCACCACGCGCTGGCTCTCGACGCGGAAGCGGTCGCAAAAAAGCGGCGCCGGAAACCCCTGGCCCCAGATCTGCGCTTCCAGCAGCTGAGCCACCGAGAGCGAGTGATAGCCTGCCTCGAGCGCGCCGTCGTGCTCGACGAGGCGCGCGCGGGCGTGTTCCGGCAGCAGCTCGGCGGTGGTCGTCTCGAACAGCTCCTTGAAGCGATCGAGGTCGCGCTCGCGGATGGTCAGGCCGGCGGCCTGCGCGTGGCCGCCGAAGCGCAGCATCAGGCCGGGCGCGCGCTTGGCGAGCAGATCCAGGCAATCGCGCAGGTGAAAGCCGGGAATCGAGCGGCCCGAGCCGCGCAGCTCGCTGCTTTCCGCCCTGGCGAAGCAGACCACCGGCTTGTGGATGCGCTCTTTCATCCGTGAGGCGATGAGGCCGACCACGCCCTGGTGCCACTCGGCCTTGTAGAGCGTCAGCGCAGCGCCCGCGGCCGTGTCGGCGCCTTCGTCGAGCGCCGCGCTCGCCTCCTCGAGCATGCCCGCCTCGATTTTGCGGCGCTCGCGGTTGAGGCGATCGAGCTCCTGCGCGCAGTTCGCGGCGCGCGCTTCGTCGTCCGTGATCAGGCACTCGATGCCGAGGCTCATGTCGGCCAGGCGGCCCGCGGCGTTCAGGCGCGGTCCGAGGACGAAGCCCAGGTCGAAGCAGCTCGCCTGCGCCGGATCGCGGCCGCCCGCGCGCGCGAGCGCGGCGAGGCCCGCCTTGGCGCGGCCCTCGCGCAGGCGCTTCAGGCCCTGGCCGACGAGGATGCGGTTGTTCGCGTCGAGCGGCACCACGTCGGCCACCGTGCCGAGCGCGACCAGATCGGTCAGTGCCGCGAGATTGGGCTCCTTTTTGTCCTTGAAAAAACCCCGTTCTCTCAGTTCCGCGCGCAAAGACAACATCACATAAAACATCACGCCGACCCCGGCGATCGCCTTCGAAGGAAATTCGCAGCCCGGCTGGTTCGGATTGACGATGCACTCGGCTTGCGGCAGCGCCTCGCCCGGCAGGTGGTGGTCCGTGATGAGCGTGCCGATGCCGAGCTGCTTCGCGCGCGCGACGCCCTCGACGCTGGCGATCCCGTTGTCCACGGTGATGAGGAGGTCGGGCTTTCTCCCGGCGGCGAGATCCACCAGCTCGGGCGAGAGCCCGTAGCCGAGCTTGAAGCGGTCGGGCACGAGATACTCGACCCGGGCGCCGAACGCCGAGAGCGCGCGCATGCCGACCGCGCAGGCGGTGGCGCCGTCGGCGTCGTAGTCGGCGATGATGAGGAGCCTCTTTTGCGCCGCGATCGCATCGGCGAGCAGCGCCGCGGCCTCGGCCGCGCCCTTGAGGAGCCGCGGCGGCGCGAGGCGCGTGAAATCCGCCTCGAGCTCGGCGACGGTTTGCACGCGCCGCGCGGCGTACAGCCGGGCAAGCAGCGGATGCAGCCCGCCGCCGATCAGCCGCTGGACGTCGGCATCCCTCACCGGGCGTTGAATGATCTTCACGTCGATGGACCCCGGGCCGAAGCATAAGCGCTCAAGGGGCGGGGCCGCCGCCAGAAACGTCTCAGATCGCCGCGAATCGTCTCGAAAGAAAGCCCCGCTTCGGGCGCGTGCAGCGTCACCATGCCGATGCGCTCGGACCTGAGCGCGGAGAGGAGCGGCGCGAACCAGCGCTCTTCCAGCGCGTGAAGGGCGCGCGCAAGCGCGGCGGCGTCACCGAGCGCGCGCGGGGCGCGCGCCGCGTCGAGGACGACGAGGTGGCGGCCGTCGGCCGGCGCCCCGTCGAGCCATTCGTCCGCGCTCGCCCGAGCGAGGCCATGGCGGGCGCCCGAGAGGCGCGCGAGGCCGAGCGCGACCGGGTCGCTTGCGGCCACGCTTTTCCAGCGGCTTGCCGCGGCGCGGGGCAGCCGCCCGCCGCCCCAGAGCCAGACGCTGTTCACGACGGGCTCGCCGCGCGCCTCGCGCTCGGTGTTGACCGGATGCTGGTAGAGCGCCATCTGGATCTCGTTCAGGAGCGCGTGCCAGCGCTTCCCGGGCAGGTTCGAATCCACGTTCTGGCCGACGAGCTCGAGCGGCGCTTTCGCGCCGAGCGGAGTCTCGTCCGCCGTCGCAATGACCCAGAGGTCCGGCCTGAGCGCCTTCAGCTCGAAGAGACCGGAAAAATGCCGCTCGAGCGCGCCGGCCAGCTGCGCGGACTCCTCGCTTGCGAGCGCGAACGCCGGGCTCGGGAAAAGGAGCAGCCGGTCGCGGTCGGCGCGCAGGTGCACCGGGTCTGCGCGCAGCCAGAAGCGCTCGCCCGGCTCGAGGCCGAGCGCAAGCGCCGCCAAGGCGCCCGCAGGCAGGGTTTCCGATTTCACGTCAAAACCCCGGAAAAGCCACGACTCCAGGTCTTCGCAAGGCCCTTCGGCCCGCCTGCCGCGCGCGAGCAGCAGCTCGAGCGCCGGAAGCGGCCTGTCGCTTCCGCCGCCGAGCAGCCCGGGGAGGACGAGCTCGAGGTGCATCAGGCAGCCGCCCGCTGCTCGGCGCGCAGCTCGACCACCCGCGCGCGGCCCTCGCGCAGGTGGCGCGTGAAAATGCGGAAGTGATCGAGGTCGAAGCGCGCGCGGCGCGCGCCTTCGAGGATCTCGGAGACTTCCGTGTCGCTTTGCGCCGTGCCGAGCCAGCACCATTGGTCGACGACGTGCACTTCAGTCGCGTCTCGCTCGGCGTCGCGCTCGATCACGCCGACCGGCCCGCGCCAGGGCCAGGCCGGCAGCTTCAGGCGCGCGAGCGCCGCGCCGACCCTCGCCAGGTGCTGGTGCGGGCTTTCCTTGCCCGCGCACACGCCCGAGCAGCGCTGGATCTGGTGGTGGAAGCACGCTCCTTTTCGCGCGCGCTCGAAGCCGAGCGTCTGCAGGCACAGGCCGTGCTCGGCCGCCAGCTCGCGCAACGCCGCGAGCGCCGAGCGCCGCGAGCGGAAGATGCCGTGCAGGAACGGAAGGGTTTCGGAATTGATGCTTTCATTTTCTTCCAGATTCAGCCGGGTCGAATCGAACGAAAAGCCGCAAAGCCCCTTCGCGTCCTTGAGCTGCCGGTTGAAAGCGGGCTTGAGCGTCTTCACCAGGCGCGCCTCGAGCAGCAGCGCGCCGAGCTCGCCGCAGGTGCGCCGCCACTCGATGCGGCGCAGCTCGCGCGCGATTTGCTGCTCGCGCGGGGAATTCAGGTCGCCCGAGAAGTGCTGGAGCACGCGACTGCGCATCGCCACGCTCTTGCCGACGTAGAGGAGCGTCTCGCCTTCGCCGTAGAAAAGATACGCGCCCGGCGCCTCGGGGATCGCATCCACCACCGAGCGCTCGATGTGCGGCGGCAAGGCCGGCAGCTTCGAGAGGTTGCGCGCCACTTCCTGCAGCCGCGCCACGCCTTGCTCGTTCTCGGCCACACGCAGGAACTCCCACACCGCCTGCGCGTCGCCGAGCGCGCGATGGCGCGCAGGGCACCGCAAGCCGTGGCGCTCGATCAGGCTGTCGAGGCTATGGCGCCGGTAGGCCGGGTAGAGCCGGCGCGAGAGCTTGACGGTGCAGAGCGTGCGCGCGTGAAAGCGCAATCCCGCGCGCTCGAACTCGTGGCGCAGGAACCCGTAGTCGAAGCGCGCGTTGTGGGCGACGAACACGCGCCCGTCGAGCCGCTCGTGGATTTCGCGCGCGAGGTCCGCGAAGGCCGGCGCGCTCGCGACCATCTCGTTGGTGATGCCCGTCAGCGCCTGGATGCCGGCCGGGATTGCCGTGCCGGGATTGAGCAGGGTCGACCACTCCGAGACCACGTCGCCCTCGTTCACTTCCACGACCGCGATCTCCGTGATCCGGCTGTATGCCGGGTGCGCGCCGGTCGTCTCGAGATCGACGATCGCGAGCGGCGCATCCAGCAGGGCAGTCACGGGTCGTGTTCGATCGCGAGCGTCGGGATGCGGGCGATTCTAGGCCGAACTGCTGTATAAATCCCCATCTTGTATACTTGACAAACCCATTTCAGGCAGGCACAGTGGCGTCTAGGAGACAGCGATGACTACAGCCCTCAACCAAGCCCACTTCCAAGACCCTGAAAAAGCTAGGGAATACCTTGAGAAGATCCAATGGCCTAACGGGGTTGTTTGCCCCCACTGTGGCGTCATTGGCGATCACTACGCGCTTCAAGGGAAGGCGCACCGACCCGGCCTCTGGAAGTGCCATGCCTGCCGCGAGCAATTCACCGTGACCGTGGGTACGGTGTTCGAGCGCAGCAAGATCAAACTGAATGTCTGGCTTCAAGCCGTGTATCTCCTGTGTTCGTCTAAGAAGGGCATGAGCAGCCACCAGCTGCATCGCGTCCTCGGGGTCACATACAAGACCGCATGGTTCATGTCCCATCGCATCCGCGAAGCCTTCAGAGACGCCAATCCGGGCGCTCTGGGCGGCGCTGGCGGGCCTGTGGAAATCGATGAGACTTACTACGGCGGGAAGAAAGGCCGTAAGGCTTATATCCGTCCCGGCGTGAAGCGCGGCGCTGGATCAACGCATAAGCACAAGATCGTGTCCCTGATCGAGCGCGACGGTAAGGCCCGCTCTTTCCATGTCGCCCGCATTGACTCCAAGAATCTGAAGCCGATTCTGACAGCGCACGTTGCGAAGCAGGCCCAGGTTTTCACCGACTCCGCGAGCCACTATCGCAGCATGAATCTGACTGAGACCTTCGCGGGCCATGAGACCGTCAATCACCTGATCGGTGAATACGCTCGCGGCAAGGTGCATACAAACACTGTGGAAGGCTATTTCGGGCTACTGAAGCGCGGCCTCTATGGGACGTATCACCATGTCTCTGAGGCGCACCTGCAACGCTATATCAACGAATTTGACTTCCGCTTCACCAATCGCTCATCGCAAGGGGTCGAGGATCAGGCCCGCGCTATCAAGGCCCTCGGCCAGATCAAAGGCAAGCGCCTGACCTATCGGCGGACTGTGCGACAACAATCGCCTGAAGCTAATTAGGCGCTTCGTTTTCCTGCTGAAGCGTGTAAGGATTTCCCTTAGGTAAGGCTGGTTCTGCTAGTCAACCACTGTGGACAATTATTGTCGTAGGCTTTCCTTTTCGGGGGAGGCTACGACTTATGGGTACGCTCGCAAAAGCTCTGGAAGGAATAAAACTTCCAAAGGAAGCGGATGCGCTTGTAGCGGAAGCTGATCGGCTCTTGGAGCAACGGCCCAAAGAGGCCAGCTACATACAAGAGCTTGAGTCTCAGATAAAGCGACTTAGAGACGAAAAGGGAATTCCGGGCGCAATTGGCAATCTTGTCTGGAATGACAAGCGCGGCATTTATGAATCTCCCGATGGCAAGGGCAAATATTGCCCAGCCTGCATATCCAAAAATAAACGAGCACCTCTCAAAGTTGAACAGTTCGGTTGGCGTTGCATGGCGGCCGGTTGCGGCAAATATTTTGAAGATCCTGACAATCCGGAAGAGCCGCCAATAATTACGATGGCCTAAGCGAATTTCTTTTTCTTACTTCCCTTGTGCTGAGGCTTCGCTTTTAGGAGCACACGAAGCGCATCATCGAAAGGCATATTCGGCGGCTTCGAGGGTACTTTTGTTTTATCGGATGGCTTAGTCATGCTCTATAACCTTACAACGTATTTTCCAGAAGAAGCGCAGAGAATTGGCCGCATGGTAGCCGGTTATTCTGAACTTGAGTTCGGGCTATTCGCTTGCATCGATTCCGCCCACGATGACTATGACGCACTTTTCAAAGCAATGTTTCGAACCAGGGGCGAAACGCAGCGCCTTGATGTCGCTGACGCCATAGGGCGCTATAAGTTTCACGCTTTGGGCTTGGGAACAGAATTTGAAATGACTTTAGGCGGACTGCGCCGTTGTCTCACAATCAGAAATCAATTCGCTCATTCCCATTGGATATCAACAGAGACAAGCTTTGCATTTATAGACATGGAAGAAAATGCAAAGAAATCGTCGCTACTCACTCCTAAGAACACAAACTTTACGCTGCGCTATCTAAGCAAAGAGCTTGTGAAGCAACAGGAAGAGTTCTTCGACTATGTAAATGAAATGCTGATATGGACTCAGGCTCAAGCTGCCCATAAGAAAGGTGTCGAGTCAGGAATTCTCGGTCTCCCAGACAAGCCCAAACAACTAGAGACACCGCCTCTCTACATCCCTCAATAGAAATTGGCGCGTCCGAATTCCTACTCAAAATAGCGGCCACATCCTCCAGCAGTTGAGTGGGAATCTCCGACGCCCAAGGGATAAGACATCCAGCCCTAATCATCTGGGACGTAATTTCTACCGGCCTGTCCTGCGTATCTTGACCTTTTTCCATGGGTTTGTAAAGTATATATACTGCATAAATCCACAGCACTGTAGAATCTCTGCCGTACACTCTGCCGTACACGGCCCATGGCGAAACCCGACAGCCGCACTCTTCGAGGCGAAGCGCTCGCGTCGCGCGCGACCGAGCTTGAAATCGGGCTCGAAGCGTTCCGCAACGCGGACGGCTCGGTCAGGGAAATCGATCTCCTGCGGCGAGTGCGCGAGGTCGAGCGCTATTCAGCCGAGTTTCACGTCGGCAAACTGCTCGTGGCCTGCATCGCGGCATTCGTGGTTTGCGGGCTCGCCGCCGGCATCGCGGTGCACTATCTCTGGCACGCCCATCTATGAATCGAGACCTGCCCAGGCGCAAGCAGCGCATCCCGATGCGCGACCTGAAGACGCTGAGCGCGGAGGACGCCGAGACCGCGGCCAAGAACCGGGTCGACGGCCGCGACCTGAATATCTTCCGCGTGATGATGAACCATCCGGACCTGACCCGGCGCTGGACGGTGTTCGCCGGCCACATCCTGCGCAAGCAGACGCTGCCGCCGCGCGAGCGCGAGCTGCTGATCCTGCGCATCGGCTGGCTCAACCAGGCCGAATACGAGTGGGCGCAGCACGTGGAGATCGCCAAGCGCAGCGGCATCAGCGAGGCGGAGATCGAGCGCGTCAAGCAGGGGCCGGCGGCCGGCTGGAACGCCGGCGAGGCCGCGCTGCTGCAGGCGGTGGACGACCTCCACGAGAATTCCGTGGTTTCCGATCAGACCTGGGCCGCGCTCGCCGCGAAGTACTCGACCGAGCAGATGATGGACGCCGTGTTCACCATCGGCCAGTACAACCTCGTGTCCTGGGCGCTGAACAGCTTCGGCGTTCCGCTCGACGATTTCCTGCCGGGCGCGAGTTAACGTCCGCTCAAAGACCGAAGCAGATCTCCTGCGCCGACCGCCGTAACCGCATCCCTACGCTGTCTGCCGCTGATTACCAGACGATACGCAAGCCCGCTGTCACGGCGTAGGCGTCCTGGCCCGAGCCGCGCGCTTCGTACGAGATGTCAGCAAAGGCGCTCAAGTTCTTTCTGATCGTACCTGCGACGCCGGCGCCCAGCGTCAGCGCGGTACGCTTAAGCGGCGTACCGTCGGCGGTGAAGCTCGCCTGCTGCCCCGCAAGCCGCGCGCTGACCGGTGAGTCGCGGTCGCCAAACAGGTGGGAGACCGCAGCGCGGAACTCCCAGCCTCCGCTGCCGCCCCCAAATGGGCGAAGGAGGCGTGCCCCCGCCGTCGCGTTCAGATTCGCGGTCGTGCGCGCGTTCACGGACAGCGCTGCTGCGGCGTCGCCGCTTTCGGTGAAGGCCTTCTCCCTCAGGTTGGCATAGCGCACGCCGGCGAGCGGCCGCAATTCCCAGCCGCCCATCGGCATCGCGTATTCGATCTCGGTGGTCCCGCTCCACTCACGGCCATGGTGGGTCGAGGACAGTCGGCTCGTCGCAGCGCCGATCGTCACGTCCCGCGTCGTGTCGAACTTGTGGTCGGCATACCCGGCGTTCAGGCGCAGTTGCCAATGCCCGGTGGCGTAGCGCGCATAGAGCGCGGCGCTCGGCGTCTCGGTCTGGCCGCTCGAACCCGATGCGCCGTTCACCTCCGCATGCCAGTGCGTAGGTGTGTAACCGAGCGCGCCGCCGATGAGCCAGTTCGGAGTCACCATAAGGTCGTAGCCGCCCATGAAGCCGGCTGCACGGTAGCTGGAACTCGGCCCATTGCCGTTCGAATCGATCCGCCCGCCCGTGCCGAACGCCTGACCCCAGAACCCCGCTTCGCCCGCGCGAGCCCTTCTCGAAGGGGCTTGGGCCTGCGCAAGCTGCAACGAGGCGTCGCTCATCGCCGCGCGTGGCAGCTCGAACGATTCCAGGTCGAGCCTCGCTACCTGCACTCCCCGGAATCCCGCGCTCCGATCTCCGACGACGCCGGCCGCATCGGCTCGCCCCATGACGACCCCGGACAGCATACGGCTCACCGCGCCGCTGACCTGCGATGCGCTTGCGTGCGAGCTGCCCGAGAGCCCGTCGAAGGCGGTGCGCGCTTGTTGCGCCGACAGGTTGTCGATCCGCTGAATGAGATTCGCCGCGGTCGCATTGCCCGGATTGTTCGCAAATGAATCCAGGTAATTGGCGACACTGGTCTGATTTCGTGTCGTCGCTACAGTCGGGTAGCTCATGGTCGCGCCCGAGGCGACATTGAGGAGCACTGCGTTCGGCTGGTAGATGAGCGTCGGCGTAAGAAACGCGAGGTTGGTCGTCACTGCTGTGAACTGGCCGGTGGTCGCGCCGGTAGAACTGAGGATCGTGTATTGCGTATTTCGGGCGTACGTTCCCGCACCTGCCTGCACCTCGACCGTGCCGCCGTTGATTGTGATCGTGCCCGGGGCGCCGATGACATTGACGCGATCGGCATTGCCCGCCGCATCAGTCTCGACCCTGAACACTGAACCCGCTGCGAACGTGAGGTTCCCGTTCACAGTCAGCGTGCCGATCGAATTCCCGGGCGCGAGCATTCCGCCGCTCGTCACGTTTACCGCGCCGACCGTGCCGCTGCCGCCGAGCGTACCGCCGTTGTTCACGGTCGTGATGCTTACCATCGAACCATTCACGGCGAGTGTTCCGGCGTTGACGCTCGTCATGCCAGCGTATGTGTTCGCGCCGGACAACGTGAGCGTGCCCGTGCCGATCTTGGTAAGAGTACCGACATCGGAAACGACCCCGGACAAGGTGATCGCATTGCCATTCGTGTCTAAAGTGGCGCCGCCCCCGCCGAGCGTGATTGGGCGTGCGCTGTTCATAGCCGAATCGAAGCGCAGCGTGCCGCCGGCGAATGTGAGACGCCCTGACGCGTCGCCGAGATTGTTGTCGTTCGAGATCGCGAGTGTGCCGCTGTTGATCGTCGTCGCGCCGCTATAGGTATTCGCCCCAGTCAATGTCAGCGTGCCGCCCCCGTTCTTCGTCAGCGTCCCTGTCCCGCCGATTGTGTTCGCTACGGTAATTGCATCGGACCGGTTGAACACAAGAGCGGCGTTGTTGGTCACCGCGCCAGCACCGAGGGTGCCGCTCGTGGCGCCCGAGCCGATCTGCAGCGTGCCGCTGTTGATCGTGGTTGCGCCGCTGTAGCTATTCGCTCCCGTCAGCGTGAGCGTGCCTGCGCCGTTCTGCGTCACCGTCCCCGTGCCGCTGATTGCGTTTGCCACGGTTATGGCATTGGATCGGTCGAAAACCAGAGCGGCGTTGTTCGTCACAGCCCCCGTGCCGAGGTTACCGGTTGCGCCGCCTGCGCCGATCTGCAACGTCCCTGCGTTAATCGTCCACGAGGTAAGGGCAGTCGTCGTCCCCGTCAGCGTCCATGTGCTGGCGCCGGTCTTCTCGAAAACGCCGAATCCTTGATACTGCGCTGTGGGCCCGATGAGGGAGACGTCAAAGGTCCCGTTTGCATTTCCACCCAGACGAAACGTGTCGCCAGCACTAAAGGCAACGACATTGCCGGTAATGGTCGACCCCGCCTGCAACTCAATCACGTTGATGCCGCCGGTAAATGTAATCGCATTGGCGCGGGTGACGCCGTTGCCGCCAAGGCCGCCGCTGATCGTGCCGCTGTTGGCGACCGTCAGACCGCTGCCAACGATCCCGGCGCCACCTGCGCCAAAGGAATGCGGATTCGCGCTTCCGCCCACGCTAAGGCCGCCGCTGATCGTGCCGCCATTGGTGATCGTCAGATCGTTGCCGACGATTCCTGCGCCACCAGCACCATTCGCAATAAAAGAATTGCCGCCTCCGCCAGCCCCACCAGAAATAATCGAAGCGGAATTGACCAAACTGGCACCGGGCGCCGTGAACGCGATCCCGATACCTCCACTTCCGGCTCCCCCGGTGCCGAACGGTGAGGTCCCTGCGGCGCCGCCTTGGCCGCCGGCAATATCGCCTACGGTGGTAATGACGCCCGCACCGGTGATTACAACGCCGTATCCGCCTGCGCCGCCGCCTCCACCCGCAATGTCGCCGTCGCCTCCCGCGCCACCCCGACCACCCGTCAAAAATCCGATCAATCCCCCGGGTGGGGACCCGACCGCGCCGTGCGCCCCGCCGCCGCCGCCACCGCCACCAGAATTATTGCCAAACCCGCCGGCTGCTCCGTTTGCGCCAGCGAATGCTCCCCCCGCGCCGCCAGCTGCCTGAAAGCCACCGCCACCATTGCCGCCGGTGACACCGGCCCCACCCCCTGCGCCGCCGCCGGCTCCGAGACCGGTATCGCCAGTGCCGCCGGCACCGGTAGTCGAGTCGGAACCTGCGCTTGCTCCACCGTTGCCAAAACCGCCGTCGGCCCAAGCCGATTTAGCGACGCCCGCGAGAGCAGGCGCGAATGCAAGCATCACGCCTATCGCCACGCGGCGATGCGAAAAAATCTTCTTCAAGGATCCCCCAGTTTTTTTTATACAAACTTACAGCGCGACTTGCGAAGCGGTTATAAGCAATCTCGCTGCGAATTTCTGCAAATAGCCGAAACGGACGATCAGATAAGCCTTAGAAGCTGCCAGGCGGCGAAGCCGAGGATCGAGAGTCCCGAAACCACGTTGATCGCGCGCACGAGGCCCGGTCCCATGCGCGCCCGCAGCCAGCCGGCGCCTGCGGCGAGGATGATCCACCAGGAGGCCGACCCAAGAAAGACGCCGGCGACGATGAGCGAGGCGGTTCCATAGTCGGCGTCCGAGACGAGCCCAAGGCCGGCGAAAATCGCCGCGAAGGCGAGGATGGTCGGCGGGTTGGCAAGCGTCAGGCCGAGGGTCGACAGAAAAGCGTTCGAATAACCGATGGAAGCTTCGTTTTCGCTTTCGATTTCCGGTTTCGAAAGAAGCGTTTTCATCCCGAGATAAAGCAGGAACGCAGAGCCGACGATCCCGATCCAGAAGCTGTGGGTGAGCAGCACGCCCGAGATCGCGGTGAGGCCGAAAGCGGCGACGGCGCCGTAGAAGCCGTCCGCCACCGCGATGCCCATGCCGGAGACGAAGCCGGCGAGCGGGCCTTGCGCGACGGTGCGGCGAAAGCAGAGCACCCACATCGGCCCGACCGTGGCGGCGAGGATGAAGCCGAAGCCGAGGCCTTTCAAGAAGAGCATCACGCCGAGATGATCCAGCCCTCGCAGCCGATGCCGGCGGGAATGCCGTAGTTGCGCTTCTTCATCGCGCCGGCGGCCTGGACGGCGCAGAGCACGGCGTCGAGCGAGTCGCCGCTCGCGTCCGCGACCAGGGTTTTTCGTAGGCTGTAGGTCATCTTTATGTTCAGATTTTCCACGATCCGCGCACGTGCACGGCGCCGTTCAGGCGTCTGTTTCAGCTTCGTGTCGTTCTTGTATGAAACGCGCCCGAGGATGGAGCGCGCGAGCAGCCCCGGATAGGCCTCCAATGCGATGCGCGTCCGGTCGCCCTCCAGCAGTCCGGGTATATGCACGCCCGCATCGATCAGCCGCGGCGCGCCTTCGTGGAACATGAGCGCGACGGGCGGATTGACGAGCTTCATCGGGCTTGACGATCCGGCGGGAAAATCGGTGCTGCGATGCGCGTATTTCCGGCCCGAAGGCCGCGTCGCGCGATAGCCGTCCAGGATGCCGCGGAACTCCCGGCGCGTCAGATCGCCGCAAAGCTCGACGAGCGCGCGCCAGCGTTTCGGCCAGCCCAAGTCGCGCACCAGCCCGCGCGGCAGGCCGAAGGGAAAGTCGAAGCCCCCGACCCAGGGTCCGGGCTCGAGCAGGAATTGTTCGAAGGTTTTGAAATCGAACAGGGGTTGTAACGATTCCAGATGAAAAAGCCTTCCCTTCAGAAAACCAACGGCGCCAACAATCGGCTTCGCCCGCCGCGGCGCGCAGGTGAAGTCGACCCCGAGGATCCTCATCGCTCCAGCGCGACCCTGGGCGCGCTCAGAACTTCGAGCATTCGGCGAGCTGCGCGGCCGAGAGGTTGTGGATGCTGCCGAAGCCGGCGATGAAGCGCGCGTCGCGCGGCACGATGCGCCAGAAGGAGAAGTCCGCGAGCTCGAAGTTGATTTTCTGCTCCGGAAAGCGCTCGAGCCAGGCGGGCTTGAGCGCCTTGCTCTCCGCGCTGTCGTTCGGAATCTGAGCCGCTTCTCCGCGGATGGACACCCGCATGAGCGTGAACGGGTCGGCGCGGCCATCATCGGTTTCCGCGATGGAAAGGGCGACGCGCGCGTCCTTCAGCATGTCCTGCGTGTGCCAGGCGAGCCGGCTAATGTGCACGTAAAAGGCATCGAACCCGGGCGAGGCGAGATAGAGCGTCATGCCCGCCATCGGCGCTTCCTGGCGCAAGGTCGCGATGTGCGCGATGCGCTCCTTTCGGAGCAGGGCGGCGAGCTGGGAACGGTAATCCATTGGTTCGATTGTAGTATTCTCGCCCCACCGTGCGGTATGAACTCCTCGTCGGCCTGCGCTACACGCGCGCCAAGCGCCGCAATCACTTCATCAGCTTCATCTCGCTCATCTCGATGGCGGGCATCGCGCTCGGCGTGGCGGCGCTGATCGTCGTCCTTTCGGTGATGAACGGCTTCCAGAAGGAGCTGCGCGCACGCATCCTCGGCGTCGCCTCGCACGTGCAGATCTCGAGCTTCGACGGCCGGCTCGCCGACTGGGAGAAGACCGCCGAGGCCTCGATGCAGGACAAGCGCGTCAAGGCCGCGGCGCCCTTCGTGCAGGCGCAGGCGATGCTCTCGGCCGGCCAGGCGGTGCGCGGCAGCGTGGTGCGCGGCATCCTGCCCGAGAAGGAGGCCACCGTCGCCGACATCGGCACGCACATGCGCTCAGGCAGCATGGACGCGCTCAAGCCGGGCTCCTTCGGCATCGTGCTCGGCTCAGAGCTCGCGCGCGCGCTCGGCGTGACGACCGGCGAGAAGGTGGCGGTGATCGCGCCGCAGGGCCAGGTGACGCCGGCGGGCCTCATCCCGCGGCTGAAGCAGTTCACCGTCGTCGGCGTCTTCGAGGTCGGCATGTTCGAGTACGACGCGGCCCTCGCGCTCATCTCTCTGGAGGATGCGCAGAAGCTCTACCAGCTCGGCAACGCGGTCTCGGGCGTGCGGCTGCGGCTCGACGACCTCTTCGAGGCGCGCACCGTCGCGCGCGAGATCACGGCCAGGCTCGATCGCGACACCTTCGCGACCGACTGGACCCGCAGCCACGCCAACTTCTTTCGCGCGGTCGAGATCGAGAAGCGCGTGATGTTCATCATCCTCCTGCTCATCGTCGCGGTGGCCGCCTTCAACATCGTTTCCACCCTCGTCATGCTGGTGCAGGACAAGCAGGCCGACATCGCGATCCTGCGCACGCTCGGCGCCTCGCCGCGCTCGATCATCCAGATCTTCATGATCCAGGGCTCGGTGATCGGCGTGATCGGCACGCTGATCGGCGTGGTGGGCGGCGTGCTGCTCGGGCTCAACATCGACACCGTGGTGCCGGCGCTCGAGCACGTGCTCGGCTTCAAGTTCCTCGCCAAGGATGTCTACTACATCTCCGAGCTGCCCTCCGACGTGCAGATGGGCGATGTCACCACGATCGGCCTGGTGTCGCTCGTGCTCTCCTTCGTCGCGACGCTCTACCCGAGCTGGCGCGCCTCGCGCGTGAATCCCGCGGAAGCCCTGCGCTATGAGTGACGCGATCCTCAGCTGCCGGGGCCTGAAAAAGACCTATCTCGGGCCGAGCCCCGTTCCCGTGCTCCACGGCATCGACCTCGAGGTCAAGGCGGGCGAGCGCGTCGCGATCATCGGGCGCTCCGGCTCGGGAAAATCCACGCTGCTGCACCTGCTGGGCGGGCTGGACGTGCCCACGGACGGGGAAGTGCGGGTGCAGGGCCAGAGCATGAACAAGCTTTCCGAATTCAAGAGAGGCGAAATTCGAAATCGAACCCTCGGCTTCGTGTACCAGTTCCACCACCTCCTGCCCGAGTTCACCGCCGAGGAGAACGTCGCCGTGCCGCTCTGGATCCGGCGCATGGAGCGCGCCGAGGCCGGCCAGCGCGCGCGCAAGGCGCTCGAGGAAGTGGGCCTCGGCCATCGCACGGCGCACCTGCCGGGCGAGCTCTCGGGCGGCGAGCGCCAGCGCTGCGCGTTCGCGCGCGCCATGGTGACCGCGCCCGCCTGCGTGCTGGCCGATGAGCCGACCGGCAACCTCGACAGCCAGACCGCGGACGAGGTCTTCGAGGCGATGTTGCGCCTCTCGGCCGCGCACGGCACCGCCTTCGTGATCGTCACGCACGATGCGGCGCTCGCCTCGCGCGCCGAGCGTGTGCTCGAGCTGGACCAGGGAACGCTCCGGCCCCGCCCGGGCCGGTAAAAGCAGGGTCGCTAGCCGCTGCGCTCGCCGGCTTCGCCGCCGGCGCGCGCTTCCAGCGCCTCGTCGGCGGTGAGCGTGCGCGCGAACTGGTCGCGCAGCTCGTTGGAGACCGAGACGTGCGCGTCCGGGTCGAGCTGGTGAACCTCGTAGAGCTTGGTGAGGACCACGTTGTCGTGGTCGGCGAAGCTCTGCGCCGCGCGCCTGCCGCGCTCGGGGTTGCCCGCCACCGCCGCAAGCGTCGCCTCGCCCAGCGCCAGCGCCGAGCGGAAGGTCTCGCGCTCGACGAATTCCACGCCGAGGTCGCGCAGCTCGAACATGTGGCGCATGTCGCGCGCGCGCGCGATCACGCGCAGCTTCGGGAAGTGCTTGGCGGCGATCTGCGCGAGTCGCGTGGTCGCATCCGGGTCGTTCAGCGCGATGATGAGGAAATCGGCGCTCGCCGCGCCCGCGGCCTCGAGCAGGTCGACGCGCGTGGCATCGCCGTAGAAGACGCGAAAGCCGAAGCGCCGCGACTCCTCGACGTGGTCGGGGTCGTCGTCGAGGATGGTCGGCTGGTAGCCCGCCGCGTTTAGCAGGCGCGCCACCACCTGGCCGACGCGGCCCAGGCCCGCGACGATGACCTTGCCCGCCTCGGGCGCGTCCGGCGCGCGCTTCACCTGGTCGGCGAAGCGGGGCGCGAGCACCTTGTCGTGGAAGACGAGGAGGAAGGGCGTCATCAGCATGGAGAGCGCGACCGCGAGCGTCATGGCGTGCGCCGTCTCCTCGGGCAGCACCTCGCGCTGCACGCCAAGGGTGAGGAGCACGAAGGCGAATTCGCCGCCCTGCGCGAGGAGCAGGATGAAGAGCGGCCGCTCGCTCAAGGGAAGCTTCGCGACGCGCGCGATCACCCAGAGCACCGCGCTCTTCAGGGCGAACAGGCCGAAGATCAGGCCGAGGATGAGGAACGGGCGCTTCATCAGCATGCCGAAGTCCGCGCCCATGCCGACCGAGATGAAGAAGAGCCCGAGCAGCAGGCCCTTGAACGGGTCCACCGCGGCCTCGATCTCGTGGCGGTACTCGGATTCGGCGAGCAGCACGCCGGCGAGGAAGGTGCCGAGCGCCATCGACAGGCCCGCCGACTCGAAGCCCCAGGCGATGCCGAGGACGAGCAGCAGCGCGAAGGCGGTGAAGATCTCCCGCTGGCGCGTGCGCGCGATGTGGCGGAACACCGGCTGCGCGAGGAAGTGGCCGCCGACGAGCGTCGCGGCGATGACGAGGCCGGCGAAGCCCAGGCCGCTCCAGGAGAACTCGGCCCTCGCCCCGCCGCCGAGGGCCGGCAGGAGCGCGAGCATCGGGATCACCGCGATGTCCTGGAAGAGCAGGATCGCGAACACCGAGCGGCCCCCCTGGCTCGTGATCGCGCCGCGCTCGGTGAGCGGCTGCAGGGCGAGCGCGGTGGAGGAGAGCGAGAGCGCCATGCCGGCGACCACCCCCACGCGCCAGTTGATCCCGGCGATCCAGGCGACCGCGCCGATGAGCACAATCGTGCCCAGGACCTGCGACAGGCCGAAGGAGAGAAGCTTGCCGCGCATCTGCCACAGGCGCTTGGGTTCGAGCTCCAGCCCGATCACGAAAAGGAGGAACACGACGCCGAGCTCGGCGAAGGGCCGCACGTCCTCGACCTCGCCGACCAGCTTCAGGCCGAACGGGCCGATGGCGATGCCGGCGAGCAGGTACCCGGCGACCGAGCCCAGGCCGAGGCGATGCGAGAGCACCACCGCCACGACGGCGGAGCCGAAGAAGACGAAGCTCTGGATCAGGAAGCCGTGGTCCATCGCGGCGTCATCCTAAAGCACTTTTCGCGCGGCAGCGGCGCGCCTTTGCGCGCGCCGCCGCCACGCGATGCGCACGTAGGCGCGCCAGCCCAACTGCACCGCGAGGTAGCCGAGCGCGGCGAGCGTGAACGCGAGCGCGACGAGGCCGAGGGCGAGCGCGGGCCCGAGCGAGAGCATCCAGTCGAGCATGGCCTTGCCGGAGCCGATCCAGTCTCCCCAGTCCCATTCGAAGGCCTTTATCTCGTATTGGGAATCTGAACCTCCCAAAAGCAGCCGCCCATATCCATAGGCAACCAGGTAAATCGGCACGATCGTGAACGGGTTCGTATAGAGCGTGACGAGGAGCGCGACCGGCAGGTTCCTGCGCAGCGGGATGGCGAGTAGCGCCGCGCCGAGCATCTGGAAGGGGCCGGGAATGAGGCCGGCGAAGAGCCCGATGGCCACCGCGCCCGCGACCGAGTCGCGGTTCAGGTGCCACAGGTTGGGGTGGTGCAGCCAGCGCCCCAGCCAGGCGATCGACCAGTGCGCGCGCACCTGCTCGCCGTCGGGCAGATACTTGCGGAAATGTTTTCTCGGCATGGTCGGCGGCCGCGGCGCTCGCGCGTTGGGCATTCTAGATGACGCCCGCTCTCATTTCCTTCGCCCTCGGAGTTCTGTTGCTGCAGCTCCAGCCGCAGCTTCCTTCGGCGGGATGGTTGTGCATTTTTCCCTTGGCGCTTTTGATTTCGATTCTCAGGCCCAAAGCCTTAATCCCCATGGCCTTCGCCCTGGGCTTTTGCTGGGGGCTGGGCATGGCGCACCTGCGCCTTGCCGACCGGCTCGCACCCGAGCTCGAAGGCAGGGACCTCGCCGTGGTCGGCGTCGTCGCGAGCCTGCCCGCCACGAGCGAGCGCGGCGTGCGCTTCGAGCTCGAGCCCGAGCAGGCCGAAGCGCGGCTGCCGCAAAGAATCCTCCTTTCCTGGTACGGCAGCGCGAGCGCCGAGGAGGACGCCGCGACGCCCGCCGCGGCCGTGCATCCCGGCGAGCGCTGGCGGCTGCGCGTGCGGCTGCGCCGCCCGCACGGCAGCTTCAATCCGCACGGCTTCGACTACGAAGCGTGGCTGCTCGAGCGCGGCATCGGCGCCACCGGCTACGTGAGGGGAAGAGGGGAGCTGCTCGGTTCCCGGAACGCAGTGCAGGACCGAATCGAAGGAATCCGCGAAGCGGTGCGCGACCGCTTCAAGCAGGTGCTCGGTGAAACCCCGGCGAGCGGCATCCTCGCCGCGCTCGCCGTGGGCGACCAGCGCTCGATCAGTGCCGAGGAATGGCGGCTTTTCAACCGCACCGGCGTCACGCATCTCATGAGCATTTCCGGACTGCACGTCACGCTCGTCTCGGGCCTCTTCGCCTGGCTTGCCGCGGCGCTGTGGCGCCGCTCGGCGCGACTGCTGCTCCTCCTGCCCGCGCGCAAGATCGCCGCGCTCGCGGCGATCGCGGGCGCGCTCGGCTACACGCTCATCGCCGGCTTCGCCGTGCCGGCGCAGCGCACCTTCTGGATGGTGACGGTCGTGGCGCTCGCGCTTTGGTCCGGCCGCATCGCGGCGCCGGCGCGCACGCTCGCGCTGGCGCTCGCCGTCGTGCTTCTCTTCGATCCCTGGGCGGTGCTCTCGCCGGGCTTCTGGCTGTCCTTTGGCGCCGTGGCGCTGATTTTCTGGGTCTCCGATCCGGACGCAAGGGGCTGGCGGCAGGCGCTGCGCATCCAGTGGGCGATCACCATCGGCCTTGCGCCCGCGGCGCTTTTTCTCTTCGCGCAGGTCTCCGTGGTGGGGCCGCTCGCCAACGCGGTCGCGATTCCCGTCGTCTCCGCGATCGTCACGCCGCTCGCGCTCGCCGCGGCGGTGCTGCCCTGGGACGCGCTGCTGCATCTCGCGGCCTGGCTGATGCAATGGCTGCTCGAATTTCTCGAGTGGTGCGCGACGCTGCCGGGCGCCCTCTGGCAGCCGCACGCGCCCGCCCTGTGGGCAACGCTCGCCGCGCTCGCGGGCGTGCTCTGGCTGCTCGCGCCGCGCGGCGTGCCCTGGCGGCTGGGCGGGCTCGCGCTCATGCTGCCGGCGATCGCGCTGCCGCCGCCGGCGCCGCCGCCGGGCGAAGCCTGGATCACCACGCTCGATGTCGGGCAGGGACTCGCCGTGCTGGTGCGCACCGCCAACCGCGCGCTCGTCTACGACGCGGGACCCGCCTTCGGCGCGGAGGCGGACGCGGGCGAGCGCGTCATTGCGCCGCTTCTGCGCGCGCTCGGCCTCGCGCGCCTGGACGCGATGATCGTCACGCACAACGACCTGGACCACTCGGGCGGCGCGGCCTCGGTGCTCGCCAGCTTCGAGGTGGGCGAGCTGCGCTCCTCGCTCGTCCCGACGCATCCGCTGCTCGCGCTCGCGCCCGAGGCGCGACCCTGCCGGGCGGGCGATGCCTGGCGCTGGGACGGCGTCGCCTTCGCGATTCTCCATCCGGACAATCATCAGCAGAAAAAGTCCAACAACCTGAGCTGCGTGCTCAAGGTGAGCGCGGGCGGCCGCTCGATGCTCCTCACCGGCGACATCGAGCGCCTCGCGGAGTCCTCGCTCCTCGAGCGCGACCGCGCCGCGCTGCGCGCCGAGGTGCTTCTCGTTCCTCACCACGGCAGCCGCACCTCCTCCAGCGCCGGATTCCTCGCCGCCGTCGGCGCCGGCGCCGCCGTCATCCCGGTGGGATACCGCAGCCGGTTCGGCCATCCGCACGCGGACGTTCTGTCGCGGCTTTCTTCTTCGACGGTGTTCCGGACGGATTTCGATGGGGCGGTCAGCGTGCGCCTGGCGGACGGCCATCTCGAAATCGAGGGCGAGCGGCAGCGCCGGCCCCGCTACTGGCACGACGCGCTGCGCTAGGGCCATAATGGCTGCGCGGGAATCTCCCGCACACCGCTCTAGGAGGAGCACATGGCCAAGGAGAGCAGCGCTGTCTATCGGGTCACCGACGTCATCGGCACGAGCCCGGATTCGTGGGAGGACGCCGCGCGCAACGCGGTGAAGATGGCCGCCAAGTCGCTGCGCGACCTGCGCATCGCGGAAGTCACCAAGCTCGACGTGAAGGTGGAGAACGGCAAAATCACGCAGTTCCGCACGCGCCTGTCGCTTTCGTTCAAGTACGGGTCCTGATTTGCCGGCCACGGCGATCATCCGCGTCACCGGCGCCGCGGGCCGCTTCGAGGAGTTCCGCGAGCGCGTCCGCTGGCTGCTGGTGCGCGACCCCGACGTCGATCCCTACACCGAGCACCACGGGCCCGCGGGGCTCGAGTACCGTTTCGCGCTCGAGAAGGGGATCCCGTTTCCGTCCTTCGTCGCCGCGAGCGCCGAGTTTCCGGAGCTGCGCGTCGAGGCCGAGTGGGACAAGGACGACGCGAAGGGCGGCGTGGCGATCGAGCAGGGCAAGATGGTGGAAAAGTGGACAGGAGACCGGGAAAACAAATGACGCCGAAGAAGAAAACGGTTCAGTGCGCCTCGCCCAAGGGGCTGCATCGCATCGCCTATCTCGAGTGGGGCGATCCGGCCAATGCGAAGGTGCTCGTCTGCGTTCACGGGCTCACGCGCTGCGCGCGCGACTTCGACGCGCTTGCCGAGGCGATGAGCGACGCGTACCGGGTCGTCTGCCCCGATGTCGCCGGGCGCGGCGATTCGGACTGGCTGCCCGATCCGATGCTCTACCAGATGCCGCAGTACGTGATGGACATGGTGACGCTCGTCGCGCGCCTGGACGTCGAGAGCGTGCACTGGGTCGGCACCTCGATGGGGGCGCTCATCGGCATCGCGCTCGCCGCGCAGCAAAACACGCCGATCCAGCGCTTCGTCATCAATGACGCCGGGCCGGTCGTCTCCAAGGTGTCGCTCGAGCGCATCGCGAGCTATGTCGGCAAGGCGCCGGCCTTTCCGAACATCGAGGCGGCGGAGAAGTACGTGCGCACGGTAAGCGCGCCTTTCGGGCCGCATACCGACGCGGAGTGGCGCTTTCTCACCGAAGTCGTGATGCGGAAAAACCCGGACGGGTCGTTCCGCGTGCACTACGACCCCAAGCTCGCCGAGCCCTTCCGCGCCACGATGCCCGAGAAGGACATGGAGCTCTGGCCGCTGTGGGACGCGGTGCGCTGCCCGACGCTGGTGGTTCGCGGCGCGCAATCGGACCTTCTTACGCGCGAGACCTGCGAAAAGATGGCCGGACGCGGCCCCAAGGCGAAGGTGGTCGAGCTCGCCGGCATCGGCCACGCGCCGACCCTCATGCACGCCGACCAGATCAAGATCGTCCGCGATTTCCTGCTCGGCTGATCAGCCCCGGCGGTTCTTGGCGTCCCAGTTTCGCTCGAGGTTCGAGATGAGCGCGGGGCTGAAGTGGCATTGCGCCTGCTCGCGCGTGTACACCGAGAAGTAGCGCCGGAACTCGTCCAGCGGCTCCTCGCCGATCCGTAGCGCGCGCCGGTTGCCCGCGGCGCTCACCATGCCCGCGCCGGTGATGTGGTTCACGAGCCGGTCGATCTCGGCGTCCATCGCCTCGGATGTCACGATGTAGTCGCACATGAGCCGGCCTTCGGGGCTCGCGCAATCGAGGCGCCGCTCGGCGAGGATCGCCTGGCGCGCCACCCGGTCGCCGACGTGCCGCGCCATGCGCAGGTTGGCGGCGCCCGGGATGATGCCTTCCTTCCTCGCCGGGAGCGTCATGTAGGCGTTGTCCGCCGCGATCACCTGGTCGATCGTGAGCAGGATCTGGCAGTGCCCGCCGATCGCGAAGCCCTCGACCGCGGCGATCCAGAGCTTCTCGACCGAATCCTCTTCCGGCGGCACCTCCGGACGGGCGAGGCCACGGTAGATCTTGTTGACGAAGCCGAAGTCGCGGATCAGGTACCAGAGGTAGCGGATCTTTCCCTGGTAGAGGTGCGTGAGGTTGATGCCGGCGCCGAAGAGGCGCTTGCCCGCATGGCGCGTATGGGTGACCGTGGCGCCGCGCAGCACGCAGATCTCGCTCTTGCGGTCCAGGAGGGCGACATCGATCGCCGCCTCGAGCGGCTCGAGCGTGCTCTCGTCCTCGGCGTTGAGGAAGCGCGGGTTGTGCATCGTGACCACTGCCGCCTTGCCTTCGCGGTGCACGCGCGCGCCGCCAAGATCCAGGCTGCCCGCCTTCTCGAGGCCGCGCTTGTCCTTCTGCAGGCGCGGCGCCTCCGCGGCGAGGTCGTCGGCGTTCGGCAGCACGCCGGGGAAGCGCTCGGCGGCGCGGTAGCACAGCTCGTCGACCCGCACGTACTTGCGGCGGCCGTCGGTGAGCGCGTCGTACATCTGCGTAGCGTTCATGGGGCGATTATGCCGCCGGGTCCTGCCGATAGAAGAGGCGCAGCTGGTCGTAGACGTCCGGATAGCGCCGGCGCGTTTCGCGCGGCTCGCGGAAGAACGCCTCGCTGGTCACGGCGAAGAATTCGGAGACGTGCTCGGCGGCATAGGGGTCGAGCCAGGTGTCCTTGTCGCGATCGACGGCGTCGCAGAATCCCTCGTAGGCCTTGTCGAAGGCCGCGATCCACGCCTTGCGATCCATGCCGACATGGAGCGGGGGCACGCCGTCGGCCGTTCCGTTCAGCATGTCGAGCTTGTGCGCGAACTCGTGGATCACCACGTTGATGTCCGACGCGGCCGCGAGCGCGTCCCACGACAGCACCACCGGACCGCCGGGCATGGCCTCGCCGGCGAGCTCGTCGTCCCATTCGTGCACCACG
>DATAID010000024.1:0-34814 GCA_036262835.1 Burkholderiales bacterium | reverse complement strand
CTCTCGTACGGCTACGATCTCTCGAAGCGTACGTCGGTCGCGCTCACCTACGCGCGCATCAACAACCAGGCGGCTGCGAACTACAACTTCTTTACCAACACCAGCCTGGGTGTCGCGAACGTGGCCGTTCCCCTCGGAGCCGATCCGAGACTGTGGGCGGTTACGATGCGCCACCAGTTCTAAGCAACCCACCGCTTAGAAAGAAATACCAAACGGGCGTCGCAAGACGCCCGTTTTTTTTCGCCTATACTTTTCGCATGAACCCGGTCGACCGGCTGATCCTTGGCCTGGACGCGGCGCTGCGCACGGTCGCGGGGGTGCATGAGGCGGCTCGCCCGTCGCCCGGTGAGAGCGTGCCCGAGGCGGAGCTCGCCGAGGGCCAGCGCGCGCATGCCGCCGCGCTCATGCGCGTGAACCATGTCGGCGAGGTCTGCGCGCAGGCCCTGTACCAGGGTCAGGCCCTGACCGTCCGAAGCGAGTCGAACCGCGAAGCGCTCGAGCGTGCCGCGCGCGAGGAGCAGGACCATTTAGCCTGGAGCGCCGAGAGGATCGAAGAGCTGGGCGGGCGCCCGAGCCTGCTCAATCCGCTCTGGTATGGGGGCGCCTTCGTGCTGGGTGCCGCGGCCGGTGCCCTGGGCGACCGCTGGAACCTCGCCTTTCTCGCCGAGACCGAGCGCCAGGTCGAAGAGCACCTCACGGGGCACCTAGAGCGGCTTTGCGCCGAGGACGCGAAAACGCGTGCGGTGGTCGAGGGCATGCGCTTGGACGAGGCGAAGCACCGGCAGAGCGCGATGGCCCTCGGCGCGGCCGAGATGCCTGAACCGCTGAAATTGGCAATGCGAGCAATGGCGAAGGTGATGACCACCGTCGCGTACCGGTTCTAGGTCTCCTCGGCGACCTCGAAGTCCTTGGTGATCTCGGCCGTCTTGCCGAGAATTGCCGTTGCCGAGCAGTACTTCTCGTGCGTCAGCCGCACCGCCTGCTCGACGAGGTTCTTCTTCAGGTTCCGGCCGCGCACCAGGAAGTGGTAGTGGATCCGCGTGAAAACCTTGGGATCGCTCGCCGCGCGCTCGGCCGAAAGCCGGACCTCGCAGCCGGTGACCTCCTGGCCGTTTTTCTTCAGGATGACGACCACGTCGTAGGCGGTGCAGCCCCCGGCGCCAGCGAGGACGACTTCCATCGGGCGCGGCGCAAGGTTGCGGCCGCCGCCCTCCGGGGCTCCGTCCATGGCAACGAGATGGCCGCTGCCCGTCTCGGCCAGGAAGGTCATTCCGTCGCCCCAGCGCACCGTGCATTCCATGGAAACTCCTTGAATCGACGAAAGTATTTAGAGTACAATTGCGGGCTTTACTCTAGCAGCCGCAGGAAACTCCTGAGAACTACGCGAGCATGAAAACATATACCGCCAAGGCGGACCAGGTCGTGCATGGCTGGTTCGTCATTGATGCGCAGAACAAGGTGCTTGGACGCCTTGCCTCGCAGATCGCCATGCGCCTCCGGGGCAAGCACAAGCCCGAATACACGCCGCACGTGGACACCGGCGACTATATCGTGGTGGTCAACGTTTCCAAGCTGCGCGTGACCGGCAAGAAGAGCACGGACAAGCAGTACATCCACCACACCGGGTACACGGGCGGCATCAAGACGACCCCGTTCGCGAAGATGCAGGCCCGGCATCCGGAGCGCGTGCTGCAGAAGGCCGTCAAGGGCATGCTGCCCAAGGGGCCGCTCGGGTTTGCGATGCTGAGGAAACTGAAGATCTACAAGGACGGCACTCATCCGCATTCGGCGCAGCAGCCGAAGGCACTGGAGCTCTAATCCATGGTCGGCGACTATTACTACGGCACGGGACGGCGCAAGAGCGCGGTCGCGCGCGTGTTCCTCAAGACGGGCAAGGGCCAGTTCCTCGTGAACGGCAAGCCCATGGACGAGTTTTTCGCGCGCGAGACCGGGCGTATGATCGTGCGCCAGCCGCTCGAAGTGACGAAGAACCAGACGACCTTCGACATCACCGTGAACGTTCACGGCGGCGGCGAGAACGGCCAGGCGGGCGCGGTGCGCCACGGCCTTGCGCGCGCGCTGATCGAGTATGATGCGGGCCTCAAGGCTGCGCTCAGCGCGGCGCGCCTCGTGACGCGGGACGCGCGAGAAGTGGAGCGAAAAAAGGTCGGCTTGCACAAGGCGCGGCGGCGCAAGCAGTACTCGAAACGATAACGGCCGGAACTCCGGTCCCAGCGAACAAAAGCCGCCTCCGGGCGGCTTTTTTGTTTTCAGGCAAGCGGGGCGATAGCGATGAAGAAAATCAGGGCGGGCGTGGTGGGCGGGACGGGCTACAGCGGCGTGGAGCTGATGCGCCTGCTCGCTCGCCATCCGCAGGTCGAGCTCGCCGTGGCAACCTCTCGGCAGGAAGCCGGCAAGGCGGTGAGCGCGGTGTTTCCGAGCCTGCGCGGCCGCGTAGCGCTGGCCTTCACGCAGCCCGACGACACGGCGCTGAAAAAATGCGACGTAGTCTTCTTCGGCACGCCAAACGGGGTGGCGATGGGCGAGGCGCGCGGCCTCCTCGACGCAGGCGCCCGCGTCGTGGACATCTCGGCCGATTTCCGCCTGAAGGATATCGCCGAGTGGGAGCGCTGGTACAAGATGAAGCACGCCGCGCCGGAGCTCGTCGCCGAGGCCGTCTACGGCCTGTGCGAGGTCAATCGCGAGCAGATCCGCGGCGCGCGCCTCGTCGCGAATCCGGGCTGCTATCCGACCACCGTGATCCTCGGCCTGCTGCCCCTGGTCGAGGCGGGCGCGGCCGACCTCGATCACCTCATCGCCGACGCAAAATCGGGGGTCTCGGGCGCAGGGCGGAAGCTCGAGCTCCATCTCATGCACGGCGAGGTGTCTGACAACTTCTCCGCCTATGGCATGGGCGGCCACCGCCATTGGCCTGAAATCCGCCAGTGCCTGGGTCTGCTCGCCAAGCGCGAGGTGGGGCTCGTCTTCACGCCGCACCTCGTGCCGATGATTCGCGGCATCCTGGCGACCCTGTATGCGCGCGTCACCAGGGAAATGGATTTCCAGTCGCTCTACGAAAAGCGCTATGCGAACGAGCCCTTTGTCGACGTCATGCCGCCGGGCAGCCAGCCCGATACCCGCTCGGCGCGAGCCGCCAACATGTGCCGCATCGCGCTGCATCGTCCCCGGCAGACAGGCAATGGCGGCGACACCCTCGTCGTGCTTTCCGTGATCGACAACCTGATGAAGGGGGCGTCCGGCCAGGCGGTGCAGAACATGAACCTCATGTTCGGGCTGCCCGAAACCATGGGCCTCGAAGACGTTCCGGTGGTTCCCTAAGGATCGAGCGGCGTGGCCGGCCGTCTCTGGAAGCTACGCCAGCGCTTCGGCATCGCCGCGCCGAAGGTGGCGGTGCGGACCCAGATGCCGTGGTACCTGCGCTGGCTCGGCCTCGCCGTGCTGCTCGCCTTCTCTGCGGCGCTCGCCGCATGGATGTATGACGCCGGGCGGCGCTTCGCGGGCTTCGATCGGAGCGAAGTCGAGGAGGAACTCCTCGCCGCGCGGCGCGAGGCGGCCGCAGCGAAGGACGAGCTTTCCCGGCTTCGCGCGGCCACCAACGCGGCCGACAGCAAGATCTCGATCGAGCGCACCGCTCAGCAGAAGCTCGCGCAGCAGATGCGCTCGCTCGAGCAGGACAACGCGCGGCTGCGCGAGGAATTGGCGATCTTCGAGAGCATGCTGTCTTCCGAGAACGCCAGCGCGGCGCCGCTCTCGATCCTGCGCTTCAAGGTCGAGCCCGACGTGATTCCCGGCGAATACCACTACCGCGTGCTGCTGCTTGCCGCCGGCCCGCGCCGCGGGCGCGAGTTCCAGGGACGCTTGGAGCTGGTGGTCACTCTGACGGAATCCGGGCGGGATGCTATGATCATGGTGCCTGGGGTCGGGGAGCCCGAATCGGCGGCATTTCGGTTGAGTTTCAAGCACTTCCAGAGAGCCGAAGGGGCTTTCCGGGTGAGTCCGAAGGCCAAGGTCAAGAGCGTGCAGGTGCGGGTCTACGAAGGCGCTGGCGCCGACGCCAAGGCCACCCGGATCGCAACGCTGCAATGAAGGAGCGAATACCGATGTTTCGCAAGGAGAGCAAGCCGCAGAACCGGATCGACAGCCTGATCGGCGCCACTACGCGCATCGAAGGCAACGTCTTTTTCAGCGGTGGCCTGCGCGTCGACGGCGCCGTGCGCGGCAACGTCGCCGCGCTTCCCGATCAGCCGGGCACCCTCGTCGTCTCGGAGCAGGCGCGCATCGATGGCGAAGTTCAGGCCGCGCACATCGTAGTCAACGGCATGATCAACGGGCCCGTGGACGCGCGGGAAACCCTTGAACTGCAGCCCAATTCCCGGGTCAAAGGGGACGTGCATTACAAGAGCATCGAAATCCAGCAGGGCGCCGTGATCGAGGGCCGTCTCGTGCACCATTCGGCCGAAGTCAAGGGCGTCGAGCTCAAAGTCGCAAAATAGGAATAACCATGAACGCAGTCACGGAAATGCCGGCGCCGCTCGTTTTCTCGGACAGCGCCGCCAACAAGGTCAAGCAGCTGATCGACGAGGAAGGCAACCCGGACCTCAAGCTCCGCGTCTTCGTCACCGGCGGCGGGTGCTCGGGCTTTCAGTACGGCTTCACGTTCGATGAGCTGCAGAACGAGGATGACTCCGTGATGGAAAAGAACGGCGTCAAGCTGCTCATCGATCCGATGAGCTACCAGTACCTGGTCGGCGCCGAGATCGACTACAGCGAAGGTCTCGAGGGCGCCCAGTTCGTCATCAAGAATCCGAACGCCCAGTCGACCTGCGGCTGCGGCTCTTCCTTCTCGGTCTAGCCGCCGTCCCCGCGAAAGCGGGATCCTGCTTTTCAGGCCGGATATACCGCGCCCAGCACGCGCGGTCCGCGCGCGCCCGTCACTGCCGGAATGTTCCCCGGCGCGCCCTCGAGCGCTCGCATGGCGAGCCACGCGAAGGCCGTGGCCTCCACGAGCTGCGGATCGATTCCGTGGCGCTCGCTCGATTCAAGCTTCGCGGGGGCAATCAGCTCCGCGAGTCGCGTCATCAGCGCGCCGTTTCGCACTCCACCGCCGCATGCAATGACCCGCTCCACGCCGCGGCCGTGCCGTGCCAGCGCTTCCGCCACGGAGCGCGCGGTCAGCTCGAGCAGCGTGGCCTGGACGTCACGCGCCCGCATGCCGCGCTTGAGCTTGCCGGTGAGCCAGGACGGGCTGAAAAGGTCGCGGCCCGTGCTCTTCGGCGGCGGCTCGGCGAAGTAGGGCGCGGCGCGCATCGTCTTCAGCAGCTTCCTGTCCGCCTTGCCGCCGGCGGCCCAGCGGCCGTTGCGATCGAAGGGCGTCCCCAGGTGACGCGCGGCCCAGAGATCGAGCAGGCAATTGCCGGGTCCGCTGTCGAAGCCGAGGATGCGCCGGCCGCGCCGGAGCAGCGTGAGATTGGCGATGCCGCCGAGGTTTAGCACCGCTCGGTCCTCGCGCGCGGAGGCGAAAAAGGCGGCATGCAGCCCCGGCGCGAGCGGCGCGCCCTGGCCGCCCGCGGCGACGTCGCGGCTGCGAAAGTCCGCGACGACGCGAATTCCGGTCAGCTCGGCGAGCAGGGCCGGGTTGCCGATCTGCGTCGTGTAGCCAAGGGCCGGGCGATGCCGGATGGTCTGGCCATGGCAGCCGATTGCGGCAATGGCGTTTGCGCGCTTTCCGGACCGGGCCAGGAGCTTACGGATCGCCATCGCGTAATGGCGCGCGAGCGCGATGCCGGCCCGGGCCGAGCGGTGGATTTCGTCTTGCCCGGAAGAATTCAGCAAAAAAAGCTCGCGCCGCAGGTCGCTCCCGAAAGGGATATGGCTCGAGTCGAGGACGCGGACGCGCCGGCCGGGGAACTGCGCAAGCACCGCATCGACCCCGTCGAGACTCGTGCCCGACATCAGGCCGATGTAGAGCGCCGGCATTACTCGAAATTCGAGTCCAGCGAGGCGACGGGAATGCGCGCGAAGAGGTCGAGCTGGGCGACGAGCGGCGCGGAATACGCGCGGAAGGCATTCAGCTCGTGCAGCTCGAGCGGCGCGGCGGCGGGCAGCGCAATCGAGAGCGGATTGCGCGCGACGCCGCCGACATGGAACTCGTAATGCAGGTGCGGGCCCGTGGCCCAGCCTGTCTGGCCGACCGTGCCGATCGTGTCGCCCTGCACGACGCGCGCGCCGGCGCGAATGCCGTGCGCGAAGCCGCTCAGGTGCCCATAGAGCGTCGAATACTGACCCTGGTGGCGCAGCACGATGACGTTGCCGTAGCCGCCGCGGCGGCCGGCGAACTCGACGACGCCGTCGCTCGCCGCGCGCACGCGCGTGCCGGCGCGCGCCGCGTAGTCGATGCCCTGGTGGGCGCGCCACGACTTCATGAACGGGTGCATGCGCAGGCCGAAGCCCGAGCTCACCCGCGAGAACTCGAGCGGCGAGCGCAGGAACGCCTTGCGAAGATTTTTACCGCCGGGGGCGTAGTAGCCCTCGCCGTAACGGACCGCGCGCAGCGTCCGTCCCTGCCGGACGAACTCGGCAGCCAGCACGCGGCCGGCGCGCAAGGGGCGCCCTTCCAGCGTGAGCATCTCGTAGAGAACCGTGAAGCGGTCGCCGGAGCGCAGCTCGCGGTGAAAGTCGATCTCGCCGCCGAAGATGTCCGCAAGCTGCAGGGCGACCCCATCGGGGATGCCTGCTTCATCGGTGGCCGCGAAAAGCGAGGAGTGCACGACGGCCGACTTGAGCTCCTGCTGCACGGCGAGGGGAGCGCGCTGCTCGCTTGCGACGAGCTTGTCGGCGACGCGCTCGAACCGCACGACGGTGTCGCGCGACAGGAACTGCAGCCAGACGAGCTCGCCTTCCAGCTCGCCCGCGCGCGTCTGCGCCGTGACGGTGCTTCCGGGGCGCAGCAGCCGCGTCTCGCGCGCTTTCAGGATCAGGCGGGCATCCGCATCGGCGATGCCAAGCCGCGCGAGCAGGCTGCCGATGGTGTCGCCTTGCGCGAAGCGCGCCTCGCGCACATAGGTCGTCGGCGCGGGCAGCAGCACCGCCGGCGCGGCGAGCGTCTCGCTCACGGCGGTCTTTGCGACCAGCAGCGTCGCATCCCCGGAGGGCGCGATCGAGGCGAATGCGGCCACGGTGCCGAAGACGGCGAAAGCGGCGAGCGCCGCGGCGCGTTTCAAGCGCGCGTGATCCTTCATGGATCGGCTAGAATCCCTTGGTTTTCAATCCCCTGCGGCAGTCTAGCAAAGAATCCCGAGGGCGCAACAAGGAAATGGTTCCGCAAAACGACTCCGCCGGCGAGGCCCTCGCGCGCATCAAGCGCGGCTGCGACGAGCTGATCGTCGAGGAGGAGCTTGTGCGCAAGCTGCGCACCGGCCGCAAGCTCAACATCAAGCTCGGCCTCGATCCCACCGCGCCCGACCTGCATCTCGGGCATACCGTGGTCATCAACAAGCTGCGCGACTTCCAGGAGCTCGGCCACCAGGTTCAATTCCTCATCGGCGACTTCACCGGCATGATCGGCGACCCGACGGGCAAGAACCAGACGCGGCCGCCGCTGTCGCGCGAGCAGATCCTCGAGAACGCGAGGACCTACCAGGCCCAGATGTCGAAGATCCTCGACCCGGGCAAGACGCAGGTGCTATTCAACTCCGAATGGTCTGACAAGCTCGGTGCCGAGGGCATGATCCGTTTGGCCGCGCGCTACACGGTGGCGCGCCTGCTCGAGCGCGACGACTTCGCCAAGCGCTTCAAGAGCCAGCAGCCGATCGCGGTGCACGAGCTGCTCTATCCGCTCATGCAGGGCTACGACTCGGTGGCGATGAAGGCCGACGTCGAGCTCGGCGGCACCGACCAGAAATTCAACCTGCTGGTCGGCCGCGAGCTGCAGAAGGACTGGGGGCAGGAGCCGCAGTGCATCCTGACGATGCCGCTCCTGGAAGGCACGGACGGGGTCGAGAAAATGTCGAAGTCGCTCGGCAACTACATCGGCATCGCCGAGCCGCCACAGGAAATCTTCGGCAAGCTCATGCGCATCTCGGATGAGCTCATGTGGCGCTACCTGACGCTGCTCTCGTTCCAGGAGATGAGCGCGCTCGAGAAAAAGAAGCGCGCCGTCGCCGAAGGGGCGAATCCGCGCGACATCAAGTTCGAGTTCGCCACGGAAATCGTCGCGCGCTTCCACGGCAAGCCCGCCGCGGAGAAGGCGGCCGCCGATTTCAACGCTCGCTTCAGGGAAGGCCAGCTTCCCGACGAGATTCCCGAGCTCTCCCTCGCCATCGCCGAGGCGGACGTGGTGATCGCGCAGGTCTTGAAGCGCGCCGATCTCGTGCCCAGCGTTTCCGAGGCGAACCGCCTGATCGAGCAGGGCGGCGTGAAGATCGACGGCGACAAGATCTCCGATCGCGGCTTGCGGCTCGCGAAAGGCCAATCCCACCTGATCCAGGTCGGCAAGCGCAAGCTCGCGCGGGTGACGCTCAAGTGAGCGCTCCGCAATACGAGGTCTACGCGGTCAAGTACGCGCATCATGCGCGGCGCGCCTCCGAAAACTTTATTGGCGGCGATCCCCATGACGGACCGATGCCGCTCGACTACTTCGTCTGGTTGATCCGCGAGGCGGGGACAAATGCGGGCCGGGAGATCGTGGTGGACACGGGTTTCTCGGCGGCGATGGCGGCAAAGCGCAAGCGCGACCACCTGCGCTGCCCCACCGAGGGATTGAAGCTGCTGGGCGTGGACGCGAAAGCGGTGAAGGATGTGGTCATCACGCACCTTCACTACGACCACGTCGGCAATTTCGACCTCTTTCCGGCCGCCACGCTGCACCTGCAGGATCTGGAGATGAACTACGCGACCGGGCGCCACATGACGCAGCCCGTGTTCCAGGGCGCCTTCGAGGTGGAGGACGTCGTCGGCATGGTGCGGCGCGTGTATGCGGGGCGCGTGCGCTTCCACGACGGCGACGCCGAAATCGCGCCCGGGGTCTCGGTCCACTTGATCGGCGGTCACACCATGGGGCTGCAGGTCGTTCGGGTCTCGACCCGCCGCGGCAACGTGGTGCTCGCCTCGGATGCCTCGCATTTCTACGCCAACATGGAGCAAAGTCGGCCTTTTCCAATCGTTTACAGCGTCGCGGACATGGTCGAGGGCTATGCGCGCCTGGGGGAGCTCGCCGGCTCCGCCGACTGCATCATCCCCGGGCACGACCCCCTGGTGCTCGAGCGCTACCCCGCGCCGCAGGCGACCTTGAAAGGCATCGTCGCGCGTCTGGACTGAGCGCCCCGTGGCGGTTCGTTGACCGGGACACGGCTAAGCGTGTACCCTGATTTCGCACTGCAGAACTCAACTTTGGGAGGAGGAGAGTCATGAAGCAGATTGCCCGTTCGTTGGCTGCGCTCGCGTGCGCGGCGGCATTCGTCGCCCCGGCCGCGCAAGCCCAGACCACCCTGAAAATGCAGGCCACCTGGCCTGCCAGCCTCACGCTTTATGAAAACTTCACCTACTTCGCCGACCGGGTGCAGAAGATTTCGGGCGGCTCGCTCAAGATCGAGACGATGCCCGCCGGCCAGGTGGTGCCCGCATTCGAGGTGCTCGACGCCACGCACAAGAAGGTGCTCGATGGCGCGCACGCCTGGGCAGGCTACTGGACCGGCAAGAACAAGGCCTCGATCCTTTTCACCGGCGGCCCCGGCGGCACGTTCGGAATGGACTTCATCGACGTCATGGGCTGGATGTACCACGGCGGCGGTCTGGAGCTCTACGACGACTTCTATCAGAAGGAGCTGAAGCTCAACCTGCACGTCCTGCCCATCCTGCCCTCGGGCCCGCAGGCGTTCGGCTGGTTCAAGCGGCCGATCAAGAACCTCGCCGACTTCAAGGGCATGAAGTGCCGCGAGACCGGCATGGCGGCCGAAGTGTTTCAGCGCATGGGCATGCAGACGGTCAACATGCCGGGCGGCGAGATCATCCCCTCCGCCCAGCGCGGCGTGATCGATTGCGCCGAGTGGGTGGGCGG
The DNA here is from genome assembly GCA_036262835.1 of Burkholderiales bacterium. Taxonomy (GTDB): domain Bacteria; phylum Pseudomonadota; class Gammaproteobacteria; order Burkholderiales; family SG8-39; genus RBG-16-66-20. The sequence goes on along the minus strand of DATAID010000024.1, from coordinate 24,739 downwards.
CGTGGAGGATCTGCGCCTCGGCTTCCACAACGTCTGGAAGTACCACTACACGCCCGGCATGCACGAGAACACCACCATCGGCGAGCTGGTCATCAATGGCGACGTGTGGAAAGGGCTCTCGCAGACGCACAAGGAGATCATCCAGTCCGCGTCGAACGAGGCATTCCTCATCTGGTGGGCGAAGTGGCAGAAGCAGAACGCCGAGGCGATGAAGGAGATGCAGGAGAAGCATGGCGTCCGCATCCTGCGCACGCCGCCCGACATCCTGATCGAATTCCTCAAGACCTGGGACGTGATCGCCAAGGAGGAGTCGGCCAAGAGCCCGTTCTTCAAGAAGACGCTGGAATCGCAGCGCACTTACGCCGCGCTCGTGGTGCCGGCCAAGCGCTTCATGTTCCCGCCGTATTCGTTCGCGGCGAACTACTACTTCCCGGAAGGCGGCGCCAAGCCGGCCGCGCCGGCGAAGAAGAAATAGCGGCAGGGGGAGCACCAGGGAGGGGGCGGGTTCGCCCCCTCCCTTTTTTGACCTGAATTCTGACCTGAAAGTCTCGTCGCAGGAGTCGCAGCATGGCTGAGCCTACTTCCGGGCTCATCCGCTTCGTGCGGATGATCGACAAGTTCAGCGACACCACCGGCACCTGGGTGTCGTGGTTGAACGTGCCGCTCGTGCTCGCGGTGAGCTACGAGGTGATCTCGCGCTATCTCTTCAATGCGCCGACGATCTGGTCCTTCGACATCACCTACATGCTCTACGGCACGGTGTTCATGCTCGGCGCGGGCTTTGCGCTCCACAAGGGGGCGCACATCCGCACCGACTTCTTCTACGACAAGTGGAGCGCGCGCACCAAGGGCTGGGTCGACTCGGTGTCGTACATCGCGCTTTTCTTCCCCGCGCTCATCGTGTTTTTCATCGTGAGCGCGAACGAGGCCTGGTACGCCTTCTCGATCAGCGAGACCTCGGAGCAGACGCCCTGGCGGCCGCTCCTCTGGCCCTACAAGGCGGTGGTGCCGCTCGCCTCGCTCCTTCTGATCATCCAGGGCATTTCCGAGACCATCAAGAGCGTCTACGCGGTCCGTACCGGCGTCGAGCTCGAGCACAAGGAGAAGATCGAGATATGACCCTCGAAACCGTGCTCGGCCTGGTGATGCTGATCGTGATGATCGGCGCGATCTTCATCGGCATCCAGATCTCCTTCACGCTCCTTTTCCTCGCGCTCCTTTTCGGCTACGCGGGCCTCGGCGTGACGGTGTTCGATCTCGCCTACTTCCAGACCATCGGCATGATGAAGGAGGAGCTGCTCGCCGCGGTGCCGCTCTTCATCTTCATGGGCTTCATTACCGAGGCGGCGGGCCTCATGGAGCGGCTCTTCGCCGCCTTTCGCATGCTGCTCGCGCCGATCCGCGGCTCGCTCTACATCGTGGTCATCCTCACCTCCGCCGTCTTCGCCATGGCGACGGGCATCGTCGGCGCGGCGGTCACGGTGCTCGGCATCATGGCCGGGCCGATCATGATCAAGACCAACTACGACGCGAAGCTCGCCGCCGGCACGATCACCGCGGGCGGGACGCTCGGCATCCTCATCCCGCCCTCGGTCATGCTGATCGTGATGGGGCCGGTGCTCGGCGTCTCGGTGGCCGACCTCTACGCGGCGGCGTTCGGGCCCGGCTTCCTGCTCGCCTTGATCTACGTCGTCTACCTGATCGGCCGGTCGATGATCAACCCCAAGCTCGGCCCGCCGGTGCCGAAGGAAGAGCGCGTCACCGACCCCGTGGCGATCATCAAGGAGGTGATCATCGGCGTGGTGCCGCTCGCCGCGCTGATCGGCGCGACGCTCGGCTCGATCCTCGCCGGGCTGGCAACCCCGACCGAGGCCGCCGGCATCGGCGCGCTTGGCGCGCTCATCCTCGCGGTCGCGTACCGGCGCCTCACCTTCGCGGCGCTCAAGCAGGCGGTGGTGAGCGCCACGCTCACCTCGAGCATGGTGCTGCTCCTCGCGGTGACCTCGAACATCTTCGGCGCCGTGTTCGCGCGCCTGGGCACGGCCACCTGGATCACCGAATACATGACCTCGCTGCCGGTGCCGCCGCTCATCATGCTGGTGATCGTGCTCTTCCTCCTCTTCCTGCTCGGCTGGCCCTTCGAGTGGCCCGCGATCATCCTGGTTTTCCTGCCGATCTTCTACCCGGTGGTCGACGCGCTGAAGCCGGCGCTTTCGGAGAGCTTCGGCATCCCGCCCGACCTGTTCCTCGTCTGGTTCGGCGCGCTTGTCGCGGTGACCATGCAGACCGCATACCTCTCGCCGCCGGTGGCGATGTCGGCGTATTACCTCAAGCAGGTGGTCAAGGAGTGGTCGCTCGGCACGATCTACAAGGGCATGTTCGAGTTCATGATCCTGCAGGTCATTGCGATCGCGATCGTCCTGTTCGTCCCGCAGCTCGCGACCTGGTTCCCGGCATACCTGAATAGCCAGCAGCACGCGGTCGAGACCGAGCAGGTGGACGACAGCATGAACCGGCTCGAGGAAGATCCATTGAAGGGCTTGGGTGCGGAGGAGGAGGAAGGCAAGACCGGCGGCGACCAACAAGAAGAAGGGAAAGCGACGAAGTAGCGAGCCGCGGCAGGACCTTCGAACGCCGGGCGCGCCCCGGCGTTTTTATTTGTGCTACAAGCGAAAAATGAAGCCGCATCCGAACGCAGCTTTCGACGCGCCGACCGAGCGGCGCGGCACCTGGAGCACGCGCTGGGACCGCTACCCGGGCGATGTGATTCCGCTCTGGGTGGCGGATACCGATTTCCGCGCGCCGCCCCCGGTGCTCGAGGCGATGCGGCGCCGGCTCGAGCACGGCATTTTCGGGTACAGCGCCCCGCCGGCGGAGCTGCGCGATGCCCTCGTCGAGCGCCTTGCGCGCCTCTACGGCTGGCAGGTCCATCCGGACTGGGTCGTCTTCGTTTCCGGCGTCGTGCCGGGCCTGCATCTCGCCGCGCGGCACCTCGTGGGGCCCGAGCAGCACATCCTCGTTCCCACGCCGGTCTACCACCACCTGAAGCGCGCCGCCGTGCTCGCCGGCCGCTCCCATGCCGAGGTGCCGCTCGTACTTTCCTCGGGCCGCTGGGTCTTCGACGAGGAGAGGCTGCGCGCCTGCGTGCGGCGCGAATCGCGGCTCCTCATGTTGTGCAACCCGCAGAATCCGGGCGGCACGATCTTCACGCGCGCCGAGCTCGAGACATTGGCCGCAACCGCGCTGGAGAGCGATCTTCTCATCTGCTCAGACGAGATTCATGCGGAGATCCTGCTCGACCGGGGCAAGCCGCACGTGCCAATCGCGAGCCTCTCGCCGGAGGTATCGCGCCGCACGGTGACGCTCGTCTCGCCCAACAAGGCTTTCGGTTTTCCGGGCGCGGGCTGCGCCTTCGCGATCGCGGAAGACCTTGAAATCCGCCGCGCGATCTCGACCGACCATCACGCGACCGTGCACGATGCCTCGGTGTTCGGCTATGTCGCCGCGCTTGCGGCCTACCGCGACTGCGACGAATGGCTGGCCGCCCAGCTCGACTACCTGCGTGACAACCGGGATGTCGTGGAGCGCGAGATCGCGGCGATGGGCGGGCTGCGTCTCGCGCACGTCGAGGCGACCTACCTCGCGTGGATCGACGCCTCGGGCCTGGACGTGACGGACCCGTACCAGCATTTTCTCGATCATGGCGTCGCGCTCTCGCCCGGCGCGCAGTTCGGCGATGCGCGCTTCGTGCGCCTGAACTTCGGGACTCAGCGGGCCAGGCTTATGGAAGCGCTCCGGAGAATGAAGAAGGGCGCGCCCGGCTAGGTTCAGCGGCGACGTTTCTTCGCCGGCTTCGGGGCTTTCTCGGGCACCTGAGCAATGCGCCCCGCCGCCTCGAGGATGCGCATGAGGTGCGGGTCGTGCACGCCCAGCTCGCGCATGTGATCGAGCGTGTTGCGGATGTAGTCGACGCAGGCGCCGCGCTGTCCCACCCCCTGCGCGACGAGGCGCGCGCGCCCGTGGATATCGAGCTCGTCCACGAACTGCTCGTGCTCGGTGTCGGCCACGAAAGCCAGGGCCTGCACCCGCTTTGCGCCCTCGACCGCGACCGGAACGAACCTCGGCATGTAGACGCGGTTCAGCATCTCCCGCTTCCACAGGGTGTCGAGCACCTGCTTCGCGCGCCGGCCGTGCACGCGAAACGCCATGCCCCAGCACGAGCCGCCGCGGCACAGGCCCATGACCAGGCCCGGCTTCTCCGGGGTGCCGCGGTAGCGGCTGGAAAGGATGCAGAGCGCGCGGTGGTAGCCGTGCACGAGGCCGCTGCGGCGCTCCTCGTACGGGAACTCGGGCGACCACATGAGCGAGCCGTAGCCGAACACCCACAGGTCGCCGCGCGGCACGAGATGGAGGAACTGGGCGAGGTCCATCAGCGAGACTTCAACGCGCGACGCACCTCCGCGGCTGACGCGAGCGTGCCGCCCGCATCCTCGATCGCCCGGCGCGCCGCCTCCACCCAGGCCACGTTGCCGCGCTCCGAGCCGAAAGGGGCGTCTTCCAGGCCCACGCGCACATGCCCGCCGCGCTTCACCGCCGGCGCGATGAGCGCGAGGATGTCCACGCGCAGGCCCGCGATCATCCACGGCGCGCCCGCGGCATTTTCGCCAAGGAGCCGCACATAGGCGTCGAGCGCATAGCCGGCGGGCGGAAACCCGAAGGGGAAGCCCTCCGAGAACATGAACCGGTAGATCGGCTGAGGCAGTGCCTGGGGGTTTCCATTCATCTCGCGGGCGAGCGCCGCGCCGAGCCGCACGAATCCCGGCTCGTAGATCGCATATCCGGGATGGAAGCGATACTGCGCGGCGAGGCTCAAACCGTGCCGTATGTGCTCATGGGTATTGACATACACGAAGCTGTCGAAGTTCACCGATCCGGGGTCGACCACCGCCCACTCGATCAAGCCGCGCTCACCGAGCGCTTCGATCGCGGCAAAGCGCTCCGCGGCGCTCATCGCATCGGCGCCGAAGGGAATCGTCGGGTAGACGATGCAATCGACCTTGGCGCGAATGCCTTCGATGATGCGCGCGTAGAGCGCGAAGTCGTCTCGCTGCCGCCCGCTCGCCTCGTCGTAGGCGTGCACATGGACGATCGCGGCGCCCGCGCGCGCGCACTCGATGCCCTGCGCCACGATGTCCGCCGTGCGGACGGGCGACTTCGGCTGGGTTTTGGAGCCCCAGGGGCCGTTCAACGCGACCTCGAGCCACGTGCCGTTTCGCATGCTGCGCGCAGTCCCCGACCGTTCTGTGACGGTTCCTTCTTCCGGGCATTATAGAATTCTCCCGGAATCGCGATGATCGACTGGCCCCTCGAGGTTTTTCGCACGCTCAAGAAAGCGCAGGTCCGGCAGGTCGGCTACGTGCCCGACGCCGGGCACAAGCGGCTGATCGAGCTGTGCCTCGCCGACCGCGCGATGGAGGCGGTGGTGCTCTCGACCGAGGAGGAGGGCATCGGCCTGGCCGCGGGCGCCTGGCTCGGCGGCGCGAGAAGCGCGCTTCTCATGCAATCGAGCGGCGTCGGCAACTGCATCAACGTGCTCGGCATGGTGCGCGAATGCCGCTTTCCGCTCCTTGTTCTCGTCACGATGCGCGGCGAGCACGGCGAATTCAACCCCTGGCAGGTTCCCATGGGGCAGGCGACGCCCGGCGTGCTCACGGCGATGGATGTCGCGGTGCACTTCGCGCGCACGCCGGAAGAAGTCGTGCCCATGGTGGATGCGGCGGCTCGGCTCGCTTTCGGCAGCTATCAGGCCGCGGCGGTGCTGATCTCGCAGCGCGTGATCGGCATCAAGAGCTTCCAGGAGCAGTCAGCAAGATGAGCGCGCGATGAAGGCGACGCTCAAGCGGCGCGAGGTGGTGAAGGCGCTCCTGCGCGATCGCGGGCGGCTGCTCGTCGTCGCCGGGCTCGGCTCGACCGCCTGGGATTGCACGGCCGCGGGCGATTCGGCGCTCACCTTTCCGATGTGGGGTGCGATGGGCACCGCGGCGATGGTGGGGCTCGGGCTCGCGCTCGCGCAGCCCAAGCGCCGCGTCCTCGTCATTACGGGCGACGGCGAAATGCTGATGGGCCTCGGGTCGCTCGCCACGATCGGCGCCCGCCGCCCCGCCAACCTGTCGGTGGTCGTGATCGACAACGAGCGCTACGGCGAGACCGGGATGCAGGAGACGCATACCTCCCGCGGGGTCGATCTCGCCGCCGCGGCGCTCGCCTGCGGCTTTCGCGAGGCCATGGGGGTGGGCGCCAGGGAGGAGCTTTCGTCGCTCCGCAAGGCCGTCCACGCGGGCGCAGGGCCCCTTTTCGCGCAGATCAAGGTGGCGGCCGAAAAGCTCCCCCCCGTCCTGCCTCCCCGCGAAGGAGCCGTGCTCAAGGCCCGCTTCCGCCGGGCGCTCCTCGGGCCCAAGGCCGACCTGGATTAGCCCCGGCCGGCGCCCCGGGAGCCGGTCAACCAATCCCCGGGGGCTGCGTTATTCGCGTCGGTTCAGTACCGAACCGGATATATATCCAACAGGAGATTTGCAATGCTCAAGCAGAAGCTGATCGTCTCTCTCATCGCCGCGGCGTTTGCCGTCCCGGCGCTCGCGCAGGCGCCCAAGGCCGATGACAAGGCGGCGGTCGCCACCGAGAAGAAGGCCGACAAGGCGCCGGCCGAACAGCCGGTGAAAAAGGGCGCCAAGAAGTCCAAGGCGAAAGCCAAGGGCAAGATGAAGAAGGAAGAGAAGAAGTAAGTCGGCATCGCCCGACAGGAAGCCCGGCTAAGGCCGGGCTTTTTTTTGGCTCTTTTCGGATAAAGTCTCCCGCTCGTGCGCGCGCTTTTTGCCCTGCTGATGATGTTGTCCGCCTGCCTGGCGCAGGCGCAAGGGCTCAAGCCCTGGCCGGGCGGCGCGACGCCGCCCCTGGATCTTGCCGACCTTGCCGGGCGCGAGCACCGGCTCGCGGACTATCGCGGCAAGGTGGTGCTCGTCAATTTCTGGGCGACCTGGTGCGAGCCCTGCCGCGAGGAGATGCCCTCGATGAAGAAGCTGCGCGCCTCCCTCGCGGGAAAGCCGTTCGAGGTGCTCGCCGTGAACCTGGGCGAGCCCGAGCGCCGGGTAAAGCGGTTCCTCGACGAGGTGCCGCTCGATTTCCCGGTGCTGCTCGATCGCGACTCGGCCGCCGCCAAGCTCTGGCGCGCGCGCGTCCTCCCCGTGAGCTTCGTCGTGGGGCCGGACGGCGCGATCCGCTACAGCGTGCTCGGCGGGATCGACTGGGCCGACGAGAAGGTGCGCAGCGCGATCCTCGCGCTGATGCCGCCGGGTGCTACTCAGCCTCGAGCGGGACTTTCAGCCGCGTCCCGCTGACCACGATCCCGCCGCGCTCGCCGGGGGTGACGCTGCCGTAGCGCGGCGCGAAAACCTCAGGCAGCGGGCGCGCGCCCGGAGGAGCGAGCCAGAGCCGCAAAAGATGCCGGTGACGCTCGGGCTCGGGCCAGTTCTCGAAGTCGTTTCTCGAATGCAGGATCTGGTGGTTGTGCAGGAACTGCAGGTCGCCGGCCTGAAAGCGCATCGACAGATGCACGCGCGGCTCGTTGACGATCTCATCGAGCAGGTCCATCGCCTCGACCTGCTCGCGCGTGAGGCGCCGCGCCTCGGGAAAAAGCTTTTGCGCCGATTCGATGTATTGGCGCACGTAGATGCAGGACAGGCGCCCCGCGTGCAGGTGGAAGATCGGCATGTCGAACCACGGCCGCATGCCGTGCGGCACCTCGCCGCGACGGTCGGTAGGGAAGGGCTCGAAAAGCGCGGGCAGGAGCCGGGGCGCGCGGGCGAGCACCTCGTTGTAGAGCGTCATCGAGCTCGCAAGGTAGCTCTCGCCGCCCGCCTTCGCCTCCTGCAGGCAAAGGAGGCCGACCACGTCGACCGAATCGGTGTGGTACTCCAGGCGCCGGTTGGTCTGGTAGTAGCGGACGTTCGCATCGCCGATGTCCAGGCCCAGGTCCTTGACGTGCCCGAGCAGGTGTCCCTTTGCGTTCTGCGAGCGCGGCCGCCCGAGCCAGGAGCCGATGCCCATGTAGGCGATGGCCTGCTCCTCGCGCGAATAGCGCCCGACCGGGAGTCCGCGCAGCATGATGAAGCCGCGGCCCTCGAGCAGCTCGGCCAGGATCTCGCGCAGGACCGTACCGAACGAAGGCAGCGGAAAGCTTGCGGGCGAGATGTCCGCGGGGGGCGCGCCGCTCGACTGGAAGCTGCGCACCGCGCGCTCGATCTCGGCCAGCTCGCCTTCGCTCAGGGGCCGCAGCCAGTCGTCTCGCGCCGCCAGTTCGCTCCCATACCAGGCGCTCGGGCCGCAGATCGGTTCATAATGCATGGGAGGAGGAGTTTACCGTGATGAAAAACGCGTTTCTCGGCTGCGTGCTGCTGCTCGCCAGCGCCTGCGCGCTCGCCCAGGGCTACCCGTCCAAGCCGATCACCTTCGTCGTCGCCTTCGGCGCGGGCGGCGATTCCGACTTGTCCGGACGAAACCTCGCCCAGCATGCGCCCAAATATCTGAACAACGCCACCATCGTGGTCGTGAACCGGGTCGGCGCCTCGGGCGCGATCGGCACGCTGTTCGCGCACAATGCGCCGCCCGACGGTTACACGCTGCTCATCGCGCGCATCGCGACGAACGCGATCCTGCCCGCGATGGACAGCACGGTGCCGTACAAATGGAACGACTTCACGATGATCTCGCTCCTCGAGACCAATCCCTACACCTGCGTGGTGAAGAGCGATTCGCCGTACCGCACGATGACCGACCTGCTGTCGGCGATGAAGCGCGAGCCGGGCAAGCTCAATTTTTCCACCTCGGGTATCGGTACCGTCCAGAACCTCGGGGCACAGTATTTTTTCACCGTCACCGGGCTCAGCAAGGACCATGCGATCGGCATCCACTACAAGAGCGGGGGCGACGTGACCACGGCGCTGCTCGGCGGCCAGGTCCAGTTCGCCTGCAACAACCTTCCGACGATGCTCCCGCACATCAAGGCGGGCAGGCTGCGCGCGGTGATGGTGACGACGCCCGAGCGCCTGAAGGACATTGCCGACGTGCCGACCTCGCGCGAGCTCGGCTGGCCCGAGATGGAGCGCATCCAGGGCTGGTCCGCGCTCATGGGGCCGCCCGGGATGCCCAAAGACATCGTGGACCGCTGGACCGAGGCCCTCGGCAAGATCGCCAAAGACCCGGATTGGCTCGCCCAAAACGCCAAGATCGGCGGCATTCCCGCCATCCGCTCGCAGGCGGAAACGGAGCGCTACGTGCGCGAGCAGTACGAGCTCTACGAGAAGCTGGCCACCTCGCTCGGCATCCGGCAGTAGGGTGATCAAGATGCGGCGCGGCGCGGACCTCGTCGCGCAGGCACTGGCGCGCGCGGGCGCGCGCTATCTCTTCGCTCTCTCGGGCAACCATGTGATGCCGATTTTCGATGCGGCGCTCGACGCGAAGCTGCCGATCGTGCACGTGCGCCACGAGGCGGCCACGGTGCACATGGCCGACGCCTGGGGCCGCCTCACCGGCGAGCCGGGCGTCGCGCTCGTCACCGGCGGGCCGGGGCATGCCAATGCGGTGAGCGCGCTCTACACCGCGCTCGCCGCCGACTCGCCGCTGGTGCTCCTCTCCGGGCATGCGCCGAGCCACGAGCTCGGCAAGGGCGCCTTCCAGGAGATGGCGCAGGGCGAGATGGCGGCGCCCGCCGCCAAGGCGTCCTGGACGGTGCGCTCGGCCGATTCGCTCGCCATCGATCTCGCGCACGCCTTCCGCACCGCGCGCTCGGGCCGTCCGGGACCGGTGCATGTCTCGCTGCCGGTCGACTTTCTCGAGGCGAAGCTCGAGGCGGAGCTGCCGCCGCTCGAGCAGTTCCTGCCCGAGGCGCATCCGCCGGCGGACACGCGCGAGGTGGTCGATGCGCTGCAGCAGGCGAAGCGACCGCTCCTCGTTGCCGGACCGGCGCTCGCGCATGCCGGCGGCCGCGCGCGGCTGGCCGAATTCGAAGCGGAGACGGGTGTCCCCGCGTTCGTCATGGAGAGCCCGCGCGGGGTGAACGACCCCTCCCTCGGCCTGGTTGCCGAGGCATTGCGGCGTGCCGATGTGGTGATCCTCGCCGGCAAGGCGCGCGATTTTACTCTCCGGTTCGGCGCCGCCTTTGCGGCGGAATGCCGCGTGATCGACCTGGACTTGCCGCTGGTTTTTCCGCAAGGAATAAAAAAGACAGGAACCGGCTGGCTGGACGAGGTGCGCTCGGCAATCGCTTACCGGCCGAGCGAGTGGCGAGCAGTGAAATCGGCGACGCAAGGCCCGCTGCATCCCGTGGCGCTCGCGCGCGAGGCGCAGAAGCTTCTCGATGCTCCGGCGTCGGTGCTCGTCGCCGATGGCGGCGAATTCGGACAGTGGTCCCAGGCGGCGCTGCACGCCCCGCACCGGGTCATCAACGGGCCGGCCGGCTCGATCGGCGCGGCGCTGCCGTTTGCGGCCGCGGCGAAGCTCGCGCTGCCGGGCTCGCGCGTCGTGGCGATGCTGGGCGACGGCACCTTCGGCTTTCATTGCGCCGAGATCGACACCGCGGTGCGCCATGAGCTGGCCTACCTCGCCGTGGTGGGCAACGACGCCTGCTGGAACGCCGAGCACCAGATCCAGAAGCGCAGCTACGGCGCCGAGCGCGCGCACGGCTGCGAGCTGCGGCCGACGCGCTACGACCAGGTGGCGGCCGGCTTCGGCGCGCACGGCGAGCACGTCGAGCGCCCGGCGGAGCTCGCCGGCGCGCTCGCGCGCGCCGCTGCCGCGGGCCGCGTCGCCTGCGTGAACGCGATGATCGAGCGGCTGCCCGCGCCTACGTACAAGCGGGAAGCGGCCTGAAGAGCCTCGAGCACATCTCGGGCGGGCGCCTGATGGCGCGCGCCGCGGCGCTCGCTCGGCATTCCGAGCAGCCGGGCGGTCTCACGCGCCAGTCGCTTTCGCCCGAATATCGCGCCGCCGCCGAGCTCGTCATGGGCTGGATGCGCGAAGCCGGCATGAGCGCGCGGCTCGATGCGATCGGCAACGTCGCGGGGCGCTACGAGGGCGATCGTCCGGGGTTGCCTTGCCTCATGCTCGGCTCGCATTTGGACACGGTGCGCGACGCCGGAAGATACGATGGCATGCTCGGCGTGCTGAGCGCGATCGAGTGCGTATCGGCGCTCAACGCTTCGGGCAGGCGCCTGTCCTTCGCGATCGAGGTGCTCGGCTTCACCGACGAGGAGGGCGTGCGCTTCGGCGTGACGCTGCTCGGCAGCCGCGCGCTCGCCGGCACGCTCGACCCGAAAATGCTCGAGGCCAGGGACCGCGAGGGCAAGCCGATGGCCGAGGCGATGCGCGAGTTCGGCCTCGATCCGGCCAAGGTCGCCGAAGCGGCGCGGCGCAAGGGAGATCTCCTCGCCTACGCGGAGCTCCATATCGAGCAGGGCCCGGTGCTCGAGGCCGAAGGCCTGCCCGTGGGGGCGGTCACCGCGATCAACGGCTACACGCGCATGCGCGTGGCGATCGACGGCATGGCCGGGCACGCGGGCACGGTGCCGATGGCGCTGCGGCGCGACGCGCTCGCCGCGGCCTCCGAGTGCGTGCTCGCGATCGAGCGCATCGCCGCCGCCGATCCGGCGCTCGTGGCCACCGTAGGGCGCCTCGAGGCACTGCCCGGCGCGACCAACGTCATTCCCGGGGCAGCACGCTTCACCGTGGATCTGCGATCCGCCGACGACGAGCGCCGGGCGCGGGCCGCGGCCGCAGTGGAGGTCGAAATGCGCGCGATCTGCGAGCGCCGCGGCGTCGGGTTTTCGCACGAGCGCACCCAGGAGCAGGCCGTGACCCGCTGCGCGCCCTGGCTCGTCGAGCGCATGGCGCGCGCCATCGAAGCCGAAGGCGTGCGCGTGAAGCGGCTGCCGAGCGGTGCCGGGCACGACGGCATGGCGCTACAAGGTCTTGCAGATATCGCGATGCTTTTCGTACGATGCGAAAAAGGGATCAGCCATAATCCGGTCGAGGCGATCACCGCGGCCGACGCGCAGACCGGCGCGCGGGTGCTGATGCGCTTCATCGAGGAGTTTGGTCCGAAAGACAGGCCATGAGCGATCTGGATTTTTCCCAGCCGATACCGCCCAAGCCCGCGACGCCCCCGCCGCCGCCCCCGCCGCCCGTCTACAACGCGGCGATGGCAATGGAATTCTTCAAGGCGGCGGGCAAGCCCGAAGGCTTCGAGGCGGGCAAGGTGATCTTCGCCGAGAACGAGAAAGCGGGGATCTTCTCGCGCGCGCGCATGTACATCCTCATCGTCGGCGAGATCGAGATGCTGGTGCAGAACCGGGTCATCGGCTCGGTCAAGGCGGGCGAGGTGTTCGGCGAGATGGCGGTGATCGCGGGCGCGGCGCGCACCGCCGCGGCGCGCGCGAAGAGCGCCTGCACCGTGATCGGCCTGGACGACAAGCAGTACCTGGTCGCGCTCCAGCAGAAGCCCGAGTTCGCGCTCCAGCTGATGAGCATCATGAACAACCGCCTGCGCAGCGCCATCTCGCGCCTGCGCATGAGCGGCGGGCTGCACGGCGGCGAAGTGTCCGAGTCGCCGGTCATCGACAAGAAGCTCCTCGCAGGGCTGGTCAAGCTCATGCACGGCCAGGATCCGGTGCGCTACGACGCCGGCAAGACGATCATGCAGGAGGGCACCGCCGGCGCGCTCATGTACATCGTGCTCGAGGGCCGGGTGAAGATCTCGATCAAGGGCGCGGTGGTCGCCAGGGCGGGCGAGGCGGGCGTGTTCGGCGAGATGGCGCTCGTCGACCAGTCGCCGCGCGCGGCGACCGCGACCGCGGAAACGGATTGCTCTCTGCTCGCGATCAACCGTCCCACGTTCCTGCAGCTGGTGAAGACGAGCCCCGCGTTCGGCGCGGCGCTTCTCTCGGCGATCGCCGAGCGCGCGCAGCAGATGGCCGCGCGCAATAAATAGGCGCTAAAGGACCTTCCCTGGATTCATGAGCCCGCGCGGGTCGAGCGCGCGCTTGACGGCGCGCATCATCTCCATCTCGAGCGGCGCCTTGTGGCGCGTGATCTCCTCGCGCTTCAGCTGCCCCAGCCCGTGCTCGGCCGAGATCGAGCCGCCGAGAGCGGCGACCGCCTCGTAGACGATCGCGTTCACCTCGGCGCGGCGCGCGATCAGCGCCTTGTCGCCGACGTTGTAGTGCAGGTTCCCGTCTCCCACATGCCCGAAGCAGAAGATGCGCGTTCCTGGAAAGGCCTTGTCCAGCGCGACCCGTGCGCGCGAGATGAATTCCGGCACTTTCGAAATCGAGACGGAGATGTCGTGCTTCACATTGGCGAACTGCGCCTCGGGCACCAATTCCCGGATCGCCCAGAGCGCATTCGCCTCGGCCTCGTTCTTGGCGATGACGGCGTTCGACTCGCCGAGCGCGCCTTGCAGGCGCTCTTCGAGCGCCGCGTGGCCGCCGCAATCGTCGAGCTGCGCGAGCACGTACCAGGCGCCGTTCCCAGGCAGGGGATCGCGCGCGCCCGGGCGATGCGCGAGCACCGCATCCACGCAGGTGCGCGAAAGGAGCTCGAACGCCGTGAGCCGATCGCCGCAGTGCTGCCGCAGATGGCTGAGCAGCTCCACCGCGCCGCCCGGATCCTTCACTTCGATCCAGCTCGTGACCGAGGCCGTCGGCTTCGGATGCAGGCGCAGCACCGCGGCGGTGATGATGCCGAGCGTGCCCTCGGCGCCGATGAAGAGCTGCTTCAGGTCGTAGCCGGTGTTGTCCTTGCGCAGCCCGCGCAGGCCGTCCCAGATGCGGCCGTCGGGCAGCACCGCCTCGATGCCGAGCACCTGCTCGCGCGTATTGCCGTAGCGAAGCACGTTGACGCCGCCCGCGTTGGTGGAAAGGTTCCCGCCGATCTGGCAGCTGCCTTGCGCCGCGAGCGAAAGCGCGAAGAAGCGCCCGCCGTTCGCCGCCGCCTTCTGCACTTCGGCGAGCACGCAGCCCGCCTCGACCGTGATCGTGTCGTTCAGCGCATCTAGGGCACGGATGCGGTTCATGCGCGAGAGCGAAATCACGACCTCGCGCCGCCCGCCGGCCGGCACCGAGCCGCCCACGAGGCCCGTGTTGCCGCCCTGCGGGACGATTGCGACGCCGCGCTCGGCGCACAGGCGCACGACCGCCGCGACCTCGGCCGTGCTCGCCGGGCGCACCACGCATTCGGCCGGCGCCCGGTACTGCCTGCGCCAGTCGGTGACATAGGGCTCGGTGTCGCGCTCGCCGGAGAGCAGGTACTTGTCGCCGACTGAAGCGCGCAGCGCGCCGAGAAGATCGTCCGTCATTGCCTTGACGGCGATTTTCCCACAACGTACTTTGCCTCCATGCTGCGGCTTACAGCGATGCGCGTTCTCGCGTGCTGCCTGGTTCTTGCAGCGCCGGTCGCGCTCGCGCAAACTCCGGCGCCGCGGCCGCTCGTCGTCGGCGCCGCGATGCCGCAATCGGGGCTCCTCGCCGACCTCGCGGCCGACCTGCGCAAGTCGCTGCTCCTGTGGCAGGAGGAGGTGAACGCTGCGGGCGGCCTGCTCGGCCGCCGCGTCGAGCTGCAGCTCATCGACGATCGCTCCGAATCGATGCAGGAAGGCAAGCTCTACGAGCAGCTTCTGGGCGATCACAAGGTGGACCTGCTCTTCGGGCCGCTCGGCTCGGCGGCGACCCTGGGCGCGGCCGGCGTCGCCGAGCGCCACCGCCGCGTGCTCATCAACGCGACCGGCGCCGCGCGCGCGACGCAAAAGCCGTCGTTCCGCTACACCTTCCAGGTGCCCGCGCCGCTCGGCGCCTACGGCGCGGGCGCGCTCGAGCTGGCCCGCAGGCTGGGTCTCAAGCGCATCGTGATCGCCGCCCGCGACGACCCGTCCTCGAAGGAGTGCGCGCAGCTTCTGCACGAGCAGGCGGTCGCGGCGGGCCTCGCGAGCGCGATCGAAGGCTTCGACGCGGGCGCGGATGATTTTTCCGTCCAGGTGAAGCGCGCCAAGGCGAGAGACGTCGAGGCCTGGATCGCCTTCGGGCTGCCGCAGGACGCCGCCGAGATGGTGAAAAGCTTCCGGCGCCTGGGCTACGCGCCGCGCCTGGTCGTCCTGCAGGGCGCCGCCGACCCGGATTTCATCAAGCGCATCGGGCAGGACGCGGAGCATGCGGTCGGCATCGCCGCATACCTGCCGCGCGCGAAGACGCACGATAACGAGAAATTCCGCCAAGCGTTCGCGAAGAAATGGTCGGCGGAGCCTGGCGCGCTCGCCGCCGAGAGCTACGGCGCGGCGAGGGTGATGGAGGAGGCCGTGCGCCGCGCGGGCAGTGTGGAGACCGAGAAGCTGCGCGAGGCGCTCTCGGCGCTCGAGACCGCGACGCCGATTGGGCCCTACAAGGTCGACCGCTCGGGCGCCCAGCTCGCCGCGAGACCGCTCCTCGTGCAGATCCAGCGCGGGCGGCGGCGCATCGTCTGGCCGGAGGCGCTCGCGGAGGCGCGCCTGCAGCCCTATCCGGCGTGGGAAGACCGAAAGCCGATCAAATGAGCCGCAGCTATCTTTTTGCCCCCGGCAATCACGCGCGCCGCGTCGAGAAGGCGTTCACCCTCGGTGCCGATGCCGTCATCCTCGATCTCGAGGACGCGGTGGCCGTTTCGGAAAAGGAAGCGGCGCGAAGGCCGGTCGCTGCCGCGCTGGCGGCGAGGAAAGGCGGCTCGCGCGGCTATGTGCGCGTGAATGCCATGGGCACGCCTTTCTGCTTCCGCGACCTGACCGAGGTGGTCGGCAAGGGTGTGGACGGGATCGTCCTCCCCAAGGTGGAGAGCGCGGCCGACCTGCACGCCATCGACTGGCTGATCGCGAACCTCGAGCGCGAGCGCGGGCTCGCGGTGGGCGCGATCGACCTCATCCCGACCATCGAGACGGCGGCCGGCCTGCAGCGCGTCGAGCGCATCCTGCAGGCGCGCGGCCTGAAGCCGTATTCGGGCACCTGGCGGGTGCGGCGGGTCGCCTTCGGCGCGGCCGACTACGCGCTCGATCTCGGCATCACGCCGGGGGATTCGGGCGAGGAGCTGCTCTATGCGCGCCAGCGCCTCGTGCTCGCCTCGCGCGACGCGAACGTCGAGCCGCCGCTCGACAGTCCCTGGTTCAAGCTGAAGGACCTCGAGGGCCTGCGCGCCTCGATCGCGGCGAGCCGCCGCATGGGCTTCCAGGGACGGATGTGCATCCATCCCGAGCAGGTCGCGCCCGTGAACGAGGGCTACGCGCCCGCCGCCGCGGAAGTGGCGCAGGCCGAGCGCATCGTGGCGGCGTTCAAGGAAGCCGAGGCGAAGGGCCTCGCCGCCATTCAGGTGGACGGCCGCATGATCGACTACCCCATCGTGCGTGAAGCCGAACGCGTGCTGAAAGCCGCGGGCCGGACCGCGGGCTGAGATGATTCCGGCGAGCGGCGTGGCGCTGCCGCTCGCCATCACCTTCGCGGTCCAGACGCTCGTCGCCTTTGCCGTCTATTGCGCGCCGGTCATGGCGCCCGTGGCGGGCCCGGCGCTCGGCTTCTCGCCCGCGGCGGTCGGCTACTACATCGCGGCGAGCTACCTCGGCAGCATGATCGGCTCGGCGGTCGCCGGGGGCTGGGTCGCGCGCTTCGGGCCGATCCGGGTGAGCCAGGCCGGCCTCGCGCTCTGCCTCGTGGGGCTTTTGCTCGCGGCGAGCGCCTGGCCGCCGCTCGTCATGCTGGGCGGCTTCGTCGTGGGCCTGGGCTACGGGCCGACGACGCCCGCGAGCTCGGTCATCCTCGTGCGCGCGGCGCCGGCCGGCCTGTTCGCGCTCGTCTTCTCCACCAAGCAGACGGGCGTGCCGGCGGGCGGCGTGCTGGCGGGCGCACTTGTGCCGGGGCTCATCTACGCCTTCGGCTGGCAGGGCGCCGCCGCCGCGATCGGCGGCCTGTGCGTGCTGCTGGCGGCCGCGATCGGCCCGGCGCGGCGGCGCTACGACGATGCGCTCGACTCGGCGGCGCCGCTCTCGGCGGCCTCGGCCTTCGCGCCGGTCAAGCTCGTCCTCGCCACGCCGCGGCTGCGCGAGATGTGCGTGTCCTCGTTCGTCTTCGGCGGGGTACAGATCACGCTCGTCACCTATCTGGTCGCCTTTCTTGTGGAGACCTTCGCGCTCTCGCTCGTCGTCGCCGGCCTCGTCATGGCGGCCTCGCAGGTCGCGAGCGTCGCGGGCCGTGTGCTCTGGGGCGTGCTCGCCGATCGGGTTGTGACGCGCCGCCGGATGCTGGGGCTCCTCGGGCTGGCGATGGGAGTCGCGGCGCTCGCCGCGCTCGCCGCCGGGCCTGATTGGCCGCGCGGCCTGCTTTTCGCCTACGCCATTGTCTTCGGCGCGACTGCGGTCGGCTGGAACGGCGTGTGGCTCGCCGAGATCGCCCGCCTTGCGCCCCCCGGGCGCACGAGCGAGGCGACGGGCGGGTGCCTCTTTTTCACGTTTCTCGGCGTGGTGGTGACGCCGCCCGCGTTCAACGCGGTCTATGCGCTTACCACGAGCTATGCCGCGGCGTACGCCATTTTTTCAGTGCCCGCGCTCGCTGTAGGGGCCTGGTTGCTCGCTAGAATGCCGGTCCGATGAAAAGCGAGATCGCGATTCCCGAGGGCTTTCGTCGCGTCGAGCGGCCGACCCGCAATCCGTTCAACGAGCTGGTCGGCCCGTTCTACGAGCGCCGGCAGGGCGAGGAGGTGTCGATCGGCCTGCGCATCGAGGCGCGGCACCTCAATTCGCGCGGCTTCTGCCACGGCGGGCTGCTCGCGACGCTTGCCGATCTCGCGCTCGGCTACTCCATGCTCGCCAAAGCGCAGGGGCTCACCAACTTCGTCACGGTCCATCTCTCGATCGACTATGTCGATGCGGCAAGAGAGGGCGACTGGGTCGAGTCGCAGGTCGAGATCCAGCGGATCGCCTCGAAGCTCGCCTTCGCGAATTGCTATCTCATCTCAGGTGAGAAGCGCATTGTCCACGCGAGCGCGATCTTCGCGTTACCCGGGAAGAAGTGAACGCGGTCATCCAGCAGGTCATCCTCGCGCACGGGCTCTGGGTCCCGGGCCTGGTCATGAAGCCGCTCGCGGCGCGCCTCAAGGCCGCGGGCCTGCGCTGCCACAGCTTCGCCTACATGGGGCGCGCGCGGCCGCTCGAAGCGCACGCCGAGCGCCTGGCGCGCTTTGCGCGCGAGATCGGGCCGGCGCACTTCGTGGGGCACAGCCTCGGCGGCCTCGTCATCCTGCAGGCGCTCGGCGCCGAGCCCGCGCTCGAGGTGGGCCGCGTGGTGCTGATGGGCACGCCTGCGCGCGGCTGCCTCGCGGGGCGGCGCTTCGGCCGGCATGCCTTCGGACGCTGGTTCCTGGGCGAGAGCCGCGGCCTCTGGGTTGAAGGGCGCGCCGCGCGCTGGGAGCGTCGCGAGGCGCTCGGCGTCATGGCGGGGACGATCCCGCTCGGCCTGGGACGGTGTTTCGGCGCGCTGCCCGGCCCGAACGACGGGGTGGTGACCGTCGAAGAAACGGCGGTGCAAGGCATGACCGAGCAGGTGGTGCTGCCCATGGGGCACAGCCAGCTCATTTTTTCCGCGCGCGCCGCGTGCCTGGTGGCGGGGTTCATCAAGGAGGGTCGCTTTGCGGCGCCTGCTCGCTAGCCTCGCCGCCCTCCTCGCGCTCACCGGCTGCGAGACGCTCGCCTATTACGCCCAGGCGGTGACCGGTCAGCTGGGCCTGCTGTCGCGCGCCCAGCCGGTCGAGCGCCTGATCTCGGATCCTGCGACGCCGGCCCCGCTTCGCCAGAGGCTCGCGCTCGCCCGCGAGATCCGCGACTACGCCGCCAAAGAGCTGGCGCTGCCCGACAACGAGAGCTACCGAAGCTACGCCGAGCTCGATCGCCCCTACGCCGTCTGGAACGTGGTTGCCGCACCCGAGTTTTCGCTCGAGCCGCTGAAATCCTGCTTCCCGGTCGCCGGTTGCGTGAACTACCGCGGCTTTTTCTCCAGGGAAGCGGCCGACCGGTACGCCGAGGGGCTGAAGGCCGAAGGCAACGACGTGTTCGTCTACGGCGTGGCGGCCTATTCGACGCTCGGGCGCTTCGACGATCCGCTTCTGTCCACCTTCATCCGCTACCCGGACACCGAGCTCGCGCGGCTGCTTTTTCACGAGCTCTCGCACCAGGTGGCCTACGTCAAGGACGACTCGACCTTCAACGAGTCCTTCGCCGTGACGGTCGAGCGCGAAGGCGTCAAGCGCTGGCTCGAGCAGAGCGGCCGCAGCGGGCAGCTCGCCGCCTTTCTCGACGTGCAGCGGCGCAACGAAGCCCTGATGGCGACCCTCGACGAATCGCGGCGGCGCCTGAGAGCGCTCTATACGGCGCCGCTTGCGCCGGAGGTTGCGCGCGAAAGGAAGCGCAAGGAAATGCAGGCGCTCACCGAGCGTCTCAAGGCCTATCCGCGCTTCGCGGAGTTTCCGGCGAATAACGCGCTGCTCGCCTCGTTTGCGACCTACACGCAGCTCGTGCCGGCTTTCCAGAAGCTGCTCGCGGAGGAGGACGGCAATTTGCCGCGCTTCTACGAGCGCGTGAAGCAGCTTGCCAAGGAGAACGAGCGGCCGGTGGCCCCGGGCGCGGCGGACGCGGCCAAAGCGAGCTGAGCTAGCTGAGCGGGATGTCGACGATCCGCTTGTAGGCCGGGCGCGCGCAAAGGCGCTCGAACCACGCCTCGAGGTTCGGCATCTTCGGCCGCTCCATCGGCAGGCGCATCCAGCGCTGCACCTCGCAGCCGATCGGGATGTCGCCCATCGAGAACGTGCCCGCCACGTAGTGCTTGCCGGCGAGGGCGGCATCGAGGATGCCGATCAGCTGGCCGGACTTGACGCGCGAAGCCTCGATCGCCTTCGCGTCGCGCTTTTCCTCCGGCGTGCGGATCAGGTTCCAGAACGCATCGCGCACGCTCGACTGGAAGGTGAAGGCCCAGTCCATCCACTGGTTGGCGACCGTGCGCGGCTCGAGCTCCATCGGGCGCAGCACGCCCTTGCCGTACTTGTCGGCGAGATAGCGAACGATGGTGTGCGACTCCCAGATGACGAAGCCGTCCTCCTCGAGCGTGGGCACGAGGCCGTTCGGATTCATCTGCCGGTACTCGGGCGTATTGACCACGCCGAACTGCAGGCCGGCGTCGGTGCGCTCGTACTTGAGCCCGAGCTCCTCCAGGCACCAGAGCGCTTTCTTGACGTTGACGGAGTTGACCCGCCCCCAGACCTTGATCATCTAGAAGCCGGCCGCCTGGCCATCCCGGCGCGGGTCGCTCGCCGCGAGATAGCCGCCGCCCTCGAGCTTCCAGATCGCCTGGCAGCTGCCGAACTGGTTGTAGTCGTCCACCGTGACGATCTTGTGGCCGAGCTTCTTCAGTCCTTCGACGATGTCGGCCGGCATGCGGTCTTCCACGCTCACGCCCAGCCCCTCGACCCAGCGAAAGCGCGGGCCGTCGCAGGCGGCCTGCGGGTTCTGGCCGTAGTCGGCGATGCGCACCATCACCTGCGTGTGGCCCTGCGGCTGCATGGTGCCGCCCATCACGCCGAAGCTCATCACGGGCTTGCCGTCCTTGGTGAGGAAGCCCGGGATGATCGTCTGGAACGGGCGCTTCTTCGGGCCGACGCGATTGGGGTGGCCTTCCTTCAGCACGAAGGTCGCGCCGCGATTCTGCAGCGAGATGCCGGTCTCGGGCACGACCACGCCCGAGCCGAAGCCCATGTAATTGGACTGGATCATCGAGATCATCATTCCGGACGAGTCCGCCGCGGTGAGGTACACCGTGCCGCCCTTCGGCGGCTGTCCGGGGCCGAAGGCTTGCGCTTTTTTTCTATCGATTTTCTTCGCTCTTTCTTTCAAGTAGTCCGGATTCAAGAGCGCCTGGGGACGGAAAGGCATGAAATCGATATCGGCCACGTAGGCGAAGGCGTCGGCAAAGGCGAGCTTCACGGCCTCGATCTGCAGGTGAACGCTCTCGACCGTATCGACCGGGATCGAGGCCATGTCGAAGTGCTCGAGCATGCCGAGCGCCATCAGCGCGACGATGCCCTGGCCGTTCGGCGGCAGCTCGTGCAGCGTGTAGCCGCGATAGTTCATCTTGAGCGGCTCCACCCAGTCGGAAGCGTGCGCGGCGAGGTCGGAGGCGCGCATCGCCGCCTTGTGTTTGAGCGAGAAGGCCTCGATCTTCTGCGCGAGCTCGCCGCGGTAGAACGCCTCGCCCTTCGACTGCGCGATTTTCTCGAGCGTCGCGGCGTGCGCGGGGAACTTGAAGAGCTGGCCCGGTGCCGGCGGGTTTCCGCCCGGCAGGAACGCCTCGGCGAAGCCCGGCTGCACTTTCAGCTCCGCCGTCTGCGCGGCCCACTGGCGGGCGATCGTGGGCGAGACGTAAAAGCCGTCGCGGCCATAGCGCAGGGCGGGCTCGAAGAGCCGCTCGAAGGGCAGCTTGCCGAACTTCTCCGAAAGCATGCGCCAGGCCGACACGCAGCCCGGGACGCTCACCGAGTCCCAGCCACGCTTCGGAACCTCGCTTTTTCCCGCGAAGTATTCCGGCGTCCAGAGCGCGGGCGAGCGCCCGGAGGCGTTCAGGCCGTGCAGCTTCTTCCCGTCCCAGACGATCGCGTAGGCATCCGAGCCGATGCCGTTGGACACCGGCTCGACCAAGGTGAGCGTGATCGCGGTCGCGAGCGCCGCGTCGACGGCGCTTCCGCCAGCGGCGAGCATCTGCAGGCCCGCCTGCGCGGCGAGCGGCTGCGAGGTGGCGACCACGTTTCGCGCCATCAGCGGCTTGCGCGGCCAGTCGTACGGAAAATCCCAGGCAAACGGCAGTTTTAGGTCACCCATGGCGCCATTGTAAGCGGCACGGCGCCGGCGGGTCTCCCGGGCGTTCGCAATTTCGCAACCCGGGCAGGTATAGTCGATTCGCATGAAGAAAGCGGGGCAGTCGAAAGGCAAGTCCCCCTCGCAGCTGATCGACGCGAGGATCAAGGAGTTGGGTGACTGGCGCGGAAAGACGCTCGCCCGCTTGCGCGTCCTCATCAAGGAGGCCGATCCCGGGGTCGTGGAAGAGTGGAAGTGGAGCGTCCCCGTGTGGTCGCACGACGGGCTGATCTGCACGGGCGAAAGCTACAAAAGCGTGGTGAAGATGACCTTCGCGAAAGGCGCTTCTCTCAAGGATCCTTCGCGCCTCTTCAATTCCAGCCTCGAAGGCAACACGCGTCGCGCCATCGACTTCCGCGAGGGCGAGAAAATCAACGAGAAGGCGCTGAAGGCCCTCATTTGCGAGGCTGTCGCCTTCAACAAGGTCGCCGCCAGGTAGCCCGGCCGGTCCACAACTTTGTCGCAGGCTCCGTGTCCAAATCTGTACGGAGGTCGAGATGAAAAAGCCCTTCACCCATGCCGCGGTTTTCGTCCTTGCGGTTGTCGCGCTGATGCAGTTCCTGCGGCTCATCCTCGGCTGGGACGTCGTGGTCCACGGACACGCCTTGCCGATGTGGCTCAGCTTCGTCGCGTTCGTCGTCGCGGGCGGCCTTGCCGTGACGGTTTGGCGTGAAAGCTCGGGCGGGCCGCGATGAGCGAGCGCGCCCCCAAGCCGCAGGCGACGACGGCCTCCAAAAAGGAAGCCGCCGAGGAGTTCCTGCGCCTGGTCGCGAAGGGCGAGGTGAAGCAGGCCTACGAGAAGTTCGTGGCCCCTTCCTTTCGCCACCACAACGCCTGGTTCCCGGGCGACGCCCAGTCGCTCATGTCCGGGATGGAAGAAAGCCACGCCAAGCACCCGCACAAGGTGCTCGAGATCCAGCGCTCGCTCGAGGACGGCGAGCATGTCGCCATCCATTCGCGCATGTCGCTCAGCCCGGGCCACAACGGCATGGCGCTGGTGCACATCTTTCGCTTCAGGGACGGGCGCATCGAGGAGCTCTGGGACATTGGCCAGGAAGTGCCCCAGGAAACGCCCAACAAGCACGGCATGTTCTAAGCCCGCGAAGTCGGGTTAAAACGCGCGGTCAGCCGAAGGGCCCGGAAACCGCGGAGTGCGAGCCGGCTTGCGCGTTATCGATCGTCTCTCGCGCCTTGCGCAGAATGACCACCGCGTCCATCACCTCGGACCGGCGCAACATGATGTTCCGGTAAATCTGACCGGAGCGCGCATGGAAGTCGTCGCCCGCGTGCTCGAACCGGCCGTGCATGAGGTCGTCCTCCGGGATGAGCGTCAGCCGGCCCTCGGTGTTGGTGTAGTAGACGTCGGCGACCTGGCAGAGCGCTATGGCGGTGTCGGCGAGCGCGGCTTCGTACTCCTGACCCGAGGCGGTCGTGCGAGTCGTGCCGGTGATGTTGTGATAGACGAGCGCGGCGGCCACGCGCATCTTCATCGGCTTGAACGGGCTCTCTACAAGCCGTCTTTTAAGCCTGTGCATATCCTTCTTCGCCATGCCGCCACATTCTGTGCTTCGGCGCGCCGCGCTTCAAGGCTTGATCGCATTTTTTTCTGGGGCCGTTATTTTTTTCTGTCGTGCCAGCCCCTCACTTCTTTTTTTCTAGAAGCCGAGAACCACGCGACCGAGCACCTTCCCGGCTTTCAGCTCTTCGAGAATCGCGTTCACTTCGCCGGCGGGGCGCGTCGCCACCGGCGGCGCTTTCAGCTTCTTCTTCTTGGCGAGAGCGACCACTTCCTTCAGCTCCTGCAGGTTGCCCACGTAGGAGCCCACGAGGCCGATCGCGCGCTGCGCGAACGGCGGCAGGGGATGGGTGATCTCGCCGCCGAAAAGCCCGCAGATCACATAGCGCCCGCCTTTCCTGAGGGCGCCCAAGCCGAGCGCCGCCGTCGCGGGCATGCCGACAAGATCGATTGCGCCGGCGAGGCTGCCCATGGCAAGGGTCTGCAGCCGCTGGACTGCGTCCGGGGCGCGGGTGTCGAGGGTCAGCTTCGCCCCCTGCTTGCGGGCGGCGGCGAGCTTTCCCTCGTCCACGTCGCAGCCGATGATGTTCTTCACGCCCCTGGCGCGCAGCACCGAGATGCAGATCAAGCCCAGGCCGCCGCAGCCGATGACGGCGACCCAGTCGCGCGATCCGAGCTTCGGCAGCTTGGCCGCGGCGCTGTAGGTGGTGAGGCCCGAGCAGGCGAGCGTGGCGGCGAAAGCGTCGTCGACGCCGGTCGAGTCGACGAGGTATTTCGGGTGCGGGACGAGCACGTGGCTGGAATACGCGCCGGCGCGGTTCACGCCGAGAAAGCGCGTGCCCGAGACGCAATAGTTGTCCAGCTCGTCCTTGCACACGGCGCACTTGCCGCAGCCGATCCAGGGAAAGACGATCTTCTTTTGACCTCGCTTCAGTTTTTTGTCGATTCTTGAAACGGCAGGACCAAAATCCTCCACAACCCCAAAAGGCTCGTGACCGAGCGTGAAAGGCGGCACGCAGCCGCGGTCCTTGACGTAGAAGCGCTTGCCGCCGCCCAGGTCGAAGTAGCCGTCCCAGATGTGCAGGTCCGAGTGGCACACGCCCGAGCGCGTGATGCGCACGAGCACCTCGGTGCCCTGCGGCTTGGGCGTCTCGTGCATGACTTTTTGCAACGGCTTGCCGTGCTCCATTACCTGATAGCTGATCATGCTT
>DATAID010000023.1:0-48327 GCA_036262835.1 Burkholderiales bacterium | reverse complement strand
TCTGCGCTCGTTTGCGCCTGCATCTGCGGCTGTGATAAATTTCGGCGGCTTTGATGATCGCGGCAGCGGAAGACATGCGTGTGACCGGCATCGTCAGAGAGGACGCCGCCGAGTGCGTTTATTTGGTCCGGCGCAACAATTCCCTCTCGTCATCCGAGCGACTGCTCGTCTTCGGTTTCTTTCTGGTCGTATCAATCGGGATCGCAGCAGGATTTGCACTGGTTTTCGGCGCGTGGCCTATATTGCCGTTTGCGGGCCTCGAGATGGCCGTGCTCTACGCGGCGTTCCACTGTGTCGATTGCCATGCGGCGGATTGCGAGCGCATCACGATAACGGGAAACACGGTGTCGGTTGAAGTGCAGGAAGGCAGGCGCGTGACGCGGCGGGACATGAATCGGCACTGGACGCGCGTCGTCTGCGCGTCCGACGGCAGCCGGATCGCGCTTCGTCTGCACGGCGAGGACGTCGAAGTGGGGCGTCATCTGTGCGCGACGCGCCGGCGTGACATGGCGCATGCGCTCGAGCGCAGGCTGCAGGGCCGCCATACTCTTCAGGTGAGGAACGCATGACAGCGAAGTACAAAAAAATGATCGCGGCCGCGGGCGCGCTCGTGGTTTCCGGCGCTGCGCTGGCCGAGCAGGCCGCCCCGCAGTTCAACCTGCAGCCGCCGCAATCGCCGATCGCCCACGCGATCTACGATCTGCACACGCTGATCATGTGGATCATCCTCGGCATCTTCGTGCTGGTGTTCGGCATGATGGCCATCGCGATCGTGAAGCATCGCAAGTCGGTCGGGCACAAGGCCGAGCAGTTCCACGAGAACACCACCGTCGAGATCATCTGGACGATCGTGCCGTTCATCATCCTGATCGGTATGGCGTACCCCGCGACGAAGACGATCGTCGCGATGAAGGACACGTCCAATCCGGACATCACCATCAAGGCGACCGGATACCAGTGGAAGTGGGGCTACGAATATCTGCAGGAAGGCGTGAGCTTCTACGCGAATCTCGCCACTCCGCGCGACCAGATCGACGGTCACAACGTCGACGCGCGCAACAAGAACGAGCATTACCTTCTGGAAGTCGACAATGCCGTCGTGGTGCCGGTCGGCAAGAAAGTTCGCATCATCACGACCGCCAACGACGTCATTCACGCCTGGTGGGTGCCGGCGCTCGGTGTGAAGCAGGACGCGATCCCGGGCTTCGTTCGCGATACGTGGTTCCGCGCGGACCGCGTCGGGACCTATCGCGGACAGTGCGCGGAGCTCTGCGGCAAGGACCACGGCTTCATGCCGATCGTCGTCGAAGTGGTCGAGCCCGAGAAATACGCGCAGTGGGTCGCCGGCCAGAAGAAAACCGCAACGGCCGCCGCGGCCGCGGTCGACCCCGCCAAGCAGTGGACGATGGAAGAGCTGCGCACGCAGGGCGAGAAGGTCTATTCCGCAAACTGCGTCGCCTGCCACCAGGCGACGGGCATGGGCCTGCCGGGCACGTTCCCGGCCCTGTCCGGTTCCAAGATCGCCACCGGCGACAAGGCCGCGCACATGGACATCGTGATGAACGGCAAGTCCGGCACCGCAATGGCGCCTTTCAAAACGCAGTTGAACGACGTCGACATCGCGGCGGTCATCACGTACGAACGCAACGCCTGGTCCAACAAGACCGGCGAGATGGTCACGCCCGCCGACGTCAAGGCTGCACGTAAATAATGAGCGCATCAGGAGATTCGACGATGGAAGCCGCACATCCCGTTCAAGATCACGGCCAGGGTCACGGCCACGGTGACCATAGCGACCATGGCGACCATGCGCATCACCCGACGGGATTCATGCGCTGGGTCACCACGACCAACCACAAGGACATCGGCACGCTGTACCTGTGGTTCAGCTTCATCATGTTCCTGACCGGCGGCTTCATGGCGCTCGTCATCCGCGCCGAGCTCTTCTCGCCGGGGCTGCAGATCGTCGATCCGGACTTCTTCAACCAGATGACGACCATGCACGGCCTCATCATGGTGTTCGGCGCGATCATGCCGGCCTTCGTCGGCTTCGCGAACTGGCAGATCCCGATGATGATCGGCGCGCCGGACATGGCCTTCGCGCGGCTCAATAACTGGTCGTTCTGGCTGCTGCCTTTCGCGGCGTCGCTCCTCGTTCTCTCGTTCTTCATGCCGGGCGGGGCGCCGGGCGTGGGCTGGACGCTCTACTCGCCGCTCACCGTGCAGATGGGCATCGGCATGGATCTCACGATCTTCGCCGTGCACCTGCTCGGCATGAGCTCGATCCTCGGCTCGATCAACATCATCACGACGATCCTCAACCTGCGCGCGCCGGGGATGACGCTCATGAGGATGCCGCTTTTCGTGTGGACCTGGCTCATCACCGCCTACCTCCTCGTCGCGGCGATGCCGGTGCTCGCGGGCGCGGTGACCATGACGCTCACCGACCGGCACTTCGGCACCACCTTTTTCAACGCCGCGGGCGGCGGCGACCCCGTGCTCTACCAGCACATCTTCTGGTTCTTCGGCCACCCCGAGGTCTACATCATCGCGCTGCCCGCCTTCGGCGTGGTCTCGCAGGTGATCCCGGCCTTCTCGCGAAAGCCGCTCTTCGGCTACGCCTCGATGGTCTACGCGACCTCCGCCATCGCGATCCTCTCCTTCATCGTCTGGGCACATCACATGTACACGGTGGGGATGCCGGTCACCGGGCAGCTCTTCTTCATGTACGCGACCACGCTCATCGCGGTGCCGACCGGCGTGAAGGTGTTCAACTGGGTGGCGACCATGTGGAAGGGCTCGCTCACCTTCGAGACGCCGATGCTTTTCGCGATCGGCTTCCTCTTCCTCTTCACGATGGGCGGCTTCACGGGCCTCGTGCTGTCCCTGGTGCCGATCGACATCCAGCTGCACGACACCTACTACGTGGTGGCGCACTTCCACTACGTGATGGTGGCGGGCGCGCTCTTCTCGGCCTTCGCGGGCGTGTACTTCTGGCTGCCCAAGTGGACCGGCAGGATGTACGACGAGACGCTCGGCAAGTGGCACTTCTGGCTGACGATGATCTTCTTCAACATGATCTTCTTCGTGCAGCACTTCCTCGGCCTCGCCGGCATGCCGCGGCGCATCCCGGACTATCCGCTCATGTTCGAGACCTGGAACAAGATCTCCTCGATCGGTGCCTTCGGCTTCGGCCTCACGCAGCTTCTTTTCCTCTACATCGTGCTGAAGTGCATCCGGCACGGGGAAAAAGCGCCGCAGAAGCCCTGGGAGGGCGCCGACTCGCTCGAGTGGACGCATTTGCCCACGCCGGCGCCGTATCACACGTTCGAGACGCAGCCGATCCTGAAGTAGGCATGAAGCTGAGCAAGAACCTGCAAACGGCCCTCATCCTCGCCTCGATCGCGCTGACGACCTTCGTCGGCATCATCGCGAAGTACTGGATCCTGAATGGTTGAGGCGATTCCGACGCCCGAGGAGCGCCGGCAGGCGAGCCGGCGCACGCTCGTCAAGCTTTCGGTCGTCGCGGTCGCGATGTTCGGCTTCGGCTATGCGCTCGTGCCGTTTTATCAGCAGATCTGCCGGGCGCTCGGCGTCAATTCGCTCGTCGAGCGCGACGCGCCCGTGAGCAACACGCAGGTCGACCTGAAGCGCACCGTGACAATCGAGTTCGATGCCAACGCGCACGGCATCCCCTGGCGCTTCCAGCCGCTCGTGCGGCACATGCAGGTGCATCCGGGGCAGCTCGTGCAGGTCGAATACGAGGTGGCGAACGCGCGCGGCGTGCCCGTGACGGGCCAGGCGATCGCAAGCTACGGACCGATGCGCGCCGGGCAGTATTTCAAGAAGCTCGAGTGCTTCTGCTTCCAGCAGCAGACGCTTGCCGCGGGCGAGACGCGCCGCATGCCGGTCGTGTTCGTGGTCGATCCGGCGCTGCCGGCCGAGGTCAACACGATCACGCTGTCCTACACCTTCTTCGAAGTCGCGGGAAAGAGCTGATGGAGGCCGTCATGCCCAAGGCGGGCTTTTTCCACACCGTGAAGACGGTGCTCTCGGGCTTGATCGGCATTCGCCGCCGCGAGGACCACGAGCGCGCGCCGCTCAATCCGATTCACGTCATCGCCGCCGCGCTCGTGCTGGTGGCGATCTTCGTTCTAACGCTGATCACGATCGTGCGGATCGTGGTCGGCTGATGCACGCAAGCAGGGGAGAGACACAAGATGGCACACGCTGAATCCACCACCCACGGCGGCCGGCAGGCGCATTACTCCGTTCCGCAGCCGATGCCCTGGCCGATCATGGGCTCGGTCGCGCTCTTCATGATGGCGCTTGGCGCGGTGTTCGTCTTCAACCAGATGTCGGGCGGCTGGATCGGCATCGCCGCCGGCCTGGTGCTCCTGGTCTACATGATGGTGCGCTGGTTCGGCGACGTGATCCGCGAGTCCGAAGGCGGCAAGTACAGCGGCTGGGAGGATCTTTCCTTCCGCTGGGGCATGAGCTGGTTCATCTTCTCCGAGGTCATGTTTTTCGCCGGCTTTTTCGGCGCGCTCTTCTGGGCGCGCCAGATGTCGGTGCCCGATCTCGCGAGCCTGGATCACAGCACCTATCTGTGGCCGGGCTTCAGCAGCCACTGGCCCTCCGCGGGCCCGGGCCTGGGCGAGAAATTCACGCCCATGGGCGCCTGGGGAATCCCGGCGATCAACACGTTCCTGCTGCTCACCTCAGGGGTGACAGTGACGATCGCGCACTGGGCGCTGAAGGAAGGCAAGCGCTCGGTGCTGAACCTCTTTCTCTTTCTTACCATCCTGCTCGGCGTGGTCTTCCTCGCCTGCCAGGCTTACGAGTACTCGCACGCTTACTCCGAGCTGAACCTCAAGCTCTCGAGCGGCGCCTACGGGTCGACCTTCTTCATGCTCACAGGGTTCCACGGCTTTCACGTGACCTGCGGCGCGATCATGCTGACGGTGATCTGGTTCCGCTGCCTTGCCGGGCACTTCAAGCCCGACCATCACTTCGCGTTCGAGGGCGTCGCCTGGTACTGGCACTTCGTGGACGTGGTCTGGCTCGGTCTCTTCATCTTCGTCTACTGGCTCTAGCTAGAGCTTGTCGGGGAACCAGCCGAAGTAATAGCCGGCCATAAGCAGGAGGAAGAGCCCGAGCGAGAGCGCAACCCGGATCGCGAGCGCTCTCACCATGCGCTTGGAGTTGCCGCGGTCGCGCATCATGAAGTACACCGCCGAGCCCATGCTCGCGACGATCAGCACCAGCACCGCGACGACGAAGTAGCGCATTTGCCGGATCAGTGTAGCCCTTCCGCAATATTTTTCGATGGCGCCAACCGGTCTCCGATTTCGCCCGCCCTGGTGGGGGGTGCTGCTGGCCGCGGCCGGCTGCGCGGCCGGAATCGCGCTCGGGGAGTGGCAATCGCGCCGCGCCGAGGAAAAGCGCGCGGCGACCGGCGCGCCGAGCCTCGTGCTGCGAGGCGAGTTCCTTCCCGAGCACACCGTGCTCCTCGACAACAAACTGCGGCGCGGACGGCCCGGCTACGAAGTGGTGCAACCTTTCCGCATGGCGAGCGGCGGCATCGTGCTCGTAAACCGCGGCTGGATCGCGGCGGGGCCGAGCCGCGACCGGCTGCCGCAGGTGCGCACGCCGACGGGCGAGATAAGGCTCGAGGGCGTGCGGCGCGAGCATTTCGCGAGGGCCTACGAGCCCTCGGGCGCAAAGCCCCAGGGGCCGGTGTGGGTGAACGTGACGCCGCAGCGGTACACTGCGGCCACCGGGCTTGCGCTCGAATCCTGGGTCTTCGAGCAGCACAGCCACCTCGAGGACGGCCTCTCGCGCGACTGGCCCGCGGCCGAGCCGGGCGCGGAAAAGAACGAGGCATACGCATTCCAGTGGTACTCGCTTGCCGCGCTCTCGGTGGTGCTCCTGCTGGTCCTGGGCTTCAGACGTGAGAAGACTTCTTCCTGAGGACCCGAAAAAGCGCGGCCGATGGCAGCTCGCGCTCCTCGCGCTTTTTTTCGTGCTGCCGGTGGCGGCGAGCTTTCTCATCTGGGCATTCGACCTTGCGCCCGGCAGCACCGGAAACTACGGGACGCTGCTTCCCCCGAAGCCCGTCGGCGCGGCCTCCGCGGCGGCGCTGAAGGGAAGGTGGATCCTCGTGCAGTTCGACGGCGGCGAATGCGCCGCGGCCTGCGAGCGCAAGCTCTATCTCATGCGCCAGGTGCGCCGCGCGCAAGGGCGCGAGATGGAGCGCGTCGCTCGGCTCTGGCTCGTGACCGACGCGGTGCAGCCGCGCGCGAAGCTGCTCGCGGCGATCGAGGGCACCGTGGTCGCGCCCGCCGGCGCGCTGGCGAAGGCGTTTCCCGCCGAGCGCTCGCCCGCCGATCACGTGTACCTCGTCGATCCGCTCGGCAACCTGATGATGCGATTTCCCCAAAACCCCGATCCGATGCGGGTCATCAAGGACCTGCAGCGGCTCCTTCGCGCTTCGCAGTTCGGTTAAAATTTCGCGCTTGTCCGCCGAAGTTACCCGTGCGTCTCCCGAGCGCCCGCTGCCGGGCCGTCTTCGGGCCTTTCTCGCCCTGACCAAGCCGCGCGTTGTGTCGCTCATCGTCTTCACGGCGGTGATCGGCATGCTGCTTGCCAGCCCCGGCATGGTGCCGCTCGACCTGCTCGCGGCGGCGACCGCCGGGATCGCGCTCGTCGCCGGCGCGGCGGCGGCAGTCAATTGCCTGGTCGAGCAGCACATCGATGCGCGCATGCGGCGCACGCAATGGCGGCCTCTGCCGCGCGGCGAGCTGAGCGCGTTGCAGACGGTCGTCTTCGCGGGCGCGGTCGGCG
Organism: Burkholderiales bacterium; assembly: GCA_036262835.1. GTDB lineage: Bacteria > Pseudomonadota > Gammaproteobacteria > Burkholderiales > SG8-39 > RBG-16-66-20. Next base: position 41,481 of record DATAID010000023.1, on the reverse strand, counting down.
GCTTCGGCCTGTGGGTGCTGTTTCATTTCGTCAACGCACTCACCATGGGGCTCACCTTGGCCACCTTCGTCGGCTACGCGATCGTGTACACGGTGATTCTCAAGCCGCTCACGCCCCAGAACATCGTGATCGGCGGCGCCTCCGGCGCGATGCCGCCGGTGCTCGGCTGGGCCGCGGTGACGGGCGAGGTGACGAGCGAGGCGCTGCTGCTCTTTCTCATCATCTTCGCGTGGACGCCACCGCATTTCTGGGCGCTCGCGCTCTACCGCACCGAGGACTATGCGCGGGCGGGGGTGCCCATGCTGCCGGTCACCCACGGCAAGGAATACACGCGCCTGCAGGTGCTGCTCTACACGCTCATCCTTCTTGCCGTCTCGCTGCTTCCGTTCGCTGCCGGAATGAGCGGCCTGCCGTATTTCGTCGCCGCCCTCGCGCTCGGCGCCGTCTATGTCGGCTACGCGGTGCGCATCGTCGTTGCCTACAGCGACCGGCTCGCGCGCGGGGCATTCCGCTACTCGATCGTGTACCTTGCGGCGCTCTTTGCCGCGCTTCTCATTGACCACTATCTGGCGCTTTAGTCTTTGCCTGCTCGCGGCGCTCGCCGCCTGCACGCCCGAAGGGCCGAAATTCCGCAGCACCGACGTGACGGGCGCCGATTTCGGCCGCACCCTCGCGCTCACCGGTCATGATGGCAAGCCGCACTCGCTGGAGGAGTACCGCGGCAAGCTGGTGGTGCTTTTCTTCGGCTACACGCACTGCCCTGATGTGTGCCCGACCACGCTCGCCGACGCGGCCGCGGCGCTGAAGAAGCTCGGGCCGGATGCGGCAAAGGTGCAGGTGCTCTTCGTCACCGTCGATCCCGAGCGGGACACGCCCCAGGTGCTTGCGCAATACGTGCCTGCGTTCGACCCGAGCTTTGTCGGACTCTACGGCGATGCGCAAGCCACGCAGCGCGCGGCGAAGGAGTTCCGCATCTTTTATGCGAAAAATGCGAGCTCGACCGCCGGCGCTTACACGGTCGATCACAGCGCGCAGGTTTTCGTCTTCGATCCTCAGGGACGACTGCGGCTGCTCGCGCGGCCGGAGCGCATTTCCCAAGATCTCGCGGACGATCTGCGGACCCTGCTAAAAAGCTCAAGCTAGGGAATTCTCGCAGCCTGCGCTGTCCAACAGGGAAGGCGCACATCGTAGAAGACCGCGACGTAATGCTACGTCGCTGTAGCTGCTTCGCGACGGCGGATAGTCGTGCTTTTACGATATCCAGCGCCGCCTGATGAATCTAGGATTCGCGACGGCAGACATCGCGGATCACGTTCCGAACAAGAAATCCACATGCCGGCACCCAGCCCAACTTCCACTCGCGCAAAACGCGGCGCGATCGGCGTCCTGCTCGCCGACGACCACGCGGTGTTGCGCGACTGCCTCGCGGGCCTGCTCGGACATGAAGAGGACCTGAAGGTCGTCGCGGCGGTCGCCGACGGCGAAGCGGCGCTGCGCGAAGCCGAGCGCCTGCATCCCCGGGTCGCCGTGCTCGGCAACGGGCTGGGCGCAATGAGCGGCGTGGACGCCGCGCGCGCGTTCGCGCAAAAGGTGCCGGGCGTCGCGGTGGTGCTGCTCGCGGCGCATTCGGCGCCTTCGGCCGTGCGCCGCGCCCTCGAGGCCGGCGTGCTCGGTTGCCTCGGACGGGAAAGCAGCGGCGAGGAAGTCATCAAGGCGATCCGATCCGCCGCCGCGGGCAAGCGCTACCTCGGCGAGAGCGTCGCCGAGAAGTTCGTCGACGAGACCCGCCCGTCCGGCGCCCGAGGCGAGCTCCAGATCGAGACGCTGACCGCGACCGAGCGCAATATCCTCAGGCTCGTCTCCGAAGGCAAATCCAATGCGGAAGTCGCGGAAATGATCGGTTTGTCCGCCCGCACGGTGGAAACCTATCGGCTGCGGCTGATGCGCAAGCTCGGCATCGGCAACCTCGCCTCGCTCGTGAAGTACGCCATCCGCCAGGGCATTACCACCCTCGAGTAGATAAAGGGTCCGCCGCGCCAGAAGCCCCGCGGCAGGGCGCCCCCCTGTAGGGAACCCCCGTCCGTTTGTCGGGGATGTCATTCTTTGTTTGAATTGGGCATATCGCCACGGCGCTTGTACGGGCGGAGCCGGCGCGTCGAAAAGAATGGCGATCCAGGCCTGCGGGGGTGGGGATGCAGGACGCAGTTCGCTTGCTGATGGTCGAGGATGTCGCGGCCGACGCCGAGCTCGCCGTGCGGGAGCTCAAGCGCGCCGGCATTCGCACGCGGCACCGGGTCGTCGACAGTGAAAAGGACTTCCTCGAGGCGCTGAAGCACTTCGCGCCGGTACTGATCCTTTCCGATTTCAGCCTGCCGGGCTTCGACGGCATGCGGGCGCTCAAGATCGCGCGCGAGCGCAGTCCCGAGACGCCCTTCATTTTCGTCTCGGGCACGATCGGCGAGGCCTACGCGATCCGCGCGCTGCAGAACGGCGCAACCGACTACGTTCTCAAGAGCAACCTCTTGCGCCTGCCCGTCGCGGTCGAGCGCGCGCTTCGGGATGCGCGCGCCGACGGCGAGCGCCGTGAGTCGCGGCTCGCGCTGGTGGCGAGCGAAGCGGGCCTGCGCCGCGCGCAGGCGATGGCGGGTCTTGCGCATGTCGTCACCGCCAAGGACGGGGTTATCGAAAGCTTTTCCGAGTCCTTGCCGAGGATGCTCGGCGTTTCCTCGAGCGGGATCCCGGGCAGCGCGCGCGCCTGGCTGGAGCTGGTCCATCCCGAGGATCGCCCGCGCTTTCGCGGCGCCATGCTCCAGGCGGGGCACACGGGGCTGCGCTTCGAGCTCGAATATCGCATCCGGCATGCCGACGGCTCCTGGGTTCGGATAAAGCAGGTCTCCGAGCCGCTCGAGGCCTCCCTTGGCTCCGCGCAGCAGCGCTGGTTCGGAACGCTGCAGGACGTGACCGAGCACCGGGAAGCGGCGGCCGCCCTCGCCGCGAGCGAGGAGCGCTACCGCTCCACCTTCGAGCAGGCCGCCGTCGGCATCGTGCACACCTCGCTCGAGGGCGAGCTGCGCATGGCCAACCGCGTGTTCTGCGACCTGACGGGGTACAGCCGCGCCGAAGCGATCCAGCTGCAGCTCCGCGACGTGACTCACCCGGAAGATTTCCGCCGCAGCGTCGAGGGGCGCGGCCAGCTGCTCCAGGGCACGGGAAAGCCCTATCAGCGCGAGCTGCGCCTCGTGCGCAAGGACGGCTCGCTCGTCTGGGTCAACGTGACGACCTCGCTCGTGAGGGACGCCGCCGGAGCGCCCCACCACTTCGTTTCGGTGCTGAACGACGTCACCGAGCGCAGGCTCGCCGAGCGAGAGCTGCGCCGCTTCCAGGCGGCGATGAACATCACCGTCGACTCGATTTACCTCACCGACCCGGAGTCGATGCGCTTCGTTTACGTGAACGACACAGCGTGCCGGCGTCTCGGCTACTCGCGCGAGGAGCTGCTGAAGAAGACCTCCTACGACGTGGTCGGCAAGACGCCGGAGGAAGTCGCGCGGGAGTACCGCGCGGTGATCGCCGCCGGCGAGAGGGGCATGAGCTCGGAGAGCCGGTTCGTGCGCAAGGACGGCACCGAAGGCTGGACCGAGCTCCATCGCCGAGCCCTGACGATCGACGGCTCGGTGCTCGTGGTCACGATCGGGCGCGACATCACCGAGCGCAAGCGCGCCGACCAGGAGCTGCGCCGCTTCAGGCTGGCGATGGACGGCTCCGCCGACATCATCCTGCTGATCGATCGCGCCACCATGAAGCACGTCGACTGCAACGACACGGCCTGCCGCCTGCTCGGCTACACGCGCGAAGAGCTGCTGAGCCTGGGGCCCGCCGACACGCTGCCGGTTTCGCGCGAAGAGCTCGAACGCAGCTATGACGAGATGATCCGGACCCAGGCGCCGGCCAGCGGCATGAACAGCTACTACCGCTGCAAGGACGGCTCGACGCTGCCCTTCGAATCGACGCGGCGCCTCATGCGCGCCGGCGACTCCTGGCTGATCGTCGCGATCTCGCGCGACATCCGCGAACGGCTGGCATCCGAGAACGCCTTGCGCGAAAGCGAGGCGCGCTTCCGCAGCCTCACCGAGCTCTCGTCGGACTTCTACTGGGAGACGGACGCCGAGCACCGCATCCTGCGCGTCACGCACGGCCCGCAGCACAAGCCGGTCGCCGGCACGCGCCAGATCGGCAAGCGGCGCTGGGACCTGCCCTCCACCCGCCCGGACGAGGCGGGCTGGGCGGCGCATCGGCAGGTGCTCGAGGCGCGCCAGCCGTTTCGCGATTTCGAGATTGCCCGCATCGACGCGAAAGGCGTCGAGCGCTTTCTGTCGATCAGCGGCGCGCCGGTGTTCGACGAGGCGGGCGCATTCAAGGGCTATCGCGGGGTTGGCAAGGACATCACCGAGAACAAGGCGCAGCAGAAGCGGATCGAGCGGCTGAGCCGCGTGTATGCGGTGCTGAGCGGGATCAACGCGGCGATCGTGCGCATCAGCGAGCGCGCCGAGCTTTTCCGCGAAACCTGCCGGATCGCGGTCTCGGAAGGCGGGTTCGCGACCGCGCGCGTGATCGAGCTCGATGAGAGAGGCGTGGCGCGATTGGCCGCCACCACCGAGACCGATTCGCGCGTCTTCCAGGAGGTGCTGGACGAGTACAACGGCGATCCGGCGGGCGCGAACAGCCTGCTCGCGCAGGCGCTGCGCGGCGGCAAGCCCGTGGTCTCCAACGACCTCGTCCACGATCCGCGGGTGCACGAGCGCACGAAGCTGGCGAACGAAGGAACGTATGCGCTCGCGATTTTGCCGCTTGCAGTGGAGCAGCGCACCACCGGCGTCATCATCCTGCGCAGCGGCGAGGCGGGCATCTTCGACCAGGAAGAGATGGCGCTCCTCAACGAGCTCGCCGGCGACGTGTCCTTCGCGCTCGAGAACATCGCCAAGACGGCGAAGCTGAACTATCTCGTGCTCCACGACGCGCTCACGCGGCTCGCCAACCGCACGCTGCTGGCCGAGCGGCTCGGCCAGCAGATCGCGAGCGCGGGTCCGCAAGGCGCGAAGTTCGCTCTCGCGGCGCTCGACCTGGAGCGCCTGACCACGGTGAACGAGTCGCTCGGCCGGCGCGCGGGAGATGCGCTGTTGCGCCAGGTCGGCGAGCGGCTTTCCCGGGCCGCGGGCGCGAGCTCGGTTGCGCGTATCGCCGCCGACCAGTTCGTCGCGGTGCTGCCCACGGTCAAGGGCCGCTCGCAGGCCGGGCGCGCCGCCGCCGAGCTCGCGCGCGCCTGCTTCGGCGCGCCCTACCTGCTCGAAGACAATGACGTCCGGGTGGCCGCGAAAATGGGGCTCGCGCTGTTTCCGAACGACGGCACCGACGCCGAGACGCTGCTCGCCAACGCGGAGGCCGCGCTAAGAAAGGCGAAGGAAAGCGGCGAGCGGCAGGTGTTCTACACGCCCGACCTGACCGAGCGCACCGGCGTCTCGCTCACTCTCGAGAACAAGCTGCGGCGCGCCCTCGAGAACGACGAGTTCGTTTTGCACTACCAGCCCAAGATCGAGGTCGAGTCGCGCCGCATCGTCGGCGCGGAGGCGCTCATCCGCTGGCAGAGCCCGGAGCTGGGCCTGGTGCCGCCGGGGAAATTCATCCCGCTCATGGAAGAGACGGGCATGATCCTCGACGTGGGCACCTGGGCGCTCAAGCGCGCCGCCGCCGATCACCGACGCTGGACGGAGAAGGGCTTGCGGCCGCCGCGCGTCGCGGTCAACGTCTCGGCCATCCAGCTGCGCCAGAAGGACTTCGTCGGCGCGGTCGAGCAGGCGATCCTCGAAGGCGTCGCGCCCACCGGCATCGACCTGGAGATCACCGAAAGCCTCGTCATGGAGGACATCGAGGCGAACATCAGCAAGCTGAAGGAGGTGCGCGGCCTCGGCCTCGGCATCGCGATCGACGACTTCGGCACCGGCTACTCGTCCCTCAGCTATCTTGCCAAGCTGCCCGTGCAGATCCTGAAGATCGACCGCTCGTTCGTCATCACGATGCTGAACGAGCCCGACACCATGACCCTCGTGCAGACGATCATCTCGCTCGCCCACTCGCTGCGGCTCAAGGTCGTCGCCGAGGGCGTCGACGCCGAGGAGCAGGCCAAGGTGCTGCGGCTGCTGCGCTGCGACCAGATGCAGGGGTATCTCTTCAGCAAGCCGGTGCCCGCCGAGGCTTTGATACGATTGCTCGAGGGGGGACCGGTCCAGCCGGACCCTCAGCCGAAATGACGGGAACCTACGCACCGGCGCTGGTCGCGCTCTCGCTCGCGGTCGCCATCATGGCCTCCTACACCGCGCTAGAGCTCGCCGGGCGCGTGAGCGACCGCCATGCGCCGAAGCGCGCCTGGGCCTGGCTCGCGGGCGGCGCCGTATCCATGGGCATCGGCATCTGGTCCATGCATTTCATCGGCATGCTCGCCTTTCACCTGCCGGTTCCGCTCGCCTACGATGCGTCGATCACGCTGCTATCGATGGCGATCGCGATCCTCGTCTCCGGCGTCGCGCTTTTCGTCGTCAAGAGGCCCGCGCCGACGCCCGGTAATTTCGCGCTCGGCGCGGCGCTGATGGGCGCCGGCATCTGCGCCATGCACTACACCGGCATGTACGCGATGCGCATGTCCCCGCCGATCGTGTACGACACGGCGCTCTTCGCCGCCTCGATCGGGATCGCCATGGGCGCCTCGCTTGCGGCGCTCTGGCTCGCCTTCAAGCTCAGGCACAAGCAATCGCGCCTCGCGGTGCTCGCGAAGCTCGCGAGCGCGGGCGTCATGGGGTTTGCGATCGTGGGCATGCACTACACCGGCATGGCCGCCGCCCAGTTCTCGCCCGACGCGCTATGCCTCGCGGTGGACTCGACCGGCGGCATGAGCAACACGGCGCTCGCCGACATCATCGGCGTGGCCACCTTCGGCCTGCTCTCGGTCACGGTGGTCATCTCCGCGCTCGATGCGCATTTCGCGGCGCACTCGGCGAAGCTCGCCGACTCGCTGCAGGCCGCCAACGAGCAGCTGCGCAACCTCGCGCTCTACGACAACCTGACCGGGCTCCCCAACCGGATGCTGCTCGAAGACCGCGTCAAGCAGGCGCTCGGGCGGGCGGCGCGCGAGCGCGGAGCGTTCGCGCTCATGTTCGTTGATCTCGACGGCTTCAAGCCGGTGAACGACCGCTACGGGCACGGCGCGGGCGACGAGCTGCTGACAGGCGTTGCCCGGCGGCTGTCGGCTTGCGTGCGCAAGTCCGATACCGTCGCGCGTCTCGGCGGTGACGAGTTCGTCCTGTTGCTAAGCGAGATTTCGGCACCGGAGGACGCCGCGCTGGTCGGCGCCAAGGTCCTGAGCGAGCTGCAGCAGCCCTTCTTCATCGCCCAGGCGGAGGTCGGCATTTCCTGCTCCATTGGCGTGAGCGTCTATCCGGCCGACGGGCCGGACGCAGCGACGCTTCTCATCAAGGCCGACGCCGCGATGTATCACGCCAAGCGCGGCGGAAAGAACCGCTGCCGCCTGTTCGCCCCGGAGATGGCGCTCAAGCCACCGCCCGCGCCCGCAGCGGCCTAGCGGGCCGGCGCCGGCAAGGCCGGCTGCGCGGCCGGGGCAAGGAGCTTGCGCATCCTGTCGAAGGCCTTGGCCTCGAGCTGGCGGATGCGCTCGGCCGAAACCTTGAACTCGGCGGCGAGCTCTTGCAGCGTGGCGCCGTCCTTCTCCTTCAGCCAGCGCGCTTCCACGATGCGGCGGCTGCGCGGATCGAGCGCGGCGAGCGCATTCTTAAGTCCCTCGGCGCCCACGTCGGCTTCTTCAGCCGCCTCGAGAACGCGCGAAGGCTCAGCCTCGGGATCCGCGGCGAGGTAGTGGACGGGCGCATACGAGGCCTTCTCGTCGTCGCTCTCGTCGGCCTCGAAGGCGACCTCGCGGCCGGAGAGCCGCGTCTCCATCTCGGTCACATCCTCCGGGCGCACGTTCAACTCCTCGGCGACGCGGCCCGTTTCGGCGCTCGAGAGCGGCGCAAGGCCCTTTTTCATGGAGCGCAGGTTGAAGAAGAGCTTGCGCTGCGCCTTGGTGGTGGCAACCTTCACCAGGCGCCAGTTGCGCAGGATGTACTCGTGGATTTCGGCGCGGATCCAGTGGATCGCGAACGAGACGAGGCGGGCACGCTCGGGATCGAAGCGCTTCACGGCCTTCATGAGGCCGATGTTGCCTTCCTGGATGAGGTCGGCGTGCGGCAGGCCGTAGCCGAGATAGCCCCGCGCGACCGACACGACGAGCCGCAGGTGCGACATCACGAGCTCGCGCGCAGCCCCCAGGTCGTTGGAGTTCCGGTAGCGCAGCGCGAGCTCTCGCTCCCGCTCGGCCGAGAGCATCGGCATGCGGTTCACGCTCTGGATGTACGTATCCAGGCTCGCGGCGGAGCCCACGTTCGGCAAAGCCATCGGCAGGGTCATGGTTGCTTGCATCCTTTGGTCCTCCCGGAAATTTTAGCACTCGGAATATTAGAGTGCTAACCCTCCTGTCGGTTCCCGGAGGAATTCCCACACTTCCGTTTACCGAGGCTCTATTTCAAGTAAGTATTTGCTTACTGACAACCAGGCGCCAAACCACCCCAAAGCGCTTGCGAAGGCGAGGACAGCGAGCGCGTCGCCGGCGCCGAGGAAAGCAAGGCGAAAGCTCGAGCCATAGCTGGCCGCGACCTCCGCGACCCCCCGATCGAGCGCGGCGAGTCCGCCCCAGACGAGCAAGAGGGCGAGCGCGCCTCCGGCCAACCCCTGCAGCGCGCCGAGATAATAGAAAGGCCGGCGGATGAAGGCGTCAGTGGCGCCGACCAGCTTGGAAATTTCGATCTCATCGCGCTGGGTGACGATCTGGAGCCGGATCGTGTTGAACGTGATCGCGACCAGTCCGAAGGCGAGCACGAGCGCAAGCAGCCCGATCGCCAGTCGCGCCGTGCTCGCCAGGGCCGCGAGGCGGCGTGCCCAGGCCGCATCGGCCTGCACGTGTCCCACGGCGGGCAGGGTGCGCAAGTCCCCCGCCAGTTCTTCCAGGGCGGCGGACTCGCGCACGCGCGGCCGCACCACGTAGGCGTCGGGCAGCGGGTTGCGGTTGAGCGCCGCCACCACCTCGGCCAGCCCCTCGGTTGCCTGCAGTTCCTTCAGCGCCTGCTCGCGTGGAACGAAGGTCGCCTCGCGCACGCGCGGGTCCGACTTCAGGCGCTGGGCAAGCGCCTCGATATCGGCGCGCTTCGCCTCGGCGCGCAGGAACACGGTGAGCGCGGGCTCGAGCGGAACGCTTCCCACGAGCGCGCGCAGGCTCGAAACGAGCGCGTAGCCCCCGGCCGGCAGCGCGAGCGCGATGCCGATGACGAGCGCGTTGAGAAGCGCGGCGGAGCGCTGCGCCGAAAACTTCGCGAGCGCCGCTGCGAGCGCCCTGCGGTGATGGCGAAGCCAGGCGATCAGGACCCCGCCCCTTCGCTCATGCGGCCAGCGTCCCGTGCGCGAGGCGCAGCACCTTCCTCGCAAAGCGCCCGATGAGCGCTTCGTCATGCGTCGAGACGAGCACCGTGACGCCCACCTGGTTGAAGGCGGCGAAGATCTCGAGGATCTTCGCCGCCGACTCGGCGTCGAGATTCGCGGTCGGCTCGTCGGCGAGCAGGAGCGCGGGCCGGTTGACCACGGCGCGCGCGATCGCGAGGCGCTGCTGCTCGCCGCCGGAGAGCTGCACCGGGTTCGCTTTTTCGCGGGCGGAGAGGCCCACTTTCTCGAGCGCGGCGCGCGCGCGGCGCGCGGCCTCGCGCGAGCCGAGCTCGCCGAAGGAAAGCGGCAGCAGCACGTTGTCGAAGACGCTCCGGTCGTAGAGCAGCTTCTGGTCCTGGAAGACGAGCCCCAGATTGCGGCGCAAATAGGGCACCGCCGCCCGCTTCAGCGCGCCGACGTTCTGGCCGTTGACGAGCACGGCTCCGGCGCTCGGCCGCTCGATCGCGGCGATGAGCTTGAGCAGCGTGGATTTGCCGGCGCCCGAGTGGCCGGCGATGAAGGCGAATTCCCCCGCCTCGATGGCGAAGGACACCCCGCGCAGCGCCTCCTGGCCGCCGGGGTAGCGCTTGGCGACGCCCGAGAAGCTAATCAACGAGCGCCTCGGCGAACTCGGCGGCGACGAACGGCCGCAGGTCGTCGATGCCTTCGCCGACGCCGATGAAGAGGACCGGGACCGGTCGAGCTTTCGCAATCGCGAGCAAAACGCCGCCTTTGGCAGTCCCATCGAGCTTGGTGACGATGAGTCCGGTCAGGCCCAAGGCATCGTCGAAGGCTTTCACCTGCGCGACGGCGTTCTGGCCGGTGCCCGCATCGAGCACGAGCAGCGTCTCGTGCGGCGCGCCGGGCAGGGCCTTGGCGGCGACGCGCTTCACTTTCCTGATCTCCTCCATGAGGTGCAGCTGCGTGGGCAGCCGTCCCGCCGTGTCGGCGATCAGCACGTCGATCGCGCGCGCCTTTGCCGCGCTCACGGCATCGAACAGCACCGCGCCGGGATCGCCGCCCTGCTGGCCGAGCACCGGCACGCCGTTTCGCTCGCCCCAGGCGGCGAGCTGCTCGCGCGCCGCGGCGCGGAAGGTGTCGCCGGCCGCCAGCATCACGGCGAGGCGCTGCTGCTGCAGCCACTTGGCGAGCTTGCCGATCGAGGTGGTCTTGCCCGAGCCGTTCACGCCGGCAACCATGATGACGCAGGGCTTGCGCGCGCCGACCTCCAGCCTGCGCTCCAGAGGCGCAAGGCGCGCGGTCACGGCGCCCGTGAGCGCGCCCTTGAGCGCCGCCGCGTCGGCGAGCTCGCCGGCGCGCGCGCGCCGGCGCAGCTCGTCGATCAGCTCGCGCGCCGCCTCGACGCCGCAATCGGCGACGATGAGCGCGCTTTCGAGCTCGGCGAGCAGCGCCTCGTCGACTTTGCGCCGGCCGATGAGCGTGCCCAGGCTCGCGCCGAGCGCCTCGCGCGTGCGAGCAAGCCCGGCCTTGAGGCGCGCCGCCCAGGAGCCCGCTGCTACCATGGATGAATGAATTCTACCGGAGCGCGGCGCCCGGGGACCCTGCGCATCGTCGGCGGAAAGTTCCGCAGCCGGCGCCTGCGTGTCGCGGCGCGCCCCGGCCTGCGCCCCACGCCCGATCGCGTCCGGGAGACGCTCTTCAACTGGCTCGGCCAGGACCTCGCGGGGCTCGCGTGCCTGGATCTGTACGCGGGCAGCGGCGCGCTCGGCTTCGAAGCGGCCTCGCGCGGCGCGGCGCGCGTCGTGCTGGTCGAGCGCGACCGGAGCGCGCTTGCGGCGCTGGAGAAAAGCCGCGCCGAGCTCGGCGCGGCCGAGGTGGAGATCGTCGCGGGGGAGGCCGACGCGTATCTGAACCGCGCGCGCGAGCGCTTTGACGTGGTCTTTCTCGACCCGCCTTTCCACCAGAATCTCGTGCCGCCGCTCCTCGGGCGACTGGAGCGCGTTCTGGGCCGTGCGGCGCGGGTCTATATAGAATCCGAGTCTCCCGTCAGCGCCGAGCGCTGGCAGGAGCTCCGGCGGGGCAAGGCGGGGCAGGTGAGCTATCAACTACTTCGATGGAGCGGCGATGATCAAGGCGGTCTATCCGGGAACGTTTGATCCGCTCACGAGCGGCCACGAGGACCTGGTGCGGCGCGCGAGCCGGCTCTTCGACCGCGTCGTGCTCGGCATCGCCGACAGCCGCGCCAAGCGCACGTTCTTCTCGCTGGAGGAGCGCGTCGCGCTCGCGAAGAAGGTCCTGCGCGACGTGAAAAACCTCGAAGTGGTCGGGTTCAAGGGCCTGCTCACCGATTTTGTGCGCAAGCAGAAGGCGCGCGTGGTCCTGCGCGGCCTGCGCGCGGTCTCGGACTTCGAGTACGAGTTCCAGCTCGCCGGCATGAACCGCGACCTCTACCCCGACATGGAAACGATCTTCCTCACCCCGGGAGCGCAGCACATGTTCATCTCGGCCACCCTGGTGCGCGAGATCGCCCTGCTCGGCGGGGATGTGTCGAAGTTCGTGGACCCGTTAGTGCGCACGGCGCTCGACGCGAAGGTCAGGCAGAACCGCTAGTTACTTCTGGCAGCTCGGGCAGAAGTAGGTTGCCCGCTGTCCCTGAACGATTCTCCTGATTTTCGTCCCGCAGCGCCGGCAGGCTTTTCCCTCGCGGTCGTAGACCCAGGCGCGACGCTGGAAGTAGCCCTGCGCGCCGTCGCTGCCGACGAAGTCCCGCAAGCTCGAGCCGCCCGCGCGGATCGCCGCCTTCAAGGTTGCCTTGATGGCCGCGACGAGCTTGGCGCAGCGTTCCAGCGAAATCCGGTTGGCGGGCTTGCGCGGGTCGATGCCGGCGAGGAAAAGGCTTTCCGAGGCGTAGATGTTGCCCACGCCGACAAGGCGCCGCCCGTCCATGAGGAACGTCTTTACCGCGAGTCGGCTCGGGCGCGCGAGGGCGTGCAGGTGCTTGGCATCGAGCGCTCGCGACAGCGGCTCGACGCCGAGGTGGCGCAGGAGCGGATGCTCGCCGGGCGGGTCGACGGTCCACAGCACCGCGCCGAAGCGACGCGGGTCGCGCAATCTGAGCACGCGCGCACCGACGGCGAGATCGACATGATCATGCTTGCCCGCAGCGGTGCCGGGATCGACCAATCGCAGGCTGCCGGACATGCCCAGATGCACGATCAGATGCCCGTCGCCGCAATCGATGAGCAGGTATTTGCCGCGCCGCTTCACCGCGCGCACGGTGCGGCCCGAGAGCGCGCGCACTGTCGCCGGCACGCGCCAGCGCAGGCGCGCCTCGCGCACCTCGATCGCACCGATGCGCTGCCCGACCAGCCGCGGCTCGAGGCCGCGACGGGTCACTTCCACTTCGGGCAGCTCGGGCATGTGGGATTGCGGGAATTTGCCTTGTGCGGGGCACCAAATATACCTACACTTGCTCGCCCGATGTCCCTCACTCAACGCCTAGCCGGGGCGCTTCTTTCAGCGCTCGCGCTCTCGTTCGCTTTCGGCGCGCAGGCGCAGAGCGCCCAGGACGCGGACGACGACGATTCCCCTGCGGCCGCCTCGGGCATTCCCAACAAGCCGCCCGCCAAGCTTCCGCAGCAGGACCTCACCAAGCAGCTGCTGTACGAATTCCTGCTCGGCGAGATCGCCGGCCAGCGCGGCAGCGAGCCGCTTGCCGCGCAGACCTACGTCGACCTTGCCAAGCGCACTCGCGATCCGCGCGTGGCGCGCCGCGCGGTCGAGATGGCCAAGGCCGCCCGCCTGCCGCAGCAGGCGCTCGAGGCGGCGCGCATCTGGACCGAGACCGATCCGGATTCCCCGTTCGCGCAGCAGGAGATGGCGATCCTGCTCATCGGCCAGAAGCGCGTCGACGAGGCTGAACCCTATATCCTCAAGCTGCTCGGCACCAACGCGACCGCCGCGCCCAACATGTTCATGCAGCTCGGCCGGCTGCTCGCGATCAATCCCGACCGCGACGCGAACCTGCGCGTGGCGCAGCGGCTCGCGTCCCGGTACGACGGCGTGCCGCAGGCGCATTTCGCGGTGGCGCAATCGGCCGCTGCGGCGAACAACGTGGATCTGGCGCTTTCGGAGATCCGTCGCGCCGCGTCGATCAAGCCCGACTGGGACATCGCGGCCCTCTATGAGGCGCAGCTGCTGCAGCGGCGCGCGCCCGCCGAAGCCGCCAGGCGCCTCGGCGCCTATCTCGACAAGTATCCCGACTCGCGCGACGTGCGCCTCAACTACGCGCGCATGCTCGTTCTCGACAAGCAGTACGTCGAAGCGCGCGCGGAGTTCGGGCGCATCATGGAGCGCTACAAGGATGACGGCGACGCGATCTACGCCGTGGGCCTGCTCGCCTACCAGGTGAAGGAATACGGCACGGCGGAGGCGAACATGAAGCGGCTGCTCGAGATGGGCTACCGCGACCAGAACTCGCCTCGCTACACGCTCGGCCAGATCGCCGAGGACCAGAAGGACTGGACCCGGGCGATCGACTGGTACAAGGGCATCCAGCGCGGCGAATACGCGCTGCCGGCGCGGCTGCGCACCGCGAACGCGATCGCCAAGCAGGGCAAGCTCGAGGAGGCGCGCGCCTACCTGCACCAGGTGAACGCCACCGGCGAGCCGCAGCGCGCCCAGCTCCTCATCGCCGAGTCGCAGCTCCTGCGCGAGGCGAACCAGAACGCCGCCGCGCTCGACCTGCTCGGCGAAGGGCTGAAGAAGATGCCCGATCAGCCCGACCTGCTCTACGACCAGGCGCTCACCGCCGAGAAGCTCGAGCGGTTCGATGTGCTCGAGTCGAGCCTGAAGCGCCTGATCGAGTTGAAGCCCGACCACGCGCACGCCTATAACGCGCTCGGCTACTCGTTCGCCGAGCGCAATATCCGTCTGCCCGAGGCAAAGCAGCTCGTCGAGAAGGCGCTCGAGCTCTCACCCGAGGATTACTTCATCGTCGATTCGCTGGGCTGGGTGCTCTACCGCATGGGCGACCTGAAGGGTGCCGCCGCGCAGCTGCGGCGCGCCTGGAACGGCCGCCAGGACGGCGAGATCGGCGCGCATTACGGCGAGGTGCTCTGGCAGATGGGCGAGAAGGACGAGGCGCGCCGGATCTGGCGCGACGCCGGGCAGGCGAGCCCCGAGAACGAGACGCTCAAGAAAACCCTGAAGCGCTTCAATCCCTAGCATGAGGGCGGCGCGCCTTTCGTGCGCCGCCGCGATCGCCTTTCTCCTCGCCGCCTGCGCGGCTCCCGAATTCCGGCAGTCCGCCGACAACGTCGTTTTCGAGCTGACCGGGCGCATCGCGGTGAAGTACCGCGACGAGGCCGCGAGCGGCAACCTCGCTTGGCGCCACAGCGCCGATACCGACGAGATGCTCATCACCTCGCCCCTGGGCGGCGGCATCGGACGCATCGTGCGCACCCGCGACCTCGTCACCCTTACCACCTCCGAGGGCAAGGACGTGAGCGCTCGCGACGCCGAAGCGCTCACCGAGCAGGTGCTCGGCTTTCGCATTCCGCTCGCGGGACTCGCCGACTGGGTGCGCGGCCGGGCCGGCCCGGGCGAGGCCGTGACGCGCAAGGATGCTGAGGGCCGGCTCGCGGAGCTCGAGCAATCGGGCTGGAGGATCGAGTACCTCGGCTGGGAGGGCAAGCTCCCCGCGCGCCTGCGCCTCACCTACCCGGGCGTCGAGCTGCGCCTCGCCATCTCCGAGTGGAAGTAGCGCGTGCAGCGCTATCCCGCCCCGGCGAAGCTCAACCTTTTCCTTCACGTCCTGGGGCGCCGGGCGGACGGAATGCACGAGCTGCAGACCGCGTTTCGGCTGGTCGATCGTTGCGACTATGTGGGAATTTCGGCCCGGCAGGACGGCGAAATCCGGTTCGACGGCGTCTTCGGCCGCGAAAACCTGTGCGTCACCGCCGCGGCACTGCTGAAATCGAGGGCCCAAAGCGCGCTCGGCTGCGATCTCTCGCTCGAAAAGCACCTTCCCATCGGGGGCGGCATGGGCGGCGGCTCCTCGGATGCGGCCACCGTGCTGCTCGCCCTGAATCGCTTGTGGAAGCTGGGGCTCAGGCGCAAGGAGCTCATGGAACTCGGCCTGGAGCTGGGCGCGGACGTGCCGTTTTTTCTCTACGGCAGGAACGCGCTCGGCGCGGGCGTCGGCGAGCGGCTTTCGCGGCTCGATTTGCCCCCCGCCTGGTACCTCGTTCTGGAGCCCCAAGTCCCGGTTTCCACGGCGGAAATCTTCTCCGACCCTGCGTTGACACGGGATACGAAACCGCTCAAAATGTCGCCCTTTTTGTCGGGGCAAGGCCGCAATGATCTCGAGCCAGTCGCGGTGCGCCGATATCCCGAGATCGCGGAGTCACTTGCGTGGTTGAGACAGCGCAACTCGCAGGCGCGCATGACGGGTTCCGGGGCATGCGTGTTCGCCGAATTCAACGAAGAGGCAGAAGCTGCGGCGGTGCTGCGCGCGCTGCCTGCGGGCCTGCGCGGCTTCGTCGCGCGCGGCCTCGACCGGCATCCGCTCTATGCGCTCGTTAACGATTAAATTGGGGCGTCGCCAAGCTGGTCTAAGGCACCGGATTTTGATTCCGGCATTCCTAGGTTCGAATCCTAGCGCCCCAGCCAATACCGTCCGATGAACACCATGACACCGCCGCAAGTCGCGCTCGACCGGCTGATGGTTTTCGCGGGCAACGCCAACCCGCGCCTCGCGCAGGATGTGACCAAGCGCCTGTCGCTGTCGCTCGGGCGCGCGGTGGTGGGCAAATTCTCCGACGGCGAAGTGATGGTCGAAGTCATGGAGAACGTGCGCGGCAAGGACGTGTTCGTGCTGCAATCGACCTGCGCGCCGACCAACGACAACCTGATGGAGCTGATGGTGATGGTGGACGCGCTAAAGCGCTCCTCGGCCGCGCGCGTCTCGGCCGCCATCCCGTACTTCGGCTACGCGCGCCAGGACCGGCGCCCGCGCTCGGCGCGCGTCGGCATCAGCGCCAAAGTCGTCGCCAACATGCTCACCTCGGTGGGCGTCTCGCGCGTGCTGACGATGGACCTGCACGCCGACCAGATCCAGGGCTTTTTCGATGTGCCGGTGGACAACATCTATGCGGCGCCGGTGCTCCTCGGCGATGTGTGGAAGCAGCGCTACGAGAACCTGATCGTGGTCTCGCCCGACGTGGGCGGCGTGGTGCGCGCCAGAGCCCTGGCCAAGCGGCTCGAGTCCGACCTCGCCATCATCGACCAGCGGCGCCCGCGGGCGAACGTTTCCGTGGTGATGAACGTGATCGGCGAGGTGAAGGACCGCACCTGCGTGATCATGGACGACATGGTCGACACGGCCGGCACGCTCTGCAAGGCGGCCGAGGTGCTCAAGAAAGAGGGCGCGACCAAGGTCGTCGCCTATTGCACGCACGCCGTGCTCTCGGGCGGCGCGGTCGGCCGCATCGCGCAGTCGGATTTGGACGAGCTCGTCGTCACCGACACGATCCCGCTGACCGAGGAGGGCCGTGCGTGCAAGAAGATCCGCGCCCTGTCGGTCGCCGGACTGCTCGCCGAAACCATTCTCAGAATCTTCACCGAGGAATCGGTGAGCTCGCTATTTACGGAATAGAGGAAACAAGGAGTCAGTCATGAAGATCCAGATTCAGGCCCAAAAACGCAACGGCCAGGGCACGGGAGCCTCGCGGCGTCTGCGCCGCGCAGGCCGGGTCCCCGGCGTCGTCTACGGCGGCGAAGGCGGCCCCCTTTCGATCGAGCTCGATCACAAGGAGCTCTACCAGAACCTCACGAACGAGGCCTTCCACGCCTCGATCCTCACGCTCAAGGTGGACGGGGCGACGCAGGACGTGCTGCTGCGCGCCTACAACATGCATCCGTGGCGCGGGCGCGTGCAGCACGTGGACTTCCAGCGCGTCTCGAAGGACAAGAAGATCCACATGAAGGTGCCGCTGCACTTCGTGAATGCCGAGACATCTCCCGGCGTGAAGGAGCAGGGCGGGGTGGCCAACCACGTCGTGAACGAGCTCGACATCACCTGCCTGCCCGACGACCTGCCGGAATTCATCGAGGTCGACATGGGCGGTCTGTCGATCGGCGGCGCGATTCACGTGAACGACCTCAAGCTGCCGAAGGGCGTCACGCCGGTCCTGCATCGGGGCGAGAACCCGGTGGTCGCGACCGTCATCACGCCGGTGCTCATCACCGAGGAAGAGGAAGCGGCGGCCGCCGAGGCGGTGCCCGCGGGCGAGGTGCCGGCGAGCGAGCAGGCAGCGCCGGAAGCCGGGGCCGAAGGGGCGGGCGCAGACAAGGCGGCCAAGCCGGGCGACAAGGCGGCGGCCGCGCCTGCCGCGGGTGCCAAGCCCGCGGCCGACAAGGGCGCCGAAAAGAAAGAGAAGAAGTAAGTTTTGCCCGGAATACGTCTCGTCGTCGGCCTGGGCAACCCGGGCAAGGAGTACGAGCGCACGCGGCACAACGCGGGCTTCTGGCTCGTGGAGCGCTTCGCCGCGCAGTCGGGCATCGTGCTGCACAAGGACGGCAAGTTCCAGGCGCTGGTGGGCCGCCAGGATACGGGAGGGGGAAAAGCGGGCCCCTGGTTCGTCCTGCCGCAGAGCTTCATGAACGCGAGCGGCCGGCCCGTGCAGATGATCGCCGGCTTTTTCAAGATTCCCGCGGCCGAGATCCTGGTCGTGCACGACGAGGTCGATTTCCCGGCCGGCACGGCGCGCCTCAAGCAGGGCGGCGGCATCGCCGGGCACAACGGCCTGAAGGACATCTCGCAGCGCCTTGCCACGCACGAGTACTGGCGCTTGCGCATCGGCGTCGGCCACCCCGGCGACAAGAACGCGGTGCCCGACTACGTGCTCGGCAAGCCCTCGGCCGAGGACCGCGCCGACATCGACGAAGCGATCGCGAAATCCATCGAGGTTCTGCCGCTGCTCCTCTCGGGCGATATGCAGAACGCGATGCAGAAGCTGCACACGACCGGCAAGGAGAAACCGGCGCCAAAGGAAAAGCCCAAGGGCGAGCCGCTCAAGGCCGAGGAAAAAAAACCGGAGGCGAAACAGCCCGAAGCCGCCCCGGAACCGGCTCCGGAGAAAAAGAAGGGCCTTCTCGGCTCGCTCTTCGGCAGTAAAAAATGAGCCTTCGCTGCGGGATCGTGGGCCTGCCGAACGTGGGCAAGTCCACCTTGTTCAACGCGCTCACGCGCTCCGCCATCCCGGCGGAGAACTATCCGTTCTGCACCATCGAGCCGAACGTCGGCATCGTGCCGGTCCCCGACCCGCGCCTGGGCAGGATTTCCGGGATCGCGAAACCTCAGAAGATCGTCCCGGCGGTGTGCGAGTTCGTCGACATCGCCGGCCTCGTCGCCGGCGCTTCCAAAGGCGAGGGCCTGGGCAACAAGTTCCTCGCCCATATCCGCGAGGTCGACGCGATCGCGCACGTGGTGCGCTGCTTCGAGGACGGCAACGTCGTGCACGTCGCGGGAAAGGTCGATCCGGCATCGGATGTCGATACCATTCACACGGAGCTCGCGCTCGCCGACCTGCAGGCGGTCGAAAAGCAGATTGCCAGGGTCGAGAAGCTCGCCAAGGTAGCCGGCGACAAGGACGCGCAGCGCCTCTACGCGGTGCTGGAAAAAGCGCGCGTCGCGCTGGATGCGGGCCGCCCCGCGCGCTCGGTCGCCTGGGCGAAGGAGGAGCGCGCCGTGCTCGATCCGCTTTTTCTTCTCACCATGAAGCCGACGCTCTATGTCGCCAACGTGGCCGAGCGCGGCTTCAAGGACAATCCGCTCCTCGCTGCGGTGGAAAAGCGCGCCCGGGAAGAGGGCGCCCAGTCGGTCGCCATTTGCGCCTCGCTCGAGGCGCAGATCGCCGAGATGCCGGACGAGGACCGCAAGATGTTCCTCGCCGACATCGGCATGGAGGAGCCGGGCCTGGATCGCCTCATCCGCGCCGCCTACGCGCTGCTCGGCCTGGAGACGTTCTTCACCGCGGGGCCGAAGGAAGTGCGCGCCTGGCAGCTTCACGTCGGCCAGACCGCGCCCCAGGCGGCGGGCACGATCCACACCGATTTCGAGCGCGGCTTCATTCGCGCCGAGGTGATCTCGTACGACGACTACGTCGCGAGCGGGGGCGAGCAGGGTGCGAAAGACAAAGGCAAGATGCGCCTGGAAGGCAAGGACTACGTCGTGCGCGACGGCGACGTGATCTACTTTCGCTTCAACGTCTGAAAAACCGGATCTAAAACGACCAGATATGCATCGCGCGATGCAGATCTGCGAGCTCCTTCTCCTTCGCGCCAGGCGCGTTCTGCGCGCCGCCCTCGAGCTTTCCGGCCAGCTCGACCACCTTCACGTTCATGGTGGCGAGGCGCCGCGATAGCACCTCTGCGATCGCGGCCACCATCCTGAGCGCCGCGGTCGAGCCGCCGGCGAGCAGTTGCCGGAACGCCTGCATCGGCAGGTGCAGCACTTTGGTATCGACGAGGGCGCGCCCGGTCGCCGAGCGCGCCTCGCTGGTGAGCAGCGAAATCTCCCCGAGGATCGAGCCCGCGCCCAGTTGCGCGAGCGAGCGCGCGCCCCCGGCGGAGTGCTTGACGATGTCGATCTCGCCCGAAACCACGAGAAAAAGCCCGTCGCCGGCCTCGCCTTCGCGGAATATTTCACGTCCAGCCGGGATGTCGCGCATTTCCGCGATCGCGGCGATTGCGTCGACTTCCGCCGAGCTGAGCGCGCGGCACAGATGCATGCTTTTCAGAGCGGCGGAATTGGGGCCGGACATCGGTGCAGTCTACCCCAAGCACGGGTATCATCTGCGTCCCGTCGTCGCCGCCGTGAGGAGGGATTGCAGATGGCCATCGAATTCAACCGGAACATGAAAATTCTCGTCGGCGTGGCGTTACTCGCGGTCGTCGGCGGCGCGGGCGCGTGGTTCTATCTCGACGACATCACGAGCATGTTCGCCGAGCCGCCGAAGAAGGTCGCGGTGGCGAAGCCCGCGGCGAGCGCGGCCAAGACGGCGAGCGCCGCCAAGGCGACCGAAGTCGCCGCAGCCCCGAAGGCTGCCGAGCCCGCCAAAGCCGGCGAAGCCGCGAAGGACGCCGAGCCGGTGAAGACGGCCGAGGCACCGAAAGGCGCGGCTGAAGCGAAGCCCGCGGCCAAGCCCATTCCCACGAGCCCCGACCGCCTGATCGCGGAGGTCATCGAGACCTCGGGCGTGAAGACGCAGATCATGAATTTCGGCCAGGAAGTCGGCCGCAATGCGAGCGCGGCGAACCAGGAAGGCAAGCAGAAGATCGCCGACAGCGATGCCAAGGCGCTCTACGACGTCACCGCGCGCGTCTTCGATACCGAGGCGATGACCGCCGAGATCACCTCGACGCTCAAGGCCTCGTTCGATGCGGACCGCATGACCCGGTTCCTCGAGATCCTGCGCCAGCCGATTTCGCTAAAGATGGCGGCGCTCGAGAAGCAGCGCCGCAGCCCCGAGGAAACCGCCAAGCTGCTCGAGGACATCCGGACCAACCCGCCCTCGGCGCAGCGCCAGAAGCTCATCGGCGCGCTGGATGACATCACGCAGAGCTCCGAGACGGGCGTGCAGCTCGCCACGCTCACCGCGCGAGAGATGATGGATGCGATGTTCGCGGAGATGCAGAAGGCCGGCAAGCAGGTGCCGAAGCAGGCGCGCCAGTTCGTCGGCTCGCGCATCGTCGCCGCGCAGGGCAGCATGCGCAGCGGCTTTCGCACCATGTTCTACCTTACCTACCGGGACGCGAGCGACGACGAGCTGGCCGAGTACGTAAAGCATCTGGACACCGACGTCGGCCGCTGGGGCCTGCAGCTGCTTGCCGGGGCGCAGCGCACCGCGGTCGAGAGCCGGGTGCGTCCGTTCGCCAAAGAGGTCGCGCAGATCGCCGTGCGCTCGGCGCTCGCCAAGGGCAAGGCGGCGCCCATCGCCGTCGCAGCCCAGGAGGAAAAGCCCGCCGAGAAGGCCGTGGCGGAGGCGCCTGCGGCGCCGGCCGCCGCCGAGCCGCCCGTCTACAAGCGCGCGCCGGACACGCGCGTGCTGTATTCGCGCTACAACGACCTCATCACCGCGACCGTAATGCGCGACAGCACGGCGGTGAAGGAGCTGCTCGCCGACGGCAAGTACCCCGACGTGCGCCAGAAGGACGGCGTGACTCCGCTCATGATTGCGGCCTCCAACGGCGACGTGGAAACGGCCTCGCTTCTGCTCGGCAAGGGCGCGGATCCCAATCTGCGCGCCGCCGGCGGCAAGAGCGCGCTTTCGCTCGCGCGTCAGAAAAACGCCGCGGCGATGGTGCAGCTGCTGCAGAGCAAGGGCGCGAAAGAGTAGAAAAGGCCTTGCGCGTGGTGCGCGCCAGTCTCGTCGCGGTCGCGCTTTTCCTCGCCTTTTGCGCGCGGAGCGCCGAGCTGCCGATTTTCGACGCGCACCTGCACTATTCGCACGACGCCTGGGAGGTCGTGCCGCCCGCGCAGGCGATCGCCATCCTGCGCAAGGCGGGCTTGAAGCGCGCGCTCATCTCGAGCTCGGGGGACGAGGGGCAGCAGCGGCTGCGCGAGCTCGCGCCCGATCTCGTCATCCCGGAGCTGCGGCCCTACCGCTCGCGCGGCGAGATCGGCAGCTGGTTCCGCGACGAGAGCGTGATTCCGTACCTCAAGGAGCGGCTGACGAAATTCCGCTACGCCGGCATCGGCGAATTTCACCTCTACGGCGAGAACGCCGACCTGCCAGTGCCGCGCGCGATGGTGCAGCTCGCCCGGGAGAAAAAGCTCTTCCTTCACGCGCACTCCGACGCGGACGCGGTCGAGCGGATCTTCCGCCAGTGGCCGGAAGCGAAGATCCTCTGGGCGCATTCGGGCTTCGACCGCCCCGAAAAGGTGCGCGAGATGCTGCGCAAGCACAGGAACCTCTGGTGCGACCTCGCGTTTCGCACCGACCAGGCGCGCGGCGGCAAGGTCGATCCCGACTGGCGCGCGGCGTTCATGGAATTTTCCGACCGCTTCATGGTCGGCACCGATTCGTTCACGCCGGAGCGCTGGCATTACATCGGCGAGCATGCCAGCTGGTCGCGCCAGTGGCTTGCCGACCTGCCGCCGCCCGTGGCCGAGCGCATTGCATGGAAAAACGGCGAGGCGCTTTTCGGCGGCCTGCGGCAGGACTGATCGGCGCGCTCGCAGGCCTCGCCTGCCTCACGCCTGCGGCGCCCGCGTGCGAGCTGCCCGCCGGCCGGCGGCTCGAGTCCGGGCGGCTCGCGCTCAGCTATCGCACCGTGCCGGCCAGCATCGTCGTCGGCGAGCCCTTCGAGGTCCTCTTTGCGCTTTGCCCCAAGGACGGCTTCAAGCCCGGGCGCATCAAGCTCGATGCCACCATGCCCGAGCACCGGCACGGCATGAACTATCTTCCTTCCCTCGCGCCCACGGCCGCCGGCTATCGCTCCGAAGGCTGGATATTCCACATGCCGGGGCGCTGGGAGATCGTCTTCGAGGTGGGCGGCGAGCGCCTCGCCGACAGCGTGAGCATCGAATGACAAGGGGGTTGCTCGGGCTGCTGCTGCTTTTCGTTTTTCCTGTGTTTTCCCAGGAATTTTCAAACGCAGAAAAAAACGCCGTCCTGCGGCACGGGCCCTGGCCAGCGCCGTGGTCGCCGGATCACTCCAATCGCGCCTCGGGCAATCCGGCCGCGATCGAGCTCGGCGAGCGGCTTTTTTTTGAGCCGCGGCTCTCGCCGTCGGGCAAGGTGCTGTGCGCAACCTGCCACGCGCCTTTCCGCGGCTGGCAGGACGCCCGACCGCGCGCGTTCGGGCTGGCGGAGGCCGATCGCAATACGCCGAGCGTGCTGAACGTGCGCTATGCGCGCTGGTTTGGCTGGGACGGCGCCGGGGACTCGCTCTGGGCGCAGAGCATCCGCCCGATCCTCGAGCCGCGCGAGATGGGCGGCAGCCTCGCCGCGGTCGCCGCGCTCGTGCGAACCGATCCCGGCCTGTCCTGCCGCGTCGCCCGCGTGTTCGGTGCGGTGCCGCAGACGGAGGAGGGCATCGTCGTCGCGCTCGCCAAGGCGCTCGCCGCGTTCCAGGAGACGCTCGTCACGGGTCGCACGCCCTTCGACGATTTCCGCGACGCCCTGGCGCGCGGCGACGGGCAGGCCATGAAGGCGTATCCGGAAGCGGCGCTGCGCGGCCTGAGGATCTTCGTCGGCAAGGGCAATTGCAGCGCCTGTCATGCGGGGCCCGCGTTTTCCAACGGGGAATTCCACGATACCGGGGTCCCCTTCTTCGTTTCGGGCGGCGGCGTCGATGCCGGGCGCCACGGCGGGATCAAGAAGCTGCTCGCGAGCGAGTTCAGCCTGCTCGGGCGCTTCAACGAGGATCGCGACGGCAAATCGGCGCTGAAGACGCGCCACGTGTCGCTCGAGCACCGCAACTTCGGCGAGTTCAAGGTGCCCTCGCTCAGGAACGTGGCGCTCACCGCACCCTACATGCATAACGGAAGCCTCGCGACCCTGGCCGACGTGGTGCGCCACTACTCGGAGCTGAGCGTCGACCGCCTGCACGCCGATGGCGAAAAGCTGCTGTTGAAGCCCTTGCGCCTCACCGCCCAGGAATCGGCCGACCTGGTCGCATTCCTCGAGTCGCTGACCGAATCGAAGAGCGTGCTGCCGCCGCCGCGGGCGCCGGACCCCGCTTGCGCAAAATGAGCGCCGTCTTCGAGCCGGCGAGCCTCGCCGACCTGCCGCAGCTCGTCGAGCTGCTGCACATTCTCTTCACGCAGGAGCACGAGCTCACGCCCGACGCGGCGAAGCAGGAGCGCGGCTTGCGCCGGATCCTCGAGGACCCGGCGATCGGCCGCATCTACGTCGCTCGCGAAGGCGCTCGCGTGCTTGGCATGGTGAACATCCAGAAGACCGTCAGCACGGCCGAGGGCGGGCTGGTGGGGGGGTTCGAGGATTTCGTCGTGCGCCCGGAGCTGCGTGGCCAGGGCCTCGGCTCGCGCCTCATCCGCTACGCGATCGAGCAGTGCGAGGCGGAGGGGCTCCTTCGCCTCATTCTTCTCACCGACGGCGACAACGCCGGCGCGCAGCGGCTCTATGAGAGAGCCGGCTTCGCGCGCTCAGGAATGGTGCCGATGCGCCTTAAGCTTTCTACACGCCCCCGATCAGGACGTATTTGATTTCGAGGTACTCCTCGATGCCGTACTTCGAGCCCTCGCGGCCGAGGCCCGACTGCTTTACCCCGCCGAAGGGCGCGATTTCGGTGGAGAGCAGCCCGCTGTTCACGCTCACCATGCCGGTCTCCATCTTCTCGGCGGCGCGAAAGACGCGCCCGATGTCGCGCGCGTAAAAGTAGCCGGCGAGGCCGAACTCGGTGTCGTTCGCCATCGCGATCGCGTCGTCGTCGGTCTTGAAGCGAAAAAGCGGCGCGACCGGCCCGAAGGTCTCCTCGCGCGCCACTTTCATGTCCTGCGTCACGCCCGTCAGCACGGTGGGCTCGAAGAAAAGCCCGCCGCGGCTGTGGCGCTTGCCGCCGAGCATCACCTTGGCGCCTTTTGCGGTCGCATCGGCGACGTGCTCCTCGACCTTGGCGAGGCCGTGGGCGTCGATGAGCGGGCCGATGACGACGCCAGGCTCGGTGCCCGCGCCAACCTTGAAGCCCTTCACCTTCTCGGTAAGCTTCGCGGCGAACTTGTCGTACACGCCGTCCTGGACGTAGAGGCGGTTCGCGCACACGCAGGTCTGGCCGGCGTTGCGGTATTTGGAGGCAAGCGCGCCCTCGACCGCCGCATCGAGGTCGGCGTCGTCGAACACGATGAAAGGCGCGTTGCCGCCGAGCTCGAGCGAGAGCTTCTTGATCGTGTCGGCCGACTGGCGCATGAGCACGCGCCCCACCTCGGTCGAGCCGGTAAAGGAGAGCTTGCGCACGACCGGGCTCGCGCAGAGCTCGCCGCCGATCGCCCTGGAGCTTCCCGTGATGACGTTCAGCACGCCCTTCGGGATGCCGGCGCGCTCGGCGAGCTCGGCGATGGCAAGCGCCGAGTAGGGCGTCGCGCTCGCGGGCTTGACCACGACCGTGCAGCCGGCGGCGAGGGCGGGTCCGGCCTTTCTCGTGATCATCGCGTTCGGGAAATTCCACGGCGTGATGAGCGCGGCCACGCCGATCGGCTGTTTCAGCACGACGATCCTCTTGTCGGCCTGGTGCGCCGGGATGGTGTCGCCGTAGATGCGCTTGCCTTCCTCGGCAAACCATTCGATGAAGGAGGCCCCGTACGCGATCTCGCCCGTCGCCTCGGCAAGCGGCTTGCCCTGCTCGGTGGTGAGGAGGAGGCCGAGGTCGTCCTGGTTCGCCATCATGAGCTCGAACCATTTGCGCAGCAGCGCCGCGCGCTCCTTCGCCGTCTTTTCGCGCCACGCGGGCCAGGCGCGCTCGGCCGCCTCGATCGCGCGCCGCGTCTCGGCCGCGCCCATGTCGGGCACGCTGCCGATGGTTTCGCCGGTGGCCGGGTTGACCACCGCGATCGTCTTCTTCGAGTCGGCGTCGGTCCAGGCGCCGTCGAGATAGCAGCTCTCGCGGAAGAGCTTCGGGTCCTTGAGCGAAATGGAGGCTAGTCCGGCTTGCTTGGGGGCGTTCATGGGGAGCTCCGGGGTAGTGCGGGAGATGAAATTCATTCTACGCCTCAGGCCGGTCGAGCTGTCACGAAACGGTCACGACCTTTTTCTAGACTCGCATCCGTCACAAAAAAGGAGACATGGATTCATGAGGCTGCAGCATTGGATCGTCGCAGGCCTGATGCTCGCCGCCGGGAGCGCGGCCGGGGCCGCCGATATCACCGGCGCGGGCGCGACCTTTCCGTATCCCATTTACGCGAAATGGGCGGATGCCTACAAGAAAGCGACCGGCGTGGGCCTCAACTACCAGTCCATCGGCTCGGGGGGCGGCATCAAGCAGATTACCGCGAAGACCGTCGCGTTCGGCGCCTCGGATGCGCCGCTGAAAGGCGAAGACCTGGAGAAAAACGGCTTGCTGCAATTTCCCGCGATCATGGGCGGCGTCGTCCCCGTCTACAACGTGAAGGGCCTCAAGCCAGGGGAACTCAAGCTCTCGGGCGCTCTGCTCGGCGACATCTTCCTTGGCAAGGTGAAAACCTGGAATGACGCCGCGATCGCCAGGCTCAACCCCGGCGTGAGCCTCCCGAACCAGGCGATCTCGGTCGTGCATCGCTCCGACGGCTCGGGCACGACCTTCCTTTACTCGAACTATCTTTCCAAGGCGAACGCGGAATGGAAATCCTCGGTGGGCGAGGGCACCGCGGTGAAGTGGCCGACCGGCGTGGGCGGGAAAGGCAACGAGGGCGTCGCCAACTACGTCGCCCGAATCGACGGTTCGATCGGCTATGTCGAGTACGCATTCGCGAAGCAGAACAAGCTCGCCTTCGCGCAGATGATGAACAAGGACGGCAAGCTCGTCGCACCGAGCGACGACAGCTTCAAGGCCGCCGCGGCCGGCGCCGACTGGTCGAGCGCTGCGGGCATGGGGGTAATCCTCACCGATCAGGCGGGCGCCCGGAGCTGGCCGATCACCGGAGCCTCGTTCATCCTCCTCCACAAGGTGCAGGACAAGCCCGAGATCGCGAGGGAAGTGCTCAGGTTCTTCGACTGGGCTTTCCAGAGCGGCGCGAAGATGGCGGACGACCTCGACTACGTGCCGATGCCGGACAAGGTGGTTCAGCAGATCCGCGCCGCCTGGAAGGCGCAGATCCGGGATGCCACGGGCAAGCCGATCTATTGAAAGACTCTCTTACAATCCGCTCTTGGATGGAGGCAGTTCAGGACAGCCGGCGCATTCGCTCGGCGCCGTGGCAGGAAACGGCGTTCGAATGGCTGACGCGAGGCTTCGCCTTCCTCGTTTTCTGCATTCTCGCCGCGATCCTCGTGTCGCTGGTGATCGGCGGCCAGGCGACGCTCGCCAAATACGGGTTCTCGTTCATCTGGTCCTCCGAGTGGAACCCCGTCACCCAGGAGTTCGGCGCGCTCGTGCCGATCTTCGGCACGCTGGTCACCTCGGCGGTCGCCCTGCTGATCGGCGTGCCGGTCAGCTTCGGCATCGCGCTTTTCCTCACCGAGATCTCGCCCGCGTGGCTGAAACGCCCCCTGGGCACCGCGATCGAGCTCCTTGCCGCCATCCCCTCGATCATCTACGGCATGTGGGGCCTCTTCGTGTTCGCGCCGATCTTCCAGGCGCATGTTCAGCCCGCACTCGTGCGGAGCCTCGGCGGCCTTCCCGGTATCGGCGCCCTTTTCGAAGGCCCGCCGATCGGCATCGGCATGCTCACCGCCGGCCTCATCCTGTCCATCATGGTGATTCCCTTCATCACGGCGGTCATGCGAGACGTGTTCGAGCTCGTGCCGCCGATGCTGAAGGAATCCGCCTACGGCTTGGGCGCGACCACCTGGGAAGTGGTCTGGCACGTGGTTCTGCCCTACACGAAGGTGGGCGTGATCGGCGGGATCATGCTCGGGCTCGGGCGCGCGCTCGGCGAGACGATGGCCGTCACCTTCGTCATCGGCAACGCGCATCAGCTGGCCGCCTCGCTCATGGCGCCGGGCAACAGCATCGCCTCGGCGCTCGCCAACGAGTTCACGGAGGCGGTCGGCGAGGTCTACTTCTCGGCGCTGATCGAGCTCGGCCTCATCCTCTTTCTCATCACCACGCTCGTGCTCGCGCTCTCCAAGGTTCTGTTGCTCAGCCTTGCGGGCAGGGAAGGACGGCGGACGTGAGTTCGCCAGAGGCGCTTTACCGCAGCCGCAAGCGCACCAACTTCGCCATGCTTGCGATCTCGGCACTCGCGATCGCTTTCGGCCTTTTCTGGCTCGCCTGGATCCTCGGCACGCTGCTCTACGAGGGCGGCCATGCGCTCGCGCGGGCGGCGCTCTACTCTCAGATGACGCCGCCGCCGGGGTCGGACGGCGGCCTCGCGAATGCGATCGCGGGGAGTCTTATCATCGTCGCGGTCGGAACCGTTGTCGGCACGCCCGTCGGGGTCCTCGCGGGCACTTATCTCGCCGAGTACGGGCGCACCGGATGGCTCGCCGCGGCAACGCGGTTCCTGAACGACGTGCTGCTTTCGGCGCCCTCGATCGTGATCGGCCTATTCGTCTACTCGGTGTACGTCGCGCGCGTCGGCCATTTTTCCGCCTGGGCCGGCTCGCTGGCGCTCGCGCTCATCGTGGTGCCGGTGGTGGTGCGCACCACCGACGACATGCTCAAGCTCGTGCCGAACAGCCTGCGCGAGGCGGCGATGGCGCTCGGCTGTCCGACCTGGAAGATGATCACTACGGTGACCTACCGCGCCGCGCGCACCGGCATCCTCACCGGCGTGCTGCTTGCGGTCGCGCGCATCAGCGGCGAGACCGCGCCGCTCCTTTTCACCGCGCTCAGCAACCAGTTCTGGTCCACCGACCTGAACGCGCCGATGGCGAACCTTCCCGTGGTGATCTTCCAGTTCGCCATGAGCCCGTACGAGGACTGGCACCGGCTCGCCTGGGGCGGGGCGGCGCTGATCACGCTCGCGGTGCTGGTGCTCAACATCCTGGCGCGCGCTCTCTTCAGGAAGGCGGCCTAGCGTGAAGCCGCTCAAGGTGCAGGCCGTGCCGCAGCCCGACGTGGCGGAGCTCAAGGCGAAGCTCTCGGTCAGGCAGCTGAACTTCTACTACGGCGGCTTTCACGCGCTCAAGAACATCACCATGGAAATCCCGGAGCGCAGGGTGACCGCGTTCATCGGCCCCTCCGGCTGCGGCAAATCGACGCTTCTGCGCACGTTCAACCGCATGTACTCGCTCTACCCCGAGCAGCGCGCCGAGGGCGAGATCCTCATGGATGGCGAGAACCTGATCACCACCCGCCGCGACGTCTCGCTGATCCGCGCCAAGATCGGCATGGTGTTTCAGAAGCCGACGCCCTTCCCGATGTCGATCTACGAGAACATTGCCTTCGGCGTGCGGCTCTTCGAGGGCCTCTCGCGCCGCGAAATGGACGATCGCGTCGAGTGGGCGCTCGCGCGAGCGGCGCTCTGGAACGAAGTGAAGGACAAGCTGTCGCAGAGCGGGCAGAGCCTTTCCGGCGGCCAGCAGCAGCGACTGTGCATCGCACGCGGGATCGCCATAAAGCCGGAAGTCCTGCTGCTTGATGAGCCGTGCTCGGCGCTCGACCCCATCTCGACCGCCAAGGTCGAGGAACTGATCCACGAGCTGAAGGCCGACTACACGGTCGTCATCGTGACGCATAACATGCAACAGGCCGCGCGGGTCTCCGACTACACCGCGTACATGTACCTGGGCGAGCTGATCGAGTACGACGTCACCGACAAGATCTTCATCAAGCCGAAGAAGGCGCAGACCGAGGACTACATCACCGGAAGGTTCGGCTAGAAGAGCGGGAAAGGACGAGACCATGGGCAGCGCCGAGCACATCTCCAAGCAGTTCGAGGCCGACCTCGGCACCACGCGCACGCGCGTGCTGCAGATGGGCGGGCTGGTCGAGTCGCAGATCCTTGCCGCGATCCAGGCCTTCGCGACCGGGGAGGCGGCGCTGATCGAGCAGGTGATCGAGAACGACGCGCGCGTGAACGGCTACGAGGTGGCGATCGACGGCGCCTGCAACCATATCGTGGTCAAGCGCCAGCCGGCGGCGAGCGACCTGCGGCTCATCATGGCCATCTCGAAGATCGTCACCGACGTCGAGCGCATGGGCGACGAGGCGAAGAAGATCGCGCGCATGGCCAAGCGCATCCACGAGAGCGGCTCCAGCCTCGCGCAGAAGTTTCCCGCCATCCGGCACGCCGCCGAGATCGCCGTGCGCATGCTGCGCCAGGCGCTCGACGCGTTCGCGCGGCTGGATGCGGCGAGCGCGGCCGAAGTGCTCAAGGAAGATTCCGACATCGACAGCGAGTTCAAGTCGGTGCTCCGGCAGCTGATCACTTACATGATGGAAGACCCGCGTACCATCACAGCGGCGCTCGAGACCGTGTGGGTGGCCAAGGCGGTCGAGCGCATCGGCGACCATGCGAAGAACGTCGCCGAGCAGGTGATCTACATCGTCCATGGCACCGACGTGCGGCACACGTCGTTCGCCGACATCGAGCGCGAGCTCGCGAAGGAGTAGCCGCAGGCCATGCCGGCGTCCATTCTGATCGTCGAAGACGAGCCCGCGATCCTCGAGCTCGTCTGCGTCAACCTGGAGCACGCGGGCTACGGGACGCTGCGCGCGGCGAGCGCAGAGGAGGCAAACCGGCTCTTGGGTGAAGCGCTTCCGGACGTGGTGCTGCTCGACTGGATGCTGCCCGGCCAGTCGGGGCTTGCGCTCGCACGGCGGCTGCGGGCCGACGCGCGCACGCGCGAGCTGCCCATCCTCTTTCTTACCGCGCGCGCGGGCGAGCCCGACAAGATCGCGGGGCTGGAGGCGGGCGCCGACGACTACATCACCAAGCCGTTCTCGACCAAGGAACTCGTGGCGCGCATCCGCGCGGTGCTGCGGCGCAGGAAGCCCCAGCACGGTGACGAGCCGGTCGAAGCCGGCGGCCTGCGCCTCGATCCGGTCACACACCGCGTCACCGGCAATGGGCAGCCGCTTGTGCTCGGTCCCACCGAGTTCCGCCTGCTGCACTATCTGCTCACGCATCCGAACCGAGTCTATTCGCGCGCGCAGCTGCTCGACGAGGTCTGGGGCGACCACGTCTTCATCGAGGAGCGCACGGTCGACGTGCACATCCGGCGCCTGCGCCAGGCGCTCGCGCCTTCGGGCCACGACGCGCTCATCGAGACGGTTCGCGGCAGCGGCTATGCGCTGCGCCCCGACGCGCAGGCGGTGAGGAGCGCCTGAACCCGTGAGCGGCCTGGAGATCGCGCTCCTCGTCGCCGTGGTCGCGCTCGCGCTGCTGCTCGCGCGCGAGCGGCGCGAATTCGGCCGGCTCAGGCGGTGGGCTGCGCAATCTCGCCTCGTTGACCTGCCCGAGTCGACCGGCGCCTGGGGCGATCTCTTCAACCTCCTGCACCGGCACCGGCGCGCGACGCTCAGGCATCGCCGTCAGCTCGCGCAACTCATGGTGCGCTCGCGCCGCGGCGCCCAGGCCTTGCCCTACGGCGTCGCCGTGCTCGACGCGCGCTACCGCCTCGACTGGTGCAACGACGCCGCGCGCGCCCACCTCGGGGTCGATTCCGAGCGCGATCATGGCCAGCCGATCGTCAACATCGTGCGCATGCCGGAGTTCGTCGAATACCTGCGCGCCGGCGATTTCTCGCAGCCGGTGCGCCTGCAGGCGCCGGGCAGCCCGTCCATCGTGCTGGCGCTGCAGGTGGTCGACTTCGGCGCCGAGGAGCACCTGCTGCTCTCGCACGATGTCACGGGCGCCGAACGCCTGGAGGCGATGCGGCGCGACTTCGTCGCCAACGTCTCGCATGAGCTGCGCACGCCGCTCACGGTGCTTGCGGGGTTTCTGGAAACGATCCAGGACCTCAAGCTCGACGCCGAGCGCGTGCGCGACTACGTCGGCTTGATGGCGCCTCAAGCTGAGCGCATGAAGCAGCTGATCGAGGATCTGCTGACGCTCTCGGCGCTCGAGCACGCGCCCGCGCCGCCGGCAGCCGAGCGGGTGAAGCTCGGGCCCCTGCTCGAGCGGGTGCGTGCCGAGGCGCAGGCCCTCTCGGACGGCAAGCATCGCGTCGCGCTCGAGATCCAGGGCGCGCACGATCTGCTCGGCGCCGAGGGGGAGCTCTCGAGCGCCTTTGTCAACCTCGTCTCGAACGCGGTGCGCTACACGCCGGCGGGCGGCGAGGTGCGACTGCGCTGGCATTCGTCGGACGAAGGCGGCGAGTTCTCGGTCGAGGATACCGGCATCGGAATCGCGCCCGAGCATCTGCCGCGGCTCACCGAACGCTTTTATCGCGTCGATCGCAGCCGCTCGCGCGAGACGGGCGGCACCGGCCTCGGCCTCTCGATCGTCAAGCACGCGCTCGCGCGCCACCAGGCGAGCCTTGATGTCGCGAGCGCGCCGGGCAAGGGCAGCCGCTTCACCGCGCGTTTCCCGGCCGTGCGCCTCGCGCCGGCGGCCGAGGCGGTCGCAGGCTAGTCATGGAACTCATCCTATGGCGCCATGCCTCCGCCGCGGAGGGCGAGCCCGACCTTGAGCGAAAGCTCACGGCGAAGGGCCACAAGCAGGCCGAGCGCATCGCCAAATGGCTACTTGCGCGCCTACCCTCGCGCTTTACCGTGCTCGCGAGTCCCGCGCGGCGCGCGCAGGAAACCGCGGCCGCGCTCGGCGCGGAGGTGCAAACGATCGAAGCGCTCGCGCCCGGAGCGGGCATCGAGGAGATCCTCGGCGCCGCAGGCTGGCCCGAGGCGAAGAGGCCGGTCATCGTCGTCGGCCACCAGCCGGATCTGGGCCGGACGGCCGCCTACATCGTATCCGGCGCGCGGACGAGCTGGTCGGTGAAGAAGGGCGGACTGTGGTGGGTCGAAGCGCGCGCGCGCGGCGACGAACGCCAGGTCGTGGTGCGCGCGGTGCTCGCGCCCGATTTGCTCTAGCTCGCGTTCAATTTCTGAGCGATGCGACTTTCTTCTCGGAAAGCGCGTGGATGTCCAGGCGCATGCCGATCGACTTCCAATGGCCGGACTCGGTCTCGAGCGCCGAGGCGGTGAGCGGATTGTCCTCGAGCCAGCTCTGCGGCAGCTCGATCGCATAGCCGGCCTTGTCGCCCTCGACGCGCATGAGCGGGAGCTTCGCCTCGGTGCGGCTGCGCAGGGCGAGGGCGGCGATGCGCAACGCGAAGACGAGCGTCCAGTCGCTGCCTTCGAGGCCCTCGTCCTGGACCTTGCCGAGCTTGCCGCGCTGCGCTAGCACGATGCGCGCGAGGCGCTGCTGCTCCATGCGCGAGAAGCCGGGCATGTCGGCGTTCTGCAGGATGTAGGCCGAATGCTTGTGGTACTGCGCGTGCGCGACCGACAGGCCGACCTCGGCGAGCCGCGCCGCCCAGTCGAGCAGCAGCCGGTCGGACTCGGCGTCTTCCTTCTTTTCCATGGAATCGAAGATCCTCAGGGCAAGAAGGCGCACCCTTTCGGCCTGCGCGGCATCGACGTGATAGCGGCGCATGAACTGGGAGACGGTCGCCTCGCGCATGTCCTTGTGCTGCACGCGGCCGAGCAGGTCGTAGAGCACGCCATGCCGAAGGGCGCCTTCGGACACCGTCATCTTCTCGATGCCGAGCTCATCCAGGATCGAGAGCATGATCGCGACGCCGCCCGGCAGGACGGGCGCGCGGTCCTTGCGCAGGCCGGCGATGCGGCCCGGCTCGGCGCGCTCGTGCTTGATGAGGAGGCTCCTCAGGCGATCGAGCCCTTCGCGGGTGATGCCTTCTTCGGCGAAACCGTTCTCGGCGAGGATCGTCTCGAGGGCCCGCGCGGTGCCTGAGGAGCCGATCGCTTCCTCCCAGCCGAGCGTCCGGTACTCGCGCACCATGCCCGCGAGCTCCTGGCGCGCGGCGAGCTCGGCTTTTTTCATGCGCGATTTCTCCACCTTGCCCTCGGGAAAGAAGGCGAGGCTGAAGCTCACGCAGCCCATGTAGAGCGACTCGGTGAGAAGCGGCTCGAAGCCCTGGCCTACGATCAACTCGGTCGAGCCCCCGCCGATGTCGACGACGAGCCGCCGGCAGGGAGCGCGCTGCGGAGCGGGCGGGGTCGAGTGCGCGACGCCGAGGTAGATGAGGCGCGCTTCCTCGCGCCCGGCGATCACCTCGATCGGAAACCCGAGCGCGGCGCGCGCCTCGCGCAGGAACGCGGGCGAGTTCTTGGCCACGCGCAGCGCGTTGGTGCCGACCGCGCGCACGGCGCTGCGCGGCAGTCCGCGCAGGCGCTCGCCAAAGCGCTCCAGCGCCTCGAGCGCGCGCGCCTGGGTGGCGCGGTCAATGCGCTTTTCGGAGGTGAGCCCCGCACCGAGGCGCACCACCTCGCGAAGCGAATCCAGGGAATAGATCTGGCCGTCGACGACCCTGCCGACCTGCAGATGGAAGCTGTTCGATCCGAGATCGACCGCGGCCAGCAAATCGGGACGCGCCATGAACTCAAGAACTTAGCACTGCAGCAGGCCGGGAGCAATGCGCGGGCGGTCGCATTTTCACGAGCGCGCGACAAAAGCGCCACGATGAAGTGGTGTAACTTCCTCGCTCCCGAAGGATCGAAGCTCTCGGTAGCTCCGTTTCGCCCATGGTCAAGAAGAACCTGCCGCCTGCCCATTTCCTCAACCGGGAATTGGGCGTGCTCGAATTCAACCGCCGGGTGCTGGCGCAGGCCGCGGACGACTCGGTGCCGCTCCTCGAGCGCCTGCGCTTCCTCACCATCGTCTCTTCCAACCTCGACGAGTTCTTCGAGGTGCGCGTGGCCGGGCTGAAGGAGCAGCTCAAGCTCGGGGTCAAGGAGTCGGGCCCCGACGGCAGGAGCCCGGCGCAGGTGTTCGAGCTCGTCTCGGCGCAGACGCACGCGCTCGTCGGGGAGCAATACCGCCTCGTGAACAACGTGCTCCTGCCGGCGATGGCAAAGCAGGGCGTGATCTTCCCGCGGCGCGAGGAGTGGACCGAGCCGCAGCGCGCCTGGATCCGCGATTACTTCATGCGCGAGCTCCTGCCGGTGCTCACCCCGATCGGGCTCGACCCGGCGCATCCCTTCCCGCGGGTGCTGAACAAGTCCCTCAACCTCGCCATCGAGCTGGAAGGGCGCGACTCCTTCGGCCGCAAGTCGCGCGCCGCCATCGTGCAGGCGCCGCGCGCGCTGCCGCGCGTGATCCGGCTGCCGGTGGACATCGCCGGCGCCGAATACGCGTTCGTATTCCTCTCCTCCATCCTGCACGCGCACGTGGAAGAGCTCTTCTCCGGAATGACGATCCGCGGCTGCTACCAGTTCCGGGTCACGCGCAACTCGGATCTCTTCGTCGACGAGGAAGAGATCAAGAACATGCGCATCGCCATCCAGGGCGAGCTGCTGCAGCGCCACTTCGGCGACGCCGTGCGACTGGAGGTGGCCGACAACTGCCCCCCGCCCATGGCCGAGTTCCTGCTGCAGCAGTTCAACCTGGCGGAGGCCGATTTTTACCGGGTCGACGGGCCGGTCAATATCTACCGGCTGCGCGAGGTCGTCGATCGCGTCGACCGGCCCGACCTCAAGTACCCGACCTTCCAGCCCGCGCCGCCGGCGCCGCTCACGGCGCAAAGCGACATCTTCCCGGTGCTCGCCCGGCAGGACGTGCTCCTGCACCATCCGTACGAGTCGTTCCTGCCCGTGATCGAGTTCATCCGCACCTCGGTCACCGATCCTCGCGTCATCGCGATCAAGCAGACCGTGTATCGCACCGGCACCGACTCCGAGCTGATGGAAATCCTCATCGAGGCGGCGAAGCTCGGCAAGGAAGTGACGGTGGTGGTGGAGCTGATGGCGCGCTTCGACGAGGAGGCGAACATCGCCTGGGCCTCGCGGCTGGAAGAGGTGGGCGCCCACGTCGTCTACGGCGTGGTCGGGCACAAGACGCACGCCAAGATGGCGCTCGTCGTGCGGCGCGAGGACGGCCCGCAGGGCACGGTGCTCAAGCGCTACGCGCACCTCTCGACGGGCAACTACCATCCGCGCACCGCGCGCCAGTACACGGATTTCGGCCTCCTCACCGGCAACGACGACATCTGCGCCGAGGTGAACGAGGTGTTCAAGCAGCTCACCGGCCTGGGCAAATCGACGCGCATGAAGCACCTCTGGCTCTCCCCCTTCACGCTGCACAAGCGCGTGGTGGCCGCGGTGCGCAACGAAGTGCGGCTGGCGAAGGAGGGCAAGCCCGCGCGCATCATGGCGAAGATGAACGCGCTGCTCGAGCCGGAGCTGATCGAGGAGCTCTACGCCGCCTCGCAGGCGGGCGTGACGATCGAGCTGCTGGTGCGCGGCGTGTGCGCGTTGAAGCCGGGTGTTCCGGGGCTGTCTGAGAACATCCGCGTGCGCTCGGTGGTGGGGCGGTTCCTCGAGCACGCGCGGGTCTACTACTTCCTGAACGACGGCGCCGAGGACGTCTACCTCTCGAGCGCCGACTGGATGGACCGCAACTTCTTCCGCCGCATCGAGCTCGCTTTCCCGGTGCGCGATCCGGAATTGAAGCGCCGCGTCGTCAGCGAGGGGATCGAAGCCTACCTCGACGACGGCAGCCAGACCTGGATCATGAATTCCGAGGGCGGCTACCAGGCGCCCACGGCGCGACGCGGGCGGCCGCGCGCCGTGCAGGAGGAGCTCCTGCGCTCGCACGTGCCCGCCGCCTGATAGATTGGCCCCTCGATGCAGGGGGAACGCAAAAGCGCGACCGACTTACGCAGACTTTTGGAGGCGCTGCGGATTTCGTTCGCCGGCCTCGCGGCCGCGCTCAGCGAAGGCGCCTTCCGTCTCGAGCTGTTTGGCGCGGCGCTCGCCGTTCCGCTCGCCCTTTACCTCGGCCGCAGCGGCGTGGAGCGCGCGCTTCTCGTCGCCAGCGTCCTGCTCGTGCTGATCGTCGAGCTCGTGAACAGCGCGATCGAGGCGACGGTCGATCGCGTCTCGACGGAGCGGCACCCGCTTGCGAAGCGCGCCAAGGACATCGGCAGCGCCGCGGTGATGCTCTCGCTCGTGAACGCTGGCGCCGTGTGGCTGCTCGTGCTCTCAGGCTGAGCTTGCGCGCGCCGGCAATCCGCTCGCCACGAACGCGCCGAGCAGGTTGATCCCGGCCGCGATGAGCACCGCGCTGCCGTAGCCGCCGGTGCGATCGAAGAGCCAGCCGGCGAGCACCGGCAGGCTGAGCGCCGCGGCGCACCAGGCGACGTAGAGCAGGCTCGCGACGCGCCCGTAGGCGTTTTTCGGCCAGTACCGCGCGATCGCCGCCGCGGTGAGGCCGGAGACCAAGCCGTAGCCCATGCCGATCATGGCAAGCGCAGGGAGGGTCACGAGCGGCGCGGGCCAGAAGGTGAGCGCTATCGCGCCGGCGAGCGACCAAAGATGCGCGCCGAGCGCCACCCGCGGCACGGAAAAGTGGTCCACCAGCCAGCCGCCGCCGATGCGCGCCGCGGCCACGGCGCCGGCAATGAAGGTGGTGGCGCCCAAGGCGAGCGCGCTCGCGCCGCCGTACGCCTTGACGATGCCCGCCGCCTGGCTCATCACCATCAGCCCGGCAGACGCGGCGAGGAAGAACACCGTGGCGAGCCGCAGGAAGAGCGGCCACTGCGCGTCCTCGGGCTTTGGCGCGGGCGCCAGAGCATCGTGCATGCGGATCCCCGCAATCCGCAGCAGCGCTGCCGAGAGTGCGCTCGCGCAGGCCACGGTCGTCCCAAGCGCGAGGAGAAGCGTCGTGAGGCCGTGCGCCTCCACCGTCCAGCCGAACAGCGGCGCGCCGATCATGGCCCCGAGCGGGTACAGACTGACGATGAATCCGTTGGCGAGCCCGCTCTTGTCCTTCACCGTCTGGTTGACGCCTTGCTGGCAGAGCGTGAAGGCGACGCCGGCGCCAAGCGCGTAGAGCACCCCGTAACCGAGCGCGAACTGCGCGAGGCCTCGCGCGTTGGCCGCGAGCAGCAGTCCGGCGACGCTGCAGGCGCCGCAGCCGAGCGCGAGCGCAGCAGGCGGCAGGGCGCGATACAGGCGCGGCGCGAGGTTCATTCCGACCGTGAGCACGATCGTGGCCAAGGCGAAGACGAAGCTGGTTTCGGTGCGGCCGACGCCGAGCTGCGCCTCGAGCTGCCGGAGGAACACGCTGAAGGCATAAAGCGTGCCGAAGGGCAGGTTGAGGATCGTCGCGGCCGCGATCGCCGCGGCAGTCCGCTGCCCAGGCGACAGGCGCATGGCGCAAGATTACCCGGACCCCGGATCCTGGCGCAAAATAGCGGTATGACGATGACAACTGCAAGCCACAAGGAAGCCTTTCACCAGGCGCGGCCTGCCGAGCCGTTCCTCATGAATTGCTGGTACGTCGCCGCGTGGGACCACGAGCTGATCGACGGCAAGCTGCTCGCGCGCACCATCCTCGGCAAGCCGGTCGTGCTCTACAAGGGCGACTCCGGCCGCCCGGTGGCGATGGACGACCGCTGCTGCCATCGCGGCGCGCGGCTCTCCGAAGGCCGCCGCGAAGGCGACGACCTGCGCTGCATGTACCACGGCCTGAAATTCGACCCGACCGGAAAATGCATCCAGATTCCGGGTCAGGACAACATCCCGCCCAAGCTCGGCGTGCGCGGCTACCCCGTGGTCGAGCGCGACCACCTCATCTGGATCTGGATGGGCGACGCGGCGAAGGCCGATCCCGCCAGGATCCTCGACTTCCCGTACCTGCGCGATCCGGCCTGGCGCGGCAAGCCCGATTACCTGCACTACGACGCGAACTACCTGCTCATCGTCGATAACCTGTCGGACTTCTCGCACCTCGCCTTCGTCCACACCCGGACGCTCGGCGGGTCGGAGGAGTACGCGTTCAAGTCCAAGCCGACCGCGATCGAGCGCCTGCCCGACGGCTTTCGCGTCGAGCGCTGGCATATGGACGCACCGACGCCGCCGTACCACAAGCGCGTGTCGCCCAAGCCCGAGAAAGTCGACCGCAGGAACATCGCCCGGATGTACGTGCCCGGGATTTTCTTCATGGAAACGCTGCTGGCGCCCGCCGGCTCCGGCGCCCAAGGGAGAGATGACCCGGGCAAGACTGCGGGCGCGAAGCAATACCGCAACTGCCAGTTCTTCACCCCCGAAACCGACCGCTCAACGCACTTCTTCTGGGATTACCTGCACGACTACGAGCTGGACAATCCCAACATCGCGCTCTCGCTCAATCACTCGATGATCGAGGGATTCATGGAGGACAAGGCGATCATCGAGCACCAGCAGGCGACGCTCGAGGCCGATCCGTCCTTCCAGATGAATGCGATCGTGGCCGACGCGCCGCTCGTGCACTTCCGGCGCACGCTCGCGCGCATGATCGAGGAGGAGCGCGCAGGACTGAAGGCGGTCGCGGCCTAGGCTAGGGTCTCAGGTAGGCAAAGCCTTCGCGCGTCTGCAGGCGCGTGATCTCCGCGACGCCCGACGGCACGTAGGTCACGTCGTCGATGAACTGGTCCTTCGAGAGCTTGCGGTTGCGGAGCGTGATCAGGCACACGTCGAACTTCACCCCCTGGCTCTCGAGGTCCTGCACGATCGTCTCGTAGGGGTTGCCGTTCGCGTCCTTCTTCCCCTTCATGAGGAAGTCGACGCCGAGCGCGTGCGCGACGACGGTGATCTTCGCCTTGGGATTCACTTCCAGATGGTTGCGGATGTTTCGAAGGCCGTTGGTCGCCTGCGCGAGCCCCTCGTTGAAGTGATAGACGACCTTGTCGGGCCCTTCGACCGCGCCCGGGGACTGGGCCGCCGCGAGGCAGGAAAGTCCGAGGAATGAAACGAGAAGAAAAAACCGGATCAGCGTGCGCATCGATGCTCTCCTTCAGGCGAGTCCGGGATTGTGCGCCACTCCGATCAAACGCGGAAGGCTCGGCGCGCGGGCGACGATCATCTTGCGGTCCTTGAGATAACGCTCGACGAGCTCCCACACCGGCGGGCCGCTCGCGCCTTCACCCACCGGGGCCCAGCCGGCGACGTTGTAGGTCTTGCCCGGATCAATAAGCTTATTCCCGAGCTTCATATCGGAAATGCGCGAGCCCATCCGCGCCGAGGGCTCGCACGCGTAAGTCATGCCGCCTACCCGCACCATGTCGCCGCCCTGTTGAAGATAGGGATCGGGGTTGAAGAGATTGTCGGCAATGTCCTCGAGGATCGTCTTGATCTGGGCGCCGGTGAGCTGCGCAGTCGTCGCGAAGGGATACGTGATCGCGCACTGGTCCATGAGCCGCTCGCGCACGATTGGCTCGCCGGGCAGGAGCGAGGTGCCCCAGCGAAAGCCCGGCGAGAACGCGATTTCGGCCTCCTGCACCGCGAGGAGCGCATCCAGGATCAGCTGGTCCCAGCTGCCGTTGAAGTTGCCGCGCCGGTAGAGGAGGCCTTCGGTGACCGCCAGGCGCTCACCGAGCGTTTGTTCGAAAGGTTTTCGTTTGTCCTCGATGAGCGCTTTCATGTCGGCGTCGGAAGGGAGGAAATTCGAAAACACCGGCAACAACCGATAGCGCAAATCGGTGACCCGCCCCTTCACCTCGAGGTCCAGCACGCCGAGAAACTTGCCGTTGCAGCCCGCGTTCGTGACGAGCGTGGAGTTCACCTTGACCGGCACGGGCACCCCGTCGTGCGTGTGGCCGCCGAGGATCGCGTCGATGCCTTTGACGCGCGAGGCAAGCTTCAGGTCGACGTCCATCCCGTTGTGCGAGAGCAGCACGACCGCGTGCGCTTTTGCGCGCGCCTCGTCGACCACCTTCTGCAGATCGCGCTCCTGGATGCCGAAGGTCCAGTCGGGGACGAAATGGCGAGGGTTGGCGATCGGCGTATAGGGAAACGCCTGGCCGATGATCGCGACCGGCACGCCGTTCATCTCGCGCAGCGTGAATGCGTCGAACACCGGATCGCCGAAGTCGGCGGTCCTGACGTTCTGCGCGAGGAATTGGATGCGGCCCTTGAAGTCGTTGTCGACCACCTGCTTCACGCGTTCGGCGCCAAGCGTGAATTCCCAGTGGCCGGTCATGATGTCGACGCCTAGCAGCTTCGAGGCCTCGATCATGTCCTGGCCTTTTGTCCACAGCGCCGTCGCCGATCCCTGCCATGAATCGCCGCCGTCCAGCAGCAAGGCGCCGGGGCGCGACGCACGCAGGCGCCTGACGAGCGTGGCCAGGTGCGCGAAGCCGCCGACCTTGCCATAGACCTGCGCCGCATGGGTGAAAT
>DATAID010000022.1:0-39844 GCA_036262835.1 Burkholderiales bacterium | reverse complement strand
CCGTCCTCGCGCCCGCTCGTCCAGACCTTGGTCGCGATGAAGAGCTTCTCGCGCAGCCCCAGCCCGGCGATCAGATCGCCCGCCACCAACTCGGCCGCGCCGTACATCGGCGAGGAATCCACCACCTTGCCGCCCGCCTTGGAGAACGCGGCCAGCACCTCGCGCAGGGGCGCTCTTGCCGCCTCGCTCGCGCCCACGTTGAACACCTGCCAGGTGCCCAGGCCCACGGCGGGCAGCTCTTCTCCGGTCGAGGGAATCTTGCGGGTCATGATCGTTCGCGCCTGGCTCCGCGCCGGCCTGCCCGAAAAGCCGAGACAAACGCCGCCCGTGAGGACGAGCAGCCGGCGCCGGGCAGAATCCATGGCGGCTCCATTCTAGTAGAGTCCGACTCCGATGAAGCTGCGCATTCCCTCATTGCGGGCGGGCGAAGGGAAGGCGCTCGTCTGGTCGTTCGCCTACTTCTTCTGTTTGCTGGCCGGTTACTACGTGCTGCGGCCGCTCAGGGACGAGATGGGCGTGGCGGGCGGGGTGCGCAACCTGCAGTGGCTCTTCACGGCGACGTTCGTCACGATGCTCGCCGCCGTGCCGATCTACGGCGCGCTCGTCGCGCGGCTGCCGCGGCGGCGCTTCATACCGCTCGTCTATCACTTCTTCGTCGTCAACCTCGCGGTCTTCTGGTTCTTTCTTTACTTCGGCATCGAGAAGGTCATCGTCGCGCGCGTCTTCTTCATCTGGGTGAGCGTCTTCAATCTCTTCGCGGTGTCGGTGTTCTGGTCGTTCATGGCCGATCTCTTCACCTCCGACCAGGGCAAGCGCCTCTTCGCCTACATCGCGGCCGGTGGAAGCGCGGGCGCGCTCGCCGGCCCGGCGCTCACGGTGCTGCTGGTCGAGCGGCTCGGTACGGCCAACCTGCTCCTGATTGCCGCGCTGCTGCTGGAGGTTGCGGTGTTATGCGTGAAGCAGCTTGAATCGGTAAATGCTGAAAAAGAGATCTTAAAAGAAACCCGGTCGAAAACAATCGGGGGCGGCATCCTGGACGGCATCAAGCTGGCGCTGCGCTCGCCCTATCTCCTCGGCATCCTGCTCTGGGTGTCGCTCCTGTCGGTGGTCGCGACCTTCCTTTACTTCCAGCAGGCGGGCATCGTCGCCGACTACTCGAGCGATCCGGCCGTGCGCACGCGCATCTTCGCCACCGTGGATCTCGTCATCGGCGTGCTCACGCTCGCCGTGCAGGGGCTGGCGACGAGCAAGTTGATCGAGCGCTTCGGGGTCGGGGCGGCGTTTGCCTTCTTGCCTCTGGTTTTTATCGCCGGATTCGCCGCGCTCGCCGCCGCGCCCACGCTCACGGTGGTGATCGCCTTCACGGCGCTGCAGCGCACGGCCAACTTCGCGATCTCGAACCCGGCGCGCGAAGTGATGTTCACGGTGGTCGCGCGCGACGAGAAGTACAAGGCGAAGAACGTGATCGACGTGGTCGCCGTGCGCGGCGCCGATGCGGGCGGCGGCTGGGTGTTCGCGTGGCTGCGCGAGGTCGGGCTGGAAGCGCGCTCGATCTCGCTCGTCGCGATTCCGATCGCGGCCGCCTGCGCCCTGCTCGCCGTCGCTCTTGGACGCGAGCAGGAGCGACGCGCTAGAGCTTGAGGATTTCCCGCAGCTCTTTCGCCGTCACGGGCTTGCCGAAGATCGGCGTGCCGTAGTCGAACTCTTTCGCGCGCGCCAGGCCGCCGACCACCACGGGCTCGAAGCCCGCGTCCTGCACGAGGCCGGTCGCGACCTTGAGCGCATTCTGATCGTCGCCCGCGACCGGGATGGCGAGCTTGTCGCCGGAACGGTGCGCCTGGCTGCGCATCTGGCTCCAGCCGACGCAATTGAAGGCGCGCACGAGCCGCGTGCCCGGCAGGAGCTCCTGCGAGGAGAGGCCCGCGCCCTTCTCGAGATACGGCTTCGCCATGTCGCCGTCGCGGCCTGGAATCGGGTTGCTCGTGTCGAGCACGACCTTGCCTTTCAGCTCCGCGGCGTTGTCGCGCCCGATGGAGGGGAGCGCCGAGTAGGGCACCGAGACGAGCACCGCCTCGCCGAAGGCGGCGGCTTGCTTGGGCGTGCCGGCGCGGGCGCGTGGGCCGAGATTGAGCTTGTCGAGCAGTGATTTCACCTCGTCGATCGTCCTGGCCGAGAAGACCACCTCATGACCGGCTTTCACCCACAGCTCGCCGATCGTGCCGCCGACGCGGCCCGAGCCGATGATGCCGATGCGCAGGGGCGCGGCGCGCGCCGGGAAAGCGGCTGCGAGAGAAACCGCAGCCGCGGCCTGCAGGAACGTTCTTCGATCGATGGTCATGGCGGAGGGGCCCCTTATGGACATGCGCTATAGTAGCCCGAGCACACTCGCGCATCGGGGGAGACATGGGCGGATACGGCGGCTGGATCATTCTGGCGATCGTCATCGCGATCGCGTTCTGGGCGATCGCGATCTACAACCGGCTGGTGCAGCTTCGCAACCGCTACAAGAATTCCTACGCGCAGATCGACGTGCAGCTGAAGCGCCGCTATGACCTGATTCCCAACCTGGTCGAGGCGGCCAA
Source organism: Burkholderiales bacterium (assembly GCA_036262835.1). Classification (GTDB taxonomy): domain Bacteria; phylum Pseudomonadota; class Gammaproteobacteria; order Burkholderiales; family SG8-39; genus RBG-16-66-20. The sequence continues at coordinate 37,262 of DATAID010000022.1, read as the reverse complement.
AGGCTATCTCACGCACGAGCGCGAGACGCTCGAGAAGGTGATCGCGGCGCGCGGCGCGGCGATGGGCGCGGCAAGCAAAGCCGCCGCCGCGCCGGGCGATCCGGCGGCGATGCAGGGGCTCGCGCAGGCCGAGGGCCAGCTCGGCGGCGCGCTCGGGCGCCTGATGGCGGTGTTCGAGTCCTACCCGGATCTCAAGGCGAACCAGAACATCCTGCAGGTGCAGGAAGAGCTCACCTCCACCGAGAACAAGATCGCGTTCGCGCGCCAGGCCTATAACGACACGGTCATGGAGTACAACACCCAGCGCGAGACCTTCCCCGACACCGTGTTCGCGGGCATGTTCGGCTTCCGGGAAGCGATGCTGCTCGAGGCCACCAAGTCCGAGGAAGAGCGCGCCGCGCCCAAGGTCTCGTTCAAGTAGCGCGGGACCGCGCGCGCCGTGGCGGCGCTTTCGTTCTTCGCCCAGCAGGAGCGCGCCCGGCGCGCCAGCCTCACGCTCTTCGTCCTGTACGCGATCTCGGTCGCGGCGATCGTCGCGGCCGTGAACGGCATCGTCTGGGCGACGGTGCGGCTTTTCGGGTATTCGGTTGCTCAGAACATTTTTGTAATCACCCCGGTGGTCACCTTGGCGGTGATCGCGCTCGGCACGGTGGAGATCCTCGCGCGCCTGTCCCTGAGCCGCGGCGAGCTCGCCGCGCTCCTTTCGGGCCGGCCGATCGGGCGCGGCTCGGTGCAGGAGGACGAGCGGCGCCTCGTCAACATCGTGGACGAGATGTCGATCGCCTCGGGGCTTCCCGCGCCGCCGCTCTACGTGCTGCATCGCGAGCAGGGCATCAACGCCTTCGCCGCGGGCGAGGTGCCGAGCCAGGCGGTGATCATCGTGACGCGGGGCGCGCTCGAGAAGCTTTCGCGCGACGAGCTGCAGGCGGTGATCGCGCACGAGTTCAGCCACATCCTGAACGGCGACATCCGGCTCAACCTGCGCGCGGTGTACGTGCTGCAGGGCATCGTCTTTCTCTCCGCGATCGGCCGCTTCATGATGCAGTACTTCTCGGGCGCGGGGACGGAGGAGGGGCGCCGTTTCTTCCACCTGCCGTTCGCGCTCCTCGGCGTCGGCGTGTTCGCGGTGGGCTCGGTCGGCCTCGTCTTCTGCCGCGTCATACAGGCCTCGCTCTCGCGCGAGCGCGAGACACTGGCGGATGCCTGCGCGGTGCAGTTCACGCGCAACGCGGATGCGCTTTGCGGCGCGCTCGCGCGCATCCAGGTCGCAGCCGAAGGCTCGGGCATCCGCAACTGGCACGCCGACGCGCTCGCGCACATGCTCTTCGCGCCCGTGTCGGACGCGGGGTGGCGGGCGCTCATCGCGACGCATCCGCCGATCGAAGAGCGCATGCGCCGCATCAATCCCCATGCGTCGCCCGGCTTCTACTTTGAGAAGGCTCGCACGCCTCGCGCCGAAGACAGGAAGAAGGCCTCCGAAAGCGGGCATGAGCAGGAGAAGGAAAAACCCAAAACAATCGTGCCGCGGCGCGCGACCGGTGTCGCCGCGCTGATCGCCGCGATCGGCACGCCCGGCGTCGAGCATCTCGAGTACGCCACGAGCCTGCTCAGCTACCTCTCGCCCTCGATTCGCGAGGCGCTGGGCGACGCCGAGGGCGCGCAGGCCGTCATGCTCGGCTGCCTGCTCGACAGCGAGCTGACCAACCGCGAGCGCCAGCTGCGCGCGCTGCGCGAGCATTGCGACGAGTCGCTCGCGCGCAAGGCCGAGGTGCTCGCGCCGGTCCTGAAGGAGCTCGATCGCGCCTATCGGCTGCCGCTCGTCGCGCTTGCGGTGCCCACCCTGAAAGGGCTGGCGGCGCCGGAGCGCGCGAAATTCATGGCGGCGCTGCGCGCCGCGATCCAGGCCGACGGCCGCATCACGCTCGGCGAATTCGTGCTCTCGACGATTCTGGGCTGGACGCTCCTTCCGCCGGCGCGCCGGGCGGTCGCGGCGAGCGCGGAGGCGGCGCTCGAGATCGCGCAAATCCTTTCGCTCGTCGCGCACGCCGGAAACGAAAACGCCGCCGAGGCGCAGGCCGCCTTCGACAAGGGCGCGGCGATCCTGGCCTTCCCCGGCCTCACGCTCACGCCGAAGGAGGCGCTGAGGCTCGCGCAGAGCTCGCAGGCGCTCAGCCGCGCGAGCGGCCTGCCGGCGGCGGACAAGGCGCGCCTGCTCGAAGCCTGCGCCACCGCGGTCGCGGCCGACGACAACGTGCGGCTGATGGAGCACGAGCTCCTTCGCGCGGTGGCGTGCGTGCTCGATTGCCCGATGCCGCCGGCGATCGCCGCCCTCGATCCGCGCTTGCTGAGAAAATAATCGCCTCAATGACGACCTTCTTCGAGAACCAGCATCTCGCGCGGCGCAACACGAAGCTGCTCGTGCTGCTCTACCTGCTCGCGGTCGTCGGCGTGATCGTCGCGGTGGACCTGGTGCTAGCCGGGGTGTACGCGACCAATTTCGTGCACGTGCCGCCGGGCCGGTCGCTTACGATCGCCAACGGCATGAAGGCGGTGCCCGCGGCGATCTACCTCTGGGGCGCGCTCGGCACCGCGATGGTCATCTTCGCCGTGAGCGGCTGGAACGTGCTGCAGCTCGCGAGCGGCGGCAAGGCGGTCGCCGACATGTGCCACGCGCGCCGCGTCTCGCCCGAGACGCGCGACCCGCTCGAGCGGCGGCTCCTCAACGTCGTGGAGGAAATGGCGATCGCCGCGGGCGTGCGGGTGCCCGCCGTCTACGTGATGGACGACGAGCAGGGCATCAACGCCTTTGCCGCGGGCTATGAGGTCTCCGACTCCGTCGTGGCGGTGACCCGCGGCACGCTCGCGACGCTCAACCGGGACGAGCTGCAAGGCGTGATCGGCCACGAGTTCAGCCATATCCTGAACGGCGACATGCGCCTGAACATCCGCATGATCGGCGTGCTCGCCGGCATCGTGTTCGTGGGGTCGGTGGGCGAATTCCTCATGCGCAGCCAGCGGAACGTGCGCGACAGCCGCGCCTCCGCGCCCATTTTCGCAAGCGGCCTCGCGCTCCTCGTCATCGGCTACGTCGGGCTTTTCTTCGCGCGCCTCATCAAGGCGGCCGTGTCGCGCCAGCGCGAGTTCCTGGCGGACGCCTCGAGCGTGCAGTTCACGCGCAACCCCGACGGCATCGCCGGCGCGCTCGACCAGATAGGGTCGGCGGCGGGCGGCGCGCTCATCCAGAACCGGCAGGCGGAGAACATCTCGCACATGTTCTTCGGTCAGGGGATCCGCGTGCGGCTCTCCGGCCTCTTCGATACGCATCCGCCGCTCGAGGAAAGGATCGAGCGCGCGAATCCGCGCTTCGACCGGGCGAGCTACCGCAAGGCGCGCCCCCGCGCGGACGCCGAGCCTGCCGCTGCAACGAAAGAGAAAACGCCAATCACCCCGAAGCAGGCGGCGACGGCGATCCTGGGCGCCGCCGCCGGCGTCGCGGGCCTCGATGGGCGCCGCGGCGCGGACATCGGCACCGAATGGGGCCGCTCGGCCGGCGAGAGCGCCAAGATCGTAGGCTCGCTCGATGGCGGCAAGGTCGACTATGCGGCGCGCCTGCTCGGCTCGCTGCCGGGCGATCTGCGGGAGCGCCTGCGCAATCCCGAGGGCGCGCGCGCGGCGCTGATCGCGCTCCTCCTCGCGCCCAAGGACGAGGTCATGGCGGTGCAGATCGAGGCGATGAACGCGGCCGGCCTTGCGACTCTCGCCGAGCAGGTGCGTGCGACGGCGCCGCTCACCGCCCGCCTGGGCGCCGCCTTCCACCTGCCGGTCGTCGACCTGGCGCTGCCGGCGATCAAATCCTCGCCCGAGGCGTCGAAGCAGGAGCTGCTGAAGGCGCTTGAAGCGGTGATCCACGCCGACCGGCGCGTCTCGCTGCATGAGTTCGTCGTGCTGAGCCTCGCGCGCCATCAGTTGGCGCCCACGCGCAAGCCCGGCGCGGCGAACTCCAGGCGCATCGCCGACCTGCGCGCCGAGACGATGATCGTGCTCTCGCTCGTCGCGCATGCCGGCGTGCGGCGCGACCCGACGGGCGCGCGCGGCGAGGACCTGCAGGCGGCGATCCGCGCCGGAAGCAGGGAAATGGGGCTGCCCGAGCCCGGAGTCGACGATCCGATGCCCGAGCTGACCCTCGAGGCTGCGGGCGCCGCGCTCGAGGCACTGCAGGCGCTCGCGCCCATGCAGAAGGCGCTCCTTGTGAAGGGACTTTTCGCCGCCGTGAGCGCCGACGGCGCGATCCGCATCGCCGAGGCGGAGCTGATGCGCCTCGTCGGTGCGGTGCTCGATTGTCCCCTGCCGCCGCTCTTCGATTCCCTGGATCCCGCCAAGCTGGCGGCGTAGGCGGCGGCGTCGCCGCGCGTGGACAGAACTTTTCCACAGGCCCGGCTAGCGGCTTGATTTCCCACCATCGGCTTGCTGGCACGCCGCTCGCTTGAAGGCCGCACGCGCGCGCCGCGCGCGGGACACCTTTACGAGGAGATTGGCGATGCAAAATCCGCAGCAAGTCGGAAACCAGTTCGCCCAGGTCAACGTGGACGCCGCCGTTCGCATGAGCGCTCAGGCCGCCGAATTCTGGCGCCGTTACGCCTCGCTGCAGGCGGCGGGCATGAACCAGATCGTGCAGGAAGGGGTGCGTATGACGCGCGCCATCCTGCACACGCAGGCGGAGATCGTCGAGGCGGCGGGCCAGTGCCTGAGCGAGAACAATCGCGCGGTCTTCCAGGCCGTGGAGGAAGGCAGCCAGCAAGCCGGCGAAACCGCACGCCAGTCGGGCAGCGCGCTTCAGCAGAGCTCGCAACAGGGGAGCTCGCAACAGGGGCAGCGCAAGGCCGCTTAGCGGGGCCGTGCTCCATGCTCCCTTGGTTAAACTGGGAGCATGGATGAGTTGCAGGCGGCCCTGAAGCGGGCTGTCCGGGGCGAGGTGCGCTTCGATGCGGGAGCGCGGGCGGCGTACGCCTCCGACGCCTCGAATTACCGGCAGGTGCCCATTGGCGTGGTATTGCCGAAAAGCGCCGAAGACATCGTCGCGACGGTCGCGGCGTGCCGCGAGCACGGCGCGCCCATCCTCGCGCGCGGCGGCGGCACATCGCTCTGCGGGCAGACCGTCAACGTCGCGGTCGTCATCGACGCCTCGAAGTATCTCGACCGCGTGCTGGAAATCGATGCCGCGGCGAGGACCGCGCGCGTGCAGCCTGGCGTCGTCTGCGACGCCCTGAGAGGCGCGGCCGAGCGCTACGGCCTCACCTTCGCCCCCGACCCCGCGACGCATTCGCGCTGCACGCTCGGGGGCATGATCGGCAACAACTCCTGCGGCCCGCACTCGGTGATGGCGGGAAAGACGGTCGAGAACGTCGCCGCCCTCGAGGTGCTGACCTACGACGGGGCGCGCTTCTGGTGCGGCCCGACCTCGGAGACCGAGCTCGACGCGATCATCCGCCGCGGCGGGCGGCAGGCCGAGATCTACGAGAAGCTGAGATCGCTGCGCGACCGCTACGCCGACCTGATCCGCACGCGCTTTCCGAAGATCCGCCGGCGCGTCTCCGGGTACAACCTCGATCAGCTTCTTCCCGAGAACAGCTTCAACGTGGCGCGCGCGCTGGTCGGCTCGGAAGGCACCTGCGCGCTCACGCTGCAGGCGCTCACGCGCCTCGTGCCGAGCCCGCGCGAGCGCGTGCTTCTCGTCGTCGGCTTTCCCGACATCTATGCCGCGGGCGACGCGGTGCCGCGCGTGATCGAAGCCGGGCCGATCGCCTGCGAGGGGCTCGACGAGGGCATCATCGGCGGCCTGCGCGAGCGCAACCTGAGGCTCGACGACATCGCGCGGCTGCCCGAGGGCAACGCCTGGCTGATGGTCGAATTCGGCGCCGACCGGAAAGAGGAGGCGATCGAGAAGGCCGAGCGGCTGCGCAGCGTCCTCGGCGGAAACCTCCTCAAGGACAAGGGCCCGATGGAGCGCATCTGGACGATCCGCGAGACGGGGGCCTCCGCGACCGCGCTCAAGCTCAAGGGCACGGCCGGCCCCGATCCGGTGGTTGGATGGGAAGATGCGGCGGTCGATCCGCTGCGCCTCGGCGATTATCTGCGCGCGTTCCAGAAGCTGGTGGACGCCTTCGGCTATCGCACCTCGCTCTACGGGCATTTCGGCGACGGCTGCATCCATGCGCGCATCAACTTCGACCTGCGCCGTCCGGCGGGTGTTGCGCACTGGCGCAAGTTCCTCGAGCAGGCGGCGGCGCTCGTGGTCGAGTTCGACGGGTCGCTTTCGGGGGAGCACGGCGACGGCCAGGCCAAAGCCGAGCTGCTGCCGATCATGTACGGGCCGGAACTGATGGCCGCCTTCCGCGAGTTCAAGCGCATCTGGGATCCGCTTGGCCGCATGAATCCCGGAAAGCTGGTCGACGCGCTGGGCGAGGTGAACCGGGTGGACGCCAACCTGCGCGCGGGTCCCGAATACCGGCCGGTCACGCTCGAGACGCGGCTTTCGTTCATGAGCGACGTGGGCGACGGCTTCACGCGCGCGGTCGAGCGCTGCGTCGGCATGGGCAAGTGCCGCTCGCAGCAGGGCGCGACCATGTGCCCGAGCTACCGGGCGACCAAAGAGGAGCGCTACTCGACGCGCGGCCGCGCGCGGCTCCTGGGCGAGATGCTGCGCGGCGAAGTGATCCAGGACGGCTGGCAGAGCGAGGACGTGCGCGAGGCGCTCGAGTGGTGCCTGGCATGCAAGGGATGCCGCAGCGACTGCCCGACCCACACCGACATGGCTGCCTACAAGGCCGAATTCCTTTCGCACTACTACGAGGGACGCGCGCGGCCGGTTCAGGCGCACCTCATGGGCCGGATCAGCGAATGGGCCGGGCGCGCCGCCGAGGCGCCCGCGCTCGTGAACGCGCTCTCGGGCCTGCCGGTCCTGTCCGGGCTTGTGAAGCGCACGGTCGGCATCGCGGCCAGCCGCCGGCTGCCGCGATTCGCGCGGCGCACGTTCAGCGCCCAGTTCGAGGCGATGCAGCTGCGCCGCCGCGATCCGGCGCGCACGGGCGGCGCCCGGCGCGGCGACCCGGCAATCCTCTTTCCCGACACCTTCACCAACTACTTTCGTCCGGAGACGGGGCTCGCCGCCGTGAAAGTGCTGGAGACGGCGGGCTTTCGGCCCGACCTCCCGCGCGAGCGCCTGTGCTGCGGGCGTCCGTACTACGACTTCGGCATGCTCGAGCGCGCGCGCCGCTCGATCGAGCAGCTCCTGCGCGTGCTGGCGCCGCAGATCGAGTCGGGCGTGCCGATCGTCGTGCTCGAGCCCGGCTGCCTCTCGGTCTTTCGCGACGAGATGGCGAAGATCCTGCCGCAGAACGCGGCCGCGGCGCGGCTTGCCAAACAGGCGGTGTCGCTCGCCGAAGCGCTCGATGCGCGCGGCTGGAAGCCGCCGCGCGCAGCGCCCATCGCCGGGCGCGCGCTCGTGCACGGCCACTGCCACCAGAAGGCGCTCGGCGGCCTGCGGCCGGACCTCGAGCTCCTCGCCGCTGCCGGCATCGAGGCGAGCGCCCCGGACACCGGCTGCTGCGGCATGGCGGGCTCCTTCGGCTTTCGCGCCGAAACCTACGAGGCGTCGCTGAAAATCGCCGGCCTTTCGGTGCTTCCGGCCGTGCGCGCAGCTCCGGCCGACTCCATGATCATCGCCAACGGCTTTTCGTGCCGGGAGCAGATCGAAGGGCTCTCGGGCCGCACCACCCGGCATCTCGCCGAAGTCCTCGCCAATACCTTGCCGTGAAAGGTCTTGTCGTCGTGTTGTGCTTGCTGGCCTTGCCGGCGTTCGCGCAGTCGCCCGCCGATCGCCTGCTCGAGGCGATCGATGAGGGCAAGGCACTCGTCGCCGAGGGCATCGTTGCGCGCGGGCAGGCGGACTTGAACGCGCACAACAAGGACGGCGACACGCCGCTGCACCTCGCGATCGAGAAGGACATGAAGGAGCTCGCCGGGTTGCTGGTGAAGGCGGGCGCACGGGTGAACGCGAGGAATTCCAACAGCGGCACGCCGCTCCATGCGGCGGCGCTCCACGACACGCCCTATTACGCGGAGCTGCTGCTGGACGCCAAGGCCGACCCGAACATGCGGAACGACGACGGCGAGACGCCGCTCCACTGGGCCGTCATGTCCGGAAACGCGGCGACGGCGCGCGACCTGCTCGAGCGCGGCGCGGACGCTAAGATCAAGGACCTGAAAGGCAACACGGTGCTGCACTTCGCCGCCGACAGCGGCAACGAGGATCTGGTGCGGGCGTTCCTATCGCTCGGCGCCGATGCGCGAGAGCGCAACCGCGAGGGCAAGCGGGCGATCGACATCGCGCGCGAGCGCGGCTACGAGCCGATCGTGAAGCTGCTGGAGCGCTTCGAGAAGGACTAGGGATTTCTTCTAGAGCTCGGGATTGGTGACAATCCAGAGCAGGTGCAGCAGCGCGGTGATCACTGTATTCCCCCGACGAAAAGAATCGAAAATCAGGGGCGCAGTGTAAAGGTTTCCGCGATCAATTCGTAGGACTCTTTGCGACTTTCGTAGTCACCGGTGATCGTCAGGATCATCAGCTCGTCGGCCGAATACTGCTCTGCGAGCTCCCGGAGCCGCGCTTTGCAGCGCTCGGGCCCTCCGATGACCGCGCGGGCACGCTGGGAGCGGATGTATTCGCGCTCTTTTTCGTCGTAGGCGCGCTTGAGCGCCTGCTCGAGCGTCGGAACGGGCGTGTCGAGGTTGTAGGCCATCTCCAAGCGTCGCAAATCGACGACAGCCGCGCGCTTCTCGGCCTCTTCGTCCGTGGGCGCGCAGATGACGAAGCAGCAAAGAAGGTTGTGCGGCTCGGCGTCGCGCTTCTCGGCGCGCTGGAACCGCTCCTTGTAGGCACGCATGACGAGGTCGCCGCCGCGCGGATTGATGAAGTGCGCAAAAGCGAAGCGAAGCCCGAGCTGCGCGGCGAGCAGGCCGGAATAGTCGGAGGAGCCGAGGAGCCAGACCTCGGGCGCGCTCCCGCCGCCGGGCTGCAGCCGCACATTTTTTTCGGGGTGATCGTCGGGGAGCGTGCCGTCCAGGTGGCCCACCAGCTCCCACACCTGCTGCGGAAAATTCTCGGCGTCGGGAAACCGCCCGCCCCCGACCGCGCGCGCGGTGCGCGCATCGCCCCCGGGCGCCCGGCCGATGCCGAGGTCGAGGCGGCCCGGGTAAAGCGCCTCGAGCATCCGGAAAATTTCGGCCACCTTGAAGGCGCTGTAATAGGGCAGCAGCACGCCGCCCGTGCCGATGCGGATCCGCTTCGTTTCCGCGCCGAGGCGCGCGAGCAGGATCTCGGGGCAGGGGTCGGCAAGCGCCGCGATGGCGTGATGCTCCGCAAGCCAGTAGCGCGAATAGCCGAGCTCCTCCACCCGCCTTGCGAGCTTGAGCGTTTCTTCGATCGCCCTCGCCGGGGTGTGGCCGGCAATGACCGGGGACTGGTCGAGGACCGAAAGGCGCATGACCGGATTATGGGTGGCGCGGCGTAAGCTTCGGGACGATGTTTCGACGAAGGGCCATGCGCTGGGCGCCGCTTCTGATGGGAATCCTTTTCTCGGGGCAACTCATGGCGGGGGAGTGCAAGGCCCGATCGCCCGAACATACCGTCGCCCTGGTCGAGCTCTACACCTCGGAGGGCTGCGATAGCTGTCCGCCGGCCGACCGCTGGCTCTCCTCGCTCGGGGCCAAGGGATACGCCCCGGACCAAGTGGTCCCGCTGGCGCTGCACGTCGATTACTGGGACTACATCGGCTGGAAGGACCCCTACGCGCAGGCGCGCTTTTCGAGCCGCCAGAGAAAGCTCGCCCAGCTCACCCGCTCGGCGATCGTCTATACGCCGCAGGTGCTGCTGCAGGGGCACGATTTCCGCGGCTGGGGTGGGGGCGGGTTCGAGGCGGCGGTAAAGCAGATCAACGCCCGCCCGGCCCGCGCGGCGATCGAACTCAGGCTGGATACCCGCGGGAAGGGGGCCTTCCAGGTGGAGGTAGGGGCGGACCTGAAGGAGGCCTCCCAGCGGTCGGAGGCCGCCCTTTACGTGGCGACCTACGAGAACAAGCTCTCGTCCAAGGTCCAGGCCGGCGAGAACCGGGGCAAGACCCTGCCGCACGATTTCGTGGTCTTCGAATGGGTCGGCCCGATCGAGTTCAAGGCCGGCCTCAAGGTGTCGGAAAAGCGCGCCCTGCCGCTCCTTCCGAGCGCCAATCCAGCCCATTCCGGAGTGGTCGCTTTCGTGCAAAACCGCGCCAATTCGGAGGTTCTGCAGGCGCTTTTACTGCCGGCCTGCCCGGACTAGACCCCCGGCGTTCCCTGCGAAAGACGTCGTTCCCGGGTATATTCGGGCCCGGACAAGGCCATGAACGCGACCCAGATCCGTCAAAAAGACGGGATTTTCTATTTCGTCAGCTACCGGGCGAAGGACCTGCTCGGCAAGGTCCGTTTCATCAGCCGCTTCTACGGCGAGAACGATCAGATCGCGGCGAGCCGGATTTCGCAGGACGACGACATCGCCCAGTTCATCTCGCGGATCGAGCGCACCGACAGCGCCTTCCAGCGCGGGCTGTCGCGCACCAAGGTGCGCCAGCTCACCAATTTCTACGAGACCGCCGTCTCGCAGCCGGCGATTCCGGGCACCGTCCTTCTCTACACGAACGAGAAGCTGCAGTTTCGCGCCAACGGGGACGCCGTCGGCAGCCTGTCGGAGCCGAACTCCAAGTTCCTGATCATCGACGGCCAGCACCGCCTCGCGGCGCTGCACTTCTACATGCAGGAGCGGCCCTCGGATGCGCAGACGATCAGCGTGCCCTGCGTGATCTTCGATGGCCGCAGCGAGGACTTCGCGGCCGAGATGTTCGTCATCATCAATTCGACGCCCACGCGCATCAACAAGTCGCATCTGATCGACCTCTACGAGCGGGTGTCCTGGGCGGCGCCGGACCGCAAGTTCGCGGCGCGCCTGGTGGAGAAGCTCTACAGCGAGGGCGACAGCCCGCTGCGCTACCGCATCAACCGCCTGGGCGGCCGCAGCCAGCGCGACAAGTGGGTGCTGCAGGCCGAGCTCTTCAACGAGCTGCACCGCTGGGTGCGCGGCAAGTGGCGCTCGATCCAGCTCGCGGGCGGCAGCTCCAAGGAAGTGCCGCGCTACTACGGCATCGTGCGCGACTTCTTCAAGGCGGCGAAGAACGTCTTCGGCGACACGGTCTGGGCCAAGGAAGGCTACATGGTCACCAAGCCGGTCACCATCAAGGCGATGATCCGCGTCTGCGCCGACCTGTCGCGCGAGGACGAGGCGCCGGAGGCCGGGCGCGTCGAGAAGTGGGAAAAGCGCCTCGCGGCCTGGGGCGAGATGGGCAAGCAGTTCCGCGACGAGGGCTTCTACGAGCGCTTCCCCGCCAAGGGCGAGGTAGAGCGCGTCGCGCGCATCCACAAGGATCTCGCCAAGGCGGCGGGCATCGAGGTCAAGAAGGCCTGAAAGTCCGTTTTCCGCCCCCGCAGTAGAATCACTACTGCACGTTTCCTGCAGATTCCTAAGGGGGGTATCTATGGGTGGCAAAAGCGAGAAGAGCAACACGGTGGCGCTGCTGCTGTGCTTTTTCCTCGGCTTCCTCGGCGCGCACCGGTTCTATGTCGGCAAGATCGGCACCGGCGTGCTGATGCTGATCACGCTAGGCGGGCTGGGCATCTGGAACCTCATCGATTTCATCATCATCGTGGTCCAGAAGTTCAGCGATAGCGACGGCAACGTCCTGTCGTTCAACTAGGCGCGTCTTCCGGCCGGGCCTGGTACGTCGCGGGCGGGGTGCTCGCGGCGGCGGGCCTTGCCGTTGCCGCGGGGCTCGTCCTGTGGCTCGTTTTCTCGATTGCGGCGCCGCTCCGCTTCCTCGCGCCGGGCGCCGGCACGCTCGAGATCGAGAAGCCCGGGCGCTATGTCGTCTGGAACGAGTACCGCGGCACCTTCCAGAACCGGATTTACCGCGCAGAGCCTGAGCCGCCGCAGGGGATGCGCCTCACGATCCTCGCGCCGGGAGGTCGCGTGCTGTCCCTCAGGCCCGGCGGGCAGGAAAGCTGGAGCGAGGGCGACGCCGAGCGCCGCGCGATAGGGGCGTTCACCGCGCCCGCGCCGGGACGCTATTCCATCGTGGTCGAGGGCAACTTCCCGCCGCGGGTCATCGCCGTCGGCGCCGACTTCGTCGGCCGGATCGTCGGGGTCGTGTTGGGGGCGGGCGCGGCGTTGCTGCTCGGCATTGGCGGCGGGGTGGGCATGCTCGTGTACGCAATCGGGCGCTCCGAGCCGAAGCGGAAAGACACCGGTGGTCAGGCCCCGGCGCGGGCGTCTGCGCCGCCAGCGCCGGTCCCGGATACGGAAAAGCAGCTCGTCGAGATGGTGACGCTCGTCTATGTCCTGCAGGCGCTGTCGATCGGCTTTGGCGTGACCTTGATCGGCGGCGCCGTGATCGACTACCTCAAGCGCGAGGAGGCAGCGGGCACCTGGCTCGAGTCGCACATCCGCTGGCAGCTTCGCACCTTCTGGTGGACGCTCGCGTGGGGCTTGATCGGCCTTCTCACCTTCGTGATCCTGATCGGGGCGCTCATCTGGCTGCTCGCCGCGATCTGGTTCGCCTACCGCGTCGCCCGCGGCTGGGTCGCCCTGCGCGCGCGGCGCCCGGTTCCCTAGATCGCGCCCGCGGCGCGCAGCTTGCCGATGTCGGAATCCGCGTAGCCGAGCTCGCGCAGGATCGCATCGGTGTGCTCGCCGACCGCCGGGATCGCGTCCATGCGCGGCTCGAAGCCGTCGAGGTTGAACGGGGGCTTCAGCGCCGCGATCGGGCCCGCGGGCGTCCCCACGTCGCGCCAGCGATCGCGCGCCTTGAGCTGCGGGTGGTTCCAGAACTCTTCCATCGAGTTCATTCCTGCATTGGCGATTCCCGCTTTCTCAAGCCTCGAAATAGCTTCTTGAGCGGAAAAGCGCGAAAAGCACTTCTCGATCTCGGCGTGCATCGCGTCCCGATTTGACGACCTTGCAGGGCTGCTGGAAAACCGCAAATCGGATTTCAGCTCCGGCCGCTCCAGAACCTTGTCGCAAAACCGCTCGAACTCCCGCTCGTTCTGGATCGAGAAAAAGACCGTCTTGCCGTCGCCCGTCGCGAACGGCCCGTAGGGAACGATGGTGGCGTGATACGCGCCCGAGCGGGGCGGGGGCGAGCCGCCGTAGTGCGAGAAGTAGGCGGGGAAGCCCATCCACTCGGCGAGCGACTCGAACATGGTGATGTCGAGCGTCGCCCCTTCGCCCGTCTTCTCGCGCCGCAGGAGCGCGGCGAGAATCGAGGACATCGCGTACATGCCCGAGGCGATGTCGGCGATTGCGACGCCGGCTTTGGAGGGCGACTCCGGCGTGCCGGTGACCGAGAGCAGTCCCGCCTCGCACTGCACGAGCAGGTCGTAGGCGCGCTTGGAGGCGTAGGGGCCCGCCGGCCCGTAGCCCGAGATGCCGCACCACACGAGCCGCGGATATCTTGCGCGCAGCTCGGCTGCGCCCAGGCCGAGACGCTCCGCCGCGCCCGGTGCGAGGTTCTGCAGGAAGACGTCGGCCTTCTCGAGGAGCTTGGCGAGGATCCGCTGCGCTTCCGGATGCTTCACATCGAGCGAAAGGCTTTCCTTGGAGCGGTTGACCCAGACGAAGTGCGAGGACAGGCCCCGCACCTTGCCGTCGATGTCGCGCGCCGCGTCGCCCACACCGGGCCGCTCGATCTTGATCACGCGCGCGCCGAGCTCGGCGAGCTGGCGCGTGCAGAAAGGGCCCGCGATGATCTGCTCCAGCCCGACGACGGTCATCCCCTCGAGCGGGCGTTTCACTTGAACTCGATCTCCAGGCTGCGCAGCGCAAAGCCGTGCAGGTCGGTGCGCCAGGTCTCGCCCGCCGAGACCGGATGCGCGTCGGTGAGCGTTCCGGTGGTGATGATCTCGCCCGGCTGGAGCTTCTCGCCCTGCTTGTCGAGCACCTCGATCAGGAAGGCGAGCGCAAGGAGCGGGCTGCCGAGGACATTGGAGCCGAGGCCCTCATCTTTTCTGTCTTTTCCCTTGTAAAGAGAAAGACGCAGGAACGGCAAGGCCGCGGCAAGGCCGGCAATCTTCCCGACCGCAATGGGCGTTCCGACCACGAGCCGCCCATGCAGGCCGTTATCGGCGGTGCAATCGGCGATTTTCACTTTCCAGTCCGGGTGGTGGCACTGCACGATCTCGACTGAGTGCGCGATCCATTCCATCGCAGAAAGGATCGCCTGCGGGTCGCGCGTGAGCGGCGGCGTGGACTTCACGCAAAACGCGATCTCGGGCTCGATGCGCGGTTGCGCGAGGCCTTTCAGGTCGACCGTCGCCTTGTTGTTCGCGGAGGAAACGAGCGTGTGGTCGTAGACCGTGCCCCACATCGGCTCATGAACCCCGTAGCGGTCCCAGAGGGTGCGGTTGGTGAAGCCGATCTTGCGCCCGAGCGGCTTCCAGCCGCGCGCGCAGCGGTGCGCGTGCAGCTTGCGCGCTGCAGCGTAGCCCGAATCGGCCGTCAGCCCGGGATAGCGCTCGCTGAAGGGCGGCACCAAAGCGGCCTCCTCGTGCAAGCCGACGAGCTCGTGCGCCAGAGTGGTTGCGTCCATGGACGTCTGATTCTAAATTAGGGCATGGAAGCCGATCTCGCCTGGGCGCTGCTGGGCCTTGCGCTCGTCATCATCGAGCTGCTGAGCGGGACGTTTTACCTGCTCATGCTGGGCATCGCCGCCTTCGGCGCCGCCATCGCCGCCTGGGCCGGCATGGGCTTTCCGGTCCAGTCGGTCGTCGCCGCGGCGATCGCGGCGGTGGGCTGCTACGGCGTGCACGTCTATCGGGCGAACAATTCCAGGCAGCAGATGGTCTCGGTCGACTCCGGCAACCCGGCGAAATTCGAGAGCTGGATCGACCAGGGCGCGCGCCTCGCGCGCGTGAGCTACCGCGGCGCGCCGTGGGACGCGCGCGTCGACGGCGGCGATGCCCCCGAGCCGGGCGCGATCCTGTACGTGCAGGGCACCGATGGCAATACGCTCAAAGTCAGCACACGCCGCGCCGGCTAGTCCGGCGACGGTGGTGGTCGCTCCGCAGTTTCAACGGGGGGGTTCCATGTTCTCGAAGCTCATCGTCGCCGTCATCCTGACCGTGATCGCCGCGGCCATTCCGGAAACGCGCGGCTACGCGGTCTGGGTGTTCTTCATCGCGGTCGTGGTCGCCTTCGTGATCGAGGGCGTGCGCATCGTCCCGCAGCAGTACGCCTTCGTGGTCGAGCGCCTCGGGCGCTTCCACGCCGTGCTCGACCCGGGCTTGAACCTCATCATCCCTTTCCTCGATCGCGTCGCCTACCAGCATTCGCTGAAGGAAGTGCCGCTCGACGTGCCCGAGCAGGTCTGCATCACCAAGGACAACACCCAGCTCGCGGTGGACGGCATCCTCTACTACCAGGTGACCGATCCCCGGCTCGCCTCCTACGGCTCGGCGAACTACATCGCCGCCGTCAGCCAGCTCGCGCAGACCACGTTGAGGAGCGTGATTGGCAAGATGGAGCTCGACAAGACCTTCGAGTCGCGCGAGGACATCAACCGCCACATCGTCGCCGAGCTCGACGAAGCGGGCCGCAGCTGGGGCATCAAGGTGCTGCGCTACGAGATCAAGAGCCTCACGCCGCCCGAGACCATCCTGCGCGCGATGCAGGCGCAGATCACGGCGGAACGGGAGAAGCGCGCGCTCATCGCCAAGTCCGAGGGCGAGCGCCAGCAGGCGATCAACGTGGCCGACGGCGAGCGCCAGTCGGCGATCCTCGAGTCCGAGGGCGAGAAGCAGGCCGCGATCAACAAGGCGCAGGGCGACGCGACCGCGATCCGGCTGATCGCGGAGGCGAACGCCTCGGCGGTGCGCGCGGTCGCCGAGGCGATCGGCGACAAGGGCGGCATGGACGCGGCCAACCTCAAGATCGCCCAGCAGTACGTGGAGGCCTTCGCCAACCTCGCCAAGACCAACAACACGCTCATCATCCCGACCAACGTCGGCGATGTCGCCGGGGTCGTCGCCACCGCGATGACGGTGCTCGAGAAAACGCGCGCCGGCCAGAGCGCCGCAAAGGGCGCCTGACGCTCAGAACGACGTTGACAGCGTGACCCGCAGGGTGCGCGGCGCGCCCGGACTGATGTTGTTGTCGTTGTCGGCGGTCGGGAAGTACTTCCTGTCGAAAAGGTTCTCGACGTTCACCGCGAGCCGCGTCCTGCGGTCGCTGAACGTGTAGAAGAGCGCCGCGTCGGCGCGCGTGAAGGCGGGTAGCGTCACCGCGTTGCTGATCGTCGTGTAGGAGGCGCCCTGATAGATGACGCCGAGGCCCGCGCCCCAGCCGTCCGCCAGGTCGAACCGGTTCCAGAGCGAGAACGTGTGCTCGGGCACGAGGCCGAGCTTGGTGCCGGCCCCGACCGTCGTCGTCGCGCTCGCCGTGGTCCCCGTGTTGAAGGCCTTCAGCGCGCGCGCATTCAGGTTCGAGTAGCCGCCGTAGACCTGCCAGCGCTGGGTGACTTCTCCTTGCAGGCCGAGCTCGAAGCCGGTGCTGCGCAGCTGGCCGGTCTTCACGAAGAAGCCGGGGTTGGCCGGATCGGCGACCCGGACGTTGTTGCGGTCGGTGCGAAAGACGGCGCCTGAGAGGGTCAGCTTCGGACGCAGGTCCCATCGGCCGCCCACCTCGTAGTTGCGGGCCGTTTCCGGGTCGAGGTCGACAGTGGTGGCCGCGAGCCCGAGCTGCTCGCCCGAAGGCAGGAACGACTCGCTGTAGCTTACGTAATAGGTCGACGCGGCCGTCGGCTGCCAGATGAGCCCGGCCCGGGGGCTGAAGGCGTCGTCGGTGCGCGCGAGATCGGTCGCCGGGACGAGCGTGCGGCGATCGTCGAAGGAGACCTTGAAGTGGTCGTAGCGCAGCCCGACGATCGCCTTCCACTGCTTCGTGAACGCGATCTGGTCCTGCAGGTAGAGTGCGGCGACGTCGGCCTTGACGTTGTTGTTGGCGTCGGTGCCGTTCTGCCGGAAGCTCGTCGCCACCGCGAAGGGGTTAGACGCGGACACGGTCGCGCTCGTCGTTGCGCCGAAAAAGCCCGTGTTGCGCACGCTGGTGCTGTCCTGGGTTCCGACCTCGGCCCCGAGGAGGAGCGTGTGCTCCATGCCGCCCGCTGAGAACTTCTTGATGAGGTCGGTCTGGTTGAAGACGTTGGTGCGCGAATTGGCGTTGTTGTAGGCGCTGAGCGAGAGCGTGTTGGTGGCCGCGGCCACGGCGCTGCCGGCGAAAACGTTCTGGTAGTACTTGTCGTAGTGCGTGAGGCGCGTCGTGTTCTTCAGCTGCAGCCCGCCGCCGAAGTCGTGGTTGAGCACTGCGTAGGTGCCGTCGACGACATTGCGCGCATGGCTCTGGTCGGCGTTGCCGAAGAAGGTGCCGCGGTCGGCGTTGAAGGGCGAGCCGCTGGCGGACGGAAAGCCGCGGTCGGCGGTGCGGTAGTCCCACAGGTGCTCGAAGCCCAGCGTGAGCGAGGTCTGGCTGCCCAGCACCAGCGTCGCAGTCGGGTTGAGCGCATAGCGCTCCAGGTGAAAGCCGTTACGGAAGCTGTCGCCCCGTTCCAGCATGCCGTTCAGCCGCCACGCGGCAGAATCGCTCAGCTTGTTGCCCAGGTCGAAGGTGCCGCGCAGCTGGCCCCAGCTTCCCGCGGTGATCGCGCCGGCGGTGATGGGCTCGAACACCGGCACCTTGGTGACGCGGTTGACGACGCCGCCCGCGCCGCCGCGGCCGAACGCCATGCCGCCCGGGCCCTTCAGGACCTCGATCCGCTCGAGGTTATAGAGGTCACGAAAGACCTGCGCGTCGTCGCGCACGCCGTCGACGAAGAAGTCGGCCGTCGTGCTGTTTCCGCGCAGCACGACCTGGTCGCGGTTGCCCTCGCCCTGGTGCATCGTGGCGCCCGGCACGTAGCGGATCGCATCGCCCATGCTTTGCATCGCCGAGTCGCGCATCACCTCGCCGGGCACGACGCTGACCGAGGCGGGGACGTCCTTGAGCGGCGTGTCGGTCTTGGTGAACGTGCCCGAGCGCGTGGCGCGATAGCCCTCGACCGGGCCGTCCGCGCGCTCCGCGGTGCCCTCCACCTTCACCTCCGGCATGACCTGCTCGGGGCGCGCCTGCGCCTGGGCAAGCCCGCTAGCGGAGGCGAGCGAGAAAAAGGCCGCGGCGAGCGGCTTGAGCTTCAAGCGGGTGTTGCCTGCCATGGTGCATCCTCCTGGGGTCGGTGCGCATGGCTGGCATCAAGGCTGGCTCTGCTTTTGTTAAAAGTCTTGTGTCAGGTTTCAGGTACGAGAAGGCGCGCGCACGGCCGGCGCCGGGCGGCGCGAGGCGTACAGGAGCCAGGCGGCGGGGATCACGATGAGCGCGACGCTGATCATGTCCGCATAGTCGCCCTCGGCCCACTTCTCGGTGGCGAGGTGCCAATAGGCGTTGTCGATCGGCAGCACGCCCGCCTCGGTGAATTCGTGGAACGCGTAGAGGAGGAGCTGCAGCGCGAAGAGGACGAGGAAGATCGAGGTCACCTGGAAAAAGAGCGCGAGGTTGACCCGCTGGCCGTAGCGCACCCAGCCCGCCCCGAGGAGCGCGGCGATCATGAGCCCGACCGCCGCGCCGCCGAGGAGCGGGCCGGAGCCCGCCTGCGTTGCGATCGAGGCGGCGACGAAGGCGAACTCCATCCCTTCACGCGTGATCATGAGCACGGTAAAGAGAAAGATGCCGATCCAGGCACCGGTTCCCGCCTTTTGCGAGGCGGCCTCGAGGCGCTCGCCGATCTCGGCGCGCAGGTGGCGAGCGGCCTTGAGCATGTAGACGACCATCGAGATGACGAGTCCGGCGGCGATGAGGGCAAGGATCGCCTCGTGCACGGGCAGAACGGCCACTTCGGCGAGCCACACGCCGAGCACGATCGAGACGAGGACCGCGGCGCCGGCGCCCCACCAGACGGCGGGCAGGAGCGCGCTGCGCCCGGTCTTGCGCAGGTAGGCAGCGGCGATGGCGACGATGAGGAACATCTCGATCCCCTCGCGCAGCGTGACGACGATCATCTGGCCCATGTCAGCGCCTTTCTCCGGTCGAGGGATCGGTGACGAAGCCGATGCGCGTGAGACCGGCCCGCGCTGCGTCGGCCATCACCTCGGCCACCCTCCGGTAGGCCACGGAGCCGTCCGCGCGGATGTGGATCTCGGGCTGGGGCGTGAGCTTCGCGGCCGCATCCATGTGGCTGCGCCACGCGGCGCGCTCGAGCGCCTCGCCGTTCCAGAACACGCGGCCGCCCGCATCGATGGCGAGCTGCACGTTGTCGGGCTTCGTGATGTTCGGGTGGCTCGCCGCCTTGGGCAGGTCGAGCTTGACCGCGTGCGTCAGGAGCGGCGCGGTGATGATGAAGATGACGAGCAGCACGAGCATCACGTCGATGAGCGGGATCATGTTGATCTCGGCCATCGGAGCGCCCGCGCCGCCGCGGCTGAATCCGCCGAAGGCCATCGGTCAGGCCCCTTTCCCGGCGGAGGCCGTCTTCGCCGCGGCCGCGGGCTTCATGGGCGTGACCTTCGCCGGCTCGGCAATGTGCGCGCCGGTCGTAAGCACGGCGTACAGGTCGTGCGCGAAGGCGTCGAGCTTCGCGAGCACCAGGCGGTTCGCGCGCACGAAGCCGTTGTAGGCGAGTACCGCGGGAATGGCGACGGCGAGGCCGAGCGCGGTCATGATGAGCGCTTCGCCCACGGGACCGGCGACCTTGTCGAGCGTGCCCTGGCCCGAGAGGCCGATCGCGACGAGGGCGTGATAGACGCCCCACACCGTTCCGAAGAGGCCGACGAAAGGCGCGGTCGAGCCGACCGAGGCGAGCAGCGTGAGCCCCGATTCCAGGCGCGCCGTGTCCTCGTCGATCACCCGGCGCATGGCGCGCGTGAGGAACTCGGAGTCCTGCTGCCGGTGCGCGCTGACCGCGTGCCAGGCGAGATGCGAGAAAGGGTCGTCGGGGTGGTTCGCGCCCAGGTGCTTCTCGAGCGGCTGCATCGAGGGCGCCTCCCAGAACGCGTCCAGGAACCGCGCGCTGCGGCGGCGCTCGAGGAGGATCGTGATCGACTTGGTGACGATCAGGTACCAGGTGGTGACCGACATCACGAGCAGGATCGCGAGGATCGCCTTGCTGAGGGCGTCGGTCTGGGCAAGAAAGCCGGCGAGGCCGGCGGCGGCTTGAGGGTCCATCAGCTTCCAATCAGCACAAAGGGGATGGGAACGAGCACCCACGCGGCGACGCTTTCGCTGCCGTGCTTCGCGGGCACGAATTTCCAGCGCTGCACCGCCTCGCGCGCGGCGTCGTCCAGGCGCGAGTGGCCGCTCGAAGAGCGCAGCTGGATTTCGTCCACGCCGCCTGCGGCGGTCACATGCACGCGCAGGACGACCTTGCCCTGCTCGTGAAGGCGCTTGGCCATCGCCGGATACACCGGCGCCGGGTTATTGAGATAGGCCGCGCTGAAGTCCGGCGGGGTCACCGGCAAGGGCGCCGGCGCGGGCGCGGCCTGCACGGGCGGCGGCGGCGCGGCGGCGACGGGCGGCGCAACGGCGGGGGAAGGCGCCTCGACCGGTGCCGCCAGCACTGGCGCGGGCGGCGGCGTGACCGGTTTCGGGTGGTGAGGGTGGACGGGCCTCGGCTTCGGCAGCTCCGCGGCGGGCGCGGGTTTCGGCTCCTCGATACGGGGCGGCGTGATGAGGCGCACCATGACCGGCGCCGCGTCGAGTAGCGCCTTGCGCGCCGGCGCGTAGCTCAGCAACGCCGCGATCACGACAGCGTGCAGGGCGACGGCGACGCCAAGGCCGGTGCGCTGCACGTTCATGCGGTGAGGATCAGCTTGCCGTTCTGCGTGAGCCGAAGCCGGTACTCGCGGCCGTTGTGCAGGATGACGAGCTCTTTTTTCTGGCCGAGCAGCGCTTCGCTCGACACGCGGTTCGGTTGAGTAGGCGCTGAGACTTGGGTCTCGGCCTGTGGGGTGACGTCCATTGCAAGCAAACAATAATCATTCTCAAGATCGCCGTCAATAAGATATTTCGACTGCAAACAAAGGCTTATATGTGAGTGTGTGCTTGCACCTTGCGAGTGGCAAGTGTTTGAATGATAATGATTTCCGTTCAGCCATGTATATCTGCCTCTGCAATGCGATCACCGAGCGGGACATCCGCAGCTGCGTGGAGGAAGGCGCCTGCACGATGCGCGAGCTCGAGTCGTCGCTCGGCGTCGGCACCTGCTGCGGCAAATGCAAGCCCGCCGCGCGCGAGATTCTGAACGATACGCGCTCGTCTTCGCGAACGATTCTCTCGACTGCCGCCGCTTAAGCCCGGCTAGACTTTCTCCGTTTCCCCACGTATTTCTCGCGCGGAGGCGGCATGAAAGGCGACAAGATCGTCATCCAGCACCTGAACCAGGTGCTCCGTAACGAACTCACCGCGATCAACCAGTACTTCCTGCACGCCCGCATGTTCGGCAACTGGGGGCTGAAGAAGCTGGAGGAGCACGAAAAAAAGGAGTCGATCGACGAGATGAAGCACGCCGATCGCCTGATCGAGCGCATCCTCTTCCTCGAAGGGCTGCCGAACCTCCAGGATCTGGGCAAATTGATGATCGGTGAAAACGCGCCCGAGGCGCTGCGCTGCGACTTGAAGCTCGAGCAGGCAGCGCGCCCCGACCTGCAGAAGGCGATCGCGCACTGCGAGACGGTCGCCGACTACATCTCGCGCGAGATCTTCGAGGACATCCTCGAGTCAGAGGAAGAGCACATCGACTTTCTCGAGACGCAGCTCGAGCTTCTGGAGAAGGTCGGCGCGCAGAACTGGCTGCAGAGCTGGAACGGCGCTTCCTAGCTATACCACCCGAGTTTTGACGGGTTTCCCGGAGAAGTGAAGGTGGAGATTTTCCACCTGCAAATCTCCCATCGCCTTGCGCGTCTCGACCGTCGCGCTCGCCACGTGCGGGAAGAGCACGGCGTTGTCGAGCGTGAAGAACTCCTTTGGCACGCGCGGCTCGTCGACGAAGACATCCAGCCCGGCGCCGGCGATTTTCTTCTCCTGCAGGAATTTGAGGAGCGCCGGCTCGTCCACGACAGAGCCGCGCGCGACGTTGACGAGATAGCCCTCGGGCCCGAGCGCATCGAGCACCGCGGCGTTGACGAGCTTCGCCGTGCCTGAGCCTCCCGGCGTGACCACCATGAGCACATCCGAGTTCTTCGCGAGCGTCGCCGGATCCGGATCGTAGGGGTAGGGGACGTTCTTCTTCGTGCGGTTGTGGTAGCGGATCGTCATGCCGAAGGCCTGCGCGCGCTTGGCGATCGCCTCGCCGATGCGCCCGAGGCCGAGCACGCCCATCACCTTGCCGCCGAGCGAGGTGCAAAGGGGATAGGGCCCTTTGCCTTCCCAGTGGCCCGCGCGCAGGTAGGCTTCGGACTGCGGCAGCTTGCGCAGCGTGTTCAGCACCAGCGCCATCGCGCAGTCGGCCACGCAATCGTTCAGCACGTCCGGCGTGTTGGTGACGATGATCTTGCGGGCTTTGGCCGCGTCGAGGTCGATCTGGTCCACGCCGACGCCGAAGTTGGAGATGATCTCGAGCCTGGGCAGCGCGTCCATGAGCTTGCCGTCCACCTTCGAGTGGCCGAAGTGCGCGAGCCCGCGGATGTGCGCGGCGGATTTCAGCGCCGCGTCCCGGTCCTTGGCCTCCCAGAGCTTCACCGGCGCGAATTCGTTCTGCAGCCGCTCCATCGTGCCCTTGTGGCCCTGCGCCGTGATGACGATCTCGTTTTTCATGTGAATTTGGCCCTCAATGCTTCAGCGCCGCGCGCGAGCAGCCCCACATCGGCGCCCACCGCGCAGAAATTCGCGCCCGCGGCGATCATGCGCTTCGCGTCCGCCTCGACCGGCGAGAGATAGCCCGCGGCCTTGCCGGCCTTGCGGATGCGGCCCATCGCCTCTTCGATGAGCGGCATCACCGCCGGGTTCGAGGTCTCGCCCGTGTAGCCCATCGACGCGTGCAGGTCGGCCGGTCCAATGAAGACGCCGTCGACACCGTCGACCGCGCAAATCGCCTCCAGCTGATCCAGCGCGGGCTTCGTTTCCACCTGCACGAGCACGCAGATCTCCTCGTGCGCGCGCTTGGCGTAGTCCTTCACGCGCCCGAAACGCGTCGCGCGGGTGGTGCCCGCGACCCCGCGCACGCCTTTGGGCGGATAGCGCGTCGCCGCCACTGCCGCTTTCGCCTCGGCCGCCGTGCAGACGTAGGGAAAAAGCAGCGATTGCGCGCCGATGTCGAGCACGCGCTTCACGTTCACCATGTCGTTCCAGGGCACGCGCACGACCGGAGTCGTCGCATAGGGCGCGCAGGCCTGCAGCTGCGTGAGCAGCGACTCGAGATCGTTCGGCGAATGCTCGCAGTCGAGGAGCAGCCAGTCGAAGCCCGCGCCCGCGATCACTTCGACCGTGTAGTGCGAGGAGAGACTCGACCAGAGGCCGATCTGGTTGCGCCCCGCCTTGAGCGCGCGCTTGAAGGCGTTCTGCGGCAGATCCATCAGTCGAACTTCGCTCCCGAGTCCTTCACGACCTTGGCCCACTTCGCCTGCTCGGCCTGCAGCCACGTGCCGAGCGCCTCGGGCGGGCCGGTGCGCACGTCGGTGCCGAGCTTGGCGAAGCGCGCCTTCATGTCGGCGGTGTTGAGCGCCTTGATGAGCTCGCCGTTGAGCTTGGCAACCGTCTCTTTCGGGATGCCGAGCGGCCCCACCAGGCCCTGGTAGGAGCCCGTCTCGAAGCCGGGCAGG
Organism: Burkholderiales bacterium; assembly: GCA_036262835.1. GTDB lineage: Bacteria > Pseudomonadota > Gammaproteobacteria > Burkholderiales > SG8-39 > RBG-16-66-20. The sequence goes on along the minus strand of DATAID010000022.1, from coordinate 13,292 downwards.
CCCTGCTCGGCGACCGTCGGCGTATCCGGGGCGGAGGGAACCCGCTGGGCGCTCGAGATGCCGAGCGCTCTGAGCTTCCCGCCCGTCACCGAGGGCCACGTGGCAAGCATGCCGTTGAAGAGGAGGTGCGCCTGGCCGCCGACCACGCCGGTGACCGCGTCCGAGCCGCCCTTGTACGGGATGTAGGTCCAGTTGAGGCCCATGCGCTGGGCGAACTCGATACCGGCGAGGTGGGGCGCGCCGCCGATGCCCGAGACCGCGAAGTTGAGCTTGCCGGGGTGCGCCTTCGCCATCGCGACGAGCTCCTTCACGTCCTTCACCTGCACCGACGGGTGCACGGCGAGCACGTGGGGCGAATACGAGACCATGACGATCGGCGTGAAGTCCCTGGAGGGGTTGAAAGGCAGGTTCGGGTAGACGCTCGCGCTGATGACGAGGCCGCCGAGGTCGGTCAGGAGGAAGGTGTAGCCATCCGGTGCCGACCTGGCGACGAATTCCGCGCCGACGTTGCCGTTCGCGCCGGGCTTGTTCTCGACGATCACCGGCTGGCCCCAGGCTTCGGTCAGCTTCGGGCCGATGGCGCGCGCGAGGATGTCCGAGGTGCCGCCCGCCGCATAGGGCACGATGATGCGGATCGCCTTGTTGGGATACTGGGCCGCCGCCGGGAACGCGGCGGCAGCGAGGAGCAACGCCAGAGCGAAAGCGGCACGCATGGGGAGCCTTCCCGAGTCTCGGATTGAGAGGGCGCTCATTGTAAACTTGAAAAAAACCCTGGGAGGAGAATCCTGTGAACCGGATGGTTAAAACGGCAGCAGCATTGCTTGTGGCGGTCTCGGGCGCGGTGCATGCGCAGGCCTGGCCCACCAAGCCGATCAAGGTCATCATTCCCTTCGTCGCGGGCGGCTCCTCCGACATCGTCGGGCGCGCCATCGCCTCCAAATTCCAGGAGGCGCTCGGCCAACCGGCAGTGGTCGAGAACAAGCCCGGCGCGAACGGCGCGATCGCGGCCGAATTTGTCGCCAAGTCCGACCCCGACGGCTACACGATTCTCGTCGGCTCGATCGGCGTGTTCTCGATCAACGCGGCACTCTTCAAGGACCTGCGCTACCAGCCGGTCAGAGATTTCGCGCCGATCACGCTCGCGGTGACCACGCCCAACGTCCTCATCACCAAGCCGACGCTCCAGGTCGCCTCGTTGAAAGATCTGATCGAGCTCGCGAAAAAGAACCCCGGCAAGCTCGCCTATTGCTCGAGCGGCACGGGCTCGTCGGACCACCTGACGGGCGAGCTCCTCAAGCAGGCGGCGGGCATCCAGGCCGTGCACGTGCCCTACAAGGGGGGCGCCGCCTGCCAGACCGACATCATGGGCAACCAGGTCGACTACTCGTTCCAGAACCTCGGTGCCGTCACGAACTACATCAAGGCGGGCAAGATGAAGGCGCTTGCGGTGACGGCCAAGGGCCGCCATCCGCAGCTGCCGGGCGTGCCCGACGCCGCCGAAGCGGGCTCGCCGGATCTCGTCGTCACCTCGTGGCAGGCGGTCGCCGCGCCGGCGAAGACGCCGCGCGAGATCGTGGCCAGGCTGAACGAGGCGAGCGTGCGCGCGCTGCGCGACCCGGTGATCAGGGAGCGCATGACGCAGATCGGCTTCGACGTGGTGGCAAGCTCGCCCGAGGAGTTCGGTAAGTTCATGAAGGACGAAGTGGAGCGCTGGACCGCGGTCGTCAACAAGGGTGGTATCAAAGCGGAATGAAGATCTTAAAAAAGGAAGTTCTGGGAAAATGCATTGAAACCATTGTCGCTGCCGGCGGCAGCGACGCGCGCGAGGCGAAGATCGTCGCCGAGAACCTGGTGACGGCGAACCTCACGGGCCACGACTCGCACGGCGTGGGCATGATGCCGCGCTACGTCGACTCGCTCCTCGAAGGCGGCCTCAAGGTCAACCAGCACCCGAAAATCGCCTTCGACGGCGGCGCGATGATTTCGCTCGACGGCCAGTCGGGCTACGGGCAGGTGATCGGCCTTGAGGCCATGGAGATCGGCATCGGGCGCGCGAAGCAGCACGGGATGTGCGTGATGGGCCTGGGGCGCGCGCATCACCTTTGCCGCATCGGCCAGTGGGCCGAGCAGGCGGTCGCCGCGGGACTTGTCTCGCTTCATTTCACCAACGTGATCTCGCGCTCCATCGTCGCGCCCTACGGCGGCGCGGACGCGCGCTTCGGCACCAATCCGGTCACGATCGGCATCCCCATTCCGGGCGAGCCGCCCTTCATCCTCGACATGGCGACCTCCGCGGTCGCGCAAGGCAAGATCCGGGTCGCGCACAACAAGCGCGAGAAGGTGTCGCCCGAGTGGCTGATCGACGACAAGGGCGAGCCGACCTCCGACCCGAGATTCGGCGTGATCGAGCCTTTCGGCGCGCTGCGCACCTTCGGCCTGCACAAGGGCTACGGCCTCGCGGTGGTGTGCGAGCTCCTCGGTGGCGCGCTTACGGGCGGCGGCACCTGGCACTCCGACGACCGCTCGAAAAAGCGCGTCTGGAACGGGATGCTGACGATCCTCATCGACCCCAAGCGCCTCGGTACGGCTGACGCGTTCGCGGCGGAAACGACGGCGTTCCTCGAGTCGCTGCGCAAGTCCCCGGTCGCGCCCGGCTTCGACAAGGTGCGTATCGCCGGCGAGCCGGAGCGGGAGACACGGGCCAAGCGCGAGCGCGATGGCATCGCGGTAGACGACAACACCTGGGAAGAGATCATCGCCGCGGGCGCGAAGCTCAAGCTCGCGCGCGACGCGATCGAGCGCCTGGCCGCCTAGCGCGGCCTCAGGCGGCCTTCGGCACGCGCGGGTTCATCACCGCGAACCAGAGCGGCGGCAAGAGCGCGAGCGGCAGCATGCCGGCATAGCCGGTCGGCAGCTTCGGGCTTTGCTCGCGCGGCTGCAGCGCGGCGTAGGGGCGGCCGGGCTCGAGATGATGGTCGGCGTGCCGCTGCAGGTGGATGAGATAGCAGTTGGTGAGCCATTCGTTCGCGTCCCAGGCGTGCTGCTCGCCGAAGCGCTCGTACTTCCCGTCGGGCAGGCGCTTTCTCTGCAGGCCGTAGTGCTCGATGTAGTTGACCGCCTCGAGCAGCAGCACCGCCATCGCGCTCTGGCCGAAGAAGAAGGCGAGAGCGAGCGGCCCGAAAGCCCATGAAAGCGCGCCGGCGGATGCGAGCGTCGCGGCGCTCGAGGCAAGGACGTAACTTCGGTCGAGCTGCCACGCATGGACGAAGGAGTGGATGAGCGTGCGCGGCAGGAAGCGCCAGAACGCCTCGCCATAGCGCGCGCTCGCCGGATCCTCGGGCGTCGCCACGCGCACGTGGTGGCCGCGATTGTGCTCGACCGTGAAGTGCCCGTAGCTCACGCTGGCGAGCAGCACTCTGGCGAGCCAGCGCTCGAGGCGGCTGCGCCGGTGGCCGAGCTCGTGCGCGATCGTGATGCCCTGCGAGCCGGTGACGAGCCCGATCGAGAGCGTGAGGCCGACGGCCTGCCCTGCCGAAAGGGTGTCCCCGCCGACGATCCACGCGCCCCAAAGGATGAGCGCGAGATGCATCGGCACGTAGGCGACGAGAAGGACGCGGAACCAGAGGCTCTCTTCGAGGCGAACGATCTCGCTTCGGTCGGCGGCGGACGCGCGCTTGCCGACCAGCCAGTCGAGCGCCGGAATGACGATGAAGAAGATCCAGAAGGCGTGGAAGTTGTCGCCGAGGCGACAGCCGACGAGCGGCGCGAGCGGCGTCGTGAGCGCCAGCAGGAAGCGCAGGTCGCCGGCCTTCAAGGGGAAAGGAACCCTGCTAGCAGCGCGTGACGTCCGCGCACACGCACAGCCAGCGTCCGTCGCGGCGCGCGTAGACGTCGGTGTAGCGGCCGTGGCCGCGCGCGCCGTCGGGCTTGCGGTAGCTCGTGCGCGCGTGAATGATCGCCGCGTCGCCCATCAGGCGCACGCGCACGTCCTCGCAGCGGAAGTCGGAGAGCGGATTGGGCTGGGCGATGCGCGCGATGAACGCCGCGCGGTCCGAGAGCGTGCCATCCGGGTTGCTGTTGACGAAATCCCCGGCGAGATGCCGCTCGAACCAGGCCGCGTCCGATCCCGCGACCGAGCGGATGTAGCCCTCGTTCAGCTCGATCAGCGTCTTCAGGTCGGCGTCCTTGTCCATGCTCAGAAGCGGTTGAAGTGGGCCGAGACGCACAGCCAGCGCTCGCCGCGGCGCGCCCAGATGTCGGTATAGCGCCCGGTGCCGGGGCTGCCGTCGGGCTTGCAGTACTCGAACCTCGAGTGGATGAGCGCAAGCTCGCCCGCGCGCTGGATCCGCACGTCGACCGGGCGCATGCCGGTCACCTTGTGCGGCTTGCCGACGCGCTCGAGGAAGGATTGCTTGTCCTGGATCGAGCCGTCGACGTTGCTGGCGAGGAAATCCTCGGCGAGGTGCTCGTCGTACCAGCGCGTGTCGGAGTTCTGCGCGGCGCGCACGTAGCCGGCGTTCAGCTGCTCGAGGAGCTCGGTTTCGCTCATGGCCTGGAGAGGATACTACAGCCGGCGTTACGTATACATTTAATGGTAACATGAACTATGAATGACAACCCGGACATCCCGCGCATTGCCCAGCTGTTGGCCGATCCGGCGCGCGCGCGCATGCTCTGGCTTCTCATCGACGGCACGATGCGCCCGGCCGGCGAGCTCGCCTACGCCGCCAACGTGTCGGCTCAGTCGGCGAGCACGCACCTCGCCAAGCTGGTCGATGGCGGTCTGCTGCGCGCCGAATCGCAGGGACGCCACCGCTACTTCCGCATTGCCAGCGCCGAGATCGCCGCGATGATCGAAGGAATCGCTTCGGTGGACGCGGCAACGCGGCCGCGCACGCCCCGCGCGCCGCTGCCTTCGCCCGATGTGCCGGTGCAGTTCCTGCATGCGCGCACCTGCTACGGCCATCTGGCGGGCGAGATGGCGGTCAAGGTGCTCGATGCCATGCTCAACTCGCGGTGGCTCGTGGCCGAGGGTCGCGATTACAACGTGACGCGCGGGGGCGAGCGGGCGCTCGCCGCCCTCGGCGTGACCCTCGCCGAGGCGCGCCGGCCGCGGCGTGCGCTGGCGCGCGCCTGCGTCGACCTCACGCAGCGCAGGCCGCATCTGAGCGGGTCGCTCGGCGACGCGCTGCTCGAGGCGTATCTCGCGCGCGGCTGGGTGCTGCGCAACCGCCGCTCGCGCGCCGTCACGATCACGCCGAAAGGCCGCGAGGGATTCCGGGATTGGCTCGGCGTCCAGTAGTTCCACGAAGGGAGAAGCCGTGATCGCCGTCATCTTCGAAGTCGAGCCGCACGCGCAGCACAAGCAGGGCTACCTCGATACCGCGGCGGCGCTGAAGCCGCTGCTCGAGAAGATGGACGGATTCATTTCCATCGAGCGCTTCGAGAGCCTCGTGCAGCCCGGCAAGATCCTGTCGCTCTCCTTCTGGCGCGACGAGGAAGCGGTCAGGGCCTGGCGCAACCTGGAAGAGCACCGGCGCGCGCAGGCCGCGGGCCGGCAGACGCTTTTCGCGAATTACCGTCTTCGGATCGCGCAGGTGGTCCGGGACTACGGCCTGAACGAGCGGGAGCAGGCGCCGAAGGACTCGCGCAGCGCGCACCGCGCGTGATCCGCGAGTACGCGCTGCTCGGCCTGCTGGCCGGGCTGTGGGGCTCGTCGTACCTCTTCGCCAAGGTGGCGCTCGCGGAGATTCCGCCGCTGACCCTCGCGGCGACGCGAGTGACCATCGCGGCGCTCCTCCTGTTTTGCGTTTTGGCAGTCAATAAAAAGCAATGGCCGCGCGACGGCGCGACCTGGCGCCTGCTCTTCGTGCAGTCGCTCTTCAACAGCACCCTTGCCTGGGCGATCCTCGCCTGGGGCCAGCAGTACGTGGCCAGCGGCCTCGCCGGCGTCCTCAACTCCACCTCGCCGATCTTCGTCGTGCTGCTCACGCTCGTCTTCCTGCGGCGCGAGCCGCCCGGCGGCTGGCAGATCGGCGGCGCCCTGCTCGGATTCGCCGGGGTGGTGACGACGATCGGCGTGGACGTGCTCGGCACGCTCGGCCGCGACGTTCTGCCCCAGCTTGCGACGCTCGTCAGCGCGCTTCTCTACGCGGTCGCGGCCCTGCACGGACGGCGCCTCGCTCACGTCGCGCCGCTCGTCACGGCGGCGGCCACGACGCTGCTTGCCGCCGTCTGCCTCGTTCCGGCGAGCCTGCTCCTCGAGCACCCGTGGACGCTCGCGCCATCCATGCGCTCGCTCGGCGCGGCCTGCGCGCTCGGGTTTTTCTGCACGGCGGTCGCGCTGCTTCTCTACTTCCGCCTGCTCCGCACCCTCGGGCCGATGGGCGTGACGAGCCAGAGCTACCTGCGATCGGGCGTGAGCGTGCTCCTCGGCATTCTCGTGCTCGGCGAGCACGTCTCGCCCGCGGTCGGCATCGGGCTCGCCGCCATCATCCTCGGCGTCGCGGCGATCAACTGGCCGAGCGGCAGGCGCGCCTAGCGGGCGGGCACGCCCACGCCGACGGAGGTCGCACCGCGGTTGGGGGCGATGCGCACTTCCAGCGGCCGTTGGGGCGCCAGCTGCGGCAGCACGAGCCCGGGGGGCAGCGCCTGCGCTGCCGACGGCCTCGGCTGCGCGGAGCGCGCTCTGGCCAGAACGAGCTCCTCGCGCAGGCGGGTGCTCATCGCGCGCTCGGCTTCGAGGAAATGGCGCGCGGAGGCGAGCTCGGATTGCGTCTGCTCGAGCGCCGCTTTGTGCGTCTCGGCCTCCTTGCGCTGCTTTTCGGCCTCGGCCTGCGCCGTCTTGAGATCGGTTTTCGCCTTGTCGAGCTGCGTTTTCAGGTCGGCGAGCTCGCGGCGCGTCTCGCCGAGCGCACGATGCGTGTGCCAGGCGAAGCCACCGGCGGCGAGCGCGGCGAGGCCGAGCACTGCGGCAAGGAGCGTCCTCATCAATGGATCTCCGGCTCCGCGGTCGGCGCGGTGCCCTCGAGGAAGTCGAAGTCGCAGCCCTCGTTTGCCTGCTTCACGTGGCGCGAGAAGATCGCGCCGTAGCTGCGCTCATATTTCGGAGGCGGTGGCTTCCAGGCTTTGCGACGCTTCTCGAATTCTTTCTTGCTGATTTTCAGGTTCAAGAGCTTTTTTTCCGCGTCCAGCTCGATCAGATCTCCATTGCGAACAAAAGCCAAAGGCCCGCCCACGAAGCTTTCCGGAGCGACATGCAGGATGCAGGTGCCGTAGCTGGTGCCGCTCATGCGGCCATCCGAGATGCGCACCATGTCCTTGACGCCCTGCTTGATGAGCTTTCGCGGCATCGGCAGCATGCCCCACTCGGGGAAGCCCGGACCGCCGAGCGGGCCGGCGTTCTTGAGCACGAGCACCGAATCCTTGGTCACCTCGAGGTCGTCGCGGTCGATTCTCGCCGCCATGTCGTTGTAGTCCTCGAACACGACCGCTTTTCCGGTGTGCTTGAGGAGCTTGGGATCGGCAGCGCTCGTCTTCAGCACTGCGCCGTCCGGGGCGAGCGAGCCGCGCAGCATGATGATGCCGCCCGATTTCTTGAGCGGCTTCGAACGCGGCAGGATCACGTCGGGGTTCCAGACCCTGGCGCCTTCGATGTTCTCGCCGAGCGTTTTGCCATTCACTGTCTTTGCTTTCAATTTCAATAGATCCTTGAGGGAAAAAAGAAGGGCTCTCAAGCCTCCTGCATAGAAAAAATCCTCCATGAGGTACTTCTTTCCCGAGGGCCGCACGTTCGCGATCACCGGCGTTCTCGCCGAGATCTCGTTGTAGCGCTCGAGCGGAAAGGACAGCCCGGCCCGCCCGGCCATGGCGACGAGGTGCACGATCGCGTTGGTCGAGCCGCCCATCGCCATCAAGGTCGTAATAGCGTTGTCGAAAGAGCTGCGCGTCAAAAAGTCTCGCGGCTTCAGGTCCTCCCACACCATCTCGACGATGCGCTTGCCGGTGAGCGTCGCCATGCGCGCATGGTTGGAATCGGGCGCCGGGATCGACGCGTAGCCGGGCAGCGACCAGCCGAGCACCTCGGCGAGCGACATCATGGTCGCCGCCGTGCCCATCGTCATGCAGGTGCCCGCCGAGCGCGCGGTTGAGTCCTCGATCTCGTGCCACTCGCGCTCGGTGATGCGGCCCGCGCGCAGCTCGTCCCAGTATTTCCAGGTGTCGGTACCGGAGCCGAGCGTCTGGTCGCGCCAGTGCGCGTTGAGCATGGGGCCCGCCGGCATGTAGATCGCCGGGATGTTCATGCTGGTGGCGCCCATGATGAGGCCCGGCGTGGTCTTGTCGCAGCCGCCCATCAGCACGCAGCCGTCCACCGGGTAGGAGCGCAGCAATTCCTCGGTCTCCATGGCGAGGAAGTTGCGGTACATCATCGTCGTGGGCTTCTGCATCGGCTCGGCGAGCGCCATCGCGGGCATCTCGAGCGGGAAGCCGCCCGCCTGCCACACGCCGCGCTTCACCTCCTCGGCGCGCTCGCGGAAGTGCATGTGGCAGTGGTTGATGTCCGACCACGTGTTGATGATCGCGATCACGGGCTTGCCCGCGTAGTCGCTGCGGTCGTAGCCCATCTGCGCGGTTCTCGAGCGGTGGCCGAAGGAGCGCATGTCCTTCACCCCGTACCAGCGATGCGAGCGCAGCTCCTCGGGCTTTTTCCTCTTTGCCAAGTTACTCTCCCTGTGTAATCAAGACGATTGTAAACTCGGCCATGGCCTTCGCAGGCGGCTTTCTCTTCCGCTACCGCAGCTGGCGCCGGCTGATGCGCTTCGCGGGCATCGCGACCGTCGCGCTCATCTCCCCCTCGACCTACAAGGCCGAGACGCGCGAGCTCGCGGTGCGCCAGATCCATGCCACCGCCTGGGAGGTGCTGCCCGGGTACCTGTTTTTCTCGGCGCTGCTCAGCGTGGTGATCATCGAGATCGTCGCCAACGCGGCGCGCAAGTACGGCCTCGGCCAGTACGCGCTCGAGCTCATGCTGCGCGTGCTGGTGCTCGAGGTGATCCCGCTGCTCACCGCGCTCTTCGTGGCGCTGCGCACCGGCGCCGCGATCGGCTCCGAGGTGGCGCTCATGACCGTGAGCGGCGAGCTGGTCGAGGAGCAGGAATCGGGCGAGCGCCCGCTCGAGAACGAGATCGTGCCGAGGATCGCCGGCGCCGCGCTCTCGGTCGTTTCGCTCACGACGCTCGCATGCGCGATCGCGGTCTGGCTCGCCTACACCGCCACGTACGGCTTTTCCGACGCCGGCCTGCCGGAGTTCGAGCGCGTCGTCGCGGACGTGTTCGACGTGCAGGTGCTCGTCGGCTTCGTGCTGAAGTGCATGCTCTTCGGCCTGGCCGTGGCGCTGATTCCGGTGGCGACCGGCCTGGAGGCCGAGCGCGGCGAGGTGAAATCGGCGCCGCACGCGGTGCTCGGCGGCCTTGTCACGCTCTTCTTCGTCATCGGGGTGATCGAGGTGCTGTCGCTCGCCGGGAAATACTTCTAGCGCATGGACCCGCAGACGCTCCTGAAAAACCTGCCGCGCAGCATGGGCGTGAAGGTGGGCATGCTGCTCGCCGTGACCATCCTCATCATCGGCGGATTCATCGCCTATGTGCTCTATGCGCGCGGCGTGTTCGAGCAGGTGCAGAGGATCTATCTCATCGCCGACAACGCCGAGGGCGTGCGCGTCGGCCAGGACCTGACCTTCGCCGGGTTCCCCATCGGCACGGTGCGCCGCATCCGCCTGCGCCTGGACGGCAAGGTGCGGATCAGCGTGCGCGTGCCCGTGGACGAGGCTCACTGGCTGCGCGAGTCGAGCGTGTTCGTGCTCGACGTGCCGGTCGTCGGGGCGACGAAGCTGCGCGTGTTTTCCTCCAACCTCAAGGATCCGCCTCTGGCGGACCGCGCCGAGCGCGCGGTACTGCGGGCCGATACCGCCCAGGAGATCCCGCAGCTGGTCGCCTCCGCGCGCCAGATCCTCGAGAACCTCGACAACCTGACCGCCACGGGCTCCAACCTGCAGGAGAGCATCCGCAGCACGCGCGCCATCATCGATCGCATGGCGGGCAAGTACGGCGTGCTCGGCGGCGTGCTCGGCAGCGACGAGAACGCGAAGAAGATCCTCGCCTCCATCGACCGCGCCAACAAGCTGCTCGCATCGCTCGACGGCGTCGCGCTCAAGATGGATTCGGTGCTCGCGAAGACCGACAAGCAGGTGCTCGGGCCCGGAGGCGTGATCGACCAGACGCAGAAGGCGGTCACGGAGGTGAACGGCATCCTCGGCGAGGTGCGCGCGAGCCTGAAGCGCGTCGACGGCATCCTCGCCGACGCGCAGGCGGTCGCGACCAACGCCAAGGCGGCCACCGCGGACCTGGGCACGCTGCGCGCCGAGGTGGAGGCGAGCCTGCGCCGGATCTCCGGCCTCATCGACGAGATCAACCGCAAGTGGCCGTTCGAGCGCGAAACGAAGATGAAGCTGCCGTGAAACGCGCCGTCCTCATCCCGCTCGCGTTTCTCTGGGCGTGCTCGAGCGCGCCGGTGCCGCCCGACTGGCAGCTGCATTCGTACGCGGCGCTCGGCGCCTACCAGTCGCGCTATCTGAGCGGCGACACGCGCGGCGCGGAGACGGAATTCGCGCGCCTGAAGCACGAGCTCTCGGCGACCGGCCGGCCGAGCCTGATCGCCCGCGCCGAGCTGCTGCGCTGCGCGCTGCGCACCGCGGCGCTCGAGCTGGACGACTGCCCGGCTTTCAAGCGCGAGGATGCAGGACCCGAGGAGCTTGCCTACGCCGACTACCTTGCCGGTCGCTCAAGCCGGCCGGCTTCCGACGACCCCGTGTCGAAGCTGGTGTTTCTGGGAATTCAATTCAAAAACGGCAAAGCCACGCCCGAGAACATCGATTCGGCCGTGAGCCTTGCCTCGGAGCAGGGCTGGCGCCGGCCGCTGCTCGCGTGGCTCGGCGTGCAGGCAAAGCGCGCCGAGGCGTCGGGCGACGCGAGCGCGCTCGCGCGCATCCGTCGCCGGATCGCACTCGTTTCGGGCGAGAAGTAAAAGCCTTACTGCGGCTTGACGCCGGCCGCCTTCAGGAGCCTGGCGTAGATCTCCATCTCGGAGTCGACGAAATCGCTGAACGCCTTGGGCGACATGTCGAGCGTGTCGTTGCCGAGATTGACGAGCTTCTCCTTCACGCCCGGATCGGCGAGCGCCTTGCGGACATCCGCGTTGATCTTGGTGACCACCGCAGGCGGCGTCCCCGCGGGCGCCCAGACGCCGAACCAGAGCGGCGACTCGGCGTTCTTGATGCCGGCCTCCGCCGTGGTCGGCACTTCGGGTAGCGTCGGGTCGCGCTTGGCGGTGCTCACGGCGAGCGCGCGCAGCTTGCCGCTCTTCACGTTCGAGATGGCGGCCGAGATCGGCGCCCAGTAGGCGTGCACGTTGTGCGAGAGCAGCGCGGTGATCACTTCCGGCGTGCCCTTGAACGGCACCTCGACCACCGAGATGCCGGAAGCGGCGATGAAGCGCTCGGTGTTGAGGTGCGTGCCGCTGCCCACGCCGGCGTGGCCGATATTGAGCTTGCCGGGGTGCGCCTTGGCGGAGGCGACCACGTCGGCGAGCGTCTTGTACGGCGAATCGGAGGGCACGACGAACACGTTCGGCTGCACGGTGAGCGGCGCGATGTCGACGAAGTCCTTCTTCGTGTCGTACGGGAGCTTGGCGTAGATGGACGGGTTGACCGAGTGCGCGGTCGAATTGATGAGCAGGGTGTAGCCGTCGGGCGCGGCCTTGGCGACCACGGCCGAGCCGATCGAGCCGCCGGCGCCGCCGCGGTTCTCCGGAACGACGGGCTGGCCCCAATATTCGGCGACCTTCGCCATGACGATGCGCCCGACGATGTCGGTCGAACTGCCTGGCGTGAACGAGATGACCACGTGCACGGGCTTGGCCGGCCAGGCTTGCGCCTGCGCCAGGCCCGCGACGACAAGAGAAAGCGCAATCGATAGCAGATACTTAGGAAAGCCCATCACCCACCTCCACGTTTTCAGGTTTTAGTTTTAGTCCCGACGCTTCAGCCTGCTGCAGGAGCAGGGTGGCGAAGTCCTGCTCGGTCCAGCCCTGGCCGATCATCGACTGGATCAGGTCGCGCGTCGCCGCGGCGAGCGGCATCGGCACCTCGAAGCGGCGGCCGGCATCGAGGCCAAGGTCCATGTCCTTGCGCAACAGGTGCGGCGTGAAAGTGACCTTGAAATCGAGGTTCACGAATGCCGGCGTCTTGTAGCGCGAGAAGGTCGAGCCCATCACGCTCTGGTTGAGGAAGTCGAGGAAGGCGTGGCGCGGCACGCCCGCCTTTTGCGCGAGCACCGTGATCTCGGCGAGCGATTGCGTGACGACGCCGAGGAACACGTTGTGGCAGATCTTGACGATGCGGGAAAGCTCTCCCTCCCCCACATAGCTTGAATTTATTCCAATCAAGTTCAACAACGGCCGGGCCCGCTCATAGGCCTTCTTCGGGCCGGAGCAGACGAAAGAAAGCTTGCCCGCCTTGATGACCTTGGCGTTGCCCGATACGGGCGCGGCAAGATATTGAATTTTCTTTGCATCAAGAAGTTGTCGCAGCTCAGCGGAGCCTTCCAGAGAGATGGAAGAGCACTCGATCAGCAGCTTTGGTTTTTCGTTGCTTGCCAGAAGCTTTTGCACGACCTCTTTGACGTCTTTCCACGTTGAAACCATGCAAAAAACGATTTCACGCGACGCCAGGTCCGTCAGTTGATCGGCGACCTTCGCGCCATGCTTTTGCAGGGGCGCCGCCTTCTCGCGCGTGCGGTTCCAGACCAGCACGTCGGCGCCGCCCTTGGCGAGCCGCGCCGCCATCTCGAAGCCCATGCGGCCCGCGCCGATCCAGCCGACCGGCGGAAGTTTTCTAGTACGCATTTGCGACAGGCAGTTCCTGAGCCGGATAGAGGGAAATGATTTTGGCGCCCTCGGGCGTCAAGACCACCTCTTCTTCGATGCGCGCGGCCGAAACCCCATCCTTCGCAGGACAGAAGGTCTCGACCGCGAACACCATGCCGGCCTTCAGCTCGTAGGGCTCGATGAAGGAATTGAGCCGCGAGATGAGCGGCCGCTCGTGCAAGCCCAAGCCGAGGCCATGGCAGAAGTTCAGGCCGAAGGCCGCCATCTCGGTCTCGAAGCCGATCTCGGTCGACTTTGGAAACATCCTGGCGACCTTGTCGGTGCTGATGCCCGGCCGCAGCATCGAGATC
>DATAID010000021.1:0-120860 GCA_036262835.1 Burkholderiales bacterium | reverse complement strand
CTCCTCACCGAGGAGCTCGGCAAGGTCAAATCCACGATGAGCGGCGGCAAGTACGACGAGGGCGCGCTGCTTTTCGACCTCATCACCGTGGGCGAGTACGTCGACTTCCTGACGCTTCCCGCCTACCCGCTGATCGACTAGGAAAATGTAGCGACCACGGGGGCGTGGTCGGAGGGCCGCTCGAGCTTGCGCGGCGCCTTGTCGACCGTGCAGCCGGTGCAGCGCGCGGCAAGCGCCGCGGAAACCAGAATCTGGTCGATGCGCAGCCCGGCGTTGCGCCGGAAGGCGACCATGCGGTAATCCCACCAGGAAAAAATCTTTTCCGGCTGCTCGAAGAGCCGGAAGCTGTCCTTCAATCCGCTTGCCAGCAGCGCGCGCCAGGCGGTGCGCTCGGGCTCGGAGACGTGGATCTGCCCTTCCCAGGCCTTCGGGTCGTGCACGTCGCGATCCTCGGGCGCGACGTTGAAGTCGCCCGCGGCTGCCAATTGAGCGTGAGCCTTCAATTCCGAAGACAGATAATTGCCGAGCGCTGCAAACCAGCGCAGCTTGTACTGGAATTTCTCCGACGCGAGCGCCTGCCCGTTCGGGCAGTAGAGGCTGATGACGCGCACGCCGTCGATCGTGGCGGCGAGCGCACGCTTGTGATCGTCGTCGAATCCCGGGATTCCGGCGACCACGTCCTGCGGCGGCGCCTTGGAGAGTATGGCGACGCCGTTATAGGCCTTCTGGCCCGAGTACGCGGCGCGATAGCCCGCCTGCTCAACCTCGGCGAGCGGAAACTTCTCGTCCTCGACCTTGGTTTCCTGCAGGCAAACGACATCCGGCTGCGCGCCCACAAGCCAGTCGAGCAGTTGCGGCAGGCGCACTTTGATGGAATTGACGTTCCACGTGGCGACCTTCATCCAGGCGAGGGGCCGGCCATGCCGCTATGCCTGAGGAGCGCATCCACCTTCGGCTCACGCCCCCGGAAGGCGCGGAACGATTCCGCCGCCGGGCGGCTGCCGCCCACCGCAAGGATCTCATCGCGGAAGCGCGCGCCGGTGAGCGCGTCGAGCACGCTCTCGGAGCCTTTCGCCAAATCGCGCGCTTCCTCGAACGCGCTGAACGCATCCGCGGAGAGCACCTCGGCCCATTTGTAGCTGTAATAGCCCGCCGCGTAACCGCCGCCGAAGATATGCGAGAAAGCGTTCGGGAAACGGTTCCAGGCCGGCGGGATGAGCACCGCCACCTCGCGCCTTACCTCCTCGAGCAGCGAGAGCACGCTTGCGCCGCTGCCGGGCTCGAATTCGGCGTGCAGGCGCATGTCGAAGGTCGCGAACTCGATCTGGCGCAGCATGTCGAGCCCACTCTGGAAGTTCTTCGCCGCGCGCATCTTGTCGAAAAGGGCTCTTGGCAGCGGCGCCCCCGTGTCGACGTGCTTCGTCATGCGCGAGAGCACGTTCCACTCCCAGCAGAAATTCTCCATGAACTGGCTCGGCAGCTCGACCGCGTCCCATTCGACGCCGTTGATGCCCGAGACGCCGAGGTCTTCGGCCTGCGTGAGCAGGTGATGCAAGCCGTGGCCGAACTCGTGAAAGAGCGTGATCACCTCGTCGTGCGTGAAGAGCGCGGGCTTGCCTCCGACGGGGCGGGAAAAGTTGCAGTTCAGATAGGCGACGGGCAACTGGATGCCCGAGGCGAGCCGCCGGCGCGAGATTGCGCCGTCCATCCAGGCGCCGCCCTGCTTGCTCTCGCGCGCGTAGAGGTCGAAGTAGAACTGGCCGATCGGCGCGCCCGCCATGTTGCGCACTTCGTAGAAGCGCACATCCTCGTGCCAGACCTCCGTGCCGCATTTGTCCCCACACTCGACGACGCGCACCTGGTACAGGTCCTCGACGACGTGGAAGAGCCCGGCGATCACCTGCGGCTCAGGGAAATATTGCTTCACCTCCTGGTCGGAGAATGCGTAGCGCGCGGCGCGCAGCTTTTCCGAAGCGTAGGCGAGATCCCAGGATTCCAGCTTCTCCAGCCCGAGCGTGTCCCGGGCGAAGGCGCGCAGCTCCGCGAGGTCGCGCTCGGCGAACGGCCGCGCGCGGCGCGCCAGATCGCGCAGGAATTCGAGCACCTGCGCGGGCGTTCGCGCCATCTTGGGAACGAGCGACACTTCGGCGAAATTCGCGTAGCCCAGCAGGTTAGCGTCCTCGCGCCGCAGCTCGAGGATGCGCCCGATCAGCGGCGAGTTGTCCCAGTCCGGCTTGCCGAATTCCGAGGCCCGCGTCGCGCTCGCCCGGTACATCGTCTCGCGCAGCGCGCGATCCTCGGCGTACTGCATGACCGGCAGGTAGGACGGCATGTGCAGCGTGAATTTCCAGCCTTCCTTGCCGTCTTTCTGCGCTGCCTCGCGCGCCGCCGCGAGCGCGTCCGCGGGAAGGCCGGCGATGCGCGTTTCGTCCACGACGATCGAGAAGGCGTTGGTCGCATCGAGCACGTTTTCCGAGAACCGGGTGGAAAGCGAGGCGAGCTTTTCCTGGATCGCCGCATAGCGCGGCTTTTTCTCCGCCGGCAGCTCCGCGCCGCCGAGGCGAAAATCGCGTAGCGCGTCGTCGACGATTTTCCGGCGCGCCGCGCTCAGGCGGGCGTATTCGGGCGAGGCGGCGAGCGCCTTGTATTTCTCGAAGCGCTGGGTGTCCTGGCCGAGCTCGGTCCAGTATTGCGTGACCTTGGGCTGCGCGGCGTTGTAGGCCGCGCGCAGCGCCGGTGAATCCATGACCGCATGCAGGTGGGAGACCTGGTTCCAGGCGCGCGCCAGTCGCTCGTTCGCGTCCTCGAGCGGCGCGATGAAGGCGTCCCAGGTTGGGGGCGCCGCGCTCGTGCGCTCGCGAACGGCGCGAGCTTCGGCGAGCAGCTGCTCGATCGCCGGCGCGACGTGCTCCGGCCGGATCGAGGCGAAGCGCGGCAGGCCGGAAAAATCAACGAGCGGGTTGTTCTGCGGCTTTTCCAAGGGTTCGCTCGGCGGAACGCACGGTGTTGACGATCAGCATGGCGATGGTCATCGGCCCGACGCCGCCGGGCACCGGCGTGATCGAGCCGGCGACCTCCTTCACGGAGTCGAAGTCGACGTCGCCTGCGAGCTTGCCGTCGGGCAGCCGGTTGATGCCGACGTCGATTACGCAGGCGCCCGGTTTGACCATGTCCCTGGTGATGAGTTTCGCCTTGCCCACGGCCGCGATGAGGACATCGGCCTCGCGGGTTCTCGCGGCCAGATCCTTCGTCCGCGAATGGCAGATGGTGACGGTGGCGTCCTTCTGCAAGAGCAGGAGCGCGAGCGGCTTGCCGACGATGGTCGAGCGCCCGACGATGACCGCGCGCGCCCCGGCGAGCGGCACCTTGGCGTGCGCCAGCATCTCCATGACGCCGGCCGGCGTGCACGGCACGAAGCCGGGCAGCCCCTGCACGAGCGCGCCGAGGCTCTCGGCATGGAAGCCGTCGACATCCTTGGCCGGAGAGATCGCCGCCAGCACCCGGTCGGAGTTGATCTGCTTGGGCAGCGGCAGCTGCACGAGGATGCCGTGGATTTTCGGGTCCCGGTTCAGCCGCGCCACGAGCTCGAGCAATGCTTTCTCGCTCGTGTCCGCGGGCAGCTCGTGCACCTCGGAGTGAAGCCCGGTTTCCTCGCAGGACTTTGCTTTGTTACGCACGTAGACGCGCGAGGCCGGATCGTTGCCGACCAGCACCGCGGCGAGCCCGGGTCGCGCGCCTTTGGCCGCGAGCTGAGCAACCTTGTCCTTGAGCGCCGCGCGCGTCGACGCGGCGAGTGTTTTTCCATCGATGAGAGTGGTAGCCATGGCATACTATAAAACACCCCGTTTTAAATCCTAGGCCCATCCATAGCCGGAGGAAGCAATGTCCGCCGTTCCGCAAAACCCCGCGGCCAACGATCCCGACAATCTCGAAACCCAGGAGTGGCTCGATGCGCTCGAAGCCGTGCTCGAGCGCGAGGGTCCGGATCGCGCGCACTACCTGATCGAGAAGCTGATCGACAAGGCGCGTCGCTCGGGCGCCTACATCCCGTTCTCGGCCAATACCGCCTACATCAACACCATTCCTCCGCACATGGAGGAGCGCTCGCCGGGCAACGTGGCGCTGGAGGAGCGCATCCGCTCGATCTGCCGCTGGAACGCGATGGTGATGGTCGCGCGCGCCAACAAGAGCGACGACGAGCTGGGCGGGCACATCGCGAGCTTCGCTTCCGTGGGCACGCTCTTCGGCACCGGGCAGCAGCATTTCTGGCACGCGCCCCATGAAGGCCATGGCGGCGACCTCGTCTACTTCCAGGGGCACTCGTGTCCCGGCATCTACGCGCGCGGCCTGATGGAAGGCCGCTTCACCGAGGAGCAGCTTTTCAACTTCCGCCGCGAAGTGGACGGCAAGGGCGTCTCCTCGTACCCGCACCCCTGGCTGATGCCGGACTACTGGCAATTCCCGACCGTGTCGATGGGCCTGGGGCCGATCCAGGCGATCTACATGGCGCGCTATCTCAAGTACCTGCAGGCGCGCGGGCATGCGCACACCGACAACCGCAAGGTGTGGGTCTTCTGCGGCGACGGCGAAATGGACGAGCCCGAGTCGCTCGGCGCGATCGGCCTTGCCTCGCGCGAGAAGCTCGACAACCTCATCTTCATCGTCAACTGCAACCTGCAGCGGCTCGATGGCCCGGTGCGCGGCAACGGCAAGATCATCCAGGAGCTGGAAGGCGACTTCCGCGGCGCGGGCTGGAACGTGATCAAGGTGATCTGGGGCTCGTACTGGGATCCCCTCCTTGCGCGCGACAAGGAGGGGCTGCTCCTCAAGATCATGGAGGACGCCGTCGACGGCGAATACCAGAATTACAAGGCGAACGACGGCGCCTTCGTGCGCAAGCACTTCTTCGGCAAGCATCCCAAGGTGCTCGAGATGGTGGCGCGCATGTCGGACGAAGACATCTGGCGCCTGAACCGCGGCGGCCACGATCCGCACAAGGTCTACGCGGCGTACTCGGCCGCCGTGAAGCACAAGGGCCAGCCCACGGTCATTCTCGCCAAGACGATCAAGGGCTACGGCCTGGGCAAGCAGGGACAGGCGAAAAACCCGACCCACCAGCTGAAGAAGGTCGACATCGCCACCATCAAGGAGATGCGCGACCAGTTCGCGATCCCGATCCCTGACGAGAAGCTCGAAGAGCTGCCGTTCTACGTTCCGCCGCCCGACGCGCCGGAGATGAAGTACATGCTCGAGCGCAGGAAGGCGCTCGGCGGCTATTTCCCGCAGCGGCGGCGCAAGAGCGAAGCCGCGCCGGCGGTTCCGCCGCTCACCGCGTTCGACCAGGTGCTGAAGGGCTCGGGCGAGGGGCGCGAGATTTCCACCACGATGGCCTTCGTGCGCGTGCTCACCGCGCTCGTGCGCGACAAGGAGATCGGCAAGCGCATCGTGCCGATCGTGCCGGATGAAGCGCGCACCTTCGGCATGGAGGGCATGTTCCGGCAGCTCGGCATCTACTCCTCGGAAGGCCAGAAGTACGAGCCGGTCGACAAGGACCAGGTGATGTACTACCGCGAGGACAAGCAGGGCCAGATCCTCGAGGAAGGCATCAACGAGGCGGGCGCGTTCTCCTCCTGGATCGCCGCGGCGACCGCCTACAGCCACTCGAACACGATCACCGTGCCGTTCTACATCTTCTACTCGATGTTCGGCATGCAGCGGATCGGCGACCTTGCCTGGGCGGCGGCCGACCAGCGCTCGCGCGGCTTTCTGCTCGGCGCGACCGCGGGACGCACGACGCTGAACGGCGAAGGCCTGCAGCACGAGGATGGCCACTCGCAGGTGCTCTCGTCGGTCATTCCGAACTGCGTGTCGTATGACCCGACGTACGGGTACGAGCTCGCCGTGATCATCCACGACGGCCTGCGGCGCATGGTCACGAATCAGGAGGACGTCTTTTACTACATCACCCTGATGAACGAGAACTACGAGCACCCGGCGCTGCCGAAGGGCGTCGAGGAGGGGATCCTGAAGGGGATGTATCTGCTCCGCGAAAGCAAGACGAAAAACAAGGCGCGGGTTCAGCTCCTCGGCAGCGGCACCATCCTGCGCGAGGTCGAGGCGGCCGCCGAGCTGCTCGAAAAAGACTGGGGCGTCGGCGCGGACGTCTGGAGCGCGACCAGCTTCACCGAGCTGCGCCGCGACGGCATGGCGGCCGAGCGCTGGAACATGCTGCACGCCGAGGGAAAGCAAAAAACGCCCTACGTGGAAAAAATGCTGAAGGAACGGCCGGCCGGACCCGTCGTCGCCGCGAGCGACTACATCAAGGCCTTCGCCGACCAGATCCGCCCGTTCGTGCCCCGGGACCGCCTTTACCGCGTGCTCGGCACCGACGGCTTCGGGCGCTCCGACTCGCGCGCGAAGCTGCGTCACTTCTTCGAGGTGAATCGCTACTTCGTCGCGATCGCGGCGCTGAAGGCGCTCGCCGATTCCGGCGAAGGGAAAGCGAAGGCGGTCGCCGAGGCAGTGAAGAAGTACGGCATCGATCCGGAGAAGCCCGACCCGGTCACGGTATGAAGGACGCCGTATGAAGGAAATTCTGGTCCCCGACATCGGCGACTTCAAGGAAGTCGAGGTCATCGAGGTCCTCGTCAAGGCGGGCGACAAGATCGCCAAGGAGCAGTCGCTCATCACCGTCGAGTCCGACAAGGCCTCGATGGAGATTCCCGCACCCGAAGCGGGCGTCGTGAAGGCCGTCAAGGTCAAGGTCGGCGACAAGGTGTCGCAGGGATCGATGGTTCTCTCGCTCGATCCCGACGGCTCGGGCGGGGAGGTTGCCGCGCCGGTTGTGGAAGGTCCGAAAAAAATAGAACCGGAAAAAGCCGCGCCAAGGCCTGCGGCGGTACCGATGCCGAAGGCGGAGCCCGTACCGGCAGAGCCGCGCGAGGCAACCGTGGCGCTTCCGCACGCGAGTCCTTCGATCCGCAAGTTCGCGCGCGAGCTCGGTGTCGATCTCACGCGGGTGCAGGGAAGCGGCCCTAAGGGGCGCATCCTCAAGGAAGACGTGCAAGGCTTTGTCAAAGGCGCGCTGGCCGGAAAGCCTGCGGGCGCGGCGACTTCGCAAGCGCGCGGCGGCGGCCTGGACGTGCTGCCCTGGCCGGAAGTGGATTTTGCGAAGTTCGGTCCGGTCGAGCTGAAAGCCCGCTCGCGCATCCAGAAGCTCTCGGCGGCCAACCTGCATCGCAACTGGGTGATGATCCCGCACGTCACGCAGACCGACGAGGCGGACATCACCGAGCTGGAGGCTTTCCGCAAGTCGAACACCGCCGAGACCGAGAAGCGCGGCTTCAAGCTGACGATGCTCGCCTTCCTCATCAAGGCGAGCGTGACCGCGCTGCGCCAGTTCCCGCAGTTCAATGCGAGCCTGGACAAGACGGGCGAGAACCTCGTGATCAAGAAGTACTACCACATCGGCGTCGCGGTCGACACGCCCGAGGGGCTCGTGGTGCCGGTGGTGCGCGACGCCGACCGCAAGGGCGTGTTCGATCTCGCGCACGAGCTCGCCGACATCTCGAAGAACGCGCGCGACAGGAAGCTCAAGCCCGGCGACATGCAGGGCGGCACGTTCTCGATCTCGAGCCTGGGCGGCATCGGCGGCGGCGCGTTCACGCCGATCATCAATGCGCCGGAAGTGGCGATTCTCGGCGTCTCCAAGTCGCAGATGCGGCCGGTGTGGACCGGCAAGGAGTTCGCGCCGCGCCTGATCCTGCCGATCTCGCTGTCCTACGATCACCGAGTCATCGACGGCGCGCTGGCCGCGCGCTTCACCACCTACCTCTGCAACGTGCTCTCCGACATCCGCCGGACGCTGCTCTAGATGGCGACGATCGAAGTCAAGGTCCCCGACATCGGCGATTTCAAGGATGTCGAGGTGATCGAGGTGCTGGTCAAGCCGGGCGACCGCATCGAGAAGGAGCAGTCGCTGATCACGGTCGAGTCCGACAAGGCCTCGATGGAGATTCCTTCGCCCGCGGCCGGCGTGGTGAAGGACATGGCGGTCAAAATGGGCTCGAAGGTTTCTCAAGGCTCTCTTGTGCTGAGCCTCGAGACTTCGGCAGCGGAAAAATCGCAGCCGGAGAAATCCGAACCGGAAAAGCCACAACCGGCAAAGACGGAAACCTCTTCAAAACCCCAAGCTGCGCCGGCGAGCTCGTTCGACTTCGACCTGCTCGTCCTCGGCGCCGGCCCCGGCGGCTACTCCGCCGCCTTCCGCGCGGCGGATCTTGGCCTGAAGACGGTCCTCGTGGAGCGCTATCCGACCCTCGGCGGCGTGTGCCTGAACGTCGGCTGCATTCCCTCGAAGGCGCTCCTGCACACTGCGGCCGTGATGGATGCCGCCGCAAGCCTTGCTTCGCACGGCATCTCCTTCGGCGCGCCGAAGGTGGAGCTCGAGAAGCTGCGCGCCTTCAAGGAAAAGGTGGTCGGCAAGCTCACGGGCGGCCTCGCCTCGATGGCGAAGATGCGCAAGGTGACCGTGCTTCAGGGTTCGGGAAAATTCATGGATAAAAATACCCTGGAGGTGAACGGCAAACCGATCCGCTTCGCGAACGCGATCATTGCCGCCGGATCGCAGGCCGCAAAGCTTCCGTTTCTTCCGGAAGACCCGCGCATCGTCGATTCGACCGGCGCGCTCGAGC
The DNA here is from genome assembly GCA_036262835.1 of Burkholderiales bacterium. Taxonomy (GTDB): domain Bacteria; phylum Pseudomonadota; class Gammaproteobacteria; order Burkholderiales; family SG8-39; genus RBG-16-66-20. The sequence goes on along the minus strand of DATAID010000021.1, from coordinate 112,167 downwards.
TCAAGAATCTGCCGAAGAAGCTCCTCATCATCGGCGGCGGGATCATCGGCCTGGAGATGGGCACCGTGTATTCAACGCTCGGCGCGAGGCTCGATGTCGTCGAGATGCTCGACGGGCTCATGCTCGGCGCCGACCGGGACCTGGTCGCCGTCTGGCAGAAGTTCAACGCCGGACGCTTCGACCAGGTGATGCTGAAGACGAAGACCACCAAGGCCGAGGCGCGCAAGGACGGGATCCGGGTGACGTTCGACCAGGGCGAGCCGAAAACGTACGACATGATTCTTGTCTCGGTGGGACGAGCGCCCAACGGCAAGAAGATCGGCGCCGAAAAAGCCGGCGTCACCGTCAACGAACGCGGCTTCATTCCGGTCGACTCGCAGATGCGCACCAACGTGGCGAACATCTTCGCGATCGGCGACATCGCGGGAAATCCGATGCTCGCTCACAAGGCGGTGCACGAAGGGCACGTCGCCGCCGAGGCGGCTGCCGGCCACAAGGCGCATTTCGATGCGCGCGTCGTGCCCTCGGTCGCCTACACTGACCCCGAGATCGCCTGGGTCGGCATGACCGAGGACGAAGCGAAGAAGTCGGGGGCGAAAGTCGGCACGGCAAAGTTCCCTTGGGCGGCCTCCGGCCGCGCGATCGCCAACGCGCGCGACGAAGGCTTCACCAAGATTCTTTTCGACGCCGAGACGCATCGCGTGCTCGGCGGCGGCATCGTCGGCACGGGCGCGGGCGACCTGATCAGCGAGCTGGCCCTCGCGGTCGAGATGGGCGCCGATGCGACCGACGTCGGCAGGACGATCCATCCCCACCCGACCGTGAGCGAGTCGATCGGCATGGCCGCCGAGCTCTTCGAGGGCGTCTGCACCGACCTGCCCCCGTCGAAAAGGAAGTAACCCCGGATAGACAGGTCATACCGGCGCAGGTAGCGTCGAACGGATGGCGCAGCGCCAAAGCCAGGCGAGCGGTTTGCGGCAGGTGGGCAGCATGCTCGCCGGCATCTTCCTGCGCGGCGTGGTCGTGATCCTGCCGATCGGGCTGACCCTTGCGGTGCTGGTCTGGCTCGTCAAGGCGACCGAGCACTTTCTCGGCGGCATCATTCGCGCCGTGCTGCCCGGCCTGTCCTACTGGCCCGGGCTCGGCATCGTCCTGGGGGTCGCGCTCATCTTCGCCGCGGGACTCCTCGTCAGCGCGCGCATCGCGCGGCTTTTGCTCGGCTCGGCGGATGCCTTGCTGGCGCAGATACCCGTGGTGAAGACGATCTATGTCAGCCTCCGCGACGTCGCCGAGCTGCTCTCCGGCGGCTCGAAGAAAGGCCTCGGCCGCGTCGTTGCGGTGAAAGTCCAGGACATGCGGCTGATCGGCTTCGTCACCACCGAGGAGCCAAAGGGCCTGCCGGCCAATGAGAAGCTCATCGGCGTCTATCTGCCGATGAGCTACGGCATCGGGGGCTACACCGTCTACCTGCCCGGCGCGCGGGTCGAGCCGCTCGACCTGCCGCTCGAGGACGCGATGCGGATCACCATGAGCGGAGGCGTGTCCGCGGCGGCGGGCGCAAAGGAGACGCTCGATCGTTTGGTCATGGACGCGCCGCCCCGCGCCTGAGGACCGGACCCCAGCCCGTGCTAGTCTGCGGGCCGATGACGCAGGACGAGCTCAAGAAGAAGGTCGCCGAGGCGGCGCTGAAATATGTGATCGAGGACGCGATCGTCGGCGTGGGCTCGGGTTCGACGGTCAATCTTTTCATCGACGCCCTGGCGGGCATCAAGAACCGGATCGAAGGCGCCGTCGCGGCCTCCGAAGCGAGCGCCGCGCGTCTGAAGCAGCATGGCATCCGCGTGGTCGACCTGAACAGCGTGTCCGAGCTTCCGGTGTACGTGGATGGCGCGGACGAAGTCACCGAGCACCTCGCGATGATCAAGGGCGGCGGCGGGGCGCTCACGCGCGAGAAGATCGTCGCCGCGGTGGCCGACAAATTCGTCTGCATCTGCGACGCCTCCAAGCTCGTGCCGGTGCTCGGCAGGTTCCCGCTCCCGGTCGAGGTGATCCCGATGGCGCGCAGCCACGTCGGGCGCGAAATGCTCCGGCGCGGCGCGCAGCCGCTGCTGCGCGAGAAGTTCACCACCGACAACGGCAACCTGATCCTCGACTGCCACGGCCTTTCGATCGTCGATCCTGTCGGGCTCGAGACCGAGCTCAACAACGTCGCCGGCGTGGTGACCAACGGCCTTTTTGCGCGCCGCGGCGCGGACGTGCTGCTCCTTGGCGAGGAAAAAGGCGTCAGGACCGTGCTGCGGAAATGACGCGGGTGCGGGAGGTGATGGAGTAGCGCAGCGCCGGGGTCGGCGCGACGCTGTGCTGCCAGCGCCAGCGCGCTTCGCCCTGCAGCACGTGGATCGACGCGAGGGAGACGACCGTAGCTCCAACGGCTTAGCGGCGGGGGTGCGGCGTTTCACCGCCCGCAGCCGAGAATTGCCGCAATGCGCCTTGCTTTGCCCGCCGCTGCACTGCTGGCGGTGGTCCTGGTTCTTGCCTGCTCGCGCGACGAGTCGCGGGCGCGCGTGGCTGCGCGCGTCAACGGCGAGGACATCTCGATCGATCGGCTGCGCCAGGCGCTCGCGCAGGCGAGCGCGGCGCAGGATCGCCCCGCCGGCCCGGCGCTGCTCATGGAGCGCGAGATCGACCGCCAGCTGCTCGCGCAGAAGGCGCGGCGCTTGCACCTTGACCGCGACCGCGTCGTCAGCGCCGCGATCGAGGCGGCGACGACCGGCATCCTCGCGCAGGCCTACCTCGAGCGCTCGCTCGAGCTCGCCTCGGACGAGCTGCGCGAGCGCGCGAAGTACTACCGCGAGCATCCGGCGCTGTTCGCCGAGCGCCGCACCTTCAGCCTGTTCGAGCTCTCCGCGATCGCCCCGCCGGCCCGCCTGCCCGAGATCGAGCGGCGCGCCGCGCGCGCCCGCGGGCTGCAGGAGATCGCCGCCTGGCTGAAGTCGCAGGGCATCGCCTATGAAGCGCGGGGTGCGACCAGGGCGTCCGAGGAGATCGACGCCGAGCTGATCGGGCGTCTGCAAGCGATGCGCGATGGACAGATCGCAGTCGTGCGCACGCCCGAGGGAGCGACGGTGGTGCAGCTGCTGCGCTCGCAGATCGCGCCGCTTTCCGAGGAGGACGCGGCCGCGACGATCGAGGCGCGCCTGCGCGCAGAGCGGCGCGAGCGCGTCGCCGAGCGCGAGCTGAGGCAGCTGCGCGCCAGCGCGAAGATCGAATACTTCGTGGACTTCAAGGGGCCGAGCGCCGCGAACCGCAGCGACCGCTAGCTCAGTGCTTCAGGATGTGGTGGATGACTTCGGCGAGCTGGTTCTTGCTGTAGGGCTTGGTGATGTAGCCGTCGGCGCCGAGCGCGAGCCCGTTGCGGATGTCGACGAGCTCCGCCTTCGCGGTGAGGAGCACGATCGGCAAGGTCGAGAACTCGGGCCGGCCGCGCAGCTGGGCGAGAATGTCGAAGCCGTTGCCATCGGGCAGCATCACGTCGAGCAGCAGCAGATCGGGCCGCTTCTGCTGGCGCAGATAGGCCGAGAGCGCCTTGGCGCGATCGACGCTGTGCACCTGGTAGCCCGCCATGGTGAGCCGCAGCTCGGCGAGCGCCGCCTGGTCCGGATCGTCCTCCACCACCAGGATCACGGTGTCGGACTTCGGCTTTCCGACCGGCGCGAGGTTGGCGATCCGGTCGCCCGACAGGAACGAGCCCGAGCGCAGCAGCGTCGCGCCCGCCACCACCGTGGTCTTGGCGAGGCGCTTGCGGTCTTCGTTGGTGAGCGGCGGCAGCAGCGGCAGGCGCGCGCCGCTGAAGGTGATCGCATCGAGCTCCCCCGCCTCGCGCGACTGGACCATGTGCAGGTCCTCGAGCTCCTTCAGCCACTCGTCGATGAGCTGGTCGGGAAAGCGCCGCAGCCGGCCGCGCAGCACCTCGATGTGCCCGCCGACCTCGATCAGGGCGAGGATGCGACGGTAGTCGGTCGGAAAATTGATCTCGAGCGGGAAATCGCCCTCGGCGATTTCGGACGTGGAAAGGGCTTCCTGCCCTGCGGCAGTGAGCTCGTAGACCAGGGGCTCGGACATGGGGCCGGATTATGCCCGGTGTCCGATCCGCGCGGCTTCCCTGACGTTATTTGACGTTACTTTTGACGTTACTTGGGCGGGGGCACGTAGCCGGAGGCGACGTCCGCCCCGCCGCCGAAGAAATGCTTCTCCATCTGCTCGACCAGGTACTTGCGCGCGCGCGGATCGGCGAGATTCAGCCGGTTCTCGTTCACGAGCATGGTCTGGTGGCGCAGCCACTGCTGCCAAGCCTCCTTGGAGACGTTCTCGAAAATGCGCTTGCCGATCTCCCCGGGGTAGGGCGGGAAATCGAGCCCTTCGGCCTCGCGGCCGAGCTTCACGCACTTGACGGTTCTTGGCATGACTAGAGACGTTTCAGGAAAATCTTGGAGCCGCGCTTCCAATTATAGAGGGCCTTGCGGCTCTCGGGCAGCGTCGTGACGGGGCTCTCGCGGAAACCTTGCGCGACGAACCAGTGCTGCGCGCGCGTCGTGAGCGCAAACAGCCGCTTGAGCTTCATTGTCTTTGCCTGCGCCTCAATCGCGTGCAGCAGCCGCTCGCCGTAGCCGCCGTCGCGCGCCTCGGGTGCGACCGCGAGGCAGGCCAGCTCGGCGCTCTTCTCGCCCTCGAACGGGTAGAGCGCCGCGCAGCCGCGAATCGCGCCGTCGTGCTCGAGCACGTGGAAGTTGCCGATCTCGCGCTCCAGGCGCTCGCGCCCGCGCTTGACGAGCGTGCCGTCGAGCTCGAGCGGCTCGATGAGCGCGAGGATCCCGCCCACGTCCTCCAGGCGCGCCGGCCTGAGCCGCTCGACCGGGTCGGCGGTGATCATGCTGCCCACCCCGGAATGGGTGAAGAGCTCGAGCAGGGTCGCGCCGTCGGCCCGGCGCGACACGAGGTGCGCGCGGGCGATGCCGCCGCGCACCGCGCGCAGCGCATGCTCGATGGCGCGCTTGGTCGGCGCGGCCAGATCGTCTTTCTTGAGCAGTCCCTCGGCTTCCTGCGCCGTGAGCTCGGAGAGGATCTGCCCGCGCTTGCCGGTGGGCAGCTGGTCGACGTACAGGAGCAGCTTGTCGGCCCTGAGCGCGCGCGCCACCGCTTCGGCGACGTCCTCCCAGGAGAGGTTGAACACTTCCCCGGTCGGCGAATAGCCGAGATGCGGGATGAGCACCACTTCTCCCGCGTCAAGCCGCCGCTGGATGCCGAGGCCGTCCACCTTGCGCACGAGGCCGGTGAACTGAAAGTCGACCCCGCGTACCACGCCGATCGGCCGTGCCGCGATGTAGTTGCCCGAGGCGACGCGGATCTGGGCGCCGGCCATGGGCGAATTGGGCAGCCCCTGCGAAAGGAGCGCCTCGATCTCGACGCGCAGCACGCCCGCCGCCTGCTTGACCGCCATGAGCGAGGCCGGGTCGGTGACGCGCAGGCCCGCCGCATAGCGCGAGCGCTGGCGCTTCTCGCGCAGGCCGGCTTCGATCTGCGGGCGCGCGCCGTGCACGAGCACGAGCCGGATGCCGAGTGCGGCGAGCAGGTTCAGGTCGTGCACGAGATTGACGAAGCGCGAGCGCTCGGCGATCACTTCGCCGCCCAGGCCGATCACGAACGTGCGCCCGCGGAAGGCGTGCACGTAGGGCGCCGCCTGGCGGAACCAGCGCACGAACGCTTCCGGATGCGGCAAACTGCTCATCGACGCCCTGTCATTGCATTGATTTCGGAGCGAATTCTAAGGTCAACCGGGGGAACCTGCTCGCGTTACTCGGGTCATTCCCGCTAGGAGGTGGCGCCATGCCGATGCTTCGCCCGCTCATTCCGCTGCTCTCGCTGCTGCTCATCGTCCTGCCCGCGCGCGGCGCGCAGGAAGACGACGATGACTGGAAGCTGCTCGGCGGCGCGCTCGCCCTGCTGCAGCAGGTGGTCCATGTCGCGGCGACCTCGAAGGATCCGGAGGCCGCGCGCAAGCAGGTCGATGCCATCGTCGCCGGCAAGAGCACCGAGGCGAACCGGCTCGCCGCGCGCATGATGGACGACATGATGGAGGATATGCCCCAGGAGCAGCGCGCCACCATGAGCGCGATCGCCCAGGACCTGCTCACGATCGCGCGGCGCGAGCAGTCGAGCACGACCGCCACAGGTGCCGCCACAGCGCCGGCTGCTTCTCCCGAGGCGGCGCTCAGGGCGCGCAAGGAGCTGTACGCCATGGGATTGCGCTACTGGGACGAGCAGCAGTTTCTCGAGGCGGTACGCCGCGGCGACCGGATCGCCGTCGATCTATTCCTCGCCGCGGGCGGCCTGGAGTCTAGAAATCGCCCGCCCGCGCGTTGAGCGCCGCGAGGGCGGCGAGCGCCGCCGTCTCGGTGCGCAGCACGCGCGGGCCGAGCCGCACGGCGATGAAGCCGGCGCTCACGAGCAGCGCCTCCTCCTTTTCGCTGAAGCCCGCCTCCGGACCGGCGGCGAGGGTGATCGGCCCATGGTCGAAGTCGCGCAACGACCTCGTGCCTGAAGGCGAAAGCAGGACCTTCGCGCCCGGCGCGGGCGGCCGGTAGCGGTCCACCGGTAACGGCTCGGCGATCGGTGGAATGCGGTTGCGGCCGCATTGCTCGCAGGCGGCGATGGCGATGCGGCGCCAGTGCGCAAGGCGCTTGGCGGCGCGCTCGGGCGAGAGCCGGACGATCGACTTCTCGGCGAGGAGCGGCTGAATCGCCGCCGCGCCGAGCTCGATCGCCTTCTGGATGGTGAAATCCATTTTTTCGCCGCCCGAGATGCCCTGCGCGAGCGTCACTGACAGCGGCGATTCGCGCTCCAGCAACCGCTTCTCGCCCACCTCGGCGATGACCGTGTCCTTGCTGGGCATGAAAACGCGCGCCGCAAATTCGCCGCCGTGCCCGTCGAAGAGCGTGACCGCGTCGCCTTCGCGCAGGCGCAGCACGCGCGCCGCGTGGTGCGCCGTATCCTCGGCAAGCGCGACCCTCGCGCCGCTCTGCAGCGCCGTCGCAACAAAAAGACGCGCCACTCGGGCGGACCGCTCCGCCATCTAGCGCGTGCAGGCCCAGGCGATCGGCTTGCAGCCGCTGCCGCAGCGCTTGAGCGCCTTCGTTTCCGCCTCGTCGCGGGTCGCGCCGGAGGCGGCGAGGGCGGCCTTCGGGCCGTCGACGAGCGCCGCGCAGCCGTTCTTGAAGCGGTGCACGATCTCGCAGCGCTGCTGCCCGCATTGCCGGAGCGCTTCCACCGCGGCATCGCGCGCGCGCGCCTTGTCGTAGCTGATGCCCCAGGACTGCGAGTCGCGGTGGTACGCGATCGCCCCGAAGCGATTGGGGATGCTCGATTGCCTGGCCGCTTCGGCCGGAAGCACGACAAGGCCGAGCAGGAGAACAAGCGCCCGCATGGCTACATCGTCGCGCCGAGCACCCAGGGCGCGAATTCGTCCTCGCCGTAGCCGAAGACCTCGGACTTCGTCTTCCTGCCCGAAGCAGTCTCCAGAATCAGGCGGAAAAAGCGCTCGCCCGCTTCGGCGATCGTCTCCTTGCCGTCGATGATCGTGCCGCAGTTGATGTCCATGTCCTCTTCCTGGTGCTCGAAGAGCGCGGTGTTGGTGGCGAGCTTGAGGGAGGGCGCGGGCTTGCAGCCGTAGGCCGAGCCGCGCCCGGTAGTGAAGCAGATCAGGTTGGCGCCGCCCGCGACCTGCCCCGTCGCCGACACCGGGTCGTAGCCCGGGGTGTCCATGTAAACGAAGCCTTTTGCGGTCACCGGCTGCGCATATTCGTACACGTCGACGAGGTTGGTGGTGCCGCCCTTGGCGACCGCGCCGAGCGACTTCTCCAGGATCGTGGTGAGCCCGCCCGCCTTGTTTCCGGGCGAAGGGTTGTTGTTCATCTCGTTGCCGTTACGGCGCGTGTAGTCCTCCCACCAGCGGATGCGCTGAATCAGCTTTTCGCCGACCTCTTTTGTCACCGCGCGCCGGGTCAACAGGTGCTCGGCCCCGTAGATCTCCGGGGTCTCGGAAAGAATGGCCGTCCCGCCGTGGCGCACGAGCAGGTCCACCGCGGCGCCGAGCGCCGGGTTCGCGCTGATGCCCGAGTAGCCGTCCGAGCCGCCGCACTGCAGGCCGAGCGTGAGATGGCGCGCGGGCACGGTCTCGCGCTTCACCTTGTTCGCTTCGGGGAGAAGCTCCTTGATCCGTGCGATGCCGTTCTCGATCGCCTTGCGCGTGCCGCCCTTGTCCTGGATGGTGAAGGCGTACTGCCCTTTCAGCTTCTGCGAAGCGATAAGGACATTGACCTGATTCGCTTCGCAGCCAAGCCCGACGAGCTGCGAGGAAAAGAAATTCGGATGCCGCGCGTAGCCGGCGATCGTGCGCCGCAGGACGTCGGTCGCCTCGCCTTCGCTCGCCATGCCGCAGCCGGTCTTGTGCGTGAGGGCGATCACGCCGTCCACGTTGGGATAGTCCTGCAGCCGCTCCTCGAAATGCCGCGCGATGTGCCTGGCCACGGTCGCCGAGCAGTTCACGCTCGTCAGGATGCCGATGTAGTTGCGCGTCGCGACGCGCCCGTCGGGGCGGACGATTCCCTGGAAGGTCGCGGGCGCTTTTACGAAGTCGGTTTCCTTTTTCTCGGCCGAGAAGGCGTAATCCCGCTCGAAATCCCCCATCGCCAGGTTGTGCACGTGCACGTGCTCGCCGGGCGCGATGTCGCGGGTGGCAAAACCGATGATCTGGTTGTAGCGGCGCACCGGCTGGCCGGTCTTCACCGCCCGCACCGCGATCTTGTGGCCGGCAGGCACGCGCGCGGCGACCGCGACGTTGCCCTCCTTCACGAGCGTGGTGCCGGCAGCGAGCTCGACGCGCGCGATCACGACGTCGTCGGCGGGATTCAGGCGGATGGTGAGGTCGGCGGCCTGCAGCATGGCGGGTCCTCCGCGTATTGTGCGGCGAAGGCGGGTATTCTACCCATCCATGCTGCGCCTCTACGCCCTGTCCTGCGGCTCGCTCGAATTCGACCGCAGCCTCTTCTTTCCCGCCGACGCCCAAGGCACGAAAATCACGACCCCCGTCTCGAGCTGGCTCGTCGTGCATCCGAAGGGGACGCTCGTTTTCGACACGGGGATCAGCTGCGAGGCGCTGCCCGACCCGGCCGGCCGTCTCGGCAAGCGCATTGCCGCGCTCTTCGCGATCCGCTCGCGCGCGGGCGAGGACGTCGTCAGCCAGCTCGCGACTCTGGGATTGAAGCCTGACGACATCCGCTACGTCGTCAACTCGCACTTCCACTTCGACCATTGCGGCTGCAACGAATCCTTTCCGCGCGCGCAGTTTCTCGTGCAGCGCGCCGAGCTTGCCCTCGCGCGCGCCGAGCGCAACCGCTACAACGCAAAAGACTGGGACCACCCGCTCGAATACGTCGAGATCGACGGCGAGCACGACGTTTTCGGCGACGGCACGGTGCTGTTGCTGCCGACCCCCGGGCATACCGCGGGGCACCAGTCGCTGTGGATCCGGGAAGGCGGGCGTCAGCTCGTGCTGACCGGAGACGCGTGCTACACCCGGGAGCACCTGGAGAAGACGATCCTGCCTTCCAATACGTTCGACGCCAGCCGAATGACGGACTCGCTCGCGATGCTGCGGGGAATGCAGGACCGAAAGGGCGTCGAGCTTTTTTTCGGCCACGATGCAGAGCAGTGGGCGTCGATTCCGCGCGCGCCCGGGCCGCTGCTGTAGCGCTTATCGTTCAAGCCGCGACGCCCTTGTAGTTTTTTGCGGTTTCGGGCGGGACGGAACATTCGGCCGCGCCCGCTGCCACACCGATGAGATGAACGTCTTCAGCGTGCATTCCATCGGGTGGGTCGCCACGCGCGACCTCTTAGGCGATTTCTTTCGCAAGCGCCTGGGCCTGGCGCCGCGTTTCAACAGCGCCGCGCTGGGGCGCGTGGCCGGGCGCTGGGAAGCGCTCAGCGCCGCGGTGTCGAACGACCGGCACACCGCGGGCCTCGTCATGCGGCTCGCCTATCCGCGCCGGGTGCCGCTGTCGGCGGGCAGCGTGGCGGCGTTACGCGCGTTCATCGAGGAGCTCGTCGCGGCTGCGCCGGGCCTTTACAGCCGCGCGGCGTTGCGCGAGCGGTGCCTGTCCCGCTGCGTCAACTTCCTTGGCAGCTCGCTCGTATGCCTGATGATCGGCCACGCTGCGCCGGCGGGCTCGCCCGCCGCCGGCTCGGTGATCGCCAGCTTCTTCGTGATCGCCTGCTGGTCACTCGCGACGGCCGGCCAGCTCTTCAACGCCTTCAAGGTCGTGAACTCGCTCGCGCCCGGCAAGCCGCGCGAGGACCGGCAGGCCGGCGCCGCCTAGCCGTTATCCGGCCCGGGGGGGAGGCGCCAGCGCCGCGGCCTGCTTCAGCGCCTCGATCATGCTGCGCTCGTCGGCCCGGCCGGTGCCGGCGATGTCGAAGGCAGTGCCGTGATCGACCGAGGTGCGCACGATCGGCAGCCCCGCGGTCACGTTGACGCCGTGCTCCAGCCCCAGGGCCTTGACCGGCCCGTGGCCCTGGTCGTGATACATCGCCACCACCAGGTCATAGTCGCCGCGCGCCGCGAGATAGAAGAGGCTGTCGGCCGGTAGCGGCCCGTCGACCTTCCAGCCGCGCGCGCGCGTCGCGGCGATCGCGGGCGCGATCTTCGTTTCTTCCTCACCGCGGCCGAAAAGCCCGCCTTCACCCGCGTGCGGGTTGATGCCGCACACGCCGATGCGAGGCTCGCGCATTCCCGAGCGCACCAGCAGCTCGCGCCCGCGCGCGATCGTGCGCTCGATGAGCGGCGCGTCGATCCTGGCGATCGCATCTAGCAGCCCGATATGCGCGGTGACGTGGATCACGCGCAGCTTCGGCGCAAGCAGCGTCAGCGACACCTCTTTCGTCCCCGTGAGCTCGGCGAGAAGCTCGGTGTGACCGGGAAACTTGTGGCCGGCCGCGTTCAACGCCTCCTTGTTGATCGGCGCGGTGCAGATGGCGTCGATCCGGCGATCCAGGGCCATCTTCACGGCGCGCTCGATGTAGCGGTAGGCGGCCTCGCCCGCGGCGGCCGACACCTTGCCGAACGGCAGGTCCGCGGGCACGAGTCCGAGGTCGATGCATTCGAAGGGCAGGTCGTCGTCCTCCACGCTGACGCCGACGATCCTGCCGACCGCCGCGAGCCGGGCGCGATCGCCGATCACGAGCGGCCGGCAGAACGCGTAGACGTCGAGGTGCTTGAGCGCCTTCAGGACGACCTCGGGCCCCACGCCCGCGGGGTCGCCCATCGTGATGCCGATCGCAGGAAGCGTCATCGCTTCTTCATTTCACGCCGCAGGCGCCGCACGCAGCGCGCGAGCGTGTCTGCGGATCCGAAGCTCCCCGCCTTGGTGCAGATGAGCGTGCCGTCTCGCGCCATGCCGAATGGTACGCCGGGCTCGACCTCGCCGCGGAGCGTGTACTCGCCGATGCCACGCGCGGCGAGCACGGCGCGCGCGGTCTCTCCGCCGGTCAGCACGAGATGCGCGTGCGGCGCGGCTTCGGCCACGAGGCGCCCGAGCCTGCGCACCGCGGGAATGTCGCCGGCGTCCGGTTCCCGCGTCCAGGCGAGTTGCACGAGGAGGCTGCAGGGATCGCGCGCGAGCCGGCGCGCCTGGCGCGCCGACACGGGCGAGGCGCTGCCGACCACCGTCACGACGGCACGAGGCTCCGCGGCGGAAGCCCGAATCGGGCTACGGCGAGGCAGAGTGCGCGCGAGCGCGCGCGCGAGGCCCGCCGAGCCGACAAAGAGCGGCCTCGGCCTGAGCGCGCGGCCGGCGCGCGCGATGCGGTCGAGGTCCGCATCGGTGATCGCGTCGCACACCAGACCGCGGCCGCCCATCGCGAGCGCGGCGCGAAACCCCGCCTCGAGGCGCGGGGCTCGAATCGACGGAAGATCGAAGTGCGTGGCCGGAAGCCCTGCTTTCGCGAGGGGCACGCGCAGGTCGCCTGAAGTGGGCTTTCCTCGCAGCACGAGGCGCGCATCGCGGGTCAGGCGTCCCTGGGCCGGAAAGGCGGGCGCGAACACGACCGGCCTTTGGCCGAGCGCCTGCCGGCAAGCGGCGAGCTCGGCCGAGACGTGGCCGGCCAGGGTCGAGTCGATCTTCTTGTAGAGAAGGCCGGCGTTCTTTGCCGCCCGCGATGAAAACGCGCGCTTGACGATGACGCGAGCCGCGCGCTCGGAACGCGAGCGGGTGTTGAGATCGATGACGACGACCGGGCCGCCGGCGGGCACCCGCGGACAGAGCGACACGCGCACCTCCCGCGCGCGGCCGAGGAAGGCGGCGGCGCTGTCCGCGGCGCCGGTCAGGTCATCGGCGAGAACGAGGACGTAAGTCAGTGATTGTCGCGCGGCACGAGCGGCCCGGATTTCCCGACCAGGAAATCCAGGTCGACGCCCTGGTCGGCCTGCAGCACGTGATCGAAGTACAGGCGCCAGTAGCCGCGCGCAAGGGGAGGCTTCGGTTTCTTCCAGGCCTTCCTTCTTTTCAGAAGCTCTTTTTCCGAAACCAGAAGCTGCAAGCGGCGTTCCGACACGTCCAGTTCAATCAAGTCGCCATTCTGGACGAGCGCGAGCGGGCCGCCGGCGGCGGCTTCGGGCGCCATGTGCAGGACCACCGTGCCGTAGGCGGTGCCGCTCATGCGCGCATCCGAGATGCGCACCATGTCGGTGATGCCCTTCTTCAGGAGCTTGGGCGGCAACGGCATATTGCCGACCTCGGCCATGCCGGGGTAGCCCCTGGGGCCGCAGTTCTTGAGCACCATTACGCACTTCTCGTCGATGTCGAGCTTCGGGTCGTCGATGCGCGTGTGGAAATCCTCGATGTTCTCGAAGACGACCGCGCGGCCGCGGTGCTTCATCAGCTTCGGCGTGGCCGCCGAGGGCTTGATGATGGCGCCGCCCGGGCAGAGATTGCCGCGCAGCACGGCGATGCCGGTGTTCTTCTTGAACGGCTTTTTGAACGGCGTGATGACGTCGCGGTTGTAGCAGGGCGCGTCCTTCACGTTGTCCCAGATTGTGTTGCCGTTGACCGTGAGAGCGTCTTTGTGGAGAAGCTTGTTTTCGGCAAGCTCGCGAAGAACCGCGGGCAAGCCACCTGCATAGCAGAAATCCTCCATCAAGTATTTCCCGTTCGGCATCAGGTTGACGAGCGTATGCACGCCGCGCCCGAAGCTGTCCCAGTCGTCGAGCTTGAGATCTACGCCGATGCGCCGGGCGATGGCGATCAGGTGGATCACCGCGTTGGTCGACCCGCCGATGGCTGCGTTTGTCCGGATCGCGTTTTCAAAAGCCTTTCTCGTCAGAATTTTCGACAGCGTAATCCGTTCTTTTACCAAATCGACAATTCGCCTCCCGGCATGGCGCGCGATGACGTTGCGGCGCGCGTCGACCGCGGGGAATGCCGCATTGCCGGGCATGCCGAGGCCGAGCGCCTCGACCATCGAGGCCATGGTGGAGGCGGTGCCCATCGTCATGCAGTGGCCGTGCGAGCGGTGCATGCACGACTCGGCCTCGTGGAATTCTTCCAGCGTCATCTTGCCGGCGCGCAGGTCCTCGGACATCGACCAGACGTTCGTTCCCGAGCCGATGTCGGTGCCGCGATATTTGCCGGACAGCATCGGCCCTCCGGAGACGCCGATCGTCGGCAAGTCGACGCTCGCCGCGCCCATGATGAGGGAAGGCGTGGTCTTGTCGCAGCCGAAGAGGAGCACCACGCCGTCAAGCGGGTTGGCGCGGATCGATTCCTCGACATCCATGCTGGCGAGGTTGCGATAGAGCATGGTGGTGGGGCGCATGAGCGTCTCGCCGAGCGACATCACCGGGAATTCGAGCGGGAAGCCGCCCGCCTCGAGCACGCCGTTCTTGACGTGCTCGGCGAGGGTGCGGAAGTGCGAGTTGCAGGGCGTGAGCTCGGAATAGGTGTTGCAGATGCCGATCACCGGGCGGCCGTCGAACTGGTCCTGGGGCACGCCGCGGTTCTTGACCCAGCTGCGGTAGATGAAGCCGTAGATGTCCTGGCGGCCGAACCAGCTCTGGCTCCGGAGCGGCTTGATCGGGATGACTTTCTTCGTCTTTTTCATCAGTAGGTCGCTCTTCCGCCGGAAATATCGAAGACCGCTCCGGTCGAGAACGAGCAGTCTTCCGAAGCGAGCCAGCACACGAGCGCCGCGATCTCCTCGACTTTCACGAAGCGGCCCATCGGGATCTTCGAGAGCATGAACTGCGCGAACTCGGGCGTCACCTGGTCGAGGATCGCCGTCTGCGCCGCGGCCGGCGCGACGCAATTGACGAGGACACCCGTTTTCGCGAGCTCCTTGCCGAGCGCCTTGGTGAAGGCGATGAGGCCGCCCTTGGCCGCCGCATACGCCGCCGCGTTCGGATTGCCTTCCTTGCCGGCGATCGAGGCGATGTTGACGATGCGTCCGTAGCCGGCCTTCACCATGTGCGGCACGACTGTGCGGCAGCAGTAGTAGGGGCCGTGCAGGTCGATGTCGATGACCCGCTTCCAGTCCTCGACCGGATAGTCGACGACCGAAACCGAAGGCCCGGCAATGCCTGCGTTATTGATAAAGACGTCTATTTTCTTAAGTTCTTTCAGGGTTTTTTCGCAGGCCTTCTCCACCGAGGGGAGACTGGAAACATCCACCTTGTCCGGCCCATTGATGTCCCAGATCGCCACCTTGGCGCCCGAGGCTTCCAGGCGCTTTACGATCGCCGCGCCGATGCCGGCCATGCCGCCGGTGACGACGGCGGTCTTGCCTTTGAAATCGAGCTGATTCATTCCGCGCCTTTCATTCCTTGACGGCTCCAGTCATTGCGGACACGTAATGCTCCACGAAGAACGCATAGAGGATGACGAGCGGCAGCGAGCCCACGAGCGCGCCCGCCATGAGCGAGCCCCAGCGGTACTGGTCGCCGTCGGTGAAGGCCGCGAGGATCGCCACCGGCACGGTCTTCTTGTCGGTGGTGTTGATGAAGGTGAGCGCGTAGATGAACTCGTTCCAGCACAGCGTCAGGCAGAAGATCGCCGAGGAGATGAGGCCGGGGATGGCGAGCGGCACGACGATGCGCCGCAGGATCTGCCAGCGGCTCGCGCCGTCGATGAGCGCGCATTCCTCCAGCTCGTAGGGGATGGTCTTGAAGTACCCCATCAGGAGCCAGGTGGAAAACGGAATCAGGACGGTCGGGTAGGTCAGGATGAGGGCGAACGGCGTATCGAAGAGGCCGTACTGGTAGACCACCGTCGCCAGCGGGATGAAGAGGATCGAGGGCGGCACCAGGTAGGCGAGGAAGATCGCCCCGCCCACCCAGTGCGCGCCGCGATAGCGGATGCGCGTGATCGCATAGGCCGCGAGCACGCTCGCCGCGAGCGAGAGCACGGTGGCCGCGACCGCGATGAACATCGTGTTCCAGAGCCAGAGCGGATAGTCGGTCTCGAAAAGAAGCGCGTGGATGTGCTCGAGCGTCGGCGAGAGCGTCCAGTACGGGTTGTGCGATTCGAGATCCAGGAGATGTTCCTTGGGCTTCACCGCCGTGACCGCCATCCAGTAGAACGGGAAGAGCAGCACGATCACGATGATCGAGAGCGGCAGATACAGGGTCACCAGCCGGCGCGGCAGCGTCGACAGGTAGCTCATTCCCTCGGAATGGTCAGTCATTGCTCTCGCCTTGCTGCCAGCGGCGCCGTTGCAGGCCGAACCACGAGAACATGATCGCGGCGAGCAGGAACGGCACCATCGCGGTCGAGACCGCCGCGCCCTCGCCGATGCGCGAGCCGAGGATCGCGGTGTTGTAGGACATGGTCGCCATCAACTCGGTCGAGCCCGCCGGGCCGCCGTTGGTGAGCACCTTGATCAGCTGGAAGTCGGTGAAGGTGAAGAGCACGGAGAAGGTCATCACCACGGCGACGATCGGCGTGAGAAGCGGGTAGGTGATGCGGCGGAACATCTGCCAGCGCGAGGCGCCGTCGAGCGTCGCGGCCTCGTAGAGCGAGGCGGGCACCGTCTGCAGGCCCGCGAGAAGGGAGATGGCGATGAACGGCACCCCGCGCCAGATGTTGGCGAAGATCACGCTCGCGCGCGCGTTCACGACGTCGCCGAGGAAGTTGATGTTGTGGTCGATGAGGCCGAGGTGCTTCAGCGACCAGGAAATGATGGAAAACTGCGGGTCGAAGATCCACCAGAACGCCACCGCGGAGAGCACGGTCGGCACGATGAACGGGATGAGGACGAGGGCGCGGATGAGCGCCTTGAGCGGCATGCTCTGGTTGAGCAGCACCGCAAGGTAGAGGCCGACGGCGAACTTGATCGCGCTCGCCACCAGCGTGTAGAGAATGGTGAAGAAAACCGCCGTCTGGAACTTCGGGTCCTCGATGATCCACTCGTAGTTCTCCACGCCGACGTACTCGCCCGGCGTGCCGATGCGCGAGTCGGTGAAGGAAAGCCAGATGCCCAGGCCGAGCGGGTAGACGAGGAAGAGCAGCAGGAACGCCGCCGCGGGTAGCATGAACCAGAACCCGAGCCAGTTGCGGTTGGAGCGCAATCGCTCCCAGCTCGAGGTCTGGTTCATTGTCCTTTACCGAAGGAAAATCAGCGGTAAATGCGCCGCGCCTGCCTCTCGGCGACCGCGATCGCGTCCTTCGCGCTCGCCCGGTCGGTGCAGACCGAGGCGAACATGTCGAGCACGACGAAGTCGGCGAGCGCCGAGGCCGCCTTCTCGCCCACCGAGCCCAGGCCGCCCGCGGTCAGCGTGCGCCGGCCGCAGTCCTTGACGATCGAGAGCTTGGGATCGGACTTCCACACCGGGTTCGCGTCGTACGCGGCGAGCGGATGCGTGATGTAGGCGACCGAGGCCTCAAGCCACTTGTTGTAGTTGTCGGCCTCCATCGTGAACGCCATGAACGCCTTGCAGGCCTGCGGGAACTTGGAGTACTTCATGGCGAGCATGGGATAGCAGATGTGGAATTCCGTCGGCTTGCCCACCGGGCCCACCGGCCAGAGCGAGTGGTCCATGTCCTCCATGATCTCCTTCATCTTCGGATCCTTGCCCGCGCCCGCTTTGGCCGCGGCGTAGATCGACACGCCGTTGTTCGTAAGCGAGATCTCGCCGGAGAGGAAGGCCTTGTTGTTGAAGGAATCGTTCCAGGACGCGGTGCCCGGGACGAAGTGCGTGGAGAGCTCTTTCGCGTACTCGAGCGCCTTCACCGTCTCGGGCGAGTTGATGATCACCTTGTCCTTGGCATCCACCAGGTTGCCGCCGTGCGCCCACAGCGCCCAGTGCACCCAGGCATTGCCGTCGCCCGAGGCGCGACCCAGCGCGAAGCCGCCCGGCGTGCCCTTCGCCTTCAGCGCCTTCATGAGCTCGTTGAAGCCGGCCGTGTCCTTCGGGATCTCCTTGAAGCCGGCCTTCTCGATCATGCTCTTGCGGTAGTTGATGACGTTGCCGTTGTAGCCGACCGGGATGTCGATCCAGCGGCCCTTCGACTTGCCGTAGATTTGCGCCGCGTTGTCCCAGCCGCCGTACTTCTTGCCGAGATACTCGGCGACGTCGCTGACGTCCACGCACTTGGTCGGGAAAAGATGGGGCAGGGAATACAGGCCCCAGAAAATGTCCGGGCCCTGGCCGGTGTTCGCGGCGACGGAGGCCTTCGGCTGCACGTCGTCGAGCGACTCGTTCAGCACGCTGACCGGAACGCCGGTCGCCTTGGTGAAGGCGGCGACGAGCGCCATGAAGCCGTCCTCCTCGGACTGCACGAAGCGCTTCCAGCGCAGCAGCTGGAGCTTGGCGCCTTTCTCCGGCTTCCACTGGTTGCTCTGGGCCCAGGCTTGCGCAAAGGCCGCCAGATGCGCCGCTTGCAGCGCGCCCGCGCCGGCGAGGGCGCCGCCCGCCTTCAGGGCATCGCGTCGGGTGAATTTCCGTTCTGTCATGACAAGACTCCTCTTTGAAAAGAACTAGATCCTCTGGCCGTTCGACGAATCGAACAGGTGAATGCAGTCCGGGCGCGGCCGCAACCGGATGCGCTGCCCCGGCGCGAACTCATGCCGCTCGCGGAACACGGCGGCGATTTCCTGCCCGCCGACCCGCGCGTACAACTGGGTCTCCGAGCCGGTGGGCTCGACCACGATCACTTCCGCTTCGAAGCCGTCCTGCGCGATCTCCAGATGCTCGGGGCGGATTCCCAGGATGATTTCCTGGTTTTCCTTCAATTGCCTTTTCGCGGGGACGGAAAACCCGGAACCCAGGGCAATGCCGCCGCCGTTCGCGCGTGCCGGCAGGAAATTCATCGCCGGCGAGCCGATGAACCCGGCGACGAAGCGGTTGGCCGGGCGGTCGTAGAGCTCCAGCGGCGCGCCGATCTGCTCCACGCGGCCATCGTGCATGACCACGATCTTGTCGGCCATGGTCATGGCCTCGATCTGGTCGTGCGTGACGTAGACCGTGGTCGTCTTCAGGCGCTGGTGCAATTCCTTGATCTCGGCGCGCATCGCCACGCGCAGCTTCGCGTCGAGGTTGGAGAGCGGCTCGTCGAAAAGGAACACCTGGGGGTTCCTCACGATCGCGCGGCCCATCGCGACCCTCTGGCGCTGGCCGCCCGAGAGCTGGCGCGGGAAGCGCTCGAGGAGCGGCACAAGGTCGAGGATTTCCGCCGCGGCGCGCACGCGCTCGGCAATCACCGCCTTCGATTCGCCGCGCAGGGCGAGCGAGAAGCCCATGTTGGCGGCCACTGTCATGTGCGGGTAGAGGGCGTAGTTCTGGAACACCATCGCGATGTCGCGCTCTTTCGGGTGAACCTGGTTCACGACCCGGCCGCCGATCAGGATTTCGCCGCCGGAGATGTTTTCCAGCCCCGCGATCATGCGCAGCAGCGTCGACTTGCCGCACCCCGAGGGGCCGACCAGCACGCAAAATTCGCCGTCCGCGATGGCGACATCGACCCCGTGGACGACCTCGGTGGTGCCGAAGGACTTGCGGACCTGCTTTAGTTCGACGCCTGCCATGCTTTCTGATCGAGCGCCACCGGCTTTGCCGGGACGGCGCCTTGCTGCTCCTTCATCCGTTCGGCCTTCACGCGCTCATTCAGCCAGTTGGGGAACCACATCGCGATCGACGGGAAGACGAGCACGAGCGCGACGCAGATGCATTGGATCACCATGAAGTCCGCCATGCCGCGATAGATCAGCGCGAGATTCCATTCCTTGACCGTCTGCTTGAGGTAGTAAGCGGACATCGCGACCGGAGGAGACAGGAACGCTGTCTGCAGCACCACGGCGACGATGCAGCCGAACCATACCATGTCGTAGTTCAGGCCCTTGGCCACCGGCGCAAGCAGCGGCAGGAAGATGAGCACGATCGCCGGCCACTCGAACGGCCAGCCGAGCAGGAAAATGAAAATGAGGAGCAGCGACATCGTGCCCCAGGCGGGCAGCGGCGCGGCGAGCAGCATCTTCGTGATCCAGTTCGCCGTGCCGAGCCAGGCGAACACCGCGCCGAACACGTTCGAGGCGACCGCGAGGAAGAGCACCATCGCGGTCGAGGCCATGGTGAGGTTGCAGGCGTTGAAGAATCCGCTCCAGGTGAACTTCCGGTAGCACACGGCGAGGAAGATCGCGCCCACGGCGCCCAGCGCGGCCGCTTCCGCGGCCGTGGTGAGGCCGGCGAGGATCGCCCCGAGGGTCACGATCGTGAGCACGGTCACCGGCACGAGGCCGACCAGGCACTCCCAGAGGATCTCCTTCATCGACTGGGTGCGCTCCTCGGGCGGGACCGGCGGGCCGAGCTTCGGATCCAGGTAGCAGCGCACGAGCGTGTAGATGATGTACATCGCCGAGAGCAGGAAGCCCGGCCCGAAGGCCGCGGCATAGAGGTCGATGATCGAGATGTCGAGCACGGGCGCCATGACGACCAGCATCACGGAGGGCGGGATGAGGATGCCGAGCGTGCCGCCCGCGGCGATCGAGCCCGCCGACATTCGCGCGTCGTAGCCCATCCTGATCATCATCGGGCCGGCCATGATGCCGAGCAGCACTACTGTCGCGCCGACGGTGCCGGCGGCGATCCCGAAAAGCGTGGCCGTGAGGATCACCACCACATAGAGCGCGCCGCGCACCGGCGCGAACAGGTTACGGAAGGCGATGAACAATCGTTCCATCAACCCCGCCTGGTCGCAGATGTAGCCCATCAGCACGAACATGGGCACGGCGACGAACTCGTCCTGCTTCATAAGCCCGAAGGTCTGCAGATAGGCGAGGTTGAAGACGCGCGGCCCCAGGCCCATGTAGCCGAAGATGAGCGCGAGAAAGAGCAGCGTGAAGCTGATCGGCAGGCCGATGAAGATGGCGAAGAGCATCACCACCATCATCGCCATGCCGAGGAGCTCGAGGCCGCTCATCCGTCAGACCTCGAGCTTCTCGCGGTGCTGGAACTCGCGGCCGAAGCGGATCTGGTAGAGGCACTTCAGCGACTCGGACACGCCCTGCACCATGAACAGGAATGCGGCGAGCGGAATGGAGGCGCGGAACGGCCACATGATCGCGCGCCAGATGCTCTCCATCGAGCGCTCGCCGGTGATGTAGGAGTGGATCGTGCCGTCGATGCCCACCCACATGAAGAAGATCATGGTCGGGAAAAAGAGCACGAGATACGAGACGAGGTCGATGACGCCCTTGCGGCGCTCGGAGAACTGCTCCCAGAAGATGTCGGTGCGCACGTGCGCGCCCTTGTAGAGCGCGTAGCCGCAGGCGAGCATGAAGCTCGCGCCGTTCGCCATGGTGCTGCCTTCGAACACCCAGACGGTGGGCGAGCCGAAGAAATAGCGCGAGACCACCTCGTAGGTGATGATCACCATGAGGTAGATCTGCGTCAGCGCGAAGAGCCTCCCGGTCAGGTCCGAGAAGCGGTCGAGCCGCCGGATGACGGCATAGAAGACCGGCGGGAAGTCGCCGCTCGCCTCGGGCGAGGGCGCCGTCCCGGAACTGGCCGGCATGGGTAGAGCCTCCTCTGGCGGCGATTCTAGCCCGAGGGCGCCGCTATTAACCAGAAAGTTACTTGCGCAGCGCAGGCCTTCCAGCTTGCATCTGCTTGACAGTGCGCCGCGGCGCGGCCTAGTGTGTGGTGGCGCCCTAAAGGGGGGCGATCAATTCTCTGGGAGGAGGAACCCAAATGCGCAGGCTTCATGCAATGCTGGTCGCGCTCGCGACCGCAGGTCTGGTGATGGCCGCACCAGGATCGGCGTTTGCCCAGGCCAAGTTCGCCCTCAAGGGCCAGTCGAGCCATCCGGCGACCGCCAACTTCCATCTGATCTTCAAGCTCTGGGCCGAGCAGATGGAGAAGATGTCCGGCGGCCGCTTCAAGGCCGAGACGCAGCCCGGCGGCGCGATCGTTCCGCCGTTCGAGGTGTTCGACGCCGTCTCGAAGGGCGTGCTGGACGTCGGCATGATCACCTTCGGCTACATCCAGGGCCGCAACACCGCGACCATCCCGATGTCGCACGGGCCCGCCTTCGGCATGGACGGCGAGGACTACTGGGGCTGGTACCTGCAGGGCGGGGGCATGCAGCTGCTCCAGGAGTTCTATGACAACGAGCTCAAGCTGAACATCGTCGGCTTCCCGATTCCGACCGACTATCCGCAGGGTCTGGGCTGGTTCAACAAGCCCATCAACAGCCTGAAGGACCTGAAGGGCATGAAGTACCGCATCTTCGGCATCGGCGCGGAGACCTACGGGCGGCTCGGCGTCGCGGTGGTCACGCTGCCCGGCGGGGAGATCGTGCCGGCGATGGAGCGCGGCGTCATCCAGGGCGCGGAGTGGATCAACTGCGAGGAAGACCGCAAGCTCGGCCTGCACAAGGTCGCCAAGCACTACTACGCGCCCGGCATGCATGAGCCGATCACGGGCGGCCAGCTCATCTTCAACAAGGACGTGTGGAAGAAGCTGCCCGCGGACCTGCAGGAGATGTCGAAGGCCGCGGCGGTCTATGCCACGACCGTCCGCAACCAGCTGCTCAAGCAGGAGACCGCGGAAGCGTGCAAGGACCTCATCAAGCAGGGCGTGGTGATGCACCGCACGCCGGACGAGATCCTGCGCAACTTTCTCAATGAGTGGGAGAAGATTTCCTCGGAGTATGCGGCGAAGAACCCGTTCTACAAGAAAGTGATCGACAGCCAGAAGAAATACGCCGAGAACATCGTGCCGTATCGCCTCTCCTGGTACCCGGCGTACAACTTCGCCGGCGAGTACTACTGGAAGGACAAGATGTACAGCACGCCCTCGGGCGCGCCCGCGAAGAAGGCCGCGGCCGGCAAGTAAACGCAGGATCGCTGTTCCGCGACGGGCGCCGGCGAAAGCCGGCGCCCGTTGCATTTATAATCGCCGCCTTTCCCGCAAGGACGAGACAAATCCATGGCAGGACGGCTCGAAGGCAAGGTCGCGTTCGTCACGGCCGCCGGTCAGGGCATCGGACGCGGCGCGGCGCTCGCGTTCGCGCGCGAAGGCGCCCAGGTCTGGGCCACCGACGTCAATGCGAGCCTGCTCGGAGACCTGGAAAAGCAGGGCTTGAAGACGCGCGCGCTCGACGTGATGGACGAGTCCGCAATCAAGAAAGTCGCCGGCGAGGTCGGCGCCGTGGACGTGCTCTTCAACTGCGCCGGGTTCGTGCACCACGGCACCATCCTCGAGTGCGACAACAAGGCCTGGGACTTCAGCTTCAACCTGAACGTGCGCTCGATGTTCTGGGTCACCAAGGCGTTCCTGCCCGGCATGCTCAAAAAGGGCAAGGGCTCGATCATCAACATGTCCTCGATCGCCTCGAGCGTGAAGGGGCTGCCGAACCGCTTCGTTTACGGCGCGACCAAGGCCGCCGTCATCGGGCTCACCAAGGCGATCGCCGCGGACTACGTGAAGCAGGGGATTCGATGCAACTGCATCGGGCCGGGCACCGTGGACACGCCCTCGCTCGCCGGCCGCATCGCCGCCTTCGCCGATCCGGTGCAGGCGAAGAAGGACTTCATCGCGCGCCAGCCGATGGGGCGCCTGGGCTCGGTCGACGACATCACGGGGATTCTCGTGTTCCTCGCATCCGACGAGTCGCTGTTTGCGACCGGCAACATGTATTCGATTGACGGAGGCATGACCATATGAAGCTTTGCCGCTACGGCAAGAACGGATTCGAGAAGCCCGGCGTGATCGACGCCGAAGGGCGCCTGCGCGATCTCTCGAAGGTGATCGGCAACATCGGCCCGAACGAGCTCTCCCCGCGCGGCCTGAAGATGCTCGCCAAGGTGAAGCCCGAGTCGCTGCCGGTGGTCGCCAATCACCCGCGCCTGGGCGTGCCCTACGTCGGCATCGGCAAGTTCGTCGCCATCGGCTTGAACTACTCCGATCACGCCAAGGAGGCCGGCCAGGCGATCCCAAGCGAGCCGATCGTCTTCATGAAGGCGACCACCTGCATCAACGGGCCGAACGACGACATCATCCAGCCCAAGCATTCGACCAAGCTCGACTGGGAAGTCGAGCTCGGCATCGTGATCGGCAGCAAGGCGCAGTATGTGTCGGAGGCCGACGCGCTCAAGCACGTCGCGGGCTACTGCATCGTCAACGACGTCTCCGAGCGCGCCTTCCAGCTCGGCCGCCCGGCCGGGCAGTGGGACAAGGGCAAGGGCTTCGATACCGCCGGCCCGATCGGGCCCTGGCTCGTCACCACCGACGAGATCAGGGACCCGCAGACGCTCGACCTGTGGCTGGACGTGAATGGCAAGCGCATGCAGCATGGAAACACGCGCACCATGATCTTCAGCTGCGCCCAGATCGTCTCGCACGTGAGCGAGTACATGACGCTCCTGCCAGGCGACATCATCTGCACCGGCACGCCGCCGGGCGTGGGCCTGGGCATGAAGCCCGAGCCGGTGTTCCTCAAGCCGGGCGACGTGATGACGCTCGGCATCCAGGGGCTGGGCGAGCAGAAGCAGAAGGTCGTCGCCTGGCCGGGCTGAGGCTCTAGAGCGGCGTTCCGTCCTTGCGGGTGTATTTGAATCGGCCGTCTTCCCAGACGGCCGCGACGTCGTCATCCGGATAGGCGACGCTGTCCCCGGCGCTGCGGTCGCCGACTTCAAGGAACACGACGTCCTTTTGCGAGCGGTTGACGAGGTGATGCGCGTCGCCCGTTCCCGCCTTGAAGCCCGCGCACATGCCGGCCTGCAGCGTCGATGCTCCGGCGTCCGTAATCAGCACTGCCTCGCCCTCCAGAACATAGACGAACTCATCCTGCTTGCCGTGCGCGTGCCGGAGCGCCGACTGGCCGCCCGGCGCCAGCCGAGTGAGGTTGACGCCGAAATTGGTGAGTCCGAAGACATCGCCGAGCGGCTGCTTGTCGCGGCCGGCGGCGACTCTGGCCACCATCTCGGCGGGAAAGGGCGGCGAGGTGGGCTTGGCGCGCAGCGGCGCCTCGGCAGCGACGAGGACGAGGGGCTTTTTCGAAGACATCCCGTCAGGTTACGCGCATGGCTAGTGCCAGTCGAAGGTGCCGAAGCGATCCTGGCCGAGCAGGGTGTAGTAGATGCCGAGAGTGCCGCGCGCCTGGGTAAGGTCGTTGAATGAGGGGAAGGTCGCGTCGCGGCGCGACCACTGGTACTTGATCGCCACGGCGTGCTGCTTGTGGATGCGGAAGGTGAGCGAAATGTCGGCGCGCGCGATGTTGTCGTGGCCGCCGTTGCCGGCGCCGGCCACCTTGCTGACGAAGTACTCGCGCCCGTTGAGGTCGAGCGAAACGCGGTCCTTGTAGATGAGGCGCAGCGCCAGCAGCGCCTGCGGCGCGACCCCGTAGTGGTAATCCCGGTTGTCGGTGCCGTGCAGCGTGCCGACCCCGGCATAGCCGACGCCCGCGAGCGCGGTGCCCTGCAGCGCGAGCGCGTCCGAGATCCGGTATTCCGCCGTGCTGCCCAGCGACAGCGCGGTGCTGGAGATGCGAAAGAGCTGCGGCGCGATGTAGTCGTAGCCCCCGTAGAGGCCCCAGATGCCGCGGTAGTGTTCGCCGATTTCGTAGGGACGGCCCAGGAGCAGGCCGCGCGTGTTCAGGCTTTCGATGCCGTTGGCGCTAGAGCCGACCGCCTGGAAGCTGAAATAGTCGAAGGGCCGCAGATAGCGATGGCCGGGCTTGCCGGGGAGGCCGTAGTCCATCGAGAAGTCGGCGAGCACCTGCGACTTCTTGCCCTCGGTGGAATTGCCCGCGACGTTTTGCGTGGTGGCGGCGCTGCCGAGCTGCAGGCGGCTGTAATAGGCCGGATGGTTGCTGTCGAGAAGCGCCTTGAAGCGCTCGCCGAAAGCCAGGCGGTTGAAGCCTGTGGCGGGAGAAATGGCGGCGGCGGAAGCCTCGCGCAGCCAGCTGCCGCGCTCGCCCCTTTCCAGCACGAGATTCGACATCCGGTAGAGCACCTCGCCGAGGAAGCTTCCGGCGATGCCGCTCGCGATCTGGTCGTTGCGGGAGGGTCGGGTGTTCTCGCCGGCGATCTCCCAACCTGCACTGCCGAGGAAGGTGTACCCCATGGATTCCCAGAAGCCGAAGCCGGTGGAGCGCGCGAAGCCGTGGTACATCGAGCCCTGGTAGGGATGCAGGAACTGGTTGACCTTGAACGGGTCGTTGTCGACGACCCACCTGCTGCGCAGGTTGCGGTTGATCGTGAACGCGTCGACGCTGTACTCGGGATCGTGCCGGAACCAGCGGTTGTAGCGATTGAGCAGGAAATCGAAGGTCGCGATTTCCGCGGCGGGCAGCAGGTAGTTTCGCGCCGGGCGTTCCGGCTTGGCGGGCGCTTCAGTTCCAAGGTCGGGCAGCTGCGACTGCGCGCGCGCGCCTCCGGCCAGGCAAGCCAGGGCGATCAGGCTCGGAGTCATAAGGCGGGTCAAGATCTTCATTCCGAACGAGCGTACCCCCTGCCGTATTACGCGTGCGCTACCATTGGCAGCAACCCCAAGGAGGCCGCCATGAACGAACGAGCCCGCCCCGAAGCCGTTTCCACCTCGCTCGAGAACTCGGCGTTTTTCATGCCGTTCTCGGCCAACCGCCAGTTCAAGAAGACGCCGCGCCTGCTGGCGCGCGCCGAGGGCATGTACTACTACACGCCCGAGGGCAGGAAGATCCTCGATGGCACCTCGGGCTTGTGGTGCGTGAACGCCGGCCATTGCCGCAAGAAAATCGTCGAGGGCGTGCAGAAGGCGGTCGCGACGCTCGATTTCGCGCCGCCCTTCCAGATGGGCCATCCGCTCGCCTTCGCGTTCGCCGATCGCATCGCGCCGCTCATGCCCTCGGGCCTGACGCGCGTGTTCTTCACCAACTCGGGCTCCGAGTCGGTCGACACGGCGCTCAAGCTCGCCATCGCCTACCACCGCAACCGCGGCGAGGGCCAGCGCGTGCGCCTGATCGGGCGAGAGAAGGGCTATCACGGCGTCAACTTCGGCGGCACGGCGGTGGGCGGCATCGTCGGCAACCGCAAGATCTTCGGCGCGCTGGTCGCGGGTGTCGATCACATCCGGCACACGCACGACCCGGCGCGCAATGCCTTTTCGCGCGGCCAGCCCAAGCACGGCGTGGAGCTCGCCGAGGACCTCGAGCGCCTGTGCCAGCTGCATGATCCTTCCACGATCGCCGCGGTCATCGTCGAGCCGGTCGCCTGCTCCGGCGGCGTGTTCGTGCCGCCGGTCGGCTACCTGCAGAAGCTGCGCGAGACCTGCGACAAGCACGGCATCCTGCTCATCTTCGACGAGGTGATCACGGGCTGGGGGCGCCTTGGCAAGCCCTTCGCCTCGCAGTTCTTCGGCGTCACCCCCGACCTCATCACGACCGCGAAAGGCATCACGAATGGCACCGTGCCGATGGGCGCGGTGATGATGAAGGAAACGATCTACCAGGCGTTCATGGGCGGCCCGGAGACCGCGATCGACATCCCGCACGGCTACACCTATTCGGCGCACCCGCTCGCCTGCGCGGCGGGGCTTGCGACGCTGGAGGTCTACGAGGAAGAGGGCCTGCTCACCCGGGTGGGCGAGCTTGCGAAATACTGGGAAGACGGCGCGCATTCGCTGAAAGACTGCCCGAACGTGATCGACGTCCGCAACATCGGCTTGATCGCGGCGGTCGAGCTCTCGCCGCGCGAGGGCAAGGTGGGCGCGCGCGGCTTCGAGGCGCACCTGAAGGGATTCGAGAAGGGCGTCTACTTCCGCGTGACCGCCGACACCATCGCGATGGCGCCGCCGCTCATCATCCAGAAGTCGGAGATCGACCAGCTCTTCGGAACGGTGCGCGAGGTCCTGAAGGGCCTCGCCTAGAGGCTACTTGACGGCCGCCCTCACGACGCCCAGGCGCCGCCCGCGCGCCTGGAGCTTGAGGCGCGGCGGAATCACCAGGTCACGGATGAAGTTCGGCAGCGCGAAGACGCCTTCGTGCGTCTCGCCGTTGTAGAACTTGAGATCCTGCAGCTTGCGGTGCTCGATGCGGCGGTCGATCTCGTCGGCGGTGACCGCCTTGGGGTCGAGCTTGTCCGAGCACACCGCCATCGCCCACTGCGCGCCGTAGAGCGGCACGTACATCGTGTAGGGTCGCACGATGCGGAAGATCCCGTTCAGCCGCTGCGCGATCTCGGCGACGCGCTCGGGTCGCGCCACCGGCGTGCCCAGGTGCAGCACGAGCGCCCCGCCCGGAACGAGCGCCTGCCGACAGTGCTGGAAGAATTCCACCGAGTAGAGCGGCTCGGGCGCGCCGGTCGGCTCGTTTAGATCGAGCGCGACAAGGTCGAAGCGCTCTTGCGTGTCGCGCACGAGCCGCAGCGCGTCGGCGAAGACCACGCGCAGCCTCGGGTTGTCGAAGGCGCCGCGGTGCACGGCGAAGAAATGCTCCTTCGCCACCTCGACCATGTCGGGGTCGGTCTCGCAGATCGTGACCTGCTCGACCGAAGGGTGCTTCAGCGCCTCCTCGGCCGCGCCGCCGTCGCCGCCGCCGACGATCAGCACTTTCCTCGGCGCGGGCTGCGCGGCGAGCGCCGGATGGATGAGGTTTTCGTGCGAGACGAACTCCTCGCGCTCCGAGGTGATGTTCAGGCCGTCCATGCGGATGATGCGGCCGTAGTGCTCGGTGTCGTAGATCTCGACCTTGTGCAGGCGCGTCTGCCACTCGCCGACCTTGCGGCTCGCTTCGATGTAGAAGCCGGTCGAATCGTTCAGGGGCTCGGTCAGCCGGCGGCCGTCGGTGATCAGGCGGGCCGGAAAAGAAGAAGGCGCAGCCCCCTGCAGTTCTGGCTGCGCCTCTGCGCCCTGATGCGGCGGTTTGTTCTTGTTGGGATCTTCAGGCTCGTTCAAATTCGCTCCAAGCCTCCCTTTCGCCCGCTACCGTCCTCGAATCTCCGCGACCACCGAATCGATCAGCCGCCGAGCGATGGAGATTCTGCTTGGAAGCTTCGGCAATTGCAATACGCTAAACCATTCCGCGGCCTCGATTTCTCCCACTTGCGGACGTATTTCTCCGCTCTCCCAGTCGCACACGAACGCGATCATGAGCGAGTTCGGAAAGGGCCACGGCTGGCTGGCGAAGTAGCGAATATGAGACACCTGCACGCCGACCTCCTCGGCCACCTCGCGCGCAAGGCACTGCTCGAGCGTCTCGCCCGGCTCGACGAAGCCCGCCAGCGCGCTGAACATCCCCGGGGGGAAATGCGGGCTGCGACCCAGCAGGATCTCGTTTTCTCTTTTGACTAAAGCCATTACGGCGGGGGCGAGCCGCGGGTAGGAGGACAGCTTGCACGCCGGACAGACCCGCGCCCGCTCCTCGGCTTTCGCTTCGGTCGGCGTTCCGCAGCGGCCGCAGAAGCGGTGATGCCGGTCCCAGTCGAGGAGCTGGATGGCGCGCCCGGCGAGCGCGAAGTGCGCATCCTCGAGCACGCTGAAGAGCGTGCGCAGCCCCTCCCAGGCGGTGCCTGCCGGAGGGGGCGGCGCCTCGGCCGGCACTTCCGCCGCCCAGCAGTCGGCCCCAGCCAGGCGCCCTAGATATAGGGGGCGGGCGGGTTGAAACCACAACGGGTTGTTGCTTTTAAACAACGGCAGCCGGGCCCAGGACGGGCGGCGCGTCACCCGCAGGTCGCCCGAATCGGCCGTGCTCGGCGGGCCCAGTTCGACCAGAAGCCGGTCGCCGCGAAACACGAACCAGAGCGACGTTTCGCTCGGCGCAGGTGCCGCGACGCCGCCTTCGAAAAGCTCGGGGCTCCGGAAGGGCATTTCGATCATGGACGGGAATTATAAAAAGGGGGTCTTATATAATTTGCTCTCCCCCTCGTTTATTTTCATTTTGCCCGCCCGCACGCGATGAATTCCCCGGCGCCGGAACGCGAACTGGCCGACGCGCTGCGCGCGCTCGCGATGGACGCGGTCGAGGCGGCAAAGTCGGGCCATCCGGGCATGCCGATGGGCATGGCGGAGATCGCGGTGGCGCTCTGGCAGCGCCATCACACGCACAACCCCGCCAACCCGGGCTGGCCGAACCGCGACCGGTTCGTGCTCTCGAACGGCCACGGCTCGATGCTGCTCTACGCGCTCCTGCATCTCACCGGCTACGACCTGCCGATGGCGGAGTTGAAGCGCTTTCGCCAGCTCGGCTCCAAGACCCCGGGCCATCCCGAGCGCGGCTGCGCGCCGGGCGTGGAGACGACCACCGGGCCGCTCGGCCAGGGCATCTCCAACGCCGTCGGCATGGCGATCGCCGAGCGGCTGCTGGCCGCGCAGTTCAACCGGCCCGGCCACGAGATCGTCGACCATCGCACCTGGGTGTTCCTCGGCGACGGTTGCATGATGGAAGGCGTCTCGCACGAGGCTTGCGCGCTCGCCGGCACGCTGGCCTTGGGCAAGCTCATCGCCGTGTACGACGACAACGGCATCTCGATCGACTCGGACAAGGGCGACATCCGCCAGTGGTACACCGACGACGTGCGCCGGCGCTTCGAGTCCTACGGCTGGCAGGTGATCGCGAACGTGGACGGCCATGACGTCGAGGCGGTCGACCGCGCGCTCAGGAAAGCGAAGCGTGAACGCGGGAAGCCGACGCTCATCTGCGCGAAGACCGTGATCGGAAAGGGCGCGCCGACCAAGGCGGGCACCGGCGCCGCGCACGGCGCGCCGCTCGGCGAGAAGGAAATCGCCGCGACGCGCGCCGCGCTCGGCTGGAATTACGGGCCGTTCGAGATTCCCGACAGCGTCTATCGCGGCTGGGACGCGAGGGAGCGGGGCA
This sequence comes from Burkholderiales bacterium, assembly GCA_036262835.1. Lineage (GTDB taxonomy): Bacteria > Pseudomonadota > Gammaproteobacteria > Burkholderiales > SG8-39 > RBG-16-66-20. The sequence goes on along the minus strand of DATAID010000021.1, from coordinate 81,781 downwards.
AACGCGCCGAGCGCCGCTGGAAGCGCGCCTTTGCCGCGTACGAAAAAGCGCATCCGGAGCTGGCCAAGGAGTTCCTGCGCCGGACGAACGGCGATTTGCCGGAAGGTTTTTCCGGCAAGATAAAAGCTTTGCTTGAAGAAACCAGCGGCAAGGCGGAAACCATTGCGACGCGAAAAGCCTCGCAGAACGTTCTTGAGGCGCTGGTTCCCGCGATGCCGGAGCTCGTGGGCGGCTCGGCCGACCTGACCGGCTCCAACCTGACGATGGTGAAGGCCTCCAAGCCGATGGGCAAGGAAGGCGACGGCAACTACGTCTTCTACGGCGTGCGCGAGTTCGGCATGGGCGCGGCGATGAACGGCATCGCGTTGCATGGCGGCTTCATCCCCTACGGGGGGACGTTCCTTGTATTTTCGGATTACGCGCGCAACTCCCTGCGACTCGCAGCCCTGATGGCGGCGAGAACCCTCTTCGTCTTCAGCCACGACTCGATCGGTCTGGGCGAGGACGGCCCCACGCACCAGCCCGTCGAGCATGCCGCGTCGCTGCGCCTCATTCCGAACCTCGACGTCTGGCGCCCCTGCGACACGGTGGAAACCGTGGTGGCCTGGGCGGCGGCGCTCGAGCGCAAGAACGGCCCCGCGGCGCTGCTTCTCTCCCGCCAGAACCTGCCTTTCTGCAGCCGCGACGCCAAAGCGATGGCGGATGTCAAAAAGGGCGGCTATGTTCTGTCGGATGCCCCGGGCGCCAAAGCGGTCTTGATCGCGACGGGTTCCGAAGTCCAGCTCGCGCTCGCCGCGCAGAAGCTGCTCGACTTCCCTGTGCGCGTCGTTTCGATGCCCTCGACCAACGTGTTCGACCGCCAGGACGAGGCCTACCGGAACTCGGTGCTCCTTCCCGGGGTCCGAAAGGTGGCGGTGGAAGCCGGCGTCAGCGACTATTGGCGCAAGTACGTCGGGCTCGAAGGTGCGGTGGTGGGCCTGGACCGCTTCGGCGAGTCGGCGCCGGCGCCCGAGGTTTTCAAGCACTTCGGCTTTACACCGGAGAACGTGGCCAACGCAGTAAGGAGAGTTGCCAAATGACCATCAAAGTTGCCATCAACGGATTCGGACGCATCGGGCGCATGGTCCTGCGCGCCCACTATGAGGGCGGCAAAAAGCACAAGCTGCAGTTCGTCGCGATCAACGACCTGGGGGACGCCGCCACCAACGCGCACCTGCTCAAGTACGACACCGCGCACGGGCCGTTTTCCTCGAAGGTGCGCGTCGACGGCGACAGCATCGTCGTCGATAACGACCGCATCAAGGTCGTGGCGGAGCGCGACCCGTCGAAGCTGCCGTGGAAGGCGCTCGGCGTCGACATCGTGCTCGAGTGCACCGGCCTTTTCACGAGCAAGGCGAAGGCGGGCGCGCACCTCGCCGCGGGCGCAAGGAAAGTGATCATCTCCGCCCCGGGCGAGAAGGACGTCGACCGCACGGTCGTCTACGGCGTGAACCACAAGACACTGAAGGACTCCGACAGCGTGATTTCCAACGCCTCCTGCACGACGAACTGCCTTGCACCGCTCGTGAAGGCGATCGACGACCGCATCGGCGTGGTCTCGGGCCTGATGAACACGATCCACTCGTTCACCAACGACCAGGTGCTGACCGACGTCTATCACAAGGACTTGCGCCGCGCGCGCGCCGCCGGCCACAACATGATTCCGACCAAGACGGGCGCCGCCGCGGCGGTGGGGCTCGTGCTGCCGCACCTGAACGGCAAGCTCGATGGCTTTTCGGTACGCGTGCCCACCATCAACGTCTCCATCGTCGACCTCACCTTCGTCGCCAAGCGTCCCACCACGGTGGAAGAGGTGAACAAGGCGGTCAAACAGGCGTGCGACGGCGACCTGAAGGGCGTGCTCGAGTACAGCACCGAGCAGCTCGTGTCGTCGGACTTCAACAACAACCCGGCGAGCTCGATCTTCGACTCGACCATGACGCGCGTCTCGGACGGCACGCTCGTGAAGGTCTGCTCGTGGTACGACAACGAGTGGGGCTTCTCCAACCGCATGCTCGATGTCACCGCGGCCTTCGCGGAAGTCGGCGCCGAGGTCGCGACCGCGAAGTAGATGAAGTTCAAGCGCATGGCGGAGCAGGAGCTCCGCGGCAAGCGCGTCTTCATTCGCGCCGACCTGAACGTCCCGCAGGACGAGGCCGGCAACATCACCGACGACACGCGCATCCGCGCCTCGCTGCCGGGCATCCAGCTCGCGCTCAAGCAGGGCGCCGCGGTGATGGTCACCTCCCACCTGGGAAGACCCAAGGAGGGAGTGTTCGATGAGAAAGACTCGCTCAAGCCGATTGCGGAGAAGCTTTCAGAGCAGTTGAAAATGAAAGTTCCGCTGGTCCGCGACTGGCTGAACGGCGTCGAGGTCAAGCCGGGACAGGTCGTGCTTCTCGAAAATTGCCGGTTCAACAAGGGCGAAAAAGCGGACGACGAGGCGCTCGCCAAGAGAATCGCCGCGCTCTGCGACGTCTATGTGAACGACGCGTTCGGCACCGCGCACCGCGCCGAGGCGACCACGCACGGCGCGGCGCGCTTCGCAAAGGTCGCGTGCGCGGGTCCGCTCATGGCCGCGGAGCTCGATGCGCTCGGCAAGGCGCTCGCCAACCCCAAGCGGCCGCTGGTGGCGATTGTCGCCGGCTCCAAAATCTCGACCAAGCTCACGATTCTCGACGCGCTCGCGAAGAAGGTCGACCGCCTCGTCGTGGGCGGCGGCATTGCCAACACGTTTCTGCTGGCCAGCGGCAAGCCGATCGGCAAATCGCTTGCCGAAAAAGATCTGGTCGGCGAGGCGAAGAAAATCATGGCGGCGACGCAGGTGCCGCTGCCGGCCGACGTGGTGGTTGCCACCGAGATGTCTGAGCGCGCTCGAGCCGAAACCAAGTCGGTGGCCGGAGTGCAGGGCGACGAGATGATCCTCGATATCGGCCCGGAATCCCGCAAGGAGCTCGCGAAGATCGTCAGCGGAGCCGGAACGATCGTGTGGAACGGACCCGTCGGCGTGTTCGAGATGGCGCCCTTCGCCAAGGGAACCGAGGCGCTCGCGCGAGCGATTGCCGAATCGGACGCCTACTCGATCGCGGGCGGGGGGGACACGATTGCCGCGATCAACAAGTTCGGCATCGCCGACAAGATCGGCTACATCTCCACTGCGGGCGGGGCGTTCCTCGAGTTTCTCGAGGGCAAGACGCTACCCGCGGTCGCGGCGCTCGAGGCGAGAGCGTAGAGCGGCCGGCAGGCCGGCAATTTCCTTCGGCACCGCTGCGACCGGGTGCTTTTCTTGCAGGACCGAGCCGAGCGTGCGCGCCACCACGCCCTCCTGCGGCAGCGTGACGCCGTAAAACCTGGGCGCGCCGGCGCTGAAAACCGCAAGGGTGGGAAAGTTCTCGATGTCCACGTCGCCGACGAGCGCGGCGTCGTCCTCCACGTCGAGCCACACGAACGCAGCCTGCGGGTGCGCGTGGCTGAGGCGGGTGAACGTGCCCCGGAACTCGGCGCAGGTGTCGCACCAGGCCGCGCACAGGCAAACGACAAGCGTGTCGTTCATCGTCGAATGATGTCACGCGTTGGCGGCAAATCAGCGTACTGGCCGAATTGTGTGGGGAAGAGCCGACAGGTCTCGCCGCCTGCCGTGCCGGAACTCCTTGAGCGCACTGTGTAATATGTTCTGGCACGGATCTCGCGACTGAGTTTCGTCGGAGCAGAGAAATCTGCTGGCCCGGCCACCGGCGCAGCCCGAGATCCCAGAGATCCGGCTGCGCCGTTTTATTTTGGGCGCTCGGGGCGGTGCTACACTGAAAAAAAGAAGCGCCGTCAAGAATGCTCCGCAGCACAAAAATCGTCGCGACCCTCGGGCCTTCCTCCTCCGACCCCGCCGTGCTCGAGCGCATGGTGCGGGCGGGCGTGGACGTCGTGCGGCTCAACTTTTCGCACGGCACCGCCGACGACCATCTCGCGCGGGCGGCGCTCGTCAAGCAGATCTCGAGCAAGACCGGCCGCACCGTGGCGATCATGTGCGACCTCCAGGGCCCGAAGATCCGCGTCGGCAAGTTCAAGGACGGCAAGGTCACGCTCGCCAAGGGCGACGCCTTCATCCTCGACGCGGCTTGCAAGCTCGGCGACGAAAAGCGCGTAGGGCTGGACTACCCGGAGCTGCCGCGCGACGTCTCCGCGGGCGCGGTGCTGCTGCTCGATGACGGCAAGATCGTGCTCGACGTGACCGGCGTGCAGGGCGACGAAGTGCGCACCGTCGTTCGCCACGGCGGCACGCTCTCGAACAACAAGGGCATCAACCGCCAGGGCGGGGGCCTGACCGCCCCGGCGCTTACGCCGAAGGACATCGAGGACATCCGCACCGCGGCGCGCATCAACGCGGACTACCTCGCGGTGTCATTCCCGAAATCGGGCGCCGACATGTACATGGCGCGGGAGCTGCTGCGGGCTTCGGGCGGCAAGGCCTTCCTCATCGCCAAGATCGAGCGCGCCGAGGCCGTGGCCGAGGGAGCCCTCAAGGACATCATGAACGCCTGCGACGGCATCATGGTCGCGCGCGGCGATCTCGCGGTGGAAGTCGGCGACGCGACGGTGCCGGCGCTGCAGAAGAAAATGATTCGCCTCGCGCGCGAGCTGAACAAGCTCACCATCACCGCCACCCAGATGATGGAGTCGATGATCGCCAGCCCGGTGCCGACGCGCGCCGAGGTGTCGGACGTCGCCAACGCGGTGCTCGACGGCACGGATGCAGTGATGCTCTCGGCCGAGTCGGCGAGCGGCAAGTACCCGGTCGAGACGATCGAGGCGATGGTGCGCATCTGCGTCGAGGCCGAGCAGACCCAGCCGCTGACCCTTGAGCAGGAGTTCCTCAACCGCGTCTTCACGCGCGTCGACCAGTCGATCGCCATGGCCGGGCTCTTCACCGCGTTTCACCTCAAGGTGAAGGCGATCGCGACGCTCACCGAGTCGGGCTCGACCGCGCTGTGGATGTCGCGCCTGAATTGCGGCGTGCCGATCTATGCGCTCACCTCGCAGACCGCGACGCGCTACCGCTGCGCGCTGCTGCGCGACGTCTATCCGCTCATGGTGAAGTATGTCGGCCACGACCGCGAGGAGCTGCTCGCCGAAGCGGAGAAGGTGCTGGTCGAGAATAACGTGGTGAAGGAGGGCGACCTGATCGTGCTCACGATCGGCGAGCCGATCGGCAAGGCGGGCGGCACCAACACCATGAAGATCGTGCGGGTGGGCGAGCACCGGAAAGGATAGCCACATGAGCGGACTGACGCCGAACGCGAAGCGCCACGAGAGCCTTCCTCCCCTTGCTTCCCGCTTCGTCGAAGTGACGAAGCTGCCCTGGGAGAAAACGCGCTTTCCCGGCGTCGAGATGAAGACGCTGCTCGTCGATCGCGAGACGGGCCTGGTCACCTCGCTCATGAAGTTCGCGCCCGGCGCGCGCCTGCCTGATCACGAGCATGTCCTCATCGAGCAGACCTATGTGCTGGAAGGCTCGCTCGTCTGCGGCGAGGGTGAATGCAAGGCGGGCGACTACGTCTGGCGCCCGGCCGGGAGCCGCCACGAGGCCTGGGCCGGCGCGGGTGGCGGGCTCATGCTCGCCATGTTCCAGATTCCCAACAAGTTCTTCGAGGCCGACGGCCGCGAGACCGACGTCCTTGGGCAGGACTGGGGTGCCGCATGGTCGAAGGCTCTGTTCCGGTAGAGCCCAAAGGTCCTGGCGCGGAGCCGGGCGCCTCGCCCGGCGTCTCCCCACGCGAGGATCGTCCTTATCTTCGCCCGCTGCGGCCCGCGCCGGTGGGACCGCTTGCCTGGGTGGTTGGCTTCGTGATCCTGCTGGTCGGCGCCGGCCTCGCCTACTACTTCTGGAAATCCGACCGGTTCGAGCCGTTCGGGACTTCGCCGCGAGAGGAGCAGCGCGCCGCTCCCGAGGCCAAAGCACCGCCCGCACCCGCCATCCAGCATCCGCTCGAGACGCCCGCCGCGCCCGAGGCGCTGCCGCCGCTCGCGCAAAGCGACGGCTCGGTGGGCGAAGCGCTCGCAAAGCTCCTCGGCAACAACGCGCTCTCGGCGCTGCTGCAGCCGGATCGGATCGTCTCGAGGATCGTGGTCACGGTGGACAACCTGCCGCGCCGGAGCGTGCCCGCGCGCATGCTGCCGCTCAAGGCGGTGCCGGGGGCTTTTGAGACCCGTGGGGGCGCGGCGATCGACGCGCGTAATTCCGCGCGCTATGCGCCCTACGTCGCGCTCGTCCAGGCGCTCGATGCGCGCTCGGCCGTCGACCTGTACGTGCGCTTTTATCCGCTCTTTCAGAAGGCGTACGCGGAGCTCGGCGATCCGCGCGGCTATTTCAACGACCGGGTGGTCGCGGCGATCGACGACCTGCTCGCGGCGCCCCAGCTAAAGGAGCCGCCGGGGCTCGAGCGCCCCGGCGTTCTCTACCAGTTCGCCGATGCCGAGCTGGAATCGCGCTCGGCCGGGCAGAAGCTCATGCTGCGGATCGGCGGCGAGAACGCCGCCAAGGTGAAGGCCAAGCTGCGCGAGATTCGCGCCGAACTCGCCCGTCACCGCGCCCGCTAGCTTCCGCGGCCCTCATACAGATCCCGACCGAGGACGAGGGCGCGGATTTTTCCGTCCGCGATACTGCGCTTGAGCATCCAGAAGCCGCAGTCCGGATGCACGTACTTCACGCGTCCTTTGCCGAGGATCTTCTCCGCCCGCTCGATCGAGCGGGCGACCTCGCTCGGCGATTCGATCTCGGTGCGCTTGATGTCGATCACGCCCAGGCCGAAGCCGAGCTCGCGGCGCAGGCCTCTGAAGACGGCGAGCTCCTCGGGCGGCCGGTGCGCGCACTCCATCACGATGTGGTCGGCCTTGAGCGCGTTCAGGTACTCGATCAGCTTCGCCCAGGTCCCTTTCTGGATGCTCTGACCGCCGTAATTGCCGAAGCAAAGGTGCACCGCCGCCTTGGACGTTTTCGGCACCGCCTTCAGCACCTTGTTGATCGCGGCCGCAGCCCACTCCCATTCCTGCGGATGGCCCGGCAGGTTCGCTTCGTCCACCTGGACGACCGCCGCGTCGACCTGCTTCACCTGCGCGGCGAGCACATCCGCGATCGCGTGCGCGAGCTTTTCGGCGCTGTGGTAGTGCAGGTCGTGAAGCGTCTTGGCGAGCATGTGCGGGCCGGTCAGCGTGAACTTCAAGGGCTTGCCCGCCAGCCGCTTCGCGCGCGCGCAGGCGAGCGACAGGTTGAGCGTGCCGGCGCCGACCGGGCCCTCGACCACGCCGGGCGGACGCGTCCGGAAGCGCATGCCGGCGCCTTTCGAGTAGGCAAGCCATTCGGAAAAGCCGATGTCGCTGCGAATGCCGCTCATCGGCCGGGTGAAGTACTCGATCATCCCGTTCGTTTCCGGATGATTGAGGTCGAAGCGGTAGAGCTCGCCGTCGCAGACGAGGTCGATGCCGGCCTGCTCCTGCGTGTGCAGGACGACGCGCGTCGCGTCGAGGAGCGCCTGCTCGGAGGGCGCCGCCGCCAGCCAGTCGGGCAGGGGATAGGAGCCGACGACGGTGGTCTTGATCCGGGGCGGCTTCATCGCGCGCAATTATAATTCCCCGAGTGAATCACTTTGCGAACGTCGCCGAGCTGGAAGAGCGCATGACGCAGCCCACGCGCGAGCTCGAAGCCGACCTCGCGCGCGTGCCCGGCGACATCCTCGTTCTCGGCGTGGGCGGCAAGATGGGGCCGACGCTCGCGCGCATGGCGAAGCGCGCCGCCCCCGGGCGTCGCGTGATCGGCGTGGCGCGCTTCTCCGAGAAAGGCCTGCGCGAGAAGCTCGAAGCCCAGGGCGTCGAGTGCCTCGCCTGCGACCTGCTCGATCGCGCGGCGCTCGAGAAGCTGCCGCGCGCGCCCAACCTCGTCTTCATGGCCGGCCACAAGTTCGGCGCCGCGGGCAACACGGCCTTTACCTGGGCCATGAACGTGCGCGTGCCCTACCTGGTCGCGGACGCCTTCCGCGATTCGCGCATCGTCGTGTTCTCGACCGCCTGCGTCTATCCCTTCGCGGACGTGACCGGCCGCGGCGCGACCGAGGAAACGCCGGCGCTGCCGCCGCCGGGCGATTACGCCACCTCCTGCGTCGGGCGCGAGAAGGCGTTCGAGTACGGCGCGCTCACGCACGGCACCAAGGTCTGCCTGGTTCGACTCGAGTACGCGATCGACATGCGCTACGGCGTGCTGCACGACGTCGGGGCGAAAGTCTTCGCCGGCGAGCCGGTCGACGTGACGATGGGACACGTCAACGTCATCTGGCAGGGCGATGCGAACGAGCAGGCGCTGCGGCTGCTTGCGCACTGCGCGGCGCCGGCCAGGCCGGTCAACGTGAGCGGTCCCGAGGTGGCGAGCGTGCGCTGGCTGGCGGAGGAATTTGCCAAGCGCTTCAAGAAGCCCGCTCGCCTCACGGGCAAGGAAGCCCCGACTGCCTGGCTCGTCGACACGCGCGCCGCGCAGGCGCTGCTCGGGCCCACGCGCGTGCCGCTCGCCAGGCTCATCGACTGGCAGGCCGACTGGATCGCGCGCGGCCTGCCCTCGCTCAGCAAGCCGACGCACTTCGAAACGCGGGATGGCAAATACTGAGGTCCTGGGCGAGGCGCACCTCGCCGGGTGCATGGCGCTCTCGAAGTCGGCACACTGGAACCAGAACGAGGCCGACTGGCGCCTGATGCTCGGCTTCGGGCACGGCTGGGGCATTGCGCTCGAGGACGGGACGCTCGCCGCCTCGACCGTCGTGTTGCCCTACGGGCCGCGCTTTGCCTGGGTGGCGATGGTGCTCGTGCTGCCCGAGCACCGCCGCAAAGGCTTCGCGACGCAGCTCCTGAAAAAGGCCCTGGCGGAAAATTCCGGGGCCGGCCGCGCCTCGCTTCTCGACGCGACGCCGGCAGGATTCGAGGTCTACAGGCAGGAAGGCTTCAGGCCGACCTGGGGCTTCAAGCGCTTTTCGCTTTCAGGAGAAATTACTTTGAAGGGAAAGGGCGCAAGGCCGATCGCCGCTTCCGACTGGCCCCGGATTCTGGAGGTCGACAAGGAGGCTTTCGGTGCGGATCGCGAAGGGGTGCTGCGGAATCTGGCGCGGCGCCTTCCGCAGGCCGCGCTCATTTCCGATTCGGGATTCGTGCTCGGGCGCGAGGGACGGGAAGCGACGCAGATCGGACCGCTCGTCGCCCGCGACGAGGAGGGCGCCTGGGAGCTGCTCTGCGCCGCGCTCGCGGCCGTGAAGCCGCCGGTCTACCTCGATCTGCTCGATTCCCGAGCCGAAATGAAAAGCCGGCTCGAGGAAGCCGGCTTCGTGTTGCAGCGCCCCTTCACGCGCATGGTGCACGCGCCGGGCGAGGCGCGCGCGCCCGGCGCGGCGGGACTCGTCTTCTGTCCGGCCGGCCCCGAGCTCGGCTAGCTCATCCCTTCGGCGTCCAGGGCCTGACCGGCTTCATCTTGATGGACTTGTCGAGAAACTCGTTCGTGTAGGTCGACTTGACGTCATAGGGCTTGTCGACGCCGACGTAGTCCTTCACCAGCTCGTAGTCCGCCTTCATGCGCGCGTCGTCGTGCCAGCCGAGCGCGACGGTCTGCGAGACCTTGTCGCTCATCAGCACCTCGACCAGCTCCCAGTTGACGGTCTCGTTCTCCAGATTCAACGCGCCGTTCGCGTCGATCAGCGCCTTGATGCAGGGCTTGGGATCCTTCACGCAGGCGCCGAAGGCGCGCTGCGTCACCTTCACGAACTTGGCGATGAGCGGCTTGTTCTTGGCGAGGAAGTCGGCGTTCACGATCACCGAGTTGCCGTAGGGGTTGAGGCCGATGTCGCGCCAGGCGACGAAGCCCATGTCGGCGCCGAGCTCGCGCGTGAACACATGGTGCAGGTTGTAGAACGAGGTGGTGATGTCGATCGAGTGCGCCTTCAGCGCCGAGAGCTTCGCGTTCGGGTCGATGTTGACCCAGGTGACCGACTTGGGATCGATGCCGTTCGCCTTGGCGAGGGCGGGCCACATGACGCGCGCGCCGTCGCCGGCCGGGTTGCCGATCTTCTTGCCGGGGAAATCCTTGATGCCCTTGATGCCCGAGCTCTTCAGCCAGTACAGGCCCTGCGGCGAGTTGGCGTAGACGTTGAAGACCGCGACCGTATCGGCGCCCTTGCCCTTGGCGACGAGCACGCCGCCCATGTCGGCAAGGCCAATCGGGTTGGCGCCTGCGCCGACTTTCTGCGTCGCGAGCGCGGAGCCCTTGCCGGGCTCGAGGTTGAGGTCGATCCCTTCCTTGGCGTACCAGCCCTGCGCCTTGGCGTAGTAGTAGGGCGCGTGGTCGCCGCCCGGCACCCAGTTGAGGATGAAGTCCAGCTTCTGCTGGGCCGCGGCCGGCAACGCGGCGAGCGCCGCCGCAGCGGCGACGAGGAATTTGCGCATGGAGCCTCCGAGTTTTTCGAGAGGCGATGTTACCATCGGGTAACCACCCGGTTAACATGCACTGGACCCAGCTGCCCGCTGAAATACTCGCGCTGCTGCGTCGGGGAACGGTCATTCCTGCGCACCCGCTCGCCCTCGACGCCGCGCGCCGCCTGGATGTGCGCCGCCAGCGCGCGCTCAGCCGCTATTACCTCGACGCGGGCTCGGGCGGGCTCGCCGTCGGCGTGCACGCGACGCAGTTCGCGATCCGCGAGGCGGGACTCTACGAGCCGGTTCTGAAGCTCGCCGCCGAGGAGGCGAGCACCTGGGTCCGCAGGCCGGTGGTGCTGATCGCAGGTCTGTCGGGCAGGACGGACCAGGCGCGGAAAGAAGCGAAAAAAGCCCTCGACCTCGGCTATCACGCGGGCATGCTCTCGCTCGCGCCCATGAAGGGCGCTTCCATCGACGAGCTGGTCGAGCACTGCGCCGCGGTCGCGGCCGAGATTCCGCTCGTCGGCTTCTACCTGCAGCCGGCCGTCGGCGGAATCCACCTGCCGGCGGAATTCTGGCGCCGCTTCTGCCTGATCGACAACGTGATCGCCATCAAGATCGCGCCTTTCAACCGCTACCGCACGCTCGATGTGGTGAAGGGCCTGGTCGCCGCGCGCGCCGAGAAGCGCGTCACGCTCTACACCGGCAACGACGACCACATCGTGCTGGATTTGCTGGTGCCGTTTGTCGTCAAGGGAATCGAAGTCCGCATCAAAGGCGGGCTGCTGGGTCATTGGAGCGTCTGGACGCGAAGTGCTGTCAAGCTTCTGGAAAAAATCAGGAAAACAAAGTCGGTGAGCAAAAGCATTCTTGCGCTGGACTCGAAAGTCACCGACGCCAACAGCGCATTTTTCGACGTGGCGAACGACTTCGCCGGCTGCATCCCCGGCTGCCACGAGGTGCTGCGCCGCCAGGGGCTGCTCGCGGGCATCTGGTGCCTCGATCCGAACGAGACGCTATCGCCCGGGCAGAGGGAAGAGATCGACCGGGTGTACGAGGCCTATCCGGAAATGAACGACGACAAATTTGTGCGCAAGAATCTGCGGCGGTGGTTGACCTGAAGGAATTCCGGAGTAAAGGCCACCTGACGGTGCCTGGTGTCTTCACCGCGGCCGAGATGGACGCCGTCGTGGAGGACATCGGCCGCTGGGGCGAGGAGTTTCTCGCCGCGCTCGCGCCCGATCAGCGGCGCTGGTACGTGGACGGCGGGGTCAAGGCACGAGAAGTGCTGCGCAAGCTGGATAACCCGCATTTCCACCGCGCGTCGGTGGAGCGCCTCGCGCGCGATCCGCGCCTGGTCGGGCGGGTCGAAGCACTGATCGGCAAAGGCGTGCAGGTGTGCTTCAGCCAGATCTTCTTCAAGGCGCCGGAGGGCGGCGGGCCGAAGCCCGCGCACCAGGACAATTTCTATTTCGGCCCGCGCGATCCGGAAGCGCTCGTCACCGCGTGGATCGCGCTCGATGACGCCACGGCCGAGAACGGCTGCATGGCCTTCGGCGAGGGCTCGCACCGCAAAGCGCTCATCCGTCATTTCGCGCCGGCGGACGAGCCCTTCAACCTGCAGATCGCTGACCAGGATCTGGGCGGAATGCCCATGACCTCTGCGCCGGTGCCCAAGGGCGGCGTCTCCTTCCACCATGGCGGCACCGTGCACCAGTCCGGGGTCAACCGCTCGGCGCGCTGGCGGCGCGCCTGCGCGCTGCACTACGTGCGCAACGACAACGCCTTCATCAGCCCCGCGCTTCCCTACGACGCTTCCGTCTTCATGAGGATCACATGAGCGCTAATGCCTTCCGCTGGTCGCTCGCCGTGCTCGCGCACGTCGCGCTCGTCCTGGCCTGGTACCTCTTCGTCAAGCTGGGCAATGTGCCCAAGTTCGTCATGCCCTCGCCGGGCGCGACGCTCGACGCGTTCCTGCAGCCGCACTACAACTGGTGGGCCAACGTCGTCGTCACCGGCACCGAGATTTTCGGCGGCTACGTGCTCGCGCTCGTCGTGGGGGTCGCCGCAGCACTGCTCTTCACCTGGTCGAAGACGCTGGAAGCCTTCTTCCTGCCGATACTGGTTTCTCTCAACATGGTGCCCAAGGTCGCCCTCGGGCCGCTCATCATCGTCTGGTTCAAGTACGGCATCTTTCCGAACACGCTGATGGCGTTCTCGATCTGCGTGTTTCCGATCCTGCTTACCACGGCGCGGGGCTTGCGCGAGATCGAGCCGGAGCTCCTCGACCTCGTGCACTCGTTGAAGGGCTCGCGATGGCAGCTCTTCACCAAGATCCAGCTGCCCGGCGCGCTGCCCTACATCTTCTCCGGGATGAAGGTGGCGGCGATCCTCGCGGTGGCGGGCGCGATCGTCGGCGAGTTCCTCGGCTCGGACAAGGGCCTGGGCTATCTCATGCTGCAGGTGCAGGTGACGCTCGATACGCCGGCCATGTTCATGGCCGTGCTGCTGATCACCTTGCTCGGAATGGTCCTGTACGGGTCGGTTCTGCTTCTGGAAAAACTCCTGGTCGTGAAAGATGCCCGGATCGGCTGAACCCTTCATCCGCCTGCGCGGCGTCCGCAAGGTCTACCGCCGGGCCGGGCAGGAGCACCTCGCGGTGTCGGACGCGACCTTCGACGTCATGCCGGGCGAGCTCGTCTCGATGGTCGGCCCCTCGGGCTGCGGGAAGTCGACCTTGCTCAAGATCCTCGCGGGCCTGCATCCGCACGACGGCGGCGAGCTGACGATCGGCTCGGCGACGCACTCGTTCGACCCGGCGCGCGACGTGGGGATGGTGTTCCAGGCGCCGCTGCTGCTCAAGTGGCGCCGGATTCTGGAGAACGTGCTTTTGCCTGCGGAAATTCTTGGAATTCCCCGTTTGGAGGCAAAAGACAGGGCAAAAAGCCTTCTGGCGCTGGTGGGGCTCACCGGCTACGAGGACAAGTATCCGTACGAGCTCTCGGGCGGCATGCAGCAGCGCGCGGCGATCGCACGCTCGCTCGTGCACGATCCGAAGCTAGTGCTGATGGACGAGCCCTTCGGGGCGCTCGATGCGCTCACCCGCGAGAAGATGAACCTCGAGCTCCTGCGCATCTGGAAGGAGGCGGGCAAGACCATCGTCTTCGTCACGCACGGCATCTCCGAGGCGGTCTTCCTTGGCACCCGCGTGCTCGTGCTCACGGCGGGGCCTGCGAAGATGGCCGACAACTTCCCGATCGAGCTGCCCCACCCGCGGACGCTCGACATGAAGACGCACGAGCGCTTCGGCGAGTACACGCGGCGGATCTACAAGCTGCTCGGCATGGAATGAACAGGAGGAATCCCCATCGCGTCGCTTCGCGGCGCGATCCTGCACGCAATCAAGGGCGGATTCTGGCCGCGGCTGAAGAAGAGTTTGCCCGTTTTGGCCTCGGCGGCGCGCGCGTCGACCGGATCGCGGCGCGGGCGGGCGCGAACAAGCGCATGCTCTATTACTACTTCGGCAACAAGGACGACCTTTTCCTCGCCGTACTCGAGGAGAACTACCGCCGCATCCGCAACGCCGAGCGCGCGCTGCACCTCACCGACCTCGATCCGCGCGGCGCGATGCGGCGCCTCGTGGAGTTCACCTGGCGCTATTACCTCGAGCATCCGGAGTTCCTGACGCTGCTCAACAGCGAGAACCTGCACCGCGCGCGCCACGTGAAGCGCTCGCGGCAAATCATCGCGATGCATTCGCCCTTTGTGGCGATGATCCGCGAGGTGCTCGAGCGTGGCGCGAAGAAGGGCGAGTTCCGCCGCGGCGTCGACCCGGTCCAGCTCTACATCTCGATCGCCGGGCTGGGCTATTTCTATCTCGGCAACCGGCACACGCTCTCGGCCATCTTCGACCGCAATCTGCTTTCCGCGCGCAGCAAGTCGGAGCGCCTCAAGCACATGACCGACGTGGTGCTCGGCTACCTTTCTGCCTGACGCGAAGACCCCGGTGACGGACCTCGCCTTCCGGACCGCTGCCGCCGAAGACGCCGAATTCGTCTTTCGCGTCGTCGAGACGACCATGCGCGACTACAACGAGAAGCAATGGGGTGCGTTCGACGTCGAGGGTAGCAGGATGGCCATCGACGAGCGCATCGCGGCGGGGACCTTGGAGGTGATCCGCTTCGAGGGCGCCGATATCGGCGTGCTGCGGGTCGAGCGGCACGACGGCCACATCCAGCTCGACCAGCTCTTCATCCTGCCTTCCCACCAGAACCGCGGCATCGGCGCCCGGATCGTGCGCGCGCTCGCGCGCGAGGCTCGCGAAGCGAAAAAGCCGCTGCGCGTGCGCGTGCTCGAGGTCAATCCGGCGCGCAAGTTCTACGGGCGCGAAGGCTTTCGCGTCGTGGCAACGACGCCCGGGCGCATCCACATGGAGCTGAGCGACTGATGGCGGTGCGCGGCGTCATCTTCGACCTGTTCCATACCCTGACGGGTCTGGAGTCGGAGTGGTCCGACCTGCCCGGCACTTCGACGCTGCTGGGAATCGACCGTCGTGCGTGGGATGGGGTGCTGCACGAGCGCTCGAGGGACCGCCTGACAGGCGCCTTGACCGACCCGTTTCTCATCGTGCGCAGCCTCGCGCACATGATCGATCCGGCGATTCCGGAGGACAGAATTCGCGCGACCGTCGAGGTGCGCATCCAGCGCTTCCGGGATACGCTGAGCAGGATTCCCGCGGCGAATATCGACGCCCTCAAGCGGCTGCGCAAGTCCGGCGTGAAAGTCGGGCTCATCACCAACGCCGATGCGATCGAGATGGCGTCGTGGGCGCAATGCCCGCTCGCCGGCCTCTTCGATGCCGAAGTGATCTCCTGCCATGTGGGGATGGCGAAGCCCGATCCGGAGATCTTCCTGAAGTGCCTCGAGATGCTCGGCCTGCCGGCCGGGGACTGCCTTTTCGTCGGCGACGGCGGCTCCAACGAGCTCGTCGCGGCGAAATCCGTCGGCATGAAGGCCGTGTTCATTTCCGGAATCATCCGGGAGCTCTGGCCGGAGCGGATTGCCGAGCGGCTGGCGATCGCCGATCACCACATCGTGCAGCTTCCGGAGGTCCTGAAGATTCCCGGAATCCTTGCCTGATGTTTCGCGTGTCCATCAAGGGGGTGCTCCTCGTCGATGGCAAGGCCGTGCTGGTGCGCAACGACCGGCGCGGCTGGGAATTGCCCGGCGGCGGCCTGGAGATCGGCGAGACCCCGGAAGAAACGCTCGAGCGCGAGTTCGAGGAGGAGCTTGCGGTGAAGGTCGAGCCGCTCAGGCTCCTCGACAGCTACCTCTTCGAGGTGATTGCCGGGCGGCATGTGTTCATCGTCACCTACGGCTGCCGCCTGCGCGGCGAGTTCAAGCCCGCGTTGAGCGAAGAGCATTCGGCGTTCGGGCTGTACGCACCCGAGGAGCTCGGCTCGATCGAGCTGCCGCCGGGCTATGCGAGGTCGGTGCGATCCTGGAGCAGGCTTGCCTAGATTCTTTTTCGTCCTCGCTTGCGTTTTCGTCTTTTCGACCGCCTTCGGGCAGGCGCCGGCCCGGGTTGCCATCGACAAGGCGGCCGAGCAGTACGTGCGTCTCGGGCTCGCCCTGGGGGAGCATGACCGCGACTCCGTCGACGCCTACTACGGGCCGCCGGCGTGGCGCGAGGAGGCGAAGCACGCCAAATGGCCGCTCGTCGAGATCGGCGCGCGCGCCCTCAGCCTCCTTGCCGCGCTGCAGCCGACGGCGGAGGAGGCGCGGGACGAAAGCGTGATGCGGCGCTACGCGTATCTCCGCCAGCAGCTGCCCGCGCTCGCCGCCCGCGCGCGCATCGTCGGCGGCGAAAAGATGCGCTTCGACGAGGAATCGCGCGTCCTCTCCGGCGTCGTCGTGCCGCGCATCGCCGATGCGGAGTTCGACCCCATCGTGCGCGAGCTCGATCGCCGGATGCCGGGCGTGGGCGCGTTGCGCGACCGGGTCGAGGCGTATCGCAAGGAGTTCGTCATTCCGGAGGAGCGCGTCAGCGCGGTGCTCGACGCGGCGGTGAAGGAGTGCCGGCGCCGCACGCTCGCGCACATCGAACTGCCGCCTGGCGAGCGCTTCACGCTCGAGTACGTGCGGGGCAAGCCCTGGGCCGCCTATCTTTGGTACCAGGGCAACTACCGGAGCGTCCTCCAGATCAACGTCGAGCTGCCGATGGACATCGGCCAGGCGATCCATCTGGCCTGCCACGAGGGGTATCCCGGGCATCACACCTACTACGCGCTCCTGGAAAAGAACTTCGTGCGCGATCGCGGCTGGATGGAATTCTCCTTCTTTGCGCTTTTTTCGCCGCAGTCGCTCGTGTCCGAGGGCGCGGCCGAGTTCGGCGTCGATCTTGCATTCCCGGACGAGGAGCGCGTGGCGTTCTGGCGCGACACGCTTTTTCCGCTCGCGGGGCTCGGCCCGGCGCGCGCACTCGAATACCACCGGGTCGGCGTCGAATTGCGCAAGCTGTCCCCCGCCGGAATCCAGGCGGCGCGCCGCTATCTGGAGGGCGAGACGGACCGCGAGGCGACCCTCGAGTGGCTCGGCCGCTATACGCTCGCGCCGCGCGCCTACGCCGAGCGCGCCGTGCGGTTCTACGATGCCTACCGCAGCTACATCGTCAATTACGCGCTGGGCAGGAGCCGGGTCCGCGCCTACGTCGAATCCGCTGCCGGCGCGGAAGCAGGCGCCCCGCGGCGCTGGCAGGCGTATTTCGAAATGCTGACGTCGCGTCGGCTTCCCGCCGCGCTCGCGCCGAAATAGAATGTAACGAACCGGTTAATTATGGATCGCACGCTGAGCGCCGTCAGGCTGCGCATCGCGAACGTCGAGCTGTTCGAGCGCGACGTGCGGCTGCGCATGCCGTTCCGCTTCGGCGTGGTGACGCTCACCGAGGCCCCCCAGGCCTTCGTCCGGGTGCGCATCCGTACCGAGGACGGCAGGGAAGCCGAAGGCGCGGCGGCCGAGCTCCTCGCTCCGAAGTGGTTCGACAAGAACCCCGCGCTCTCCAACGAGGACAATTTCGAGCAGTTGCGCGAGTCGCTGCGCGCCGCGCGCAAGTGCTATCTCTCCCACGACGCCGCCACAGCATGGCGGCATAGCTCGCCCGCGCAGGGGCTCGTGGCGAACTACGGGCCGGCGCTCCTCGACCGGGCGGTGCTCGACGCCCTTTGCCGCGCGCTCGGCCTTTCCTTCTACACGGCGATCCGTAAGAACGTCATCGGCGCGGAAAAGTTCGAAGGGTTGCACATGCCGGAGTTCCTCGCCGGGCTCGCGCCACGAAAGGCGATCGCCGCGCGCCACACCGTCGGCCTGGTAGACCCCATCACCGCGGCTGACGCGAGGCAGCGGGTGCATGACGGCCTGCCCGAGACGCTGGAAGAAGTCGTCGAGCGCTATGGGCACCGCTACTTCAAGCTGAAGGTCGGCGGCGACGCCGTCGCCGACCTCGAGCGGCTCTCGGCAATCGCCTCGGTGCTCGACCGCATCGAGTCGCCCTACCGCGCCTCGCTCGACGGCAACGAGCAGTACGAGGACATCGAAGGCGTCGCGGCGCTCTGGTCGCGCATGAAGGCGGCGCCGCGCCTGAAGCGCCTTGTCGAGAGCGTTCTCTTCATCGAGCAGCCCGTCAGCCGCAAGAACGCGCTCGCGCGGCCGGTGAAGGGGATCGACAGGCCCGTGATCATCGACGAGTCGGACGACTCGCTCGAGGCTTTCCCGCGCGCGAAGGCGCTCGGCTACCAGGGCGTGTCGTCGAAGACCTGCAAGGGAATCTACAAGTCGCTCATCAACCGCGCGCGTTGCGCGAGCTGGGGCGGCGGCTACTTCATGTCGGGCGAGGACCTCACGATCCAGGCGGGCCTCGCGCTGCAGCAGGATCTCGCGCTCGTGTCGCTGCTCGGCCTCGAGCACGTCGAGCGCAACGGCCATCACTACGTGAATGGAATGGCCGGGCTGCCGCTGGCCGAGCAGGAGGCGTTCCTTGCGGCGCATCCGGATCTCTATGAGCGCAGCCACGGGGCGGTGCGGCCAGGGATCGTGAAGGGCGAGATGCGCATCGGCTCGCTCGATTGCCCCGGCTTTGCGAGCGGCGCGATGCCGGACTGGAATTCGATGAGGGAGATCAGGTGAGCGAGAAGCGGGTCGGCATCATCATGAACGGCGTCACCGGACGCATGGGGACCAACCAGCATCTCGTGCGCTCGATCCTGGAGATCCGCAAGCAGGGCGGGATCAGGCTGAAGGACGGCACGCGCCTGATGCCCGATCCGATTCTCGTGGGAAGGAACCTGGAAAAGGTCGGGGATTTAGCTCGTCAGCATGGAATCCAGAGATTCACCACGGACTTGCGCCAAGCCCTGCAAGAGAAGAGCGACACGATCTTCTTCGACGCCGCCTCGACGCAGCTTCGCCCCAGGCTCATCCGGCAGGCGATCGCCGCCGGCAAGCACATCTATTGCGAAAAGCCGGTGGCCACCTCCCTCGCCGAGGCGATGGGCCTTTACAAGGCGGCGAAGAAAGCGCGCATCAAGCACGGCGTGGTGCAGGACAAGCTCTGGCTGCCGGGGCTGCTCAAGCTCAAGAAATTGCGCGACGAGGGATTTTTCGGGCGCATCCTCTCGGTGCGCGGCGAATTCGGCTACTGGGTGTTCGAGGGCGACACGCGCTCGGGCCAGCCCGCGGCGCAGCGCCCGTCCTGGAATTACCGCAAGAAGGACGGCGGCGGAATCATTCTCGACATGCTGTGCCACTGGCGCTACGTGCTCGACAATCTTTTCGGCGAGGTGAAATCCGTGTCGTGCCTGGGCGCGACTCACATCCCGTTCCGGTGGGATGAGGGCGGCCGCCAATACAAGGCAACCGCGGATGACGCCGCCTATGCGACCTTCCGCCTCGCCGGCGGGACGATCGCGCATTTCAATTCCGCCTGGACCGTGCGGGTGCGGCGCGACGACCTGCTCACGCTGCAGGTCGACGGCACGAAAGGAAGCGCGGTCGCCGGCCTGCGCCGGTGCCGGTTCCAGAGCTATGCGAAAACACCCAAGCCGGTCTGGAATCCCGACATTCCCCAGCCGATCGATTTCTTCGCCGGCTGGGAGGAGGTTCCGGACGCAGACTACGACAACGCCTTCAAGGCGGAGTGGGAGCTCTTTCTTCGCCACGTGGCGGGCGAAGGCCCGTTCCGCTGGGGCCTGCTCGAGGGGGCGAAGGGCGTGCAGCTGGCCGAAGCCGGACTCAAAAGCTGGAAGCAGAGAAAATGGATCGACATCCCCAAGCTGAAGGCCTGAAGCTCGAGCTGCCCGTCGCCGGCGGGAAGCTCGAGACCTACCGGCTGCAGGGGCCGCGTAGCTTTCGCAAGCCCGAAAAGCCCTTCACGCGCGTTGCCTACGCCGCGGCGCACGTGGTCGCAGATCCGCGCTCGCCTAGAGATCCCTGGCTCGAGGCGGCGATCGACTGGGACGCGACGCTCGCCTACCGGCGGCATCTCTGGTCGTGGGGCTTCGGCGTCGCCGAGGCGATGGACACTGCGCAAAGGGGAATGGGCCTCGACTGGGCGACGTCCCTTCTTCTCATTCAAAGAAGCGTGGCGGAAGCGAAAGGCCTGATCGCCTCGGGCGCCGGAACGGACCATTTGCCGGGCAATGAAAAGCATTCGATCGACCGGATCATCGGCGCCTACGAAGAGCAGTGTGCGGCGGTCGAGAAGGCGGGCGGGCGGATCATCCTGATGGCGAGCCGCGCGCTCGCGGCGGCCGCAAGATCGCCCGACGATTACGCGAGGGTGTACGACCGCATCCTCGGCCAGGTGAAGGAGCCCGTGATCATCCATTGGCTCGGCGAGATGTTCGACCCGGCGCTGGAGGGTTATTGGGGGAAGGCGGATCACTACGCGGCGATGGAGGTTTGCCTTTCTGTTCTCGAGAAAAACAGGAAAAAAGTGGATGGCATCAAGATCTCACTCCTGGACAAGGACAAGGAAATTGCGATGCGCCGCCGGCTGCCTGAGGGCGTGCGCATGTACACGGGCGACGACTTCAACTTCGCCGAGCTGATCGAGGGCGACGCGCAGGGCTACTCGGACGCCTTGCTCGGCATCTTCGACTCGATTGCACCGGCAGCTTCCCAGGCTTTGGGGTTTTTAACTGAAAACAAAAACAAGGAATTTCACGACGTCCTCGGACCGACGGTCCCGCTCTCGAGGCACATCTTCAAGGCGCCGACGCGTTTCTACAAGACCGGCGTCGTCTTCATGGCCTGGCTGAACGGGCACCAGGACCATTTCGTGATGGTCGGCGGGCAGCAAAGCGCGCGCTCGATCCTGCACCTGGCCGAGCTCTTCCGCCTCGCGGACGCCGCCGGGCTGCTCGGCGATCCGGCGCTCGCCTGCGCGCGCATGAAGCAGCTTCTCGGCGTGCATGGAATTTAGGAATCTGGGCGAGGGGTTCGGCCTGGAGGCGCGCGGCATCGATCTGGCGCAGCCGATTCCCGAGGAGGCCTTCAGGACGCTCTGGAATGCCTTCTTCGCTGCGCAGGTGCTCGTCATCCGGGGGCAGAAGCTTTCTGCAACGCAGTTCCTCTCCTTCGCGAGGCGCTTCGGCCGGCCCGAGCCGCACGTGATCGATCAGTTCCATCACCCCGAGCACGCCGACATCCTCATCCTGTCGAATCGAAAAAAGGACGGCAAGCCGATCGGCCTCGCGGATGCCGGCACGTATTTCCACACGGACTATTCCTATCTCGACGTGCCGGCCCGCTGCACGACGCTCTATTCGGTCGAGGTGCCAAAGCAGGGCGGCGATACGCTCTTCGCGAACCAGTACGCCGCCTACGACGACCTGCCCGCCGGTTTCAAGGCGGAGCTCGCCGGGTTGGTCGCCCTGCATCATTACGGTAATCGCGACGACCAGGACAAGACTTCACGCACCGTCGCCTCGGTGCTGAACGAGACGCAGGAAGGCAAAATGGGCTGGGTGAAGCATCGCGTGGCACGCAAGCACCCGATCACCGGCCGCACCGCCCTTTACGCCGTGTCCGGCAGCTCCTTCGGCATCGAAGGCATGGCGGAGGACGAGGCGCGGGCGCTGCTCGATGAGCTGAAGGAGCATGCCACGCAGGAGAAGTACCGGCTGCGCCTCAAATATGGCGTCGGCGATGTCGTAATCTGGGACAATGCTTCGCTGCTGCATTCGGCGACGCTGGTCGATCCGGAAGATCCGCGCACCCTGTGGCGGATCACCATCAAAGAGGAGAGAGGAGCTCCATCATGAGGAAAATACTGTTCACGACGCTGGCCCTGCTTTTCTGCGGAAGTACCCAGGCGCAGCAGGTGACGCTGCACGGCGCCTCGCAGTTCAACGACGAGCATGCCTTCACCAAGGCGCTGGTGCGCTTCCAGGAGCTGGTCGACAAGTACTCCGGGCAGAAGGTGAACTGGGTCCTGCACAAGAACTCGGAGCTCGGCCTCGAGAAGGACTATTTCGCCTACATGAACCAGGGCAAGGCGGTCGACTACGCGATCGTGTCGCCCGCGCACATGTCGACCTTCTCGAAGGCGGCGCCGTTCATCGACGCCCCGTTCATCTTCCGCGACCTGAAGCACTGGAACAAGGTGCTGGACGCCGATCTGCTCAAGCCGATCGCCGACGAGATCGCGCAGAAAGCCGAAGTGATGCTGATCGGCTATGCGGGCGGCGGCACGCGCAACATCTTCGCCAACAAGCCGCTCCACAACCTGAAGGAGCTGAAGGCGCTCAAGATCCGGGTGCAGGGCGCGCCGATCTGGTCGAAGACCTTCGCCGCGGCCGGCATGGCGCCCACCGTCATCGCCTACAACGAGATCTACAACGCGATCCAGAACAAGGTGATCGAGGCGGGCGAGAACGAGGCCGCGGGCGTCGAGCAGATGAAGTTCTACGAGGTCGGCCCGAACCTCGCCATGACCCAGCACGCGATCACCATCCGGCCGCTCTGCTTCTCGGCCAAGACCTTCAAGGGGCTGCCGAAGAATCTGCAGACGGCCATCCTCAAGGCGGGCAAGGAGGCCGGCGCCTACGGCCGGCAGGTCGAGTCGGGCGAGGATGAGCAGAAGCTCGCCGCGATGGAAAAGGCCGGCAAGCTCAAGCGCGTGCCGTTCTCCGACCGCGCCGCGCTCAAGAAAGCCGTCGATCCGGTCATCTCCGCCTACGCGAAGGAGATCGGCGCCGACCAGATCCTCGCCAAGATCAACGCGACCAAGTAGGGCGCCGGTGCGGCGCCTCATCGCGCTCTGCCATCGGCTGCTCACCTGGCTGATGGTGGGGGCGGTCGCGGTCCTGATCGTCCCGGTCACGCTGCAGATCGTCTCGCGCTACACCGAGCTCATCCCGTCCTGGATCTGGACCGAGGAGCTCTCGAGGTTCCTCTTCATCTGGATGGTGATGCTCGGCGCGATGATCGGGGTGCGCGAAGGCACGCATTTCGACGTCGACGTGTGGCCGGCCCTTTCGCCGCGCGCCAACGCACTGCTCAAGCTCGTCTCCAGCGCGGCCATCTTCGTGTTCGCGCTCGTCTTCATCTGGTGGGGCATCGACTTCGTGCGCTTCGGCTGGGACCAGAGCTCCGAGCTCGCCGAGCTGCCCATGGTCTACATCTTCGCCGCCTGGCCGGCGGCGGGCCTCACCTGGGCGCTGTTCCTCGGCGAATCGTTCGTCGATAACCTCCGCATCGTCGCGGGCAAAACGCCGGCATGAGCGGGGCAGCGGTGCTCACGCCGTCGAGCGCGGCGCTGGTGCTCTTCGGCACGTTCTTCGCGCTCATGGTGGTGCGCGTGCCGGTCGCCTTCGCGCTCGGCCTCGCCTGCCTGCCGGTCCTTTTCATCGAGCCGCGACTCTCGCCGCTCATGCTCTTCAACGAGACCTTCAAGGCCTACAACTCGTTCATCCTGCTCGCGGTGCCGTTTTTCCTGCTGACGGCGAACCTGATGAACATCGGCGGCATCACCGATCGCCTGGTGCGCCTGTCGCGCACCATGGTCGGGCATTTTCCCGGCGCGCTCGCGCAGATCAACGTGCTCCTCTCCGTCTTTTTCGCCGGGATCTCGGGCTCCTCCACGGCCGATGCGGCAAGCCAGTCGAAGATCTTCATCGAGGCGCAGGTGAAGGAGGGCTACGGCCTTTCCTTTTCCATCGCGATCACCGCCGTGTCGGCCGTGCTCGCCGTCATCATCCCGCCCTCGATCCTGATGATCGTGTGGGGCGGGGTGATCTCGACCTCGATCGGCGCGATGTATCTTGCCGGCATCCTGCCCGGGCTGCTCATCGCGCTCGCGCAGATGGTGACGGTGCACGTGTACTCGAAGATCTACCGCTACCCGGTCTATCCGCGCGCGACCCTGAAGGAGTTCTTCGTCTCGGCCTGGCAGTCGCTGCCCGCGCTCTTCACCCCCTTCATCATCGTCGGCGGCATCCTGCTCGGCTGGTTCACCGCGACGGAGTCGGCGGCGATTGCGGTGCTCTATGCGGCCGCGCTTTCGATCTTCGTCTACCGCGAGATGGACCTGAAGCACCTGTATCACGCGTTCTCGGAGACGGGAAAGCTCTCGGCGGTGGCGCTCTTCTGCGTCGGCACGGCGTCCGCGTTCGGCTGGCTGCTCGCCTACTACCAGATTCCCAAGGCGCTGCTCGAGAACGTCGCCTCCTGGCATATGGGCATCACCGGCGTGGGCTTCTTCATCGCCTTCGTGTTCCTCGTGGTCGGCTGCTTCCTGGACGCGATCCCGGCGATCATCATCGTGGGCACGATCCTGCAGCCGCTCGCCGCCTCGGTCGACATGCACCCGATCCACTTCGCGATCATCAGCATCGTCGCGCTTGCCTTCGGCCTGGTGACGCCGCCCTACGGCCTGTGCCTGATGATCTCCTGCGCGGTCGCCAAGGTGCCGCTCAAGTTCGCGCTCAAGGACACCGTGATCATGCTCATCCCGATGCTGCTCATGCTCGCGGCGATCATCCTCTGGCCGGAAATCCCGCTCATCCTGCCCAAGCTCATCGCGCCCGAGTTGCTGAAATGAGCGCTCCCGATCCGGCGCTGCTCGCGCTCAACACGATCACCGTGAAGCGATGGAATCTCGCGCAGGCGATCGACGGCGTGGCGCGCCATGGCATCCGCGGCATTTCCCTCTGGCGGGACCGGCTGGCCGAGCTCGGGCTGAAAAACGCCGCCTCCTCCATCAAGGCGCACGGCCTGACCGTGACCGGCCTGTGCCGGGGCGGCTTTTTCACTTCGAAGGACTGGCGGGACGACAATCGCAGGGCGATCGAGGAGGCGCATGAGCTTGGCGCCCGGTGCCTTGTTCTTGTGGTTGGAGGATTGCCGCCGGGCTCGAAGGATCTATGGGCAGCTCACCAGCAAGTAAAAGATTCAATTCAGGAAATACTTCCAGAGGCTCGTAAAGCAGGCGTTCCCCTTGCCATCGAGCCCTTGCACCCGATGCAGGCGGCCGAGCGTGCCTGCGTAAACACGCTGGAGCATGCGCTCGACATTTGCGATGCGCTCGGCGACGGGATCGGCGTCGCCGTGGACGTCTATCACGTCTGGTGGGACCCGAAGCTGCGCTCGCAGATCGAGCGCGCGGGCCGGAAGCGCCTCCTCGCGTATCACATCTGCGACTGGCGGGTGCCGACGCGCGACCTCCTCAATGACCGGGCCATGATGGGCGACGGCGTCATCGACCTGCCGAAGATCCGCTCCTGGGTCGAGGCCGCCGGCTATTCAGGCTTCCACGAGGTGGAGATCTTCTCCGAGCTCGACTGGTGGAAGCGCGATCCGGACGAAGTCCTCGCGACGTGCAAGGATCGCTACGCGAGGTGCACCTAGTCGCTGCAGCTAGTCCCTCTTAGCGCTGCGGTAGGCCGGCGCGCTGCGCTCGATGCCTTCCTTCTTCAAGCCCGCCTCGCGCCGCGTCAGCCACCAGCCGTACTGGTGCGGCCAGCGCGCAAAGTCCGGGTCCGCGCCCAGCTCGAGCGCCGCGTGCAGCGGCCAGTTCGGGTCGAAGAGCGCCTCGCGCCCGACCGCCACGAGATCGGCCTTGCCTTCGGCGAGCACCGCCTCGGCCTGTCCTGGCTCGAGGATGAGGCCGACCGCCATGGTCTTCAGGCCCGCTTCCTGGCGCACCCGCGCGGCAAAAGGAACCTGGAATCCCGGCGTACGCCGCAGAAAGGTGTTCGTCGCGGCGGTGGCCGGGCCGGCGATGCCACCCGAGGAGCAGTCGACCACGTCCACGCCCGCCTCGGCGAGCTTGCGCGCGAGGCGCACCGTGTCCTCCACGTCCCAGCCGCCCTGCACGTCGTCGATCGAGGAGAGGCGCACGAAGAGCGGCTTCGACTGCGGCCATGCGGCGCGCACCGCGCCGACCACTTCGAGCGGGAAGCGCATGCGGTTCTCGAGGCTCCCGCCGTAGCGATCGCTGCGGTAGTTCGAGACCGGGGAGAGGAAGCTGTGCAGCAGGTAGCCGTGCGCGGAGTGCACTTCGACGATCTCGAATCCCGCCTTGTCCGCGCGGCGCGCCGCGGCGACAAAGGCCTCGCGCAGGCGCGCGAGCTCCGCGTCGTCCGCCGGGGCGGGCGTCTTCCAGCCCTCGCCCACGGGCTCGGCCGACGCGCCGACCGTGTCCCACTGCAGGTCGCCGCGCTTGCGGTCGGCCTCCGTCAGCGGCCCATTGCCGTACCAAGGGCGCGCCATGCTCGCCTTGCGGCCGGCATGGGCGAGCTGGATCGCAGGCACGGCGCCCTCGTGGCGCAGGAAGGCGGCGATGCGCGCCAGGCCCGGAATATGGTCGTCCGACCAGAGGCCGACGTCGCCATGCGTAATGCGGCCGCGCGCCTCGACCGCGGTCGCCTCGACGAACACGATGCCGGCGCCGCCCTGCGCGAACTTGCCGAGGTGCACGAGGTGCCAGTCGCCGACCTTGCCCTCGCGCGCGCTGTACTGGCACATGGGCGAGAGCACGATTCGGTTTCGCGCCTGCACGCCGCAAAGCGAAATAGGTTCAAAGAGAAGCGGGGTGGCCATGACTTACACTAACACGTCGAAAAAGGAGGCGAGATGCGCGGCGCAGTGTTCGCGGGCAACCGCAAGGTGGAAATCCGGAATTTTCCCGACCCGACGCCCGGGCTGGGCGAAGTCGTGATCCAGATGAAGGCGTCCGGGATGTGCGGCTCGGACCTCAAGTTCTACCGCTCGGCGCCGGGCGAGGCGCAGAAGGCGCTCGGCCTGGGCAATTTGTCCGAGCCGCTGATCGGCGGGCACGAGCCCTGCGGCGTCGTCGCCGCGCGCGGCCCCGGCGTTTCGGAAAAGGAAGCGCCGACCGGCCAGCGCGTGATGGACCACCACTACGCGGGCTGCGGCGTGTGCAAGCATTGCAGAGTCGGCTGGTCGCAGCTCTGCCGCGAAGGGATCCTCGTCTACGGCGCGACCGCGCACGGCGGCCACGCCGAGTACCTCAAGGTACCGGCGCGCACGCTCGTGCCGCTGCCCGAGGAGCTCTCGTTCTCCGAAGGCGCGGCGGTCGCCTGCGGCACCGGCACCGCCTATGGGGCGCTAAAGCGCATGCAGACGCAGGGCGGGCAGACGCTTGCCGTGTTCGGCCAGGGGCCGGTCGGCATCTCCGCAACGATGATCGGCGCGAAGATGGGCGTTCGCGTCATCGCTATTGAAACGAATGAGGAACGTCTTTCGCTGGCGAAAAGCTTTGGTGCTGACAAAACCATCAACAGCTCAAAAGAAGATCCTGAAAAAGCGCTGAAGGAGCTGACCCGCGGCGAAGGCGTTGATTTGGCGCTCGATTGCACCGGCGTCGCCGCGGCGCGCCGCGCGGCGGTGCGCTCGGTGAAGACCTGGGGAACCGCCTGCTACGTGGGCGAGGGCGGCGACGTGACGCTGGAAGTCTCGCCCGACATGCTGCGCCGGCAGGTGACGCTCATCGGCTCGTGGACCTTCAGCGCGATGGGCATGGCCGAGTGCGCGCGCTTCATCGCCGACTCGGGGATCAAGCTCGACACCATCTTCACGCACCGCTGGAAGCTCGACCAGGCGGACGAGGCTTATCGCTTGTTCGACAAGCAGTCCTCGGGCAAAGGCGTAATCGAGTTCTAGAAGTAGGGAACGCCCTGCGTGTTGACGTAGAGCGAGTAGAGCGACGTCGTCGCCGCCATGAAGAGGCGGTTGCGATGCACGCCGCCAAAGCACACGTTGGCGCAGCGCTCGGGCAGGTCGATGCGGCCGATCAGCTTGCCGTCCGGGTTGAAAACATGCACGCCGTCCAGACCGGCCTCGCCCATCCCCCAGCCGCACCAGAGGTTGCCGTCGACATCCACGCGGAAGCCGTCGGGCGTGCCTTTGGGACCCGCGTCGATCAAGACACGCCTGTTCTTCAGCGTTTTCTTCTGAGCGACGTCGTAAGCCAGGATCTTTCTCGGCACCGCGCGTGATTCGACGATGTAGAGAATCGACTCGTCAGGTGAGAAGGCGAGGCCGTTCGGCTGATTGATGCCCTCGGCCACGACAGTGACCGACCCCGAGGGATCCACGCGATAGACGTTGGTCGGCAGCTCGGGCTCGGCTTTGTTGCCTTCGTAATTGGTGAGGATGCCGAAGCTCGGGTCGGTGAACCAGATCGAGCCGTCGGAATGGGTGACGATGTCGTTCGGGGAATTGAGCTTCTTTCCTTCAAACGAATCCATCACCGTGACAATTCGCCCGTCCATTTCGGTTCTCGCGACGCGCCGTCCGCCGTGCTCGCAGGTGAGGAGCCGCCCCTGGCGGTCGCGCGTGTTGCCGTTGCCGTAGCCGGAAGGCTTGCGAAAGACGCTCGCGACGCCCGTCTCCTCGTCCCAGCGCCACATGCAGTTGCCCGGCACGTCGCTCC
This sequence comes from Burkholderiales bacterium, assembly GCA_036262835.1. Taxonomy (GTDB): domain Bacteria; phylum Pseudomonadota; class Gammaproteobacteria; order Burkholderiales; family SG8-39; genus RBG-16-66-20. The sequence continues at coordinate 53,355 of DATAID010000021.1, read as the reverse complement.
AGAGGAGCTGGCGCTGCTCGCCGAACCAGACTGGCCCCTCGGCCCAGCGGGTGAGGCCCGCGGCGAGGCGCTCCACGCGGGTGAGCGCCATGTGGTATTTGCGGAACGATTCGTCCACGACCGTGATCGCGGAATCGGGAAAGCGGGCGGCGGGTTGCCAGGTGGGCGCGGTCATGTTCCCATTATTTCATGCAAGGATTCCTCGAGCGCCCGGGTGCCCGGCTCTACTACGAGGTCGCGGGCAGCGGCCCGGCGATCGTGTTCGCGCACGGCCTGGGCGGCAATCATCTCTCCTGGTGGCAGCAGGTCGCGCATTTCGCGCCGCGCCATACGTGCGTCACCTTCGCCCATCGCGGCTTTACCCCCTCGAGCCCGGTCCCAGGCGCGAGCGCGCCCGCTGCCTATGCGGATGACCTGGCGGCCTTGATCGAGCACCTCCAGTTGCCCGAAGTGCGGCTCGTCGCCCAGTCGATGGGCGGCTGGACCTGCCTCGAATATGCGCTGAGAAACCCGGGCAAGGTGCGCGCGCTCGTCCTTGCTTCGACCTCGGGCCGGATCGATCCGCGCCAGGCCGAGGGCTTCGGCGCCCAGGGCTGGGACGCGTGGCTCAAGCGCGCGACCGCGACGATGCAGGACCTCGAGCGGCGCGGAATCCTCTCCGCGGGCGGTGAGCGCCTCGCGCGCGAGCAGCCGGCGCTCGCGCAGCTCTACGGCCAGATCCACCGGCTCACGCCAGGCGACTTCAAGGACGCCGTGCGCGCGCGCATCCGCGGCCTGCGCGATCAGCCGCCGTCGCTCCTCGCGAAGCTGCCGATGCCGGTGCTCTTCCATATGGGCGAGGAGGACATCGTCTACCCCGCGCCCGCCGGTCCGGCGCTCGCCCGCTACGCGCCGCGCGGCCGCGCCATCAGCGTGCCGCAGGCGGGGCACTCCGTCTATTTCGAGCGCGCGGCGCAGTTCAATCGCGATGTCGAGGAGTTCCTGAAGGAGAGCGCATGAAGTCCGTTCTCATCACGGGAGCCGCGGGCGACGTCGGGACCCACCTGCGGAGGGAGTTGGCGGGCAACTACCATATTCGAGTTTCCGACTTGAGAACTCCCAAAGAGAAATTCAAAAACCAGCCCTTCATGCGCGCGGACGTCAGCAAATTCGCCGATGCGCTGCGAATCACGAAAGGCGTGGACGCGATCGTGCACCTCGGCGGCTACTCGGTGGAGGGGCCGTGGGAGGGCATCCTCAGCGCCAACATCATCGGCTGCTACAACGTCTTCGAGGCGGCGCGCCGCAATGGCGTGAAGCGCATCGTCTTCCCGACCTCGAACCACGCGACCGGTTTCTACCGGCGCGACGAGACCATCGGCCATCGCGTCTATCCGAAGCCCGACAGCCGCTACGGCGTGTCCAAGGTGTTCGGCGAGGCGCTGGGGAGCCTCTACGCCGACAAGTACGGCATGCAGTTCCTCATGATCCGCATCGGCAACGTGAATCCCGAGCCGATCGACAAGCGGCGCCTCTCGATCTGGATAAGCCCGCGCGATATCGCGCAGCTCGTCACGATCGGCATCGAACACCCGGACATCCGCTTCGAGATCGTCTACGGCGTCTCGGGCAACACGAGGAGCTGGTACGACAATTCGAACGCCACGCGCCTCGGCTACAAGCCGCTCGACAACTCCGAGTCGTACGCGCTGGGCGTGATGGCGAAAGAAAAGCCTGCCTCAGGCCCGGCCGAGGACTATCAGGGCGGCGTCTTCTGCGTGGCCGAGGAAATCCCTAATCCCGCCCCCTTGCCCAAGAAAAAAAGAAGGTAAAGCGGTTGAGGACTGTCCGCTTTTCTCGGCGTAGACTGTTCGGGTTACTACGAGGGAGGCTGATGAAGAGACGTGAGGCACTTCTCAGCATCGCGGGGTTCTCGCTTGCGTTAGCCGGCAATGCGCTGGGGCAACGGGGCAGGATTCCCGTTGTGGGATTGCTCGATGGCGGCCAGCGCATGGATTGGTGGGCGGCCTTCAAGAAGCAGTTGGCCGCCTTCGGGCATGTCGAAGGAAAAACCGTCGCATTTGAGGCTCGCTATGCGAAGGGCAGGCTCGGCGAGTTGCCGGCGATGGCGAAAGACCTTGTCCAGAGAAACGTCACTGTGATCGTCACGGCGTCGAGCGCGGCAACCCAAGCGGCTACCCAAGCGACCGACAGGATCCCCATCGTCACAGGCAGCGGGTCCGAGCATGTGAGTATGGGCTGGGCCGTCAGTCTCGCGCACCCCGGCGGCAACGTGACCGGGGTGTCGAGTCTTTCGGCCGACCTGACCACAAAGCGTCTCGAGTTGCTGCGGGAGACATTGCCTGGAATCTCTCGACTGGCGGTCCTTTGGCAGCTGGCCAACTCAGGGTCGATGGCCGCCGTCAGGGATCTCGAGCATGCGACGCAAGGATCCAGAGTCGCGCTACTGAATGTCGGGGTTCGCAAAGGCAGCGAGTTGCCGGGCGCATTTGCCACGGCCGTGCGTGAACGGACGCAGGCTGTATTCGTGATTGGAGGGCCCTTGGTTCACGACGAACGAAAACAGATCGTGGCGCTTGCCGCCCGACACAAAATACCGGCGATGTACACGGGCGCCGAGTATGTAAACTTGGGCGGACTTGCTTCTTACGGGCCGGATTACCCCGATCTTTTCCGGCGCGCGGCGGCGTACGTCGACAAAATTCTCAAGGGTGCAAAGCCGGGTGAGCTTCCCATCGAGCAGGCGACTAAGCTGGAGATGGCAATCAACAGAAAGACCGCCAAGGCGCTGGGAATAGAGATTCCGCAAGCGGTGCTGATACGCGCAGACAGGGTGATTGATTAGCCGTTCATCCTTGCTCGCTGGCGCGGTCGCCCTGCTCGGCGGCTGCGCGCTGCCCAACCCGACGAAGATGGAGCGCCTCGACGATATCCCAGAGGCGATGGTCGCGCAGCTCGACGCGATGCCGGTGCTGCAGGACGACAGGGTTCCCCGCGTGTCAATCGAGGAGGTCGAGGGCGTCTCCTGCCGGCGCGCCTGGAAGGGCATGCCGGCGAGCTGGGACGATGCGGTGCGCCGGACCAAGTATCGCGCGCTGCAGAAGGGTGCCAACGCGATCGCCGATCTTTCCTGCGAGCGGCCGCAGGGCCGGTCGTTCACCACGATGTGCTTCGAGTCGATCCGTTGCACCGCTCGCGCGGTGAAGATCGGCCACTAGCGCGTCAGGCTGGCGCGCTTTTCACGCCGAAGAGCCGTGCGAGCAGCGGCCGGGCAAGTCCCATGATCGTGTAGTAGAGCACCGCGCCCGCGAGCGCGCGATGCGGCTCGGCTTCCCAGGCGCCGCCCTTGGGGTCGAAATGCGCGGCGTCGCGCACCTCCGCGGTCGCGCCGAGCATCGGCACATCGAGAAAGACGGTTGCCGAGACCGCGCCGAGGTACACGGCGACCGAAAGCGCCCAGCTCGTGATCGCGTGCGTTCGGTCGCGCTCGTTCGGCGGGGCGCCGGTCCATATCGCCTGCACCTTGGAAAAGACGAGCCACGCGAACGCCCAGATCATCCACCAGGCGTCGAACCCCCACGCAAAGGCGCTGATGAAGAGGAGGTAGAAGACGCCGAGCCCGGCGACCTGGAAGCTGCGCGTGCGCGGCTTGGTCTCGGGGTCGTACATCACCACGGCCATGAAGCCGCCCGCGTGGATGACGAAGAATTCGAGCAGCAGCGCGAGCACGCCGCCGCGAAACCACTCGATGCCGAAGCGCAGGGGCTCGGCCCACAGCGCCGCGAGGAGCGCCGCGCTGAGCAGCTCGGGCAGCGCCTTGAGAACGGCCTCAGTCCTCCGCGTGCGCGGCCGGCTTGTGCGCCGCGACCAGGCGCTGCTGCAAGGGCGGCGGCGCCGGATCGTAGTGGCTGAATTCCAGCGTATACGAGCCGTGGCCCGCGGTGAGCGACTTGAGCCGCGCCGGGAAATGCTCGAGCTCCGAGAGCGGCGCCGTGGCCTTGATCTGCACGAGGCCCGGCCGCGGCGAGTCGGAGCCCTTGATGTGGCCGCGGTGGCCCGAGAGCTCGCCCGCGATGTCGCCCATCTTCTCTTCCGGCGCGACGATCTCGACGTTGACGATCGGCTCGAGCACGATCGGCCGCGCCTTGGCGAGCGCGTCGAGGAACGCCTTTCTGCCGGCCGACATGAAGGCGACGTCCTTCGAATCGACCGGATGGCTCTTGCCGTCGTACACGGTGACGCGCACGTCCTGCATCGGATAGCCGGCGACGAAGCCGGTTTCGAGCACGTTGCGCACGCCTTTCTCGACCGAGGGGATGAACTGGTTCGGGATCGCGCCGCCCTTCACCGCGTCGACGAATTCGAAGCCCTTGCCGCGCGGCAGCGGCTCGACCTTGAGGAAGACCTCGCCGAACTGGCCGGCGCCGCCGGTCTGCTTCTTGTGTCGGCTGTGGCCCTCGGCGCGCGTGGCGATCGTCTCGCGGAAGGGAATGGAAGGGGGCTTGGAGTCGAGCTCGAGCTTGTACTGGCCCGCCATCTTCTCGAGCATGGTCTTCAGGTGCGTCTCGCCCAGCCCGCGCATCACGGTTTCGTTCGCCTGCGCATTGTGCTCGAGCTTGAAGCAGGGGTCCTCGGCCATGAGCTTGTGCAGCACGTCGGAGACCTTCTGCTCGTCGCCGCGCTTCTTCGGCACGATGGCGAGCCCGAACACCGAGTTCGGCAGCTCGAGCGGACGCGCATGGATGTGCGCGTCGGCGGCCGAGTCGTGCAGCACGTGGTTGAAGTGGATCTCGTCGATCTTCGCGATCGCGCAGATGTCGCCCGGCACCGCCTCGCTCACCTCGACCTGGGTCTTGCCCTTGAGCAGGTAAAGGTGCCCCGGCCGGATCGGCTTGCGGCCCTCGCCGACGTAGAGCTGCATGCCGGGCGTGAGGCGCCCCTGGTGCACGCGAAACACCGCCAGCTTGCCGATGTAGGGATCGATCTCGACCTTGAAGACGTGCGCGAGCGCGTGCTTGCCCGGATCGGGAATCGTCGAGAGCGTCGAGGCGGCGCCGCCGACGGGCTCGTTGATGTACTCGGGCGGATTGCCCTCGGCCGGGTTGGGCAGGAGCTTGACGATCACGTCGAGCAGCTCGGCGATGCCGGCGCCGGTACGCGCGGAAGTGAAGACGACCGGAATCAGGTGCCCCTCGCGCATCGCCCGCTCGAGCGGCTCGTGCAGCTCCTCGGGCGCGACCTCGCCTTTTTCGAGGTAGGCCTCCATCAGCTTCTCGTCCACCTCGACCACCTGCTCGACGAGGTTCTTGTGCGCCTGCTCGACCGAGGAGAAATCCGCCTCGCCCGACGGGGCGAAGAAGCAGTCCGAGACCTTGCTTGCCTTGCCCGCGGGCAGATTGAGCGGCAGGCATTCCTTGCCGAAGGTTTCCTGGATCTGCGCGAGCAGCGCTTCGAGCTTGACGTTGTCCGCGTCGATGCGGTTCACGACGATGAGCCGGTCGAGGCCGCGCTTGGCCGCCCATTGCATGAAGCGCCCGGTCATCATCTCGATGCCGTTCTGCGCGTTGATCACGATGGCCGCCGTTTCCACCGCGGCCAGCGCCGGCAGAGAGTGGCCGAGGAAATCCGGCATTCCGGGGGTGTCGAGCAAGTGAATGCGGTGCGCCGCCTCTCCGCTGCCCATCTCGAAGCTCGCTACTGCGAGCTTCAGAGAGTGCTTCGCGCTTTTCTCGATCGGCGTGTAGTCGCAGACGGTCGAGCCTTTGTCCACGCTGCCGGCCGCCGGGATGGCACCGGCGCGGGCAAGGAGCGCTTCTGCGAGAGAGGTCTTGCCCGACCCCGCCTGACCGACCAGCGCGAGGGTGCGGATTCGCTTGATGGGGAACTTGGACACGGCGGGCCTCCTCCTGAGATTCCCGATGTACCGGAGGCTTTTATACCATCGCCGATAGCAGCTTGTTAACCTCGGCGGGTACTTCGATCTGTGGGAAATGCCCGACACCGGAGATGATCTCGATGCGCGCCTTGGGCGCGCGCTGGCGCACGAGATCGAGCCACGGCGTGGTGACGCCGGGCGTCATGGCGACGCGCTTGCGCTCGGCGTTCAGGTAGGTGCTTTGCACGACGAGCATGGGCGCCTTGACCGCCGAGAGCGCCGCGTCCATGCGCTCGGCGTCCCAGCGCACCATGCGCGGGAAGAGCGCCGCGCCCACGGCCGCTGGCAGCTTCTGCGCGCGCGCGATGATGGCGTCGCCCACCGGGCTCGGGGCGAGAAACATGCCCGAGAAGAGGTTGCGCGCGAAGCTCGAAAAATCGTCGATCTTCAGGGGATGGCCTGCGCCGAGCCAGCTGCCGTCGATGAGCGCGAGCGCCTTCACGCGCTCGGGCGCGTTCATCGCCGCCTGCAGCACCACGCGGCAGCCCATGCTGTGGCCGACGAGCACCGCGTCGCGGACATCGTTCTTCTCCAGCAGCTTCGCCACGTCGGCGCCGAAGTTCTCGATCGAGACATCGTCGGCCGTGCCCGGCGTCGCGCCATGGCCGCGCAGGTCGGGGCTGAGCACCTTGTGGCGCTTCGCCAGGTGCTCGATCTGGTGCTGCCAGTCGGTGTGGTCGCAGGCGAAGCCGTGGACCAGGACGAATGTCACTTCTTCTCGGCCTTCTTCTCCACCAGATCGGCGCGCTTCTTGAGCGTGTCGTCCAGCTTGGATTTGGGAATGAGCAGCACGTAGCGCTCGAGGCTTTTTTCGCGCGGCAGGCGCTCGGCGAGCTTCTTCGCGCGCTCGGCGGCGTCCTTGCCCTCGGGCTTCGCCTCGCCCTCGATCGCGAGGGTGGCGTAGTAGTTCTCGCCCGCGAGCTTGCCGACTTTCAGCGTGTAGGTAAGGCCGTCGAAGGTATTCGCCGTGACCACGGTCGGCTTGTCGAGGCCCGTGTCCTCGGGCTTCGCGTCCTTGGCGGCGACGTCGGCGAGCTCGATGAGCGAGAGCGAGTACGAGGCCGAGTTGGCCCTGGGTGCGTCGAGCTTCTCGCCGCCGGCCGAGAACTTCCAGTCGGCGTTGTCGCCCGAGCGCTCGATCTTGTAGCTGCCATTGCCATCGGGATAGCGCACCTCGAGCGTCTTGACCTTTTCGGCCGCGAAGCCCTTGTGGTCGATCCAGTCGGCGCTTTTCGTGTTCGCCTGCGCGAGCGGATCGGAAATCAGGTAGATGCGCTTGTCATCGCCGGCGAGCGCGACATAGCGGCCGTCGCCCATCGCCTTCTCGGGATTGTCGGGCTCGGTCTTGAAGTACTTCTTGCCGGCGACGAGCGCGGCGAGCGGCTTGCCGTCGGCGCCGCGAAACTCGATTCTCGTGCCGCTCGCATCCAGCTGCAGCCGCGCGCGGTCCTTCCCGCCTGCCTCGTCGACCTGGCCGATCTTGAGGCCCGTTGCCTTGATCACGAAGTCGCGCACCTTGTCGAAGTCGGCCGGGAAGCCGTCGCGCTCGGCGATGACCCAGCGCTCGCCCTTGCGCTCGACGGTGAGCGAGTCCTTCGGCGTCTTGATGGCGACCGCCGCGACGTCGGAGGCCTTCAGGCCCGGCAAGAGCGGCTGGCCGAGCGAGCTGCCCGGCGCGCTCGGCGCCGAGCGCTGCTGGATGAGGAGCGCGCCGCCGCCCAGGACGACGAGCAGCACGACCAGGATTGCAACCGCACGCGCGTTCATGCCGGGCTTTGCTTACGCCGCTTTAGGAAGAAAACGATCAGGCCCGCGAGGATCACAAGGAGCGGCATGAGCGCGATGTTGGCGAGCTTGGTCCAGAAGACGAGGCTCTCGGCGTCCTGGCGCAGGTTCTTGCGCAGCTCCTTGAGCTCGCGCTTGGTCTCCAGCTCCTTTTTCTTCAGGTTCGCGATCTCCTGCTGCTGCTCGGGGGTGAGGATCTGCGAGCTCTTCGCTTCCGCGCCGCGTGACTTTTGCAGCGCCTGCAGCTTCTCGACCGTCTTCTGCACCTCGTCCTCGAGCGCCTTCAGGCGTCCGAAGTACTGCGCCGAAGCCTGCGCCTCCATCTCGCGCACCACGGTGAGCGGGCGGAACGCCGCGGCGCGGCTCTGCAGCGAGATGAGCGCGTCGCCCGCCGCGAACTGCTCGACCATGCCGAGTGCGAAGGCGAGGTTGCCGTTCGAGGGCACGACGATCTTGCGGCCGAACACCTCCTGGATGTCCACCGCGGCGCCGTCGTTCAGCATGTCGACGTCGCCCACGATGATCACCGAGTTGTCCGCGGCCGACTCCTTGATCTGATTCGGCGTTTCGGCCGGCTTGCCTTTCTTGGACGGATCCTGCGGCTTGCCCTCGGGAAATGCGGTCTTGAACTTGCCCGTGAGGCGGAAGGCGAGCGGGCGCGACTTGTTGTCGGGCTGGAAGCCCTTGGTCGCCGCATCGCCCGAGACGCTGGCGACCACGTTGTCGACCAGCATGGAATTGGGCGAGCTCTTCACGAGCTCGGTCATCTTGAGTCCCGCGGCCGGCTTCACGTCGAAGGCGCCGCCGAACGCGTAGAGCAAGGTCTCGATCTGGCTCGTCACCACGTCGTCGCGGTTCATCGCGGTGCGATTGAGCGTCAGCACCGTGGGCGTGTAGCGCTGGCCGGAGCCCGAGGCATAGACCACGTCGGCGATCACCTTGCCCGGATTCATGCCCACGCCCCAGGCTTTGAAGAGGTGGGTCAGGGTCGAGGTGGTGCCGCCGCCACCCACCCCGGGAATCGGGCTCGGCTGCTGGTCGAAGTAGGCGTAGGGATCGACGAAGACGATGAGCTTCCCGCCGCGCAGCACGAACTGGTCGAGCGCGTACTCGGTCTGCTCGGGCAGGTCGCGCGGGTGGATGACGAGCAGAACCTTGATCGAGGGGTCGATCGATTCGACCGTGAAATCGACCTGCTTGATCTCGTAGTCGCGCTTCAACTCGTTGGCGAGCACCCAGGGCTCGGAGCCCTGGCGCGTGAACGGGTTGAACTTCGTGCCGAGCACGGGCAGCGCGGAAAGGAGGCCCAGCACCGGCCGCTCGGTGACCGTCACCCGCGCGATCGCGCGCGCGAGGTCGTACTCGAGCAGCCGCTCGCGCTGCGGCGAGAGGTTCGGGATCGTCTGGCGCCGGTCGAGGCGGCTCACCGCCAGGCCGAGGTAGAACTGCTCGCCCGAGGCGAGCTGCTGCGGCTCGATGCCGTCCAGCTGCGCCTCGTCCTCGACCTCGCTGTCGGGCTTGGGATCGCGCTTGATGATCTCGAGCTTGCCGTTGGAGGCGCGCGCAAATTCCTGGAGCATGTCCTGCACGCGCTGCGCAAAGCTGCGCAGCGGCACCGGCACCGCCTCGCCCTGCGTGGCGTAGAACTTGAGCTTCACCGGCCCATCCAGGCTCTTCAGGATCCTCTCGGTGCCCTCCGAAAGCGTGTAGACCTTGCCCTGGGTGAGGTCGATGCGCGCCGGGTTCTGCGCGAGCAGGAAGTTTGCCGCCACCAGGATGAGGAAGAGCGCGACGATGCCGATCGCGGAATAAAGGAGCGATTCGTTCTTCTTCATCGCCCTAGCGGTTCCTCAGCACGACGCTCGTGGCAAAGAGCGAGAAGGCCATCACCGAGAGGAAAAAGACCAGATCGCGCGAGTCGATCACGCCCTTCTGGAAGCCGTCGAAGTGCGTGATCACGGAGAAGGCCGCCACCGCGTCGACGAAGTTCGCGCTCGCCCAGCGCGAGAGGAGATCGGTCACCGGCGTGAAGCCCGCGAGGATGAGGAAGAGGCAGGCCACCACCGAAAGGATGAAGGCCACCACCTGGTTGCGCGTGAGCGCGGAGGTGAGGCAGGAGAGCGCGAGGTAGGCGCCGGCGAGGAGGAAGCTGCCGATGTAGCCGGCGACGATCATGCCGTTGTCGGGCGAGCCGAGCACGTTGACGGTGATCACGACCGGAAACGTGAGGACGAGCGCCACCGCGAGGAAGAGCCAGGAGGCGAGGAACTTGCCGAGGATCGCCTGCCAGGGTGCGATCGGCATCGTGAGCAGGAGCTCGATCGTGCCCGAGCGCCGCTCCTCGGCCCACAGGCGCATGCCGACCGCCGGCACGAGCACGAGGTAGAGCCAGGGATGCCAGCTGAAGAAGGCGCCCAGGCTCGCCTCGCCGCGCTCGAAGAACGCGCCCGCGGTGAAGGTGAAAAAGCCCGCGAGCAGCAGAAAGATGACGAGGAACACGTAAGCCACGGGCGAGGTGAAGTAGCTGCTCAATTCGCGCTTGGCGATGACCCAGACGTGCTTCATCGTTTCACCGTGTCCGGGAGCGTGATCTTGCGGAACACTTCGTCGAGCGGCCGGCCGAGCTCGTCCGGCGTGCCCTGCGCGACGATCCGGCCGCGGTCGATAATGATCGCGCGCGAGCAGGCGGCATCCACCTCCTCCAGGATGTGGGTGGAGAAGATCACCGCCTTGGTCTTGCCGATCTCGCGGATGAGGTTGCGGATCTCGTGCTTCTGGTTCGGGTCGAGGCCGTCGGTCGGCTCGTCCAGGATCAGCACCTCGGGCTCGTGGATGAGCGCCTGCGCGAGGCAGGTGCGGTGCCGATAGCCCTTGGAGAGCGTATCGACCGACTGGTGCAGCACCGAATCGAGAAAGCAGCGGTCGACTGCGCGCGCGACCGCCTTTTTCTTCGCCTCGCCAGACAGGCCGCGCATCTCCGCGGCGAATTCGAGGAAGCCGCGCACCGTCATGTCGGAATAGGCCGCCGCGTTCTCGGGCAGGTAGCCGATCAGGCGCTTCGCCTCTAGCGGGGCCTCGACCACGTCGTGCCCGCCCACGGTGACGCGGCCGCTCGTCGGCGTGTAGTAGCCGGTGACCATGCGCATGGTGGTGGACTTGCCCGAGCCGTTCGGGCCGAGGAAGCCGACCACTTCGCCGCGCTCGACGTTGAACGAAAGACCGTCCACGGCGCGCTTCGCGCCGAACGTCTTGACGAGATTTTCGATCTTGATCATCCGATGAGGGGGCGGATTATAAGCGCATCAAAGTCGCGGCGTAGGCGGGCGCGGTGGGCTCGTGCATGAAATAGGCGTACGCCTCGCGCCAGCCGGTCGCGGCGATGCGCGCAGCCCACCTCTCGAGGTCGGCCTCGGTGTAGTTTTCCAGGCGCAAACGCAAGTACCCCCAGGGCGCCGTTTCCACCAGCGGCGGTGGCGCGCCGTCCTCGCGCTCTGACAGGCAAAGGGCGGCGCCGGTTCCCTTGAGCAGCGCATAGACGTCGTCCGAAAACCAGCTTTCGTTGCGGAATTCGAACGCCGCGCCGTGGTCCGGCGGCAGGATGGCGAGGAATTCCTGAAGGCGCACAAGATCCTTCTTCAGAAAGGGCGGCAGTTGAAAAAGCACCGGGCCTCGCTTCTCCTTGAGCGCTTGCAGATTCTTATAGAGAAAGGCCACGGAATCGGCCGCGCTGTCGGCCTTGAGGCGCGCCATGTGCGTGATGCGGCGCGAGGCCTTGATCGCGAAACGGAAGCCCTCGGGAGTGGCCTTCGACCAGTTCTCCAGCACCGCCGTCTTGGGCATCTGGTAGAAGGTGTTGTTGATCTCGACCGTCGGCAGGCGCTCGGCGTAAAAGGCGAGCATGCCCTCGGGCTTGATGCTCTCCGGGTAGAAGCTGCCTTTCCACTCCTTGAACGAGTAGCCGCTCGCGCCCGCGAGCAGTTTTCTAGAATGCGCCATGAGTAAGGCCAAGCTTAGCGAATATTCGAAGAAGCGAAGCTTCAAGGCGACCCCGGAGCCGGCGCCGCAGGCAAGCGCTCCGGCGGATGGGCCGCTCATGTTCGTCGTGCAGCAGCACTCGGCGCGGCGCCTGCACTACGACTTTCGCCTCGAGTGCGACGGCGTGCTCAAGTCCTGGGCGGTGCCGAAGGGCCCTTCGCTCAATCGCGAGGACCGGCGGCTCGCCGTGCAGACCGAGGACCACCCCTACGACTACGCCTCCTTCGAAGGCGTGATTCCGCCCAAGCAGTACGGGGCGGGCGAGGTGATCGTCTGGGATTGCGGCGTGTATTCGCCCCATGAGGACCATGGGGACAAGCACGCCTGGTTCCACGACCGCGCCCGCGCCGAGCGCGAGGTGAGGAAGGGATTGGAGAAAGGCAAGCTCAGCATCCTGCTGCGCGGCGAGAAGCTGAAAGGCTCCTTCGCGCTCGTGCGCACCAGGTCAGCCAAGGAGTGGCTCCTCATCAAGCATCGCGACCGCTATGCCTCGACCGAGGACGTGACCGCGCGCGATCGCTCGGTGCTCTCGAACGTGGCGGTGGAGGAGATGAAATCGGTGCCTGTGCACCGGATGCCCGCGACGCGCATCGCGCCCGCGGGCGAGACGAGCCCGATGCCGAAGACGCTTTCGCCCATGCACGCGGAGATCGCGGAAGCCGCCTTCAACGACAAGGACTGGATGTGGGAGCCGAAGCTGGACGGGTACCGGGTTTTGGCCTTCATCGATGAAAAAGAAGTCCGGATGGTGTCCCGCAACGGCCTCGACTTCTCAAAGGACTTTCCGAAGCTCGGCGAGGAGCTGAAGCAGCAGGCCGCCCCCATGATCCTCGACGGCGAGGTGGTGGCCTTCGACGAGCGGGGCCGGCACTCGTTCAATGCGATGCAGAACCGCAAATCGGGCGTGCATGTCGTCTTCTACTGCTTCGACCTCCTGTATTTCGCCGGCGTCGACCTGCGCAAGCTCCCGTATCGCGACCGTCGACGCTATCTGGCGCAGTGCCTCCTGCCGACGCCGCTCGTCCAGCTCGTGCATGCGGACGAGAATGGGGAGGAGCTCGCGCGCGCGGCGCTCGCGGCGGGCTTCGAGGGCGTGATCGGCAAGAAAAAGGACAGCGCCTACCACGCCGGCAAGCGCTCCTCGTCCTGGGTCAAGGTGAAGCCGGTGCAGACGGCCGATTTCGTCATCGGCGGCTACACCACCGGCAAGGGGGCGCGCGCGCCGCTCGGCGCGCTCCTCGTCGGCGCCTGGGAGGGCGGAAAGCTCAAATATGCGTCCCATGTCGGATCCGGGTTTGATGACAAGACCCTGACCCGGGTGAGAAAGGCATTGGAGCCCCTGAAAACAAGGACCAACCCCTTCTCCGAAAAACCGGAACTGAACGCCCCGACGACGTGGGTCGAGCCCAAGCTCGTCGCCGAGCTGAAATTCCACAGCTGGACCGAGGATGGGCATCTGCGAGCGCCGGTGTTCTTGCGTTTGAGGGATGACATCGAGCCGAAGGAAGTGGCGCGTTTTTCTCCTCGGGGTGTTACTTCCGAAAGCAGTTCAAATGAAATTCTCAGGCAACTCGAGTCAAAGAAAGACTCCTTCACCCTCGTCGTAGAGGGGCACGCGATCAAATTGACGCATCTCAACCGCGAGTACTGGCCGGCCGAGCCCGCCTTCAAGCAGCCCGCGCTCACCAAGCGCGACCTGCTGCGCTATCTCGCGCAGGTCTCGCCCTACATGCTGCCGCACCTCGCCGACCGGCCCTTCACCCTGATCCGCATGCCCGAGGGCATCGAAGGCGAGCGCTTTTTCCAGAAGCACTGGCGCCAGGCGAAGCCCTCCTTCGTCCAGACGCTTTCCGTCTTTTCCAGCCACAACGAAGGCGCGCAGGAGGTGCTCCTTTGCAACAACCTGCCGACGCTCCTCTGGCTCGCGCAGAACGGCACGCTCGAATTCCATGTCTGGCACTCGCGCGCGAAGGGCGGCCCCGACACGGACGCAAAAGAGGGCCCGTATGCGACCGAGGACGAGCTCGATGCATCGGTCTTGAGCCGCCCCGACTACGTGGTCTTCGACATCGATCCCTACATCTATTCGGGAAAGGAAAAGAAGGGCGCCGAGCCGGAGCTCAATACCGTCGCCTTCGAGAAAGGCAAGGAAGTCGCGTTCTGGCTGAAGGAGCTCCTGAACGGCATGAAGCTCGAGCCGATCGTGAAGACCTCCGGCAAGACCGGCCTGCACGTGTTCGTGCCGATCAAGCGCACGATTGACTTCGATGCGGCGAGGAGCGTCTCCGAGCTCGTCGGCCGGCACCTGATGCGCGCCCATCCGAAGGAGATCACCATGGAGTGGAGCGTGCCCAAGCGCACCGGCAAGATCTTCATGGACTTCAACATGAACGTGCGCGGCAAGACCCTGAACGTCGCCTACTCGCCGCGCGGCGCGGCCGGAGGGCCCATTTCGATGCCGCTCACCTGGAAGGAGCTCGAGAAGGCCCACCCGCTCGATTTCAGGCTCGAGAACGCAATCGAGCGGCTCTCGCAAACCGGGGACCGCTGGAGCGAGGTCCTGGAACTGAAACAAAATCTGGAAAAAAGCCTCAAAACCTAAGCAAAACAAGGAATTTGTCTTTGGATTAGAATCGCGTCCCCCCGGCACCCCGGGGGAAGGAGGCAGGCATGGCGGCACGATCGATCGCATCGCTCACGATCTCGTTCGGGATGGTGTCCATCCCGGTGAAGCTCTATTCGGCCACCGAATCGTCGAAGAGCATCCATTTCAACCTGCTGCACAAGGGCTGCGGGTCGCGGCTCAAGCAGCAGTACTTCTGCGCGAAAGAAGAGATTCCAGTGGCGCGCGAGGACATGGTCAAGGGCTACGAGTTCGCCAAGGACCAGTACGTCATGTTCACGCCGGAAGAGCTGAAGGCGCTCGAAGAGGCGGGCACGCACAGCGCCGAGATCACCGAGTTCGTGCCGCTGAAGGCGGTGGACCCGGTCTACTTCGACAAGGCCTACTACCTCGGGCCGGATAAAGGGGGGGCGAAGCCTTATGCACTCCTCGCGCGCGCCTTGCGCGAAAGCGGCCGCTGCGCGCTCGGCCGCTGGGCGGCGCGCGGCAAGCAGTACATCGTGATGATCCGGCCGGTCGAGGACCTGGTCGAGGGCCTGGTCATGCAGCAGCTGCTGTACTCCGGCGAAGTGCGCTCGATGCGCGACATCGACATTCCGAAGATGGACGTCAAGCCGCAGGAGCTCAAGCTCGCGCAGCAGCTGATCGAGCAGCAATCGGTCGACAAGTTCGACCCGGCGTCCTACAAGGACGAGGTGCGCGAGCGCATCGAGTCGGCGATCCGGAAGAAGGTGGAAGGCAAGGAGATCACCATGACCGAGGCGCCCGAGACCGGCGCGCAGGTGATCGACCTCATGGAGGCGCTGCGCCAGAGCCTGGAGAAGAAACCGGCCCGAAAGAGCGAAGCAAAACCGGAGCCTGTAAAGCGCAGGACTGCCAAGAAGTAAAGTGCAACATTACGGGCTGAGCGAAGTCGAGAAGCTGCTGCAGCTTCCGCGCAGCACGATCCGCTCTCTCGTCAAGGCCGGCTTCGTCGCGCCCTCGCGCGGCCCGCGCAATACGCTGCTTTTTTCCTTCCAGGACCTGGTCGTCCTGCGCCGGGCGCGCGCGCTCATCGCGGCCAGGGTGCCGGCGCGCCGCATCGTGCGCGCGATGAAATCGCTCGTCGAGACCGCGGGCTCCGGCCAGTATTCGCTCGCCTTCGAGGGCGAGCGCGGCGGCGCGCTCAAGTTCGAGAGGAAGAAAGCGGGCGGCGACGACTGGTTCGGCAAAGCGCTCGCGCTCGAGGGCCGGAACCCGGAGGCCGCGCTCGCCGCCTACCAGCGCGCGATCGAGGCGACCCCCGATCAGCCGGGCGCCTACGTGAACCTCGGCCGGCTGCTTTTTGAATCGGGCCGGCGCGCGAAAGCCGAGCGCGCTTATCGGGATGGCATTGCAGCCTGCGGCAGCGTCCCGCTGCTGCATTACAACCTCGGCGTGCTGCTCGACGACGCCGGCCGCCGGCAGGAAGCGATCCGGCACTACGAGGAGGCGCTGCGCGGGGATCCCGCGTTTGCCGATTGCCACTACAACCTCGCGCTTCTCTGCGAGGAACTCGGCCGGGCGCGCGAAGCGATCCGCCACCTGGCGCAGTACCGCAAGCTCACGCGCCCGGCGAAGTAAACTTGCCCGCTTCCGGGAAGGAATCGAACGCGGTGCGCGCCTTTGACGTGATCGTGGTCGGCGCCGGCGCGGCAGGACTCGCGGCGGCCTCGCGCCTCGCGCGCGCCGGGCGCTCGGTGCTCGTGCTGGAAGCGCGCGAGCGCATCGGCGGGCGCTGCTTCACGCGCCGCATGGCGGGCGTGGGCGCCCCGGTCGAGCTGGGCGCCGAGTTCATCCACGGCCGCCCGCAGGCGACCCTCGACCTGCTGCAGGCCGCCGGCGTGCCCGGCGTCGACTCGCGGCGCGCCCAGCGGCTCCTGCGAGGCGGCAAGCTCGTGCCGGTCGAGGGCTTCAGCGAAGCGCAGAAGGCGACGCGCGCGCACGCGATCCTGAAAACGAAGGACCTGTCCTTCGCCGAATTCCTCGCGCGCAAAAAACTGCCGCCGCTCACGCGCTCGCTTGCGCGCATGATGGTCGAAGGCTTCGACGCGGCCGACCCCGGGAGAGTCAGCGCGCGCGACATCGTCGAGGAGTGGTCGCACGCGCTCTCGGCTTCGCAGATGCGCCCGCAGGGCGGCTACGGGCCGCTTCTCGAGACGCTCGCCGAGCCCGGGGTGAAATTCCTTTTCAGAAGGCGGGTGCGCGAAATTCGCTGGGCGCGCGGCTCCGTCGATATCGACGGTTTTCGCGCCCGCCGTGCTGTTATCACGCTGCCGCTCGGCGTCCTTCAGGCGGGCGACGTGAGGTTTTCGCCCGATCCCGATAAGGCGCGCGCGCTCGAGCGGCTCGCCTCCGGCCCGGTCGTGCGGGTGGCGATGAAGTTCCGGGACGCGTTCTGGGAGGAGCGATTTCCGGAGGTCGCGTTCTTCCACAATGTCGAGGCGCCGTTTCCCACGTTCTGGACGCCGCTGCCGATGCGCGCGCCGCTCATGACCGCATGGGCGGGTGGCCCCAAGGCTGCGCGCCTCGCCGGCCTGCCCAAAAAGATGCTCCTGGAGCGCGCCGCCGCGAGCCTGCGCTCGGTGTTCGGCCGCGTCCCGCGCATCGAGGGATTTCTTGCGCAGGACTGGCAGGCCGATCCCTTCGCGCGCGGCGGCTACAGCTACGTGCTTGTCGGCGGGCAGGGCGCGCGTGCCGCATTGGCGAAACCGGTTCGGGATACGCTTTATTTCGCCGGCGAGGCGACCGATGCCGAGGAGGCGGGCACCGTCGCCGGCGCGCTAAGGAGCGGAACGCGCGCGGCGCGAGAGATTTTGCGTAACAGGAAGCAAGGCGGGGCGAAGTAGAATTCGCCTTCCCGAGGAGGTTCCATGGCTCGATTCGCGCTCGCTTTTTCGCTATCCCTGATCGCTGCGGCCGCGGCCGCGCAGCCTTCGCTCAAGATGATGATCCCGGCCAATCCGGGCGGCGGCTGGGACCAGACCGGCCGCGCGCTCGCGACCGCGATGCAAAGCGCGAAGCTCGTCTCGTCCGTCCAGTTCGACAACAAGGGCGGCGCCGCGGGCACGATCGGCCTCGCGCAGTTCGTCAACTCCGCGAAGGGCGATCCGCATTCGGTGCTGATCGGCGGCATGGTGATGGTGGGCGGCATCCACCTGCAGAAGTCGCCCGTGAACCTCGCGATGGTGACGCCGATCGCGCGCCTGACGAGCGAATGGGAAGTGATCACGGTCGCCGCCAATTCCCCGCACAAGACGCTCGACGACCTGCTGAAGGCCTTCAAGGCCGCGCCCGGCAAAGTGTCCTGGGGCGGCGGCTCAGCCGGCGGCACCGACCACATCCTCGTGGGCCTGATCGCCAAGGCGATCGGCGGGGATCCGGCCAGGATCAACTACGTCGCCTTCAAGGGCGGCGGCGAGGCGGTGGCGGCGATCATCGGCGGCCACGTCACGGCGGGCGTCTCCGGGGTGGGCGAGTTCCTCGAGCAGATCAAGGGCGGCAAGATGCGCGCGCTCGCAGTCTCGGCGCCGACGAAATTCGAGGGCATTCCGTCGCTGAAGGAGCAGGGCGTGAACGTCGAGCTCGGCAACTGGCGCGGCATCTTCGGCGGGCCGGGCCTCTCGGCGCAGCAGCGCGACGAGCTCGTCAGGATGGTGAAGGCGGCCACCGAGACGAAGAGCTGGAAGGACACCGTGGACAAGCTCGGCTGGACGCCCGTCTTCCTCGGCGGCGAGGACTACAAGAAGTTCATCGACGAGGACACGAAGCGCATCGGCGCGATCATCGATTCCCTTGGCATTAAGAAATAAGGCCGAGGTCGCGCTCTCGCTGGGCGTCCTCGCGCTCGGCGCGGGGGCGGCGGCGGTGACCGCGCAGCTGCCTTCCGAAGGCGGCTACGCGCACGTCGGGCCGAATTTCTTCCCGGCGCTCACCTCGATCGGCCTTCTCATCCTCGGCGCCTGGCTCCTCCACGAGGCGCTGACCGGCGGCTGGAAGCAGCGCGCCCCGGAGGATCCGAAGGAGCGCGGCGAGCATGCGTTCGATGCGCGCGGCTTCGGCTGGATCAGCGCCGGGCTCTTCGCGCACATGGCGCTCATCGGCTCGGCGGGCTTCGTGATCGCCGGGGCGCTCCTCTTCGGGGGCGTGGCGCGCGGGTTCTCGAGCCGCCGGCCCTGGCGCGATCTGGCGCTGGGGCTCGGGCTCTCGCTGGCCGTGTTTTTCTTCTTCGTGAAATTCCTCAACGTCAACCTGCCCGCCGGCTGGCTCACGCCGCTGCTCGGGACGGCGGGAATCTAGATGCTCGAGACCCTCGGCGCGCTCGGCAGCGGGTTTCTGGTGGCGTTGAAGCCGATCAACCTGCTCTGGGGCTTCATGGGCGTCACGCTCGGTACCTTCGTCGGGGTGCTGCCCGGCGTCGGGCCGGCGCTGACGGTGGCGATGCTCTTGCCGCTCACCATCAAGCTTGATCCCACCGGCGCCCTCATCATGTTCGCCGGCATCTACTACGGCGCGATGTTCGGCGGCTCGACCACGTCGATCCTCCTCAACGCGCCCGGCGAGACCGCGTCGATCGCCACGGCGCTCGAAGGGAACAAGATGGCCAAGCGCGGCCGCGGCGGCCCGGCGCTCGCCACCTCCGCGATCGGCTCCTTCGTCGCCGGCACGATCGCGACGGTGCTGCTCACGCTCGTCGCGCCCGTCGTGGTGGATGTCGCCCTCAAGTTCGGTCCGGCGGAATACTTCGCGCTGATGGTCTTCGCGTTCACGACCGTCGCGGCGGTGCTGGGGGCGTCCACCGTGCGCGGGCTCACCAGCCTCTTCCTCGGCCTTCTGCTCGGCCTTGCCGGCATCGACAGCCAGACCGGGCAGGCGCGCTTCGCGTTCGGCGTGCCCGAGCTCCTCGACGGCATCGACGTGGTCGTGCTCGCCGTCGGCCTTTTCGCAGTGGGCGAGGCGCTCTATGTGTGCGCCTACCAGGGGCGGTTGGAAGAGACGATCGAGAAGGTGCGCGGCTCGATCTGGATGTCGAGGGAAGACTGGCAGCGCTCCTGGAAACCGTGGCTGCGCGGCACTGCCCTGGGCTTTCCGTTCGGCTCGATTCCCGCCGGCGGCGCCGAGATTCCGACCTTCCTTTCCTATGCGACCGAGAAGAAGCTCGCCAAGAACCCCGAGGAGTTCGGCAAGGGCGCGATCGAAGGCGTCGCCGGGCCCGAGGCCGCGAACAACGCCTCGGCCACGGGCACCCTCGTGCCGCTCCTCACGCTCGGCATACCCACCTCGGCGACCGCCGCGATCCTGCTCGGTGCGTTCCAGAACTATGGCCTTCAGCCCGGGCCGCTCCTCTTCCAGTCGCAGTCGGATCTCGTCTGGGGGCTGATCGCGAGCCTCTATATCGGCAACGTCATCCTGCTGATTCTCAACCTGCCGCTGATCGGCATCTGGGTGAAGGTGCTCGAGATCCCGCGCCCGCAGCTCTACGCCGGCATCCTCGTCTTCGCGACGCTGGGCGCCTACAGCCTGCACCAGTCGTGGGTGGATCTCCTCACGCTGTATGTCTTCGGACTGCTCGGCTTCGCCATGCGGCGCTGGGACATCCCCGTCGGGCCGGCCGTGATCGGCCTCATCCTCGGTCCGCTCGCCGAGACGCAGTTCCGCCGTGCGCTGGCGATCGCCGAGGGCGACGCGATGGTGTTTTTGCGGGAGCCGATCGCCGCGGGCGTGCTTGCGCTCACCGTGACCGTGATGGTCGCGCCGTGGGTCCTGCGCAAGCTGCGCGGGAAGAGAGCCTGAGCGTGGCGCTCAAGCGGCGCGACTACGCCGGCAAGCCCGATAGCCTGGCCGGCGTGCGGATCGCCGATCTGTCGCGCCTCTTCGCGGGCAACCTGCTCACCCAGATCCTCGGCGACTTCGGCGCCGAGGTCATCAAGGTCGAGCCGCCCGAGGGCGATACCTTGCGCGCCTGGAAGACGAAGGGCGTCGCTGCCGACTGGAAGATCTACGCGCGCAACAAGAAAAGCCTTTGCGTCGATTTCAGGAATCCCGGGACGCGCGGCGTGCTCGAGAAGCTCGCGCAATCCTCCGCCATGCTCATCGAGAGCTTCCGCCCGGGCACGCTCGAGGCGATGGATCTGGCGCCGGAGAAACTGCTCGCCCTCAATCCGAAGCTCGTCATCGTGCGCATCTCGGGCTGGGGCCAGAGCGGCCCCTACCAGCGTCGGCCGGGATTCGGCACGCTGATCGAGGGGCTCTCCGGCTTCGCCGCGCTGAATGGCTTTGCCGACCGCGAGCCCTGCCTGCCGCCGATGTATCTCGCCGACGCGGTGGCGGGCGCCTTCGGCGCGAGCGCGGCCATGGTCGCGCTGCGCGAAGCGGAAAAGAAAAACGGGCGAGGGCAGGTGATCGACCTGCCGCTCCTCGATCCGCTTTTCACCGTGCTCGGCCCGCAGGCGGCGAACTACCGCTTGACGGGCAAGGTCAAGCCGCGCTCGGGCAGCCGCTCCAACAACACTGCGCCGAGGAATGCCTATCGCTGCAAGGACGGCAAGTACGTGGGCCTCTCGGCTTCGATCCAGAAGATGGCCGAGCGGACCTTCCGCGCCATCGGCCGGCCCGAGCTGATCGACGATCCGCGCTACCAGACCAACGCCGACCGCGTGAAGCACGCCGCGGAGCTCGACGCCGTCATCGGCGCCTTCGTCGCCGAAAAGACGCAGGCCGAGAATGTGGCCTTTTTCGAGAAGGCCGAGGTGACGATCGGACCGATCTACGACATCACGCAGATCCTCGAGGACCCGCACGTGATCGAGCGCGAGCTCCTCGCCGACTATCCCGATCCGGACATGGAATGGTTCCCGATGCATCCGGTGGTGCCGCGCCTCTCCGGCACGCCAGGAACGATCCGCACTCCTGCGCCGAGGCTGGGCGAGCACAACGAGGAGGTGTTGTCGGGTTTGGGTTTTGACTACAAGGATCTTCTAAAAAAGGGTATTGCAAGGAAATGAAACCCGACCTTCCGGTCTGGAGGTCGCTGCTCTACGTTCCCGTGAACGTCGAGAAGTACGTCGAAAAGGCCCACGGGCGCGGCGCCGATTGCATCCAGCTCGACCTCGAGGACAGCGTGCCCGCCGCCGAGAAAGCGAACGCCCGGCGCAGGGTCGAGGACGCGGCGAAGAAAGTGCGCCGCGGCGGGGCGGACGTGGTGGTGCGGATCAACAGTCCATTGGAAACGGCCTTCAAGGACCTCGAGTTCAGCCTCGGGCCGGACGTGAACGGCATCGCGGTGACGAAGACCCCGGATTCGACCTATATCAGGGAAATCGATCAGTTCATTACGAACGTCGAGGCGAAGAAAGGCCTCTCGCCCGGGCACACGCGCCTCATCGCCATGATCGAGACGCCGGCCGCGTTCTTCGAGATGACGGCGATCGCGCGCGCAAGTCCGCGCCTTGCCGCGATGAACATCGGCGGCGAGGACTTCGCGCTCGAGACCGGCATGGAGCCGCTGGAGGAGACGCTCCTCATGCCCAAGCAGCAGATGGTGTTCGCGGCGCGCGCAGCAGGAATCATGCCGCTCGGCTTCATCGCGAGCGTCTCCGGCTTCGGCGACTGGCCGGCGTTTCGCGCCATGGTGCGCCGCTCGCGCCGCTTCGGCTTCATGGGGGCGGGCTGCATCCACCCGGGCCAGGTACCGATCGTCAACGAGGAATACACCCCGTCGCCGGAGGAAGTCGCCTATGCGAAACGGGTGATCGAGGAGAACGCCCGGGCGGAAGCGGCGGGACGCGCCTCCTTCGCGATCGACGGCAAGATGATCGACATTCCCGTTGTCGTTCGAGCGCAACGGCTGCTCGCCCGTGTCGCCGCGATCGAGGCGCGCGAGGCAAAAAAGAGGATCGTCGCGTAACAAACAGATGTCGTAAAATTTCCGCTCCCCGATTTCCAACCTCTTTACCCCTACCGAGAACCGCATGGACCAGGCACTGCTATCGAAAACCGCGGCCGCGATGGTCGCCAAAGGCAAGGGACTGCTCGCCGCCGACGAGTCGAGCGGCACCTGCGAGACCCGCTTCAAGTCGGTCGGCGTCGAATGCACGGAGGAAAATCGCCGCGCCTATCGAGGGCTTCTTTTCACCACCCCGGGCATCGAGCAGTACGTCTCGGGCGTGATCCTCTACGACGAGACCGTGCGCCAGAAGACGAACGACGGCGTTCCCTTCCCCGATTACCTGGCGAAGAAGGGCATCCTCCCCGGCATCAAGGTCGACACCGGCGCGAAAAACCTCGCGCTCTGCCCCGGCGAGAAGGTGACCGAGGGGCTGGACGGCCTGCGCGAGCGCCTCGCGGCGTACTTCAAGGCCGGCTGCCGGTTTGCCAAGTGGCGCGCCGTGATCACGATCGGCGAGTCGATTCCGTCGCACACCTGCCTCTACGCGAACGCGCATGCGCTCGCGCGCTACTCGGCGCTCTGCCAGGAGGCGAACATCGTTCCGATCATCGAGCCGGAAGTCCTGCTCGACGGCAATCACACGATCGAGCGCTGCGAGGAGGTGACCGAGGCGACGCTGCGCGCGACTTACGCCGCGCTCGCGGCGCACAACGTCTCGGTGGAGCACGTCATCCTCAAGGCGAGCATGGTGGTCTCCGGAAAGGCGAATTCCCGCCAGGCCGGCGTCGATGAAGTGGCCGAGCGCACCGTGCGGGTGCTCAAGCGCACGGTGCCGGCCGCGCAGCCGGGCGTGGTTTTCCTCTCGGGCGGGCAGTCGGATGTGAACGCGACGGCGCACCTGAACGCGATGGTGTCGCAGGGCGGGCTGCCCTGGCCGCTCACGTTTTCCTACTCGCGCGCGCTGCAGAATCCGGCGCTCAACACCTGGAAGGGGAGCAGCGCCAACGTGGGCGCGGCCCAGCGCGCCTTCCACCATCGGGCGCACATGAACGGCCTTGCGGCGCAGGGCAAGTGGAAGCCCGAGCTCGAAAAACAGGCGGCCTGACAAGAAAAGCAAACCGGGGGGGCAATGGCAACGGCAAATACTGTCTATGAATCGAACCTGAAGAGCCTGCGCAAGATCGGCAAGGGCAAGGTGCGCGACATCTACGCGGTCGACGGCGACAAGATGATGATCGTCGTCTCCGATCGCCTGTCGGCCTTCGACGTGGTGCTCTCCGATCCGATTCCCGACAAGGGCAAGGTGCTGAACGAGCTCGCGGCCTTCTGGTTCGACAAGCTCAAGCACGTGGTGCCCAACCAGCTCACCGGCATCGATCCGGAGAGCGTGGTGAAGGGCGAGGACGAGAAGGCGCAGGTGCGCGGCCGCTCGATGGTGGTGAAGAAGCTGAAGGCGCTGCCGGTCGAAGCGGTGGTGCGCGGCTACATCATCGGCTCGGGCTGGAAGGACTACCAGAAGACCGGCGCCATCTGCGGCATCGCGCTCCCCAAGGGCCTGCAGCAGGCGCAGAAGCTGCCGGAGCCGATCTTCACCCCGGCGACCAAGGCGACGAGCGGGCACGACGAGAACATCTCGTTCGAGCGCATGGGCGAGATCGTTGGCAAGGAGGTGGCCGAGAAAATCCGCACCGTCGCGATCCGCCTCTACAAGGAAGCGGCCGAGTTCGCGGCGACCCGAGGAATCATCATTGCCGACACGAAATTTGAATTTGGCTTGAATGAAAAAAATGAAGTTGTCCTGATCGACGAAGTCCTGACGGCGGATTCATCGCGCTTCTGGCCCGCCGACCAGTATTCCGTCGGCGTCTCGCCGCCTTCCTATGACAAGCAGTTCGTGCGCGACTACCTGGAGACGCTCGATTGGGACAAGACGCCGCCCGCGCCGAAGCTCCCGGCCGACGTCATCGCGCGCACCTCGGCCAAGTACCGCGAGGCGCTCGAGAAGCTCACCGGGAGGAAGCTGTAATGGCCGCCGTCATAGGAATCGTGATGGGCTCGGCCTCCGACTGGGAGACGATGAAGCCGGCGGCGAAGGTGCTGGAAGAGTTCGGCGTGCCGTACGAAGCGAAGGCGATGTCGGCGCACCGCACCCCGGCGGCGGTCATGAAATGGACCGGCGAGGCCAAAGCGAACGGCATGAAGGCGATCATCGCCGCCGCGGGCGGCGCGGCGCACCTCGCGGGCGTGGTCGCGGCGCACACCACGCTGCCCGTGCTCGGCGTACCCATGCCCTCCAAGCACCTCGGCGGCCTTGACTCGCTGCTCTCCACGGTGCAAATGCCCAAGGGTATTCCGGTGGCGACGCTCGCGATCGGAGACGCGGGCGCGGCCAACGCGGCGCTCTTTGCCGTGGCGATCCTCGCCCTGTCCGATTCGAGTCTCAGCAAAAAACTGGACGAATTCCGCGCCAAGCAGACCGAGGCGGTCCTCAAGGCGCCACCGCTGACGCTGAAGTAGCCAAGCCATGCTCGACGTTCAACGCGCGGACCTCGTGGCCGGCGTGGCCGGCAGCGGCACGATGGGACGCGGCATCATCCAGGTGCTCGCTCAATGCGGCGTGCGCACGCTTGTGTTCGACGCAAAGCCCGGCGCCGGGCAGGCCGCCCGGGATTCCATCGCCAAGTCGTTTGCCGGACTCGTCCAGAAAGGGCGACTTGCGCAGGACAAGGCCGACGAGGCGCTCGGCCGCATCGAGATCGTGGGCGCGCTCGGAGATCTCAAGCCCTGCCACCTCGTCGTGGAAGCCATCATCGAGCAGCTCGCGGCCAAGCAGGAGCTCTTCAAGGCGCTCGAGGGCGTCGTCGCGCCGGATTGCATCCTCGCCTCCAACACCTCGTCGCTCTCGGTAACCGCGATGGCCTCGGGGTGCGCGAAGCCCGGGCGCGTCGCGGGCTATCACTTCTTCAACCCGGTGCCGGTCATGAAGATCGTCGAGGTGGTCGACGGCGAGCTCACCGAGCCCTGGGTGGGCGACGCGCTGATCGCGCTAGCGAGGCGCTACGGCCACAAGCCGGTGCGCTGCAAGGACACGCCCGGCTTCATCGTCAACCATGCCGGGCGCGGCTTCGTGCCCGAGAGCCTGCGCGTGCTGCAGGAGGGCGTGGCCGATTTCGCCACCATCGACCGGATCCTGGTCGACGCCTGCGGCTTTCGCATCGGCCCCTTCGGGCTTCTCGATCTGGTCGGCCTGGATGTCGCGCACGGCGTGATGAAGTCGATGCACGGCCAGTACTACGGCGAGCCCAAGTACCAGCCGTCCTTTCTCTCCGATCCGCGCGTCGCGGCGGGGCTGCTGGGCCGGAAGACCGGGCGCGGCTGGTACCGCTACGGCAAGGACGGCGTCGCGGAGAAGGTGCCCGAGCCAACGGTGCCGCCGAAGCAAGACAGAAAAGTGTGGGCTGTCCCCGAGTTGAAGGATTTCATTTCAAAATTTGGCCCGACGGAAAGCAAGCCCGGTCCCGAGACCCTTTGCTTCGTTGCGCCGCTCGGCGACGACGCCACTACTACGGCGCTCAAGCTGGGCATCGATCCGAAGAACACGGTCGCGGTGGATCCGCTTTTCGGCTTCGCCAAGCGCCGCACGCTGATGTGCACGCCGGTGACGTGGCCCGAGATGCGGGACGCGGCGCATGCGCTGCTTGCCTCCGACGGCGTGCCGGTGTCCGTGATCCGCGACTCGCCGGGTTTCGTGGCGCAGCGCGTGGTCGCGCACATCGTCAACGTGGGCTGCGACATCGTGCAGCAGCGGATCGCGAGCCCCGCCGACCTCGATTCGGCGGTGGTGCTGGGGCTGGGCTACCCGCACGGGCCGCTCGCCATGGGCGACGCCGCAGGCCCCGCGAAAATACTGGCCGTGCTGGAAGCCATGCAGGATTTCTACCGGGACCCGCGCTACCGTCCCAGCCCATGGCTCAAGCGCCGTGCGCGGCTGGGGGTTTCACTTCTAACGCCGGAGTAGGCGCCTTACAGCCTCGCCGGCTCGAGGCGGCCGGTGAGGACGCTCAAGGCTTCGAAGAGGTAGTAGTCCGGCCAGATCGCCTCGCAGTTCACGGCGTGGCCGACCGTGGGGTGATAGCAGGCGCCGATCAGCATGCCCGGCGGCCGCGTCTCGCCGGGGCCGAGCGGCGTCAGCCACTCGCGCAGCATCGTGCCGATGCCGCGCTCCGCCGCGCCGCGATAACGCGCGCTTTTCGCCGCATCGGGCGTAAGCGCGGCGATCTTGAGGAGCGCGGCCGACACCATCGCCGGCGCCGAGGTGTCGCGCCAGGTGTCCGGAATGCGCGGGTCGCCGAAATCCCAGTAGGAAATTCCGTCGGGCGGTACGTGATCGATCCACCAGTCGGCGATGCGCTGCGCCGTCTGAAGGAAGGCCGGCTCCTCGGGCAGCCAGATCGCCGAGAGCGCGTAGCCGAGCATGCTCCAGGCCTGCGCGCGGCCCCAGGTGCTGTGCTCCGAATAGCCCTTGTGGGTATAGCGCCGACGCAGCATCCCGGTGCCGACGTCGAAGGAGGCGGACTGGCACACCGAGCCGTCGGATCGCACGCACCACTCGATGTGCTTGAGCGCGTGGCGCCGCGCCAGCTCGCGCAGGCGCGCCTCGCCCGTCTCGCGCGCGCCGTAGGCGAGCACGGCGGCAATCATGCCGATCGCATCCACCGTGGTTTCGCCGGGGCCGAGATTGCTCGTCTCCTCGCCTTCCTCGCCCAGGCCGATGACGCCGGCCGCTTCGTTGAAATCCTCCGCGAGCGCGCGGGCCGCCGCGATGGAGAGCTCGCGCGCCGCCCGGTCGCCGAAGAGCAGGTCGCCCAGCACCGTGCCCTGGTAGAAGAGCATGCCGCGATAGTGGGTCTTCGAGCGCACGCGCGGACGCAGCGCCCCGGCCCAGCGCTGCGCGGCGGCGAGAAGCTCGGGATGCTCGCGCGCGGCGAGCCACAGCAAGCCGACGAAGAAGCCGCCCGTGCAATCGCCGTCAGGCTTGGTGATCCAGCGGCCGGTCGCGACGTCGGCGTGGTCGGGAAAGCCGGCGAGCGGCTCGGCGAGCGTGCGGCGCAGGCGCTCGATCATGCGGCCGCGCGCCGTCTCGTAGAGCGCGCGATCCTCCGTGGGCGAAATGGCCGGGTGATTCATCGTGCAGAAGGTACCATCGTGCCGTGAACGAAGAAATCCGCCGCGCGGCGCGCATCCTGCGCGCCGGCGGCCTTGTCGCGTTTCCCACGGAAACCGTCTACGGCCTCGGCGCGGATGCCTCGAGCGCGGCGGCGGTGGCGAAGCTTTATGCCGCCAAGCGCCGCCCCGCCGAGCATCCGGTGATCGTGCATTTCGACGAGGCGAGCCGCGCTTTCGAATGGGCGCGCGAAGTGCCCGAGGCGGCGCGCCTGGTCGCGCAGCGCTATTGGCCCGGCCCGCTCACGCTCGTGCTCAGGCGCTCGAGCCTCGCGCAGGATTTCGTGACCGGCGGGCAGGACAGCATCGGGCTTCGCGTCCCCTCGCATCGCGTCGCGCAGGCGCTCCTGCGCGAGTTCGGCGCGGGCGTCGCCGCCCCGTCGGCGAACATGTTCAGCCGGCCGAGCGCGACCAGCGCGGCGCACGTGCGCCAGGACCTGGCGGCGCACGCGGCGCTGGTGCTCGATGGCGGCGCGAGCGAGATCGGCATCGAGTCGACGATCCTGGATTTTTCCTCCGGCCGGCCGGTGCTGCTGAGGCCCGGCCATATCTCCGCGCCCGAGCTCGAGACGCTTCTCGGACGCAGGATCGAAGCGAAAGGCGAGTCGGCGCCGCGCCATTCGGGCGGGCTCGAGCGCCACTACGCGCCGAGGACCCCGTCGCGGCTCGTGCCGACGCACGCGCTCGACGCCGAAATCGCCAGGCACGGGGAGAAGGTCGCGGTGCTCGCCTTCTCGCGCCCCGACGAGCGCGTCGACTTCTGGATCCGCATGCCGCGCGAGCCGGCGGGCTACGCGAAGCGCCTCTACGCCGCGCTGCGCGAGCTCGATTCGGCCGGCTGTGAGACCATTCTCATCGAGCAACCGCCGCAGGGAAGCGAATGGGACGCCGTCCTCGATCGATTGCAGCGCGCTACGGGTTAGTCGTCCTCGCCGCGCTCGCGGGCTGCGCGAGCTCGAGCGTGCAGGTCTCGGGCGGCGGGCCGCAGCCGACCGTGAACGCGCAAGGCAACACCCCGCTCGGCAAGCTGGTGCTCATCGCCTTCATCGCCGGGATCGGCTACGAGAGCTCCAAGGACGGCATGCGCTATCGCGCCAATCCGTTCGATGGCCTCAAGCCCGGCCTTCAGCCGGTTCCGCCGCCGCCTCTCGATCCGGGGCGCCGGGTGCTCGAGCAGGATTGCACCCAGCCGATCGCCGACTGGTCGGCGAACCTGAAGTGCCGCTAGAGTTTTTGCGGCCCGGCTTTTCCTGATTCGACCATGAAGCGCGCCAGCACTTCGGCGCGCGAGTTGGGCCTTTTGACCGTGTCGAGTCCCACCAGCTCGGCGTTCAGGCGGCCGCCCGCGATCGCCATGCGCACGTAGCCGCGATGATCGCTGCGCCCGTACTTGATGTGCGGGTTGTCGGCCATCCGATCATCGACGGTTTTTTGCGCCGCGCCTTGCGAGGTGATCGACGTGCCGCAGAACTCGCTCGCGACAACGGGTGAGTTCGGATCATCGAAATCGGGCTTCAGGTCCGCGACCCAGTGCATGTGCACGTCGCCGCCGAGGACGACCGGATTGGGGATCTGTTTTTCCTTCAGGTAACCCAGCAGCTTTTTCCGCGACGCCGGGTAGCCATCCCAGCCGTCGGTCCAGAACGCGCGGCCTTCGCCGGGCTTGCGGTCCTGCTGCGCCATGAACGTCTGCTGCGCGAGCAGGTTCCAGCCCGCCTTCGAATCCGCGAGCGCGCGCTCGAGCCACGCTTCCTGCGTCGGGCCGAGAAGGCTGCGCCCCGGGTCGGCGAGCTCGGCGCAGGTTTGCGGGTCGAGCGTCGGCGCACCGCGCGCGCCGGGCGTGCGGCAGGCCTGCAGCGCGCGGTATTGCCGGTCATCGAGGATGAGGAAACGGGCGAGGTTCCCCCAGTCAAAATGGGTATAGATGCGCATCTCGTTGCCGCGCGGCTGCATCGCGGTCGGCAGCGGCATGTGCTCGTAGAAGGCGCGGTAGGCGGCCATGCGCCGGGCGATGAAGGTCTCCGAGGGCGGCTCGTAGCCGGGAGAATCGCCCGCATAGTCGTTGTTCACCTCGTGGTCGTCCCACGTCGCGACCCAGGGAAAGGCGAGGTGCGCGCGCTGCAGGTCCGGATCCATCTTGTAGAGCGCGTAGCGGGCGCGGTATTCGTCCAGCGTGCTCGGCACGCCGGCGTCGTGCTTGCGCACGTGCTCGCGGCCCCAGGAGGACTCGTAGATGTAGTCGCCAAGGAAAGCGACGAAATCGAGATCGTCGCGCGCCATGTGCTGATAGGCGCTGAACCAGCCCTGCTCGTACTGCTGGCACGAGGCGAATGCGAAGCGCAGGCGCGCGCTCGCCGCGCCCGGCGCAGGCGCGGTGCGCGTGCGCCCGACCGGGCTCACGGCATCCCCGGCAATGAATCGGTACCAGTACCAGCGATCGGGCTCCAGGCCTTTCGGCTCGGCATGGACCGAATGCGCCCACGCGGGCTCGGCAAGCGTGTTTCCCGAGGAAACGGGCGCCGCAAAGCTCTCCGTCGCGGAGATTTCCCAGCGCACCGGATACGGCGTCGGCGGCAATTCGCCGATGAGCCGCGTCCAGAGCACCATGCCGTCGGGCCGCGGATAGCCCGACGCCACCCCGAGCCGGAACGGGTTTTCCTTGAAGCGCGGCGCGGCCGGTTGCTGAGCGCAGGCCGGCAGCGTCTGCGAGATGCCGGCTGCCGCAAGAGCCTGCAGGAACCGGCGACGGCTAGGGGGGCCTGGCATGGGCTAGGTGGGTTCCGGTTTCCCCAGGTCGGAAAAATAGTCGTGGTTCGTCGTGTTGACGAGGCTCTCGCGCAGCTCGACAGGCGCGTCATCGTAGCTGAGCGCGGTCCGGCTTATGTGCAGGAGCGGTGACCTTGCCTTGACGCCAAGGGCCTTGGCGGAAACGGCATCGGCGCGGACCGCGCGCAACCGCTCGGTGGTGCGCAGCACGTTCACGCCGAAGCGCGCATGGTAGAGATGATAGATCGTGTTTCCGCGGCCGGTGAGGACGCCCTCCGACAAATCCGGGAAAAGATGCTGCGGAAGAACCAGTTCGTCCAGCACGACGGGCTGACCCCCGAGCGACAGGAGGTTGCGCACGCGGAAAACCGGTGCGCCGGTCCGGATATGCAAGCGACGCGCCTCGTGCGCGAGGGCCTTCGCACGGCGAAAAGCGAGCGTGCGGGTCGTCGGCGCCCGCCTGCCGCCGACGCGAGGCACGATGTGAAAAAAATGGAACAGCAGCCGGTTGCTGTGGTGGGTGCCGACATACGTTCCGCTCCCCTGGCGGCGCTGCACGATGCGCTCGGCCACCAGCTCGTCGATGGCCTTGCGCAGCGTGCCGATGGCGACCCCGTAGTGGGCGGCGAGCTTCGCCTCGGACGGCAGTCCCCCGCCGGGCAGCCATTCGGCGGCCGCGATGCGCTGGGTAAGGTCGCGCTTGATGTCGCGGTACAGCGGCACGCAGCCGATGCTAGCACCGGCGCGCGTGAAGTCATCTAGTTGACTCCTACAGCCGGGCCTTTCTAGACTGCCCGCCTGTTCTTTGCGGGGAGCGGGGCGGCAATGATTCATTTCGTAGTGCATGAGGAGGGCGACGGCGTCGGCGTCGTCGTGGTGGAAGGCGTGAAAAAGGGCCAGGAGCTGGTCGGCTGGATCATGGAGGACGACAAGGAGATCCGCATGACCGCCAAGAGCGACATCCCGATCGGCCACAAGATCGCGCTCAAGGACTACAAGCCCGGCGACACCGTGATCAAGTACGGAGTCGACATCGGCAAGATCGTCGCGCCGATCGCGCGTGGCGAGCACACGCACGTGCAGAACCTCAAAACCAAGCGTTGGTAACGGGAACATGAGCATGAACCTGAAGAATTCGACTTTCTGGGGCTACAAGCGCGAGAACGGCCGGGTCGGCGTGCGCAATCACGTGGTGATCCTGCCGGTCGACGACCTGTCCAACAACGCCGCCGAGGCGGTGGCGAACAACATCAAGGGCACGCTGGCGATTCCCCATCCCTATGGGAGGCTGCAGTTCGGCGCGGACCTGGACCTGCACTTCGCCACCCTGATCGGCACCGGGGCGAATCCGAACGTGGCGGCCGTGATCGTGATCTGCATCGAGGACGGCTGGGCGAAAAAGGTGGCCGACGGCATCGCTGCGACCGGCAAGCCCGTCGCCTATTTCGGCATCGAGCAGCACGGCGATCACGACACGATCATGCGCGCTTCCAAGAAGGCGAAGGAGTTCGTGCAGTGGGCCTCCGAGCTGCGCCGCGAGGAGCGGCCGCTCAAGGACCTCTGGGTCTCGACCAAGTGCGGCGAGTCGGACACGACCTCCGGCTGCGGCTCCAATCCCACCGTGGGCAACGCGTTCGACAAGCTCTATCCGCACCAGGTGACGCTCGCCTTCGGCGAGACCACCGAGCTGACCGGCGGGGAGCATCTCGTCGCCGCGCGCTGCGCCAACGACGAGGTAAGGAAGAAATTCCAGTTCATGTTCGACCGCTACCAGGCGATCGTCGACAAGCACAAGACGAGCGACCTGTCGGAATCGCAGCCGACCAAGGGCAACATCGAGGGCGGCCTGACGACCATCGAGGAAAAGGCGCTCGGCAACATCCAGAAGATCGGACGCCAGTGCAAGGTCGACGGCGTGCTGGACAAGCACGAGCGCCCGACGGGGCCCGGCCTGTGGTTCATCGATTCCTCGTCGGCCGCGGCCGAGATGGTGACGTTATGCGCCGCGGCGGGCTACACGGTGCATTTCTTCCCGACCGGCCAGGGCAATGTGATCGGCAACCCGGTGCTGCCCGTCATCAAGCTCTGCGCCAATCCGCGCACCGTGCGCACCATGAGCGAGCACGTCGATGTTGACGTCTCCGGGCTGCTGCGCAAGGAAATGACCCCGGACCAGGCGGGCGACAAGCTGCTCGAGTGCATGTTCCGCACCGCCAACGGCCGGCTCACCGCCGCCGAGGCGCTCGGCCATCGGGAGTTCGTCCTGACGAGACTCTACGAGTCGGCGTAGTGGGCCAGCCCCGCACCTACGTCCTGGTGCATGGTGCGTGGCATGGCGGCTGGTGCTGGCGCCGCGTGGCCGACCGGCTCAAGAGCGAGGGGCATCGCGTGTTCTCCCCGACGCTGACCGGCCTGGGCGAGCGGGCTCACCTGCTCACGCGGGAAGTGAACCTGGACACGCACATCGCCGATGTCGTGGGGCTGCTCGTCGCGGAGGAGCTGGAGGATGTCGTGCTGGTCGGCCACAGCTACGGCGGAATCGTGATCACCGGGGTGGCGGCGCGCGAGAAATCGCGCCTGTGGCAGCTCGTCTACCTGGACGCGGCGATCGTCGAGGACGGCGCCACGTGGTCGAGCATCTCCCCGCCGGAGGTCGCGCTCGCGCGGCGCAAGGCGGCCAAGGAGTCGAGCGACGGGCTCTCGATTCCCGTCCCCGATGCCGGCGTCTTCGGCCTCACCGACCCCGACGATCTCGATTGGGTGCAGCGGCGCATGACGCCGCAGCCGTTCGCGGCCTACGACCAGAAAATGAGCTGGCGCGGGCCGCTCGGCAACGGCTTGCCCAAGGTCTACGTCGATTGCACGGCGCCCGCCTACGCGGGCCTTGCCGCCGTCAAGGAGCGCTACCGCGGCAAGCCCGGCTGGAGCTTCGTCGAGCTCAAGACCGGGCACGACGCGATGGTGAGCGCGCCCGCCGAGACGGCGCAGATCCTGCTGAGGTACGTGTGAGCGCGACACTGCGTGTGCGCGTCTGGCGCGGCGCGGCGCAAGGCGGCTTCCAGGCGTTCGAAGTGCCGCGCCACGCCAGCCAGACGGTGCTCGATGTGGTGACCTACATCCAGCGCTCGCTGGATCCGACGCTGGCGTACCGCTTCGCCTGCCGCGTCGGCATGTGCGGCTCGTGCGCAATGACGGTGAACGGGGCGCCGCGGTGGACCTGCCGCACGCACGTCGATAACGTCGCCAGGAACGATGCGCTCGAGATTGCGCCGCTCCGCAACCTGCCGGTGATCCGCGACCTCGTCACCGACATGCGCGAGTTCTTCGACAAGTGGGCGCGGGCGAAGGGGCAGTTCCAGGGCAAGCTCACCCGCAAGGACGAGTTTTCAGTCGTCAGCCCCGCAAGCCCGAAGCGAAAGCAGGCCGATGCCGGCATCGAGTGCATCGGCTGCGCGGTGTGCTACAGCGCCTGCGACGTGGTCAAGTGGAATCCCGACTATCTGGGGCCGGCGGCGCTGAACCGCGCCTGGACCCTCGTCAACGATGAGCGCGACACGGCGCGCGAGGGCCGGCTGCAGGCGGTCGCGGGCGATGCGGGCTGCCATTCTTGCCACACCCACATGAGCTGCACCGAGCGCTGCCCAAAGCACCTCTCGCCCACCGCGGCCATCGCGGGCCTGAAGAGGGAAACGTTTTTCGCGTTTTCGAAATGAACGCGAAGGTCCAGACCGTCCTCTGGGTCATGCAGCGCGCAAGCGCAACGGTGCTCGGGCTTTGCGTGCTGGTGCACCTGGCCACGCTCATCTACGCGGTGCAGGGCGGGCTTTCAGCGGCTGAAATCCTCGGGCGGACGCGCGGCAACGTCGCCTGGTTCGCGTTCTATTCGATCTTCGTCTTCGCCGTGACGCTGCACGTGCCCATCGGCCTGCGCGCGGTGCTCTCGGAGTGGCTCGGCTGGCGCGGCCCGAGCCGGGAGCTTGTCCTGCTGCTTTTCGGGGTTTTCCTGGCGTACGGGGGGATGCGGGCGGTGATGGCGGTGTTCCTGTGAGGAACTTTGCCCTGATCCACCGCCTCTCAGGCATCGCCCTTGCGCTCTTCCTGCCGGTACATTTCTGGGCGCTCGGGCAGGCGCTGGAGGGCGAAGCGAAGCTAGAATCTTTCCTACGTTGGAGCGAACAGCCGCTCGTCAAGGCCAGCGAATGGGCCATCGTGCTGCTGCTCGCGGCGCATCTCACTGGAGGGGTGAGGATACTCATGATCGAATTTCTTCCCTGGCGTGACTGGCAGAAGACGCTCGCGGCCGTTGCTACGGCGGCAGCGCTTGCCATAGGTCTTCTTTTTGTTCTTTCATCCACGGCGCATGCGCAGAGCTGGCCGCAGAAGCCGGTCAAGTTCATCGTGCCGTTCCCGCCCGGCGGCGGCACCGACATCTCGGCGCGGCTGATCGGGCAGAAGCTGCAGGAAATCTGGGGCCAGACGGTGGTGATCGAGAACCGCGGCGGCGCCGGCGGCGGCGTCGGGGCGACCGAAGCCGCGCATGCCACGCCGGACGGCTACACGCTCTTTTTCCCCTCCGGCTCGGTGGTGACGGCGAACCAGTACATCTATGCCAAGCTCGGCTACGACCCGGAGCGCGACTTCGTGCCGGTGACCAACGTCGTCTCAGGTCCGCAGGTGCTCACCGTGCCCGCCAACTCGCCTTACAAGTCCATGAAGGACCTGATCGAATCGGGGCGCGCCAACCCGGGCAAGCTCTATTTCGGCCACGCGGGCATCGGCTCGCAAACCCATCTGGCGGGAGAAAACTTCGTCTACCAGGCGAAGCTCGATGCCATCGCCGTCCCTTACAAGGGCGAAGGGCCGGGCCTCGCGGCGCTGGTGGGCGGGGAGACGCACTTCTTCGTCGGCAACCTGTCGGCCTCGATCGGCCACATCAAGGGCGGGCGCCTGCGCGCGCTCGGGGTGACGAGCAAGACCGAGGCGCCGCAGCTTCCCGGCGTGCCGCCGATCGCCAATTTCGTGCCCGGCTTCGAGAACGCCGGCTGGTTCGGCATCGTCGCGCCGCGCGGCACGCCGAAGGAGATCATCCAGAAGGTGTATCTCGACACCAAAAAAGCGCTGCAGGACCCGGTGATGAAGGAGAAATTCTTCGCCCAGGGCCTCGCGCCGGTCGGCAACTCTCCCGAGGAAATGGCGCGCGCCATGAAGGAGGAGAGCGAGATCTGGAAGAACGTCGTCAAGGCGCGCAACATCCACGTGAAGTAGGCAGGTGAGAGTCGATCTCGCACAAGTCGAGGAGGCGGCCAAGGAGCTCTACATAAGAGCGCTCAAGCTCCTGCCGCCCGACATCAAGCAGGGCCTCGACTCGCTCGCGAAGACCGAGTCGGACGCGGGCGCGAAGCGCATGCTCGGCACCATGGTGCGCAACATCAAGGTGGCCGAAGACAACGCGAGCCTGCTTTGCCAGGACACCGGCATCCCGATCTACAACGTCACCATCGGCCGGGGCGTCGAGGTGGACGGCGCCGGCCTGAAGGCGGCGATCCGCCGCGGCTGCGCGCGCTCGACGCGCGAGTACTCGTTCCGCTCCTCGATCGTGCACCCGGTGACGCGCGTGAACGGCCAGGACTCGACCGGCCTCGGCGTGCCGGTGATCAATTTCGATTTTTCCGAGGACAGGGACACGCTAGAAATCGAGATGGTGCCGAAGGGCTCGGGCTCGGAGAACAACTCCTGGCTCAAGATGGCGATCCCGGCCGAGGGCGTGGACGCGATCAAGACCTTCGTGGTCGATTGCGTGCTCGAGGCGGGCGGCAAGACCTGCCCGCCGACCATCGTCGGCGTCGGCGTGGGCGGCACGGCGGACCTCTGCATCCACATGGCCAAGGTCGCGGCGACGCGCGCGCTCGGCAGCCGCTGCGAGGATCCCGAAGGCGCGAAGCTCGAGGCGTCGCTCAGCCGCGCGGTCAACATGCTCGGCGTCGGGCCGCAGGGCCTGGGCGGCGACTCGACCTCCTTCGCGGTGCACGTCGAGACCGCGGCCACGCACATCACCATGAACCCGGTGGCGGTCAACATGCAATGCCATTCCGCGCGCCGGGCGCGGGCGACTTTCCGCCCGGAGGGCATCCAGTATGGTTTTTAGGACGCGATGCACTACGACTTGAGCGCCCCGTTGTCCGAAGAGGTCGTGCGCAAGCTCCGCATCAACGACACGGTCACGCTGAACGGGACGCTCTTCGGCATCCGCGACGCCACGCACATCCACATGTTCGACCGTGGCCGCAAGACGCGCTTCGACCTGCGAGGGCACGCGGTCATCCACACCGCGCCGAGCGTGAAAAAGGTCGGCTCGCGCTACGAGCCGATCTGCGTGGGCACGACGACGAGCGACCGCATGGAGCGCTTCACGCGCCCGCTGATGGAGCAGTACGGCGTGCGGCTGGTGATTGGAAAAGGAGGCTTGAGAGAAGGTTCGCTGAAGGCCTTTTCCGAGCTCGGCGGCGCCTACCTCGCCATCGTCGGCGGCGCCGCGGCGCTCGAGACCACCTGGGTCGAGGCGATCGAGGATGTGGACCTGGACGACCTGCACCCGGAATCGCTCTGGAAGTTCCGCGTGCGCGGCTTCGGGCCGCTCGTGGTCGCGATGGACAGCCACGGCGGGAGCCTGTACTCGCAGGTGAAAAGCGATGCCGGGCAGCGGCGCGCCAAGGCGCTCGCGAGCCTGGGCGTGAAGACGTAATAAAATTCGGTACCCAAAATGGAGGGGACAATGAAAACGATCATTCGATTTGCGGCGGCGCTTGCTCTCGCGCTCACCGGCGCCGCGCAGGCGCAGAACCTGTCGATCGCCACCGGGGGGACCGGCGGCGTGTACTACCCGCTGGGCGGCGGCATGGCCGCGGTCTTCTCGAAGTTCATTCCCGGCATGCAGGCGACCGCCGAGGTGACCGGCGGCTCGGTCGCCAACCTGCAGCTCATCGGCACCGGCAAGCCTTACATCGCACTGACGATGGTCGACGCTGCCGTCGATGCCTACAAGGGACAGGACAAGTTCACGGGCAAGGCCGTACCGGTGCGCACGCTCATGGTGCTTTACCCGAACCATATGCAAATCGCGACCGTGGAGGGCACCGGCATCACGAAAATGTCCGATCTGAAAGGCAAGCGCGTCTCGACCGGCTCGGGCGGCAGCGCCACCGAGGTGATGGCGTTCCGCATCATTGAGGCGGCGGGCATGGACAAGGACAAGGACATGAAGCGCGAGCGCCTCGGCGCCTCGGAATCGGTGGGCGCGCTGAAGGACGGGAAGATCGACGCGTTCTTCTTCGTCGGCGGCCTGCCCACGTCGGCCCTGACCGATCTGGCCAATACGCCGGGGAAAAAGATCAAGATGATCGACCATGCCGACCTGGTGCCGGCCATGAACAAGAAGTACGGCGACCTGTACGTGAAGGACATCATCCCGAAGGACACCTACAAGGGGATGGATGCGGATAACCATCAGGCGACGGTGATGAATACCCTCGTCGCGCACCAGAGCATGGACGAGAAGACGGCCTACAACATCGTGAAGGCGATTTTCGACCATCGCGAGGACCTGATCCGCGTGCACAAGGAAGCGGCGAACTTCAAGCTGGAGAACCAGAAGACCGCGGCGACGGGCGGCATTCCCTGGCACCCGGGCGCGCTCAAGTACTTCAAGGAAAAAGGCGTCAAGCTGGATTAAGGTCCGGCCCGGGCAACAAGGCCCCGTCCAGGCTCTGGCGGGGCTTTTCGCTTTCTGAGGGGGATCGATGAGCGAAGAAGTCGCGCGCATACACCAGCCTGCCGCCGAGGTGAGCGAGGCGGCGCTCGCGCGCGCCGAGGAGATGATCGAGCGCGAGGAGGGCGTGCAGAACAAGCACGCCGGGCTGCTCGCGGCCCTGGTGGCGGCGGTCGCGGTGTCGATGTCGCTTTTTCACCTCTATACCGCCTACGCCATCGTGCGCCCGGAGTATCTGCGCGCGATTCACGTCGCCTTCGTGCTCTTCCTCGCTTTTCTCGTCTTCCCGGTCGCGAAGCGCTACCGGCACCGCGTCATGTGGTGGGACTGGGCGCTCGCGCTGCTCGGCGTGGCGACCTCGGCCTACCTGATCGGCGGGGGCGACGACTTCTTCGACCGCTCGATCCTGCCGACGAACTGGGATGTCGCCTTCGGCGTCGCCCTCATCCTCCTTATCCTCGAGGCGATGCGGCGCACGAGCGGCTGGATCCTGCCGTTCATCACCTCCTGTTTCCTCGCCTACGCGTTCTTCGGCGAGAGCCTGCCGGCGCCCTGGACGCACAAGGACTATGAGATCCCGCGCCTCGTCGGCCACATGTACATGACGCTCGAGGGCATCTACGGCACGGCGATCAGCGTCTCCTCGAGCCTGATCATCCTGTTCACCATCTACGGCGCGTTCCTGCAG
The DNA here is from genome assembly GCA_036262835.1 of Burkholderiales bacterium. Lineage (GTDB taxonomy): Bacteria > Pseudomonadota > Gammaproteobacteria > Burkholderiales > SG8-39 > RBG-16-66-20. The sequence goes on along the minus strand of DATAID010000021.1, from coordinate 14,629 downwards.
CACTCGGGAGCGGGCAAGTTCTACATCGACTTTTCCTTCGCGGCGATGGGCGGCAAGCCGACGAGCGCCGGGCGCACCGTGACTCTCGCCTCGTTCCTGCTCGGCGGGCCCTCGGGCTCGGGCGTTGCCACCACGGTCACGCTGGGCTCGGTCGCCGCACCGATGCTCGCGAAGGTCGGCTACAGCAAGGAGGAGGCGGGCGGCCTGCTCTCGGCCGGGGGCCTCGGCGCGATCATCTCCCCGCCGGTGCTTGGCGCAGCGGCCTTCATCATCGCCGAGTTCCTGAAGATCTCCTACCTCGACGTGCTGCTCATGGCGGCGATTCCGACCTGCCTCTACTACCTCGCGCTCTTCGTCATGGTCGAGATCGACGTGCGCAAGTTCGGCATGAAGGACGTCACCTTTGCGAGCGTCGAGAGCGCGTGGACGATCGCGCGCCGCTACTGGTTCCACTTCCTTTCGCTCGTCGCGATCATCGTCTTCATGTCGCCGCCGTTCTCCCTGTCCCCCGAGCTCTCGGTGTTCTGGGCGACCGTGGTGTCGCTCGCGACGAGCTTCCTGCGTCGCGACACCGCGCTTCTGACTTTCGAGAAAAAGCCTTTTTGGAAAAACCTCACCGAGTCGGGCCTGATGAAGGCGCTGAAGGACGGCTCGCTCGCCGTGCTGAACGTGGCCGCGACCTGCGCGGGCGCCGGCATCATCGTCGGCGTGGTGACGCTCACCGGTCTCGGGCTGAAATTCAGCTCGATCGTGCTCGCCTACGCCGGCAATTCGCTCCTGCTCACGGCGATCTTCACCGCGCTCATCGTCTGGATCGTCGGCCTGGCGGTGCCGGTGACGGCGAGCTACATCATCTGCGCCGTCATCGCCGCGCCGGCGCTGATCGCGCTGAAAGTGCCCGACTTCGCCGCGCACATGTTCGTCTTCTATTACGCGGTGCTCTCGGAAGTCTCGCCGCCCACGGCGCTCTCGCCCTTCGCCGCGGCCGCGATCACGGGCGGGGATCCGTACAAGACGACGCTGCAGTGCTGGAAGTACACGACGCCCGCCTTTCTCGTGCCCTTCATGTTCGTGCTCGACCCGAGCGGCACCGGGCTCCTTCTCACCGGCTCGACCAAGACGCTCGCCAATGCCGACTGGCTCTCGATCGCCACCGTCACGCTCACCGCCGCGGTCGGCATCGTCGCTATCGCCGGCGGCTTCCAGGGCTGGCTCATCCGCCGCACACCCTGGTATGAGCGCTGGATGCTGATCGTCGCCGGGTTCCTGCTCGTCTACCCGAAGACGCTTTTCGACGCCGTCGGCTTCGCGCTCGTGGCGATCGTGCTGGCGCTGCAATGGTTCATCAAACCCTCGACACGGACATCCTGATCCTCGGCTCGGGCGGCGCGGGGCTCTTCGCCGCGCTGCACGCGCACAAGGCGGACCCGTCGCTCTCCATCACCGTTGCGGTGAAGGGGCTCCTCGGCAAGTGCGGCTGCACGCGCATGGTGCAGGGCGGCTACAACGTGGCGCTCGCGAAGGAGGATTCGATCGAGCGCCATTTCATGGACACGATCGAGGGCGGCAAGTGGCTGCCCGACCAGGAACTCGCGTGGAAGCTGGTGACACTCGCGATCGAGCGCATCCACGAGCTCGAGAACGAGCTCGGCTGCTTCTTCGACCGCAATCCCGACGGCACGGTGCACCAGAAGGCGTTCGCCGGCCAGACGTTCGACCGCACGGTGCACAAGGGCGACCTCACCGGCATCGAGATCATCAACCGGCTCGCCGAGCAGGTCTGGGCGCGCAAGATCAACCGGCTTGAAGAATTCAGAGCCGTTGAATTGATAAAGGACGAAGGCAACACAAGAATCGCCGGCGTCCTTTTCATCGACATGCGCACCGGCGAGTACATGCTCGTGCGCGCCAAGGCGGTGCTGCTCGCTACCGGCGGCGGGCCGACCATGTACAAGTACCACACGCCCTCGGGCGACAAGACCTGCGACGGGCTCGCCATGGCGCTGCGCGCGGGGCTGCCGCTGCGCGACATGGAGATGGTCCAGTTCCACCCCACCGGCCTCCTCGCCGGGACGCACACGCGCATGACGGGCACGGTGCTCGAGGAGGGCTTGCGCGGCGCGGGCGGCTACCTCCTGAACGGCGCCAAAGAGCGCTTCATGCCGAAGTACGACCCGAAGGCCGAGCGCGCCACGCGCGACTTCGTGTCGCGGGCGATGTTCATGGAGATGCGCAAGGGCAATACCAGTCCCAATGGGGGCCTCTTCATTGCGATGAATCACCTGAATCAGGACGAAGTCAGAAAACAGTTCCGCGGCATGGTCGAGCGCTGCGCCGATTGTGGCTTCGACCTCGCGGGCGGCTTGGTCGAGGTCGTGCCCACGGCGCACTACATGATGGGCGGCGTCGAATTCACGCCCGACTGCTCGACAGAATTGATGGGGCTTTTCGTCGCCGGCGAGGACGCGGGCGGCGTGCACGGCGCAAACCGCCTTGGCGGCAACGGCGTCGCCAACTCGACCGTCTTCGGCGCGGTGGCCGGCGACGTGATGGCGGAATGGGTGAAGGGAAAGGGGTTTGCCGACCCTGATTCTTCTCGAATCGAAAAAGCCATTTCTGCAAGCGAAACCCCGTTCAGCGCGAAGCCGTCCTCCCTCGAGCCGCTGCGCGAGCGGCTCTATGAGGTGATGTGGCAGAAGGTCGGCATCATCCGGAACGAAGCCGGACTTCGCGCCGCGCTGACAGAATTGAATTCGCTGGAAGAAGAACTGAGCCGAACCGGCGTCGCGGACGGGAACCGGGCGTTCAACCTCACCTGGCACGACTGGCTGAATCTGAAGAGCCTCGTGCAGGTAAGCAGGGTGATCGCCAACGCCGCCCTTGCGCGCACCGATTCGCGCGGCGCGCACTTCCGCGAGGACTACCCGGACGCGGGCTCGCTCGAGGGGTCCTTTTTCATTCGCTCGAAGATGAAGGACGGAAAGCTGGAGACCAGCACGATGCCGGTTGCCTTCACCCGGGTGAAGCCGGGACAAACCCTTCTGAAGACGGCAGCCTAGTCGGCGATCTTCAGGACGAGCTTGCCGAAGTTCTCGCCGCTGAAGAGCTTGTTCATGGTCGCGGGAAAATTCTCGATCCCCGGCACCACATCCTCTTTGGAGAGGAACTTGCCTTCCTTCATCCACTGCGCGATCTGCTTCACTGCCTCGCCGTACCGGTCGGCGTAGTCGAAGACCACCATGCCCTGCATGCGGGCGCGCGCCACCAGCAGCATCATGTAGTTGCTCGGGCCTTTCACGGGCGTGGTGTTGTTGTACTGGGAGATCGCGCCGCAGATCACGATGCGCGCGTGCCTGTTGATGCGCGTGAGCACGACATCCAGGATCTCGCCGCCGACGTTGTCGAAGTAGACATCCACCCCGTTCGGGCAGTGCTGCTTCAGGCCGTCGCGGACGTTTCCGGTCTTGTAGTCGATGCAGGCGTCGAACTTGAGCTCGTTCACGACGAAATCGCACTTTGCCTTGCCGCCCGCGATGCCGACGACGCGGCAGCCCTTGATGCGCGCGACTTGTCCCACGGTCTGGCCGACGGCGCCCGCGGCGCCCGAGACGACCACCGTATCGCCTTCCTTGGGCTGGCCGACTTCGAGAAGGCCGAAATAGGCGGTCATGCCCGGCATGCCGAGCGCGTTCAGCCACTGGGCGGGCGTGCCCAGGCGCGGATCTATCTTGTGCAGGCCGAGCTTCTTGGGGTCGGCAACGAGGCAGTACTCCTGGATGCCGAAGCCGCCCGTCACGAGGTCGCCCGCTGCGAAGGCCGGATTTTTCGAGGCCTGCACTTTGCCGATGCCGATCGCGCGCATCACCTCGCCGATGCCCACCGGCGGGATATAGCTGCGTCCCTCGTTCATCCAGCCGCGCATCGCCGGATCCAGGGACAACTGCAGCACCTTGACGAGCACCTGGCCCTCGGCCGGATCGGCGACGGGCTCGCTGGTGAAGCTCCAGTCGCTCGCCTTCGCCATGCCGACCGGGCGTGCGGCGAGGCGGTATTGGCGATTTTGCGGCGCCATGGCGCTAGCCGATGTGCTTCCGGAAAAACTCGATCGTTCGGCTCCGCGCGAGCTTCGCGGCCTCCGCGTTCCACGAGCCGCGCTGGTCGCAGTTGAAGCCATGCCCGGCGCCGGCATAGAAGTGCGCGGTGATCTCCGGGTGCCTGGCGGCGATCTCCTTCGCCTGCGCGAGCGTCGGCGACTGGTCCTGCTCGCCGAAGTGGCACATCGTCGGCACCTTCGGCTTCTCGTTGATGAGGCCCGGCATGCCGCCGCCGTAGTAGGGGACCGCGCAGGAAAGCCCGCTCGCTTTCGCCGCGGCGAGCCAGGTCACGGTGCCGCCGAAACAGTAGCCGACGATGCCGACCTTGCCGCCCTTGGCGGCCTCCGTGATGGCGGCCTGCACATCCATGAGGCTGTTTTTGGGATCGAGCTTCTGCATGATGGCGACGCCCGCCTGGATTTCGGGCTGCGAGTAGCCGGTGTCGTAGTTGCGCTGCACGCGATCGAACATCGCGGGCGAAACGGCCCGGTAACCATCGGCGGCAAAGCCGTCCGTGGTCGCCTGGATATGGCTGTTGACGCCGAAGATCTCGGGGATCACCACCACGCCGCCGCGCGCCTTGCCCGACGGTTCCGCAACGTACGCGGCGAACTTGTGGCCGTCGGACGCGGCCAGCTCGATGAACTTGCCCATGATTGCTCCTCCTTTAGAATGAAATATTATGAAGAAGAAACCGGAGGAATTGCTCGTTCTCGCGCGAAACGCGCTCGAGCGCGCGGGCGCCAATCCGGTGATGGCGGCGGCCACTGCGCGGCACCTCGTGCGCGCCGAAGAGCACGGCCTTCCCACGCACGGCCTCTCGCGCGTGCCTTTCTACTGCGGCTTCCTCAGGAACAATCGCGCCGACGGCGCGGCGCGCCCGGTGATGGCCTCCGAGCGGGGCGGCGCGTGCCTCATCGACAATCGCGACGGCCTGCCCTACGAGTCGAGCGCCTGGGCGATCGAGGAGATCATCCAGCGCGCGCGCCGCAACGGCATCGCCTTTGCCGGCATCACCAACAGCGGCCACGTCGGCGTGCTCGGCATCCATCTGCTGCCGGTTGCCGCCGCGGGCATGGTCGGCATTGCGTTCACCAATTCGCCCGCGGCGATCCCGGCCTGGGGCGGAAAGAAGGCGCTCTTCGGCACCGATCCGGTCGCTTTTGCTTTTCCGCGGCCCGAAGGCGAGCCGCTCGTCATTGATCTCGCGCTCACGACCGTGGTGCGCGGCAAGATCATGATGGCGATGACCAAGGGCGAGAAGATCCCGGAAGGCTGGGCGCTCGACCGCGACGGAAAACCCACCACCGATCCCAGGGAAGCGATCGAGCAGGGCAGCCTCTTTCCGATCGGCGGCGTGAAAGGCGCGATGCTCGCGCTCGCCTTCGAGCTCGTCTGCGCCGCGCTCACCGGCTCGGCGATCGGACCCGAGGCCGATTCGTTCTTTTCGGACAAAGGGAACAGGCCGCGCATCGGCCACGCCTTCCTCGCGATCGACCCGGGCGCGCTCACGGGCCACGAGCGCTATTTCGAGCGCGTCGAGGCGCTCGTCAGCGCGATGCTCGCCGACCAAGGCGTGCGCCTGCCCGGGGCGCGGCGTTTCGCGACCGAAAGAAAGGCGAGAGCCGAGGGCATCGAGATCGCCGAGGACCTGCTCGCCAGAATCGAGAAGCTCGCGCATGCCTAAGGCGGCCACGCTGGATGCCTTCGGCGACGCGCTCTGGCTCGAGGACGGCCTTTCAAAGAACACGCTTCAGTCCTACCGCCGCGACCTCGAACAGCTCTCGCGTTTTCTGAAAGGAATGTCGCCGGAAAATGCGAAAGAGGAAGATCTCTTCCGGTTCCTCTCGGCAAGAAAAGGCAAAGCCTCGAGCGCGGCGCGAATGCTCTCGAGCCTCAAGCGCTTCTACGGCTGGTGCCTGCGCGAGCGCCGGATCCGCGCCGATCCCACGCTGCGCCTGGAGCCGCCCAAGCGCACCCCGCGCTTTCCCAAGACGCTCTCCGAGGCGGACGTCGAAGCGCTCCTCGCGGCGCCCGACGTCACGACCTCGCTCGGCCTGCGCGACCGCGCGATGCTGGAAGTGCTCTACGCCTCGGGCCTGCGCGTCTCCGAGCTCGTCGGCCTCAAGGTCTTCGAGGTGAGCCTGGACCAGAACGTCGTCCGCGTCATGGGCAAGGGCTCGAAGGAAAGGCTCGTGCCGATCGGCGAGGAGGCGGCCGAGTGGGTGGCGAGCTATGCGAAGAAAGCGAGGAGCGAGATCCTGAAAAAGAGAACTTCGGACCATCTCTTCGTCACCGGGCGCGGCAAGGGGATGACGCGTGAAGCGTTCTGGCACGTGATCAAGCGCTATGGCGCGCGCGCCGTTCCCGGCAAGCACCTCTCGCCGCACGTGCTCAGGCATGCCTTCGCCACGCACCTCATCAATCACGGTGCCGACCTGCGCGTGGTGCAGCTGCTGCTCGGGCACGCGGACATTTCGACCACTCAGATCTACACGCACGTGGCGCGCGAGCGGCTGAAGCAGCTTCATAAAGAGCATCATCCCCGTGGCTGATACGCCCGCGACCGTGTTTCTGAAGGCGCAGCAGGTCGCCTACACCGTCCACGAGTTCGACTATGTCGAGCACGGCGGCACGCGCCACAGCTCCGCGGCGATGGGCGTGCCCGAGCACGAGGTGGTGAAGACGCTCGTCATGCAGGACGAGGCGGCCAAGCCGCTGCTCGTCCTCATGCACGGCGATCGCAAGGTCTCGACCAAGAACCTCGCGCGCCAGATCGGCGCGAAACGCGTGGAGCCGTGCAAGCCCGAGGTCGCGCAGCGCCACTCCGGGTATCAGGTCGGCGGGACCTCGCCTTTCGGCACCAAGAAGCAGCTTCCCGTGTACATGGAGCGGTCGATCCTCGCGCTGCCGCGGATCTACATCAACGGCGGCCGGCGCGGATTTCTGGTCGGCCTCGCGCCCGCCGAGATCGTGAGAACCCTAGCGCCCGCCCTTGTCGACGCCGCGCTTGATTGAGACGCCGACGAACTTGGCGTTGGGCAGGATGCCGATTTTCGAGGCGCTGACTTTCACCCAGGGCGCCTTGAAATCCTCCATCAGCAGCTTGGCGATCCGGTCGGCGAGCGTCTCGACCAGCTTGTAGTGGCCGGCGGCGCCGAGGGCCTTGATGCGGATCGAAACCTGCTCGTAGTCGATCGTGTCGGAGACGCGGTCGGAGGCGAACACGGTCTCGCCCGGAATGCCGATGTCGAGGTCGATCGACACCGTCTGCGGCACGTGGCGCTCGCGCTTGTGGATGCCGATCAGCACCTCGATGCGCAGATCCCGGATCTGGATGCAGTCCATGGAAGGATCGTAACGCAATAGAATTGGCGCCTCATGCAGACCGCGCTTATCGCGCTATTCGGCTACCTTCTCGGCTCGGTGTCCTTCGCGCTCCTGGTGAGCCGCCTCATGGGCCTGCCCGACCCGCGCAGCTACGGCTCGAAGAGTCCCGGCGCGACCAACGTGCTGCGCTCGGGCAGCAAGGCCGCCGCCGCGCTCACGCTTATCGGCGATGCGGGCAAGGGGGCGCTCGCCGTCGGCCTCACCGTTCTCTATACAGGCGAGGCGCCGGCGTACGGGATCGACGCGCCGATCGCCGGCGCGATGGCGTTCCTCGGCCATCTCTATCCCGTCTACCACGGCTTCAAGGGTGGCAAAGGCGTGGCGACCGCCGTGGGCGTTCTGCTCGCGATCGATCCCTGGCTCGGGCTTGGTCCGCTGGCGACGTTCGCCGTGATCGTCGCGTTCTTTCGCATGGTGTCGCTTGCGTCGCTCATCGCGTCGGCCTTCGCCGTGTTCTGGTCCTTCTGGCTTTTCGGCGAGAGGCCCGTGACCTGGGCGGTCGCGGCCATGGCATTGCTCATCATTTGGCGGCACGCGGCCAACATCAAGCGCCTCGTCAGCGGAACCGAACCTCGTCTGGGTGAGAAGAAAGCATGAAGATCCTGATTCTGGGCGCCGGCGGCGTGGGCGGCTATTTCGGCGGCCGCCTGGTGGAAAACAAGGCCGACGTGACGTTCCTCGTGCGTCCGAAGCGCGCCGAGGCGCTCAAGCGCGACGGCCTGCGCATCAAGAGCAGGTTCGGCAACGCCCGGCTGGAGGTGAAGTGCGTGACGCAGGACGAGGTGAGGGGCGGCTACGACCTCGTGCTCTTCACGGCGAAAGCCTACGACCTGCAAAGCGCGATCGACGCCATTGCGCCCGCGGTCGATGCGAAGACCCGTGTCATGCCGTTCCTTAACGGCATCGCGCACTACGAGGTGCTGGACAAGCGTTTCGGCCGCGAGCGGGTGCTGGGCGGCGTCGCCTACATCGGCACGAAGCTCTCGCCGAGCGGCGAAGTCGACCACTTCAACGAATTCCATCGCATCGCTTTCGGGCCGCGCGCGCCGGCGCAGGCCGCCGTGTGCGAAGCCTTTGCGGCGGTGCTGAAGGGCGTCAACTTCGACTGGAAGCTCGAGCCGAAGATCGAGCAGGCGGTGTGGGACAAGTGGGTGCTGCTCGCCACGCTCGCCGGGATGACCTGCCTGATGCGGGCGACGGTGGGCGACATCGTCGCCGACGAGGCAGGGGAAAGACGGGTGCTGACGCTGCTGGGCGAAAACGCCGGCATTGCCAAAGCCGAGGGCTTCGCGACGCCGGAGGCCGTGCTTGCGAACCACCGCGCCATCCTGACGAAGAAGGGCTCGACCTTTTCCGCCTCCATGCTGCACGACATCGAGAACGGCGGGCCGGCCGAGGGCGAGCACATTCTCGGGTCGCTCCTCGGCTACGCGCGCAAGCATTCGCTCGCCGCGCCCACGCTGGAAATGGCCGTCACGCACGTGCGCGCCTACGAAAATCGTCGCAGGCGGGAAAAGGGCTTGAAACCGACGGGCTAGACCGCGGCAAGGTCCCAGCGCGGTCTGACGCTGAAGCTGGTTTCCTTCGAAGTCACGGAAACCCCTTCTTTCATCCGCAACGCGGCGGCGAGCGCGATCATCGCGCCGTTGTCGGTGCAAAGCTCCGGCTCGGGATAGAACACGTCGAAGCCGCGCTTCTTCGCCTGCGCGTCGAGCGCGGCGCGCAATTGCTTGTTGGCGCCCACGCCGCCCGCCACCACGAGCTGCGTGAGCGCGCTCTTGTCGATCGCGGCGGTGCATTTGGCGACCAGCACGTCGACGATCGCCTCCACAAAGGCGCGCGCAAGCTCGGGAGGAGAAGTGGCCGGATCGTTCTTCAACTGCGTGATGACCGCGGTCTTCAGCCCCGAGAAGCTGAAGTTTAGATCACCACTGCCCATCATCGGCCGCGGCAGCTTGTAGCGGCCGGCTTGCCCGGACTCGGCGAGCTTCGAGAGCGCCGGGCCGCCGGGATAACCGAGGCCGAGCACCTTGGCGGTCTTGTCGAACGCCTCGCCCGCGGCGTCGTCCCGGGTTTCGCCGAGCAGCTCGTAGCGGCCGACGCCTGCCACGCGCATGAGCTGCGTATGGCCGCCGGAAACGAGCAGGGCCACGAAAGGAAAACGCGGGGCCCGCGCTGAGAGCAACGGGGAAAGAAGATGGCCTTCGAGGTGATGGATGCCGATCGCCGGGATGCCGAGCGAGAAAGCGAGCCCGCGCGCGAAGGCAGCCCCGGCGAGGAGCGCCCCGGCCAGGCCGGGGCCTTGGGTGTAGGCGACGGCGGAGACGTCTTTTTCCGCCTTGCCGGAATCCTTCAAAACCTTTCGCGACAGGGGGACAAGGCGCCGCAGGTGGTCGCGCGAAGCAAGCTCGGGCACGACGCCCCCATAGGCCTCGTGCATGGCGGTCTGCGAGTGCACGGCGTGGGCGAGGAGCCGACCGGCCGCGCTGTCGTAGAGCGCGAGGCCGGTCTCGTCGCAGGAGGACTCGATGCCGAGGATGAGCATGACTTTAAAGGAGATTCTGATACAATCCGCCCCTTTGCGAAATCCAGGAAGCGGAATGCCGACCGTACGAGTCAAGGAAAACGAGCCCTTCGAAGTGGCCATGCGCCGCTTCAAGCGCACCGTCGAGAAGACGGGCCTTCTCACCGAGCTGCGCGCTCGCGAGTACTACGAGAAGCCGACCACGGAGAGAAAGAGGAAGCTCGCCGCCGCGGTCAAGCGCCATCACAAGCGCCTGCGCAGCCAGATGCTGCCGCAGAAGCTGTACTAGCCACGACCCTCAAGTCCAAAATCCAGGATGACATGAAGGCGGCGATGCGCGCCAAGGACAGTGCGCGCCTCTCCGCCGTGCGGCTGCTGCTCGCCGCGATGAAGCAGAAGGAAGTCGACGAGCGCGTCGAGCTCGACGACGCGGCCGTCCTCGGCATCGTCGACAAGATGCTCAAGCAGCGGCGCGAGTCGATCGCGCAATTCGAAAAGGCCGGCCGCAACGACCTCGCCGACAACGAGAAATTCGAGGTGGGCGTGCTCTCCGCCTACCTGCCGCAGCAGCTCTCGGAAGCCGAGATCGAGAAGGAAGTCGCTGCCGCGATTTCCCAGTCGGGCGCCGCCGGCGTCAAGGACATGGGCAAGGTGATGGGCGTCCTCAAACCGAAGCTCGCGGGCAAGGCCGACATGGGCAGGGTTTCGGGCCTAGTCAAAGCAAAGCTCGGCGGTTAATCTGACGGCGCAGGCGCGCCGTGATTCCAGAGTCCTTCAAGCAGGACCTCCTCAATCGAGTCGACGTCGTCGAAGTCGTCTCGCGCTATGTGCGCCTGAAGAAAGCGGGCGCCAACTTCTCCGGCCTCTGCCCGTTCCACAACGAGAAGACGCCGTCCTTCTCCGTCAGCCCGAGTAAGCAGTTCTATCACTGCTTCGGCTGCGGCGCGCACGGCAACGCCATCGGCTTTCTCATGTCCTACGGCGGCATGGGCTACGTCGATGCGGTGAAGGACCTTGCCGCCGGCGTCGGCATGCAGGTCCCGGAATGGCAGCCTCGCACCCCGCAGGAGATCCAGCAAAAGGAGCGCGCGACCGACCTCTATTCGGTTCTCGAGCGCGCGATGGAGTTCTACCGGGCGGAGCTGAAGAAATCGCCGCGCGCGATCGACTACCTGAAGCGGCGCGGCTTGACCGGCGAAATTGCCGCGCGCTTTCGCATGGGCTACGCGCCGGCGGGCTGGCAAGGTTTGAAGGGGTGTTTTGAGAATTATTCCGACGCTTCTCTTGTCGAGTGCGGATTGGTCATCGACCAGGACGGAAAACGCTACGACCGGCTGCGCGATCGCATCGTGTTCCCCATCTTCAATGCGCGCGGCGCGGTGATCGGCTTCGGCGGCCGCGTCATCAACGACGAGGACACGCCCAAGTACCTGAACTCCCCCGAGACGCCGGTGTTCGAAAAAGGCCGGGAAGTTTATGGCCTGGTGCAGGCGCGCGATGCGCTTCGCAATTCGGGCCGGGTGCTCGTCGTGGAAGGCTACATGGACGTGGTGGCGCTCGCGCAGTTCGGCGTCGGCTATGCGGTCGCGACGTTGGGCACGGCCACCACGCCGGTGCACGTGACGAAGCTCCTGCGCCTGGCCGACGAGCTCGTCTTCTCGTTCGACGGCGATGCCGCCGGCCGCAAGGCCGCGTGGCGCGCGCTCGAGGTGAGCCTGCCGCTCGCGACCGACGCGAAGCCGATCCGGTTTCTCTTCCTGCCCGAGGAGGACGACCCCGACACCTACATCCGCAAGCACGGCAAGGACGCCTTCGAGCGCCTGGTGCGCGAGGCGCCGACGCTTTCCGCCTTCCTGCTCGCCGAGCTGCGCGCCGGCGCCGACCTCGGCACCGCCGAAGGCCGCTCGCGCCTGCTCGTGACGGCCAAGCCCCTCGTTCAGAAGGTCGCCGCACCGGCCTTGAAGCTCCAGGTCGTGAAGGCGGTCGCCGAGCTCGCCCAGGTCTCGCAGGAGGAGGCCGAGCGGCTGCTCGAGCTGCGCTCCCCGGGCGGCGCGAGCAGCGGATTTACCCGGCCGTCGCCTGCAAAGCCGCAAGTCGTGACCCAGACGCTGGAAAACAAGCTCTTGACGTTCATGTTTGCCAGGCCCGACCTCGCCCTTGAGATCGACACCGCGCAGCTCAACCCGGCGTTGGCCGAGTCGCAGGCGATGCTCGAGTGGGTGGAGATCGTGCGCGGCACCGCCGATCCGGAGGCGATCTCGGGGGGGCAGGTGACCGAGCTCATCCAGGGCGCCCGTCACGCCGAGCTGCTTGAAAGCGCGCACGCCAAGCTCCATATGGAGCTGAAGCTCCCGGAGAACGATGCGGTGGGCGAGTTCCGGGAGACGCTCGAGCGCCTGAGGACGCGGGTGCCCGAAGCCGACCGGCTGCTTCGCCAGAAGATCCTCAAGGGCACTGCGACGGCCGAGGAACGCCGGGCTTTCGAGTCGAAAGTTCGCCCCGGCTGACCCCGGGGCTGGAACGGATTTTTCCCGACGCAAATTTGTTTTCGTAGGGTAGAATCGCGCACTTTTTTTCCCTCCCCCGGCTCTAAGCTGAGGGCATCCACGAGGCAAGATGGCCAAAGCCAAGCGCAAGTCGAAATCGAGCGGGTCGCCGCACGGCAAGAAAAAAGCTCTCAAAATCAAGCATCTGAAAAAGAAATCGCACGCCGCCAAGCCGGCGAAAAAGCAGCCGCTCAAGAAGGTTGCGGCCAAGAAGACGCTTGCGCCCAAAGCCGCGGCGCCGAAAGCCGACGACAAGAAAAAAGGCAAGGTCAGCGCCAAGCAGGCGCTTGAGCTTCTCGAAGCCAACGTCGCGGCCGTCAAGGCGAAGGGCAAGGGCCGTCCGGGCCGCAAAGGCAAGAAAGACGCCTGGCTCATCCCGCCCGAGCTGCCGAAGGAAGACGCCGAGACCCGGCGCACGCGGCTCAAGAACCTGATCAAGCTCGGCAAGGACCGCGGCTTCCTCACCTATTCGGAGATCAACGACCACCTGCCCGACGACCTCGTGGACGCCGAGCAGATCGAGGCGATCATCTCCACCTTCGGCGACATGGGGATCCAGGTCTACGACCAGGCGCCCGACCAGGAGCAGCTGCTTACCAGCCCGGACCAGCCGGCGGCCGCATCCGCCGAGGACGATGTCGAGGAGCAGGCCGAGGCCGCGCTCGCGACGGTCGACTCGGAATTCGGCCGCACCACCGATCCGGTGCGCATGTACATGCGCGAGATGGGCTCGGTCGAGCTCCTCACGCGCGAGGGCGAAATCGAGATCGCCAAGCGCATCGAAGAGGGCCTGCGCCACATGGTGCAGGCGATCAGCGCCTGCCCGACCACCATCACCGAGATCCTCGATCTCGCCGACAAAGTGGAGAAGGACGAGCTGAGGATCGACGAGGTCGTGGATGGCCTCATCGACCCGAACGCCAAGGACGATTTCGATCCGAAGCGGGCTGCCGCCGCTCCCGAACCCACCGAGGAAGAGGAAGAAGAGCAGATCGAGGAAGAGGAAGGCGCCTCAGAGGAAGAAGAGAACGCCGCTCACACCGCGAGCCTGCTCAAGCTGAAAGGCGAGACGCTGGAGAAATTCGCGCGCATCAAGCGGCTTTTCGAGAAGCTGAAGAAGGCGCTCGAGAACAAGGGCTCGCGCGACAAGGACTACCTGCGCGTGCGCGACCAGATCACCAACGAGCTGATGCTGATCCGCTTCACGGCGCGCACCGTCGAGCGCCTGTGCGACAGCGTGAGGAGCCTGGTGGAGGAAGTGCGCTCGCACGAGCGCAAGATCCAGGACATCCTCGTCAACAAGGCGAACATGCCGCGCGCGCACTTCATCAAGGTGTACGCGGGCGCAGAAGGCTCCAAGCGCTGGCTGACGGCCGAGATCAACGCCGGCAACGCCTGGAGCGAGGCGCTGGTGCGGCTCGAGCCCTCGGTGCTGGAGCTCCTCGGCAACATCCAGGGCGTGCAGCAGAAGATCGGCATCGCGATCAAGGACCTGAAGGAGATCAACAAGCAGATGTCGACGGGCGAAGCCAAGGCCCGCCGCGCCAAGCGCGAGATGACCGAGGCGAACCTCCGCCTCGTGATCTCGATCGCGAAGAACTATATCAACCGCGGCCTGCACTTCCTCGATCTGATCCAGGAGGGCAACATCGGGCTGATGCGCGCGGTCGAGAAGTTCGACTGGCGCAGGGGCTACAAGTTCTCAACGTACGCGACGTGGTGGATCCGCCAGGCCGTCACGCGGGCGATCGCGGACCAGGGCCGCACGATCCGCGTCCCCGTCCACATGGTCGAGGTCATCAACAAGATCCTCCGCACCCAGCGCCTGATGGTTCAGGAGCTCGGCCGCGAGCCGACGAACGAAGAGCTCGCCAAGCGGCTGGACATGCAGGCGTGGAAGGTCCGTAAGGCGCTCAAGATCGCGCAGCAGCCGATCTCGCTCGAGACGCCCGTGGGCGACGACGGCGAGACGACGATCGCAAGCTTCATCGAGGACCGTCGCACGACGAGCCCGGCGGAGTCGGCGATCACGAACAACCTCAAGGAACTGACGGACGACGTGCTCTCGACCCTTT
>DATAID010000020.1:0-14470 GCA_036262835.1 Burkholderiales bacterium | reverse complement strand
GGACAGCCGCTTGTCGAGCTCGACCGCGCCGACGCGAAAGTCGCGCTCGAGCAGGCCGAGGCGCAGCTTGCGCGCACGGTGCGCTCGGTGCGCAATCTTTTCGCCACCGACTCGCAGATCGCCGCTGTCGTGGCGCAGCGCGACACCGAGCTCGCCAAGGCGCGCGAGGACCTCGCGCGGCGCGAGCGGGCCTCAGGCAGCGGCGCGGTGTCGGCTGAGGAGGTGCAGCATGCCCGCGACGCGATCCGCTCGGCCGAGGCCGTGCGCAATGCCGCCCGCGAGCAGCTCTCAGCGAGCCGCGCGCTCGTCGACCGGACTACCGTCGCCGATCACCCGGACGTGCAGAGCGCGGCCGCCCGGGTGCGCGAGGCCTATCTCGCGTATGCCCGCACGACGCTACCCGCGCCCGTGTCCGGCTATGTCGCGCGGCGCAGCGTCCAGGTCGGCCAGCGCGTCGCCGCGGGCGCGCCGCTCATGGCGGTCGTGCCGCTCGAGGACGTCTGGGTGGACGCGAACTTCAAGGAAGGCCAGCTCGTGCACGTGCGCACCGGGCAGCCGGTGACGCTCGAGGCCGATCTCTACGGCGGTCATGTCGAGTATCACGGCACCGTGGCGGGCTTCGGCGCCGGCACCGGCGCCGCCTTCGCGCTGCTGCCGCCGCAGAACGCGACCGGCAACTGGATCAAGGTGGTGCAGCGCGTGCCGGTGCGCATCGCGCTCGACTCCAAAGAGCTTGCCCGGCATCCGCTGCAGGTCGGCCTCTCGATGCGCGTGGAGGTGGACACGCATTCGCGCGAGGGCGTCCGGATGACGGCGGACCCGCGCAAGGCCGCCGGCCAGGCGACTGCGGTGTTCGAGGCGCAGGAAAAGCTCGCCGACGCTCGCGTGGGCGAAATCATCGCCGCCAACCGGCCGCAAGGCCGCTAGCCGGCATCGGTCGTGGCCGAGCCCGCCGCAACGGCTGCTCCCGCGCCGGCCCCCTACACCGGGGGCATGCTCGCGCTGCTCACCTTCGTGCTGGCGATCGCCAACATGATGGAAGTGCTCGACCTCACCATCGCCAACGTCTCGATCCCGACGATCACGGGCGATCTCGCCGTCTCGCCGAACCAGGGCACCTGGGTCATCACCTCGTATGCGATCGCCAACGCGATCACCGTGCCGATGACGGGTTGGTTCGCGCAGCGCTGGGGGCAGGTGCGCGTGTTCACCACCGCGATCGCGCTCTTCACGGGCGCCTCGCTCCTTTGCGCGCTTTCGACCAGCCTCGAGATGCTGATCGCCTTTCGCATCCTGCAGGGCGCCGTGGCGGGCTTCATGGTGCCGCTCTCGCAGGCGCTGCTGATGGCGAGCTTCCCGCCGCAAAAGCGCGGCGTCGGCCTCGCCATCTGGGCGATGACGATCGTGGTGGCGCCGATCATCGGCCCGATCCTCGGCGGCTGGATCACCGAGAACTACCACTGGTCGTGGATCTTCCTCATCAACATTCCGGTCGGCATCTTCGCCTCGCTCGCCACCTGGCAGCTCATGAAGGACCGCGAGACGCCCACGCGCAAGCTGCCGATCGACGGGGTCGGCATGGTGCTCCTCGTCGTCTGGGTGGGCGCGCTGCAGCTCATGCTGGACAAGGGCAACGAGCTCGACTGGTTCAACTCGGGCCTCATCAAGGGGTGCGCGCTCGTCGCCGCGCTCGGCTTCGCGCTCTTCCTCGCCTGGGAGCTGACCGACGATCACCCGGTGGTCGACCTCGGCCTCTTCCGCTATCCGAACTTCCGCCGCGGCGCGCTCACGCTCTCGCTCGGCTTCTCGCTCTTTTTCGCCAACATCGTCATCCTGCCGCTCTGGCTGCAGACGCAGATGGGCTACACCTCGCTCTGGGCGGGCTTTGCCCTCGCGCCGGCGGGGATCCTCGCCGTCCTGTTTTCGCCGCTGGTCGGCTCCCGCCTCGGAAAGGGGACCGACCCGCGCCTTCTTGCGACCGTCGGATTCGTCACGTTCACGGCGGTGTTCCTGTGGCGCGCGCACTTCAATACGAGCGCGGACTTCGTCACCATCGCGCTGCCGCAGCTGCTGCAGGGCGTGGGCATCGCGTTCTTCTTCGCGCCGCTCATCTCGATCAACCTCGGCGGCATCCCGGGCTACCGCATCGCCAATGCGACGGGCCTGCAGAACTTCCTTCGCATGATGGCGGGCAGCTTCGGCGCCTCGCTCGCGGTCACCTACTGGGACCAGCGCTCATCGATGCACCGCACGCAGCTGGTTGATCACGTCAGCCAGTTCAGCACGCAGACGCAGAACTTCCTCAACCAGCTGACCAGCTCCGGCATGAGCCTCGACCAGGCCTACGCCTACATCGACCGCCAGCTGACGGGGCAGGCCTCCATGCTCGCCGCCAACGACATCTTCTGGTTCTCCGGCTGGACCTTCGTCCTCCTCATCGCCGTGCTCTGGACCACGCGGCCGCCCTTCAGCGCCCCAGCCGGCGCGCACTGAACGGACGTCGCTCTGGCGTACGGATGTCCTTACCCAAAGCGGAGCTTCATCGAATGGCCTAGAGGCCCCGTGTAACCCTTAGCGCGCGTAATATTCGCGCCTTGGGGGCTCAATGGTGCACTGTTCGGACTGCGGCATTGAAAATCCGCGGCACGCGTTGTACTGCGCGCAGTGTGGTGCATCGCTCGCGATGGCATGCCCATCCTGCAAAGCTCCAGCATCGGCCACAGCGAAGTTCTGCGCACAGTGTGGAGTGGCGCTTACGCGCGCGCAGCCCGAAACCGTGACCCCACCAGGCGCGTTACGACAAGAGGCGGAGCGTCGCCAACTTACCGTGCTCTTTTGCGACCTCGCAGGATCGACCGCGATGTCGGAGCGCGTCGATCCGGAAGTGCTGCGCGACATCATCCGCAGCTATCAGGACGCCTGTACGGGCGCGATCACGCGATGGGACGGATACATAGCCCGCTACGTCGGCGATGGTCTACTCGTCTATTTCGGGTTCCCTAAGGCACACGAGGATGCAGCCGAGCGCTCCGTACGCGCGGCGATCAATGTCCTTGAATCGGTGGCGGCTCTCGGCAAGCTTCATGGCCAGGCACTTGCGGTGCGGATCGGTATTGCAACGGGCTTGTGCGTGGTGGGTGACATCGTGGGTACTGGCGCGGCGCAAGAGCAGACCGTCGTCGGCGAGACACCGAATCTCGCCGCGCGGTTACAAGGCGTTGCAACACCCAACTCAGTCGTGATCAGCGCCGGTACAAAAGACCTTTTGGGTAGCAATTTTGTGTGCGAGAGCCTCGGCCCACTAGAGCTCAAGGGTTTGTCACAGCCGATAAAGGCGTGGCGGGTGGCCGCAACACGCGAGGTGGAAAGCCGCTTCGATGCGGCGCATGGCGATCGACTAAGCCGGTTCGTTGGCCGCGAGCAGGAGATCGGGCTACTCATGCAGCGCTGGCGGCAGGCTGCAGCAGGCGAAGGCCAACTCGTGCTGCTTGTCGGAGAGGCAGGGATCGGCAAATCCCGCATTACCGATGCGTTGCGCGCGGCCGTCGAGCGGGAGGACCTCGTGCGGCTGCGTTTTCAGTGCTCGCCGCACCACGTCAACAGTCCGCTACATCCGGTGATTAAGCAAATGCGCTTTGCCGCGCGCATCGCAGCCGACGATAGCGATCAAGAGAAGCTCGACAAGCTAGAGCGTCTCATCGGCAACCCAACCGATGTGACACGTGAGGCACCTCTGCTCTCTCGGCTGTTGTCGCTACCTGGGGAGCAGCGCTACGGATTATTGCGGCTTTCGGCCCAGGAGGAGAGGCAGCACACGCTGCGCGCGCTGCTCGCGATGTTCGAGCGCCTAAGCCGCGCAAAGCCGTTGCTGTTCGTGTTTGAGGATGCCCATTGGATAGATCCCACTACACGCGAGCTGCTGGACCTCATTGTCGATCGTATCGCTGGACTTCGCGCGCTCATGGTCGTGACTCATCGACCCGAGTTCGATGCGTACTGGAGCACGCTGCCGTTTTGCAGTGTTGTAACGTTGAACCGTCTAAGCAAGACAGCTTGCGCAGCGCTGATCGATGACTTGGCGGGCGGGATGCCGCTGCCCAAGGAGGTGCAGGCGCAGATCATGCAGAAAACAGATGGCATCCCGCTGTTCGTCGAGGAACTGACCAAGACGGTACTCGAATCCGGTCTGCTCGAGCGTGGTACCGACCGCTACCTTCTCGCTGGACCGCTGCCGCCGCTCGCTATTCCTTCGACGCTTCAGGACTCGCTTATGGCGCGGCTCGACCGCCTGGAAGGCGTGAAGGAAATCGGTCAGATAGGTGCGGCGATCGGTAGAGAATTTTCGCTTGCCCTGCTCGACGCCGTGGCGCCAATCCACGGCCCGCAACTCGATAGTGCACTCGCACGCTTAGCAGACTCCGAACTCATCTTCCGGCGCGGCGTACCACCAGAATTGAGCTTCGTGTTTAAGCACGCGTTGATTCAGGATGCGGCTTACGAGAGCCTGCTAAGGAGCCGACGCCAGCAGATCCACGCTCGCATTGCCGAAGCCCTACGTACGCAGTTTCCAGAACGCGCACAAGCCGAACCGGAGTTGGTTGCCGCGCATTACCAGCGTGCCGGGCTGTTCAAGGAGGCAGCGCCCTATTGGCTGCTCGCCGGCCAGCGCGCAGTGACCAGGTCTGCCAACGTCGAAGCAATTGCACACCTGACGGAAGGTCTGGAGGCGCTACGAAACCTTGCTCAGGCTCCCGAACGCGATGGGCTAGAGCTTGACATGCAGGTTAGCCTTGGCTCAGCGCGCATCGCCATGCGAGGTTATTCGGCTCCGGAAACCGAGAGTGCATATACGCGCGGGCGTGAGCTTCTCGCTCGACTAGGCGATGACCCCCGTCAGTTCGCGGTACTACACGGGCTCTGCATGGTGTACTGGAACAGGGCAGAGTTTGTTCGCATGTTGGAAGTGGCGCAGGACATGCTGGCGCGGGCGGAGCGTAAGGATGATTCGCTCTCTCTGCTTGTTGCGCACCGTGTCATGGCCGTGGCCCTGAATCCCATGGGGCGGTTTGAGGAGGCGCGGGCTCACGCAGAGAAGGCCGTGGCGCTCTACGATCGACGCCTGCATCGTGACTCGGCCCATCAATACGGCCACGACCAAGGCGTCGGCGCCTATTGGCATCTCGCAGTCGCCGCTCTCTTCCTCGGCGACGTCGAGATGGCAGACCGGGCGGCGCGGGAGGCCGGTGCGCTCGCGACGGAGTTGCAGAACGCGAACACAAGCCTCTACAGCTCTCTCTACCTGTCCTTTACCAACCTGGCCAAGTCCGATTGGGAGGCTACCAGGCGAGCCGCAAGCGAAATGGTGGAGAACGCGCGTGAGCGCTCGATGGCCTTGTGGGTGGTCTTCGGTCGCCACCACCTTGGCAGCGCGCTCGCTGCGCTGGGCGAGTGGGAGGCAGCTCTCCTTGAATTGCGCCAGGCGCGCGCCCAGGCGGATGACATTAGCAACACCGTCTTCACAACGATGACGCTACGGTACGAGGCCGAGGCTTTGGCCGGACTAGGGCGTACGGACGAGGCGCTGGAGTGCCTTGAGCGCGCGATCGCGTTAGGCGAGCGCACCGAGGAGCGCTGGTACGAGGCCGAGATTTATCGCGCTCGTGCCGCGATTCGGCGTCGCTTGCGACAGGCCAGTGCCGCAATACACGCTGATCTCGACCGGGCAATAGCGGTCGCGCGGCGGCAGAAGGCGGCACTGTTCGAACGCCGTGCGCGGGCGGATTTGGAGGCGTTGCAGGAGCGAGCGTGACGGGGCGTCGATCTGCCCTCGGCCGGCGCCCTTCTGGGCGAGCTCACCCACGGAGAGTTGGGAGGGGCGAGCTACGATCGCGAGGCGCCAGAGAGACTCAAGGCCGGGCTTTACTGAACCCGCGATTGCAAAGGGATGTCCGAGAAGCATGGACACTCCCTACGCGCCGCGAGATCTGACGCAGATTGACGTCAGTCGACCCAAGGACCTGGATTACTGGGCGAAAACGCTGGAGACCGACGCCGAGAAAATCCAGCAGGCGGTCAGAAAAGTCGGCCCGGTGCTGGAAAAAGTGAAGAAGGAGCTCGGTATCGCTGGGGTCTGATTTTTCCTATATAATCCGCGCCCTTCCTTGCTCTACCAGCCTGACTGGAGAGCACACCCATAAGGAGAAGTGCAGCATGCGGCATTACGAGATTTGCTTCATCGTTCATCCCGACCAGAGCGAGCAGGTCCCTGCGATGGTCGATCGCTACAAGGGCATCGTCGCCGCCCGCAAAGGGCAGGTGCACCGGCTCGAAGACTGGGGCCGCCGGCAGCTCGCCTACCCCCTCGCCAAAGTGCACAAGGCGCACTACGTGCTCATGAACATCGAGTGCGACAGCGAGACGCTGAGCGAGCTCGAGCATTCCTTCCGCTTCAACGACGCGGTGCTGCGCCACCTCACGGTGCAGATGCCCAAGGCCGTGACCAATCCTTCGCCGATGATGAAGGAGGAGAAGTCCAAGTCGCTGATGGAGAGGGACCGCGCGCCCGAAGCCAAGCCGGCCGAAGCGCCGGCCGCGGCCGCCTGAGCCGCGCCGTCAACCTGACGCAGATATCCGGGGTGATTTCCCAGTTGAAGGCACTGCGCTATACGCCCGCCGGCGTGCCGGTGGTCGAGTTCCGGCTCAAGCACGAGTCGGAGCGCGAAGAAGCGGGCGCGAAGCGCAAGGTGAGCGCGGAGCTCGATGCGATCGCCTTCGAGGCGCAGGCGCGGCTGCTGGCCGCGAGCGCGATGGGGCGGCCGGTCCGGGCGGAAGGGTTTCTCAGCGCGAAGAGCAAGCACTCGGCCAAGCCGGTGCTGCACGTGACGAACATTGAATTTTCGGAAGGGCACTGACATGGCATTCGGAGCACGCGGCAAGGGCAAGGGCAAGGGCAAAGGGAAGGGCAAGGACAAGAAGGACCGCGGGCAGCGGGCGCTGTTCCGCCGTCGCAAGTTCTGCCGCTTCACCGCCGAGAAGGTCGAGTGGATCGACTACAAGGACATCGAGGTGCTGAAGGATTTCATCAACGAGAACGGCAAGATCATCCCGGCGCGCATCACCGGGACGGCGGCCGGCTACCAGCGCCAGCTCTCCACGGCGATCAAGCGCGCGCGCTTCCTCGCGCTCATGCCCTACACCGATCTGCACTGAGGAAACGAAGGAAAACCGATGCAAGTCATTCTGATGGAAAAGGTGGCGAACCTGGGCAACCTCGGGGACGTCGTCAAGGTGAAGGACGGGTATGCCCGCAACTTCCTGATTCCGCACGGCAAGGCGAAGCGCGCGACCGAAGAGAACCTGAAGGCGTTCGAGTCGCGCCGCGCCGAGCTGGAAAAGGCGCAGTCCGAGGCGCTCGCCAAGGCGCAGGAGCGCGGCCAGAAGCTCGACGGCCTCACGCTGCAGATCACGCAGAAGGCGGGCGTCGACGGGCGCCTCTTTGGCTCGGTGACCAACTACGACATCGTCGAATCCCTGAAAGGCCAGGGCTTCGAAGTCGAGAAGAGCCAGGTGCGCATGCCCAATGGCGCGCTAAAGCAGGTCGGCGAGCACCACATCCAGATCGCGCTGCACACCGACGTCCTCGTCACCGTCAACGTCGCGGTGCTCGGCGAGACCTGAGATCGCGCGAAAAAACAATTCAACTTCAAATCACAGCTTACCCACAGCTTATTCGACGCGTTGTTCCTTTACATTTCCGGGCGGTGAGGCCATGCTAGCGCGACGCGTCCATGGCCAATCCACAGCCTCTCGGAAACCCGCCTCAGCGACGCGATCCTGACCCGCAGCTCCTCGCCCTAAAGGTCCCGCCGCACTCGATCGAGGCCGAGCAGTCGCTGCTGGGCGGCCTCCTCCTCGACAACCAGGCCTTCGACCGCATCGCCGACCTGGTGGGCACCGAGGACTTCTACCGGGACGACCACCGGCGCATCTTCCGCCACATCTCGCGCCTGATCGAGGCGGCCAAGCCCGCCGACGTCGTGACGGTGGGGGAGTCGATCGAATCGAGCGAGGACAAGGACCGCACCGGCGGCCTCGCCTACCTCGGCGCGCTCGCCCAGAACACGCCGAGCGCGCTCAACATCCGGCGCTATGCGGAGCTGGTGCGCGAGCGCTCGGTGCAGCGGCGCCTCGCCCGGGTCGCGACCGAGATCGCCGAATCGGCGCTCGGGCCCGCGGGCAAGGACATCGGCCAGCTGCTCGACGAGGCCGAGTCGAAGATCCTGGAGGTCGGCGAGTCGGGCCAGCGGGGCACGCAGGGCTACGAGGAGATCCAGCCCGTGCTCGCGCGCGTGTTCGAGCGCATCGACTACCTCTTTCACCAGGAAAACAAGTCCGACGTCACGGGCGTGCCGAGCGGCTTCGTCGACCTCGACGAGAAGACCGCGGGCCTTCAGCCGGGCGACCTCATCATCGTCGCGGGACGGCCCTCGATGGGCAAGACCGCGATCGCGCTCAACATGGCCGAGCACGTCGCGGTCGACAACAACCTGCCGGTGGCCATCTTCAGCATGGAAATGGGCGCCGCCCAGCTCGCCATGCGCATGCTGGGCTCGATCGCGCGCGTGGACCAGCACAAGATGCGCACCGGGCGGCTCGCCGACGACGAATGGGGCCGGCTCTCGGCCGCCATGGAGCGGCTGCACAACGCGCCGATCTTCATCGACGAGGGGGCGGCGCTGAACGCGCTCGAGCTGCGCTCGCGCGCGCGGCGCATGCGCCGCCAGGCGGGCAAGCTCGGCCTCATCGTGGTCGACTACCTGCAGCTCATGTCGGCCTCGCAGGAGGGCGAGAACCGCGCGACCGAGCTCTCCGAAATCTCGCGCTCGATGAAGGCGCTCGCCAAGGAGCTGGAAACGCCGGTGATCGCGCTCTCGCAGCTCAACCGCGCGCTCGAGCAAAGAAACGAGAAGCGCCCGATGATGTCGGACCTGCGCGAGTCGGGCGCGATCGAGCAGGACGCCGACGTGATCCTCTTCGTCTACCGCGACGAGGTCTACTATCCGGACAAGATCGAGGCGCGCGGCAAGGCCGAGGTGATCATCGGCAAGCAGCGGAACGGCCCGATCGGCAAGGTGGACCTCACCTTCCTGGGCGAGTACACGCGGTTCGAGAACCGCGCTAGAGACGGAAGCTTTTAGTTCTTATCTCTTTGTTGCTGTCCAACGCCCTTCCGAGCCGTTATCGGTCTTGAAGGAGCCTTCCATCTTCCCGCCGCCCATGACGCGGCCGGAGAAGTCGCGCCTCACGCTCGCCTGGTCGACGTAGGAGAAGTGGATGACGAAGCCGCGCAGGCTGGCGTCGCGCAGGCCCACCTGCGTGGTGCCGTAGCCGACCGAGCCGTCGATCTTCTGGAAGCGCTGCTCGAGCGACAGCTCGCGCTTCTCCGGGCCGAACTCGAGCGTCCAGCCGCCCATCACCTGCGCCGGCACCACCCAGAAGTAGGCGCGCCGGCCGTCCATGCTGGAGGTCTCATCGGGCTGCCAGTCCTCCATCGTGAAGGAGTGCGAGACGATGCGCGTGCCGGGCTTCATCTGCAGGAGCTGCGGCCGCAGCTTCATGTTGAGGCCGGGCAGCAGGTACATGGTGACCACGGTGGCCGTGGTGAAGTCGGTGGCGAAGATGTCGCCGTTCACGATCTTCGCGCGGTCGGTGACGCCGGCCTTGACGACGTTGCCCTGCGCGTAGCGCGCCATGTCCGGGTTGTACTCGATGCCCATCGAGCGCGCGCCGAATTTCTTCGCCGCCATGATCGCGATCTTGCCGTCGCCCGCGCCGAGGTCGACCACGTAGTCGTCCTTCGTGACCTGCGCCATGCGCAGCATCCGCTCGACGACCTCGTCGGGCGTCGGCACCCAGATGACGTCCTTGCCCGCCTGGCCGACATGCGGCTCGTAAGGCTTTTGCTGGGGCTGCTGGGCCGCGGCCGAGGCGCTGACAAGCGCGAACGCCGTCGCCAGGACGGTGTTTTTCAACAGGCAATTCATCGGGTCCTCGCTGAAGAGGACCCGAGCCTAGCAGAAATCAAAGCGCTTCGGCGGCGTGGTCCGCGAGGCGGGAGCGCTCGCCTCGCGCGAGCGTGACGTGCCCGGCGTGCGCCCAGCCCTTCATCCTGTCGACGACGTAAGAGAGGCCCGAGGACCCCTCGGTGAGGTAGGGCGTGTCGATCTGCGCGATGTTGCCGAGGCAGACGACTTTCGTGCCGGGGCCGGCTCGCGTCACGAGCGTCTTCATCTGCTTGGGCGTGAGGTTCTGCGCCTCGTCGATGATCAGCCACTTGTTGACGAAGGTGCGCCCGCGCATGAAGTTGAGCGACTTCACCTTGATGCGCGCGCGAACGAGGTCGCGCGTCGCCGCGCGCCCCCATTCGCCGCCCGACTCGTCGGAGGCGTTCAGCACCTCGAGGTTGTCCTCGAGCGCGCCCATCCAGGGCTGCATCTTCTCTTCTTCGGTGCCGGGCAAAAAGCCGATGTCCTCGCCGAGCGGCACGGTGACGCGCGTAACGATGATCTCGTTGTAGCGCTTGTCGTCGAGCACCTGCGTGAGGCCGGCGGCGAGGGCGAGCAGCGTCTTGCCGGTGCCCGCCTGGCCGAGCAGGCTCACGAAGTCGATGGCCGGGTTCATGAGGAGGTTCAGCGCGAAGTTCTGCTCGCGGTTGCGCGCGGTGATGCCCCACACGGAATTCTTCGCGTGGGTGTAGTCGCGCAGCGTCTCGATCACCGCGGCGCGTCCCGCCTTCTCGCGCACGAGCGCGTAGAGCGGGCGCTCGCCCGACTCGTCGTAGACGAACTCGTTCAGCTGCAGATGGTTGACGAGCGGCCCGCGCAGCCGGTAGTAGGTGTGGCCTTCCTTCTTCCAGGACTCGACGTCCTTGCCGTGGCTTTCCCAGAAATCGGCGGGCAGCTTCCTCACGCCGGTGTAGAGGAGATCGGCGTCCTCGAGCACCTTGTCGTTGAAGTAGTCCTCGGCGGCGAGGCCGAGCGCACGCGCCTTGATGCGCATGTTGATGTCTTTCGACACCAGCACCACCTCGCGCTCGGGCTCCTTCTTCTGCAGGTGGCTGACCACCTGCAGGATCTTGTTGTCGCTCTTGCCGGCGGCGAGCGTCGCCGGCAGGTCGCCGTTGATCGCCTCGGTTTGCAGGAAAAGGCGCCCGGTCGAGGAAAGCCCGTCCCGGGTCTTGAGGACGAGCCCGTCGTGAATGTCCTCGGTCCCGGCCGAGACGATCTCGTCCAGGAACCGGCTCGCCTGGCGCGCGTTGCGCGCGACGTCGGAGAGGCCCTTCTTGTTGCTGTCGAGCTCCTCGAGCGTCGTCATCGGCAGGTAGATGTCGTGCTCCTCGAAGCGGAACAGGCTCGCCGGGTCGTGCATCAGCACGTTCGTGTCGAGCACGAACAGCTTCTTGACCTTGGATTTTCGGGGACTGCGGGACGGCTTGGACATTTCGGCGGTGGACGTGGACTCTGCGAGCTCGGCCTGTTCGGCCTCAAAGGGTCTTAGCAAAGTGGAATACCTCCTCTGTTGCAGGAGAGCGGGGGACCGCCCGGGTAGAGGTACAGATCGCTGGAGTGGCTGCGCGGGTCCGAGAGCCGGGATTCGCCGGCGTCCGTCGACGGAAGGACCAAGTCCTTGGCCGTTTTTCTTAGCAACTCGTCTCAGCTTCGGAGCGCAACGCTTTCATTGAACACGTTTTTTGGGAACGCTGCAAGCGCGCCGTAGAGGTCTGATACGAAAGGGGTTTCTAGTCGATCACGGCCTCAAAGGTAGCGACTATTTTTAGATCTTTCGCTTTCTTAGGAGACAACTCGATTGGCTTATAGCGCGGGTCGCTCGACTCCGGATATAGCGTGATACGAGTATGTCGCCATTCTTCTGCGCCGGATTCGTCGCCACCCGACAAGAGCTTTTCGCTGCGATAACGCTTCACCGTAAGATGGGTTCCGGTATCCACGTCGGAAATCTCCCGGTGCTCCGCGACCACAATTTGCCGGTCTCGCGATCCCGCGCGGTAGGCCCTGAACAAGCACCAGGCACCGTTTGGAATTCGTCTGTTCATGGACTCGCCCAAGACCTGTGCGACGAACAGGTCCTTGGAGATTCTGAAGCTTCCCGGCAATGCGACCCATTTGTGATCCTGTCCTTCTGCGTTCTGTTCCCCGCTGAAATACCCAGCGGCCAGCTTCAACTCCAGCAGAGGTACGGCGTTGACATAGGGCCTCACTTTCTCCATAGGCAGGACGCGTAACGTCGGCGGAAGGCGCGGAGTTTGCGAAGTGACTGCGGCAGGTCGCCGAGGCGCCAGTGACTCGACTGATGTAGATCCGGTCTCCAGGCCCTCGGTGCGGCTGCGCACGAACGTCTCCGTGACCGGGTCCATGAAGTGGACGTAGCACCCTTTCAAGCCGCGAGATAGAAGTACCCGGTAGGTGTTGCGAACCAGATCTAGAAATTGATCGCCGGAACCGCGAACGACTCGATCCTTCGACTTTGTCCTGTCGCCTTTCCAGACGCCACGTTGCGGGTCGTATGAAAGATCCGGCCCCCAAATCACTCCAACGTAGTCGAATTCAAATCCTTGAGCCGTGTATATGCAGCCCACTTGGTCGATGCCTCGCGGGTCGTGTGCCCAGTGGACTTCGCGCGGAATCCCGGGGGCGAGCCCGGTCGCTTCCGATCTCGCATTCCACGGACGTTGGTAGTCGCCGATCACGACGTCGTTTACTAATCTGCCTCCCGGAAGCAGACTTTTGGACCAAGGCCAGCAGAAACCTGCGGTCAGCCTGGCCGAATGTCCGTCAGCCGCTCTCTTGCGGATCGCGGTCTCGAGAGCCAGCGGGCTGGGAAAAATACGAAACTCGAAGGCCTCTTCGCGCTGGTTCCAAAGGATGTTTGCCGTATCCCTGACGCCCAACGTGTTGTCCACCCAGTTTACAAACGCATCCGATCCGGCGCAGCGAAATTGGGCTTCGAGCGTGTATTCGTACAGTCGGCATTTGTTGGCCGCGACGGTTTCCTGGACTAGGCGCGAAGATCCGACTTCACCGGGACGTACGACCTGTTTGTCATCGATGAAGAAAACCGGCACCTTGGCGGCGTCCACGATCTCCTGAATCTGGGTTCTCCTGCTGCGGGTCGCGCGCTTCGCGCTCGACATAAACCTGTTCGTGCTGCTTGGGCGAAGGCGATGCGCCTCGTCGCAGATCAGCACATCCACCGCGGCAGGCTCGGCTTCTCCGTAGCTGTGGAAGTAGCGGAACTGTTCGGCGGCGCGCGGCCCGACGATTTTGTGCAGCGTCTTGGTGAACGCCCGCGACCCGGTCGCGTACTGGGCGTTGAGACCCCTGCGCGACAACTCCGCCATCAGCTGGATAGCGAGAACCGACTTTCCGGTTCCGGGGCCTCCGCTGACAAGAAAAACATGCTTGACGCGCTCTTGCCGCGCCTTTGTCACCGTCCCCAGTATCCGGTCGAAGACAATCTTCTGTTCGTCCAGCAGGACGAAAGAAGGCTGCGCCTTGATGACCTCGGCCACATGGTCGAGAAGCTTTTTTGCCGGACGATAGCGACTCTGCTCTATGCGTGGCAGAACCGTGCCGCCATGGCCACCGTCGAGTCGCTGCCGAAGGTAGTGGACTAACGGATCGACATCATCAGCGGCGAAAACTGGAACTTCCTCCAGTACTTGGGCGTATTGGGGCAGCAGCAGCGGGTCATGATCGACTGTCTGATAATTGTGCAAGTAGGCGCACGCTGACAACAACACGGGGTTCGGAGCTTCATAAAAGGCGGTGTGCGTATCCGCAAGGTAGTCGCGATATTGACGAGCCTGCGCGGACGGATGCAGGACGTCTCGTCGGCCGCCGCCAACGACCGTTCGAACAATACTTTCTTCATCGGTTGCTTCGCATTCCGACCATTGCTTTAACTCAACGATGACCGCTCCGTCGCGGCCTTCGTCGTCTCGACCTGCGACGAGGCAGTCGAGGCGGCGCGAGGTCAAGGGCAGCTGATATTCGAGAACGATGCCATGGTCGACAAGGTGCCCGCGCTCAAACACCTGGGACATGGCGCGCAAAGAGTTGCGCCATGCGTTCTCCTCTCCCGGGGAAGGGGCATAACGATAGTGCGCGAGAAAAGCATCGCGCAGCTTTGACGCGATGCGGTTTTGAACGGCGTCTTCGATGAATTCCGCCGACATCCCTGCGTAGAGTCGCATCAGGGCCCCCAAGGTAAACGATATCATGGGCCGCAGCGTTGCCTCATTCGCCTCGCATGCCCAACTTCTTCCTCATCGCCGGCCCCAACGGCGCCGGCAAGTCCACTTCCGCACCCGAGATCCTGACCGGCGTTCGGCGCGTGGCGGAGTTCGTCAATGTCGATGTGATCCAGAAGGAAAGGTCGGTCTCGGAGATTG
>DATAID010000019.1:0-15823 GCA_036262835.1 Burkholderiales bacterium | reverse complement strand
CCGTCCCGATGCGCGCGAGCCCTTCGAGCACGAGGTTCTCGACATAGCGGCAGGGCAGGTCCGCGCCGTCGGCCTGCAGCCGCTCGATCAGCGCCGGGCCGCCGCCGCCCGAGACGAGGCAGAGCGCGCTGCCGCCCGTCCTGCGGTACATGCGCTCGATGGCGCCCGCCTGCGCATGCCGGCAGCCGGTCTCGATCGCATCGAGCGTGTTGCGCGGCGTGGCGACGAAGCGTCCTTCCTGCAGCGGCAGGCGACCGGTGTGCTCGTGCAGCACGAAGCGCATGAGGTCGATCCCGGGAAGGATGAGGCCGCCGCTGAACTCGCCCTTCGCCGTGAGCACGTCCACCGTCGTGCAGGTGCCCGCGTTCACCACCAGGCAGTCGCGCTCCGGCTCCAGGGCGCGCGCCGCGATGAGCGCCGCCCAGCGGTCGGGACCGAGCAGCTCGGGCCGCTCGTAGCGGCTCTTCACGCCGCACATCTCGGCCGCGCCGCGCACCCATTCGGGCAGCACGTCGAAGATGCTCGTCCAGTTGACGATGAGCTGCTGCGCGCCGTCGCCCGCCACGTTCGATACGACGATGCGCTCGGGATTCTCGTGCGTGGCCGAGAACGGGTTGATGTGGTCGCTCGAGGCCGCAAACTCGATCAGCGACACGTTGGCGATGCTTGACCAGGCGCCCTTGCCGCCCGGGGCCTGCTCGTACCAGCCCCATTTCACGCGCGAGTTGCCCGCGTCGATGGCGAGAATCATGGCGCGCGCTCCCGGGCGTTCTTCTCCCAGCTCGAGAGCGCGGCGAGCACCTCGCGCGCGACCCGGCCGATGACGGCGTTGCGCGACACGGGCCGGCGCACAAGCTCATCGAGCGTGGCGATGCCGCGGCCGAGGCGCGCGCCCAGGCGCGGCGCGCGCCGGCAGTTGATGCCGATGCCGACGATCGCCACCGAGCCCGCGCCCTCGGGGCGCGTCTCGATGAGGATGCCGCCGAGCTTGCGCCGGCTCGCCATCAAATCGTTCGGCCACTTGAGCGTCACGCCGCGCGCCCCGAGCGCGCGCAGGGCGCGCGCCGATGAAATCCCGATGGCGATGGAAAGGCCGGCGAGGCGCCGCTGCGCGCAGGCCATCGGGCGCCGGATCGAGAAGGTGGCGCCGGCGCCGCGCGCCGAGCGCCAGCGCCGGCCGTGGCGGCCGCGTCCGGCGGTCTGCAGCTCGGCGGCTACCAGCACCGGGCGGGCGGACGTTTCTTCGTGCAGCAGCGCGTTGGTCGAGCCGCAGCGCTCCACGACCCTGACTTCCAGCCCGGGCACCGAAATGCGCTTCCTGTCGAGCCGATCCATGAGCGCTGCATTTTATGTCGAACCAAAAGCGAAGCCGCGGCCCGGCGCGGCCTCGAAGAGCGCGCGCGTGTATTCGTGCTGCGGCCGCAGGAACACGTCTTCGGTATCGCCGTATTCGACCACGCGGCCTTTCGACATCACGGCCACCCGGTCGCACACCTGCGCGGCGACGCGCAGGTCGTGGGTGATGAAGAGCATCGCCAGGTTGAGCCGCGCGCGGATTTCTTCCAGCAGCTCGAGCACCTGCGCCTGCACCGAGACGTCGAGCGCGGAAACCGCCTCGTCGGCGATGAGGAGCTCGGGCTCCATGGCGAGCGCGCGCGCGATGCAGATGCGCTGGCGCTGGCCGCCGGAGAACTGGTGCGGGTAGCGATCGAGCGCCTGCGCGTCCATGCGCACGAGCGCCATCAGCTTCCGGGCGCGCTCGAGCGCCTCGGCGCGCGGCACGCCGTAGTTGAGCGGGCCCTCGACCAGCGCCTCGCCGACGGTGCGGCGCGGGTTGAGCGAGCGGTAGGGATCCTGGAACACGATCTGGACCTTGCGCCGCAGCGGGCGCAGCGCTCTAGCGCCGAGCGTGGCGATTTCGTCGCCGCCGACGCGGACTTCGCCCGAGCTGGGATCGATCAGCCGCACGATGCAGCGCGCGACCGTGGACTTGCCCGAGCCGGATTCGCCGACGATGCCGAGCGTCTGGCCGCGGCGCAGCTCGAGCGACACGTCCTCGGCGGCGCGCACGTCGCGGCGCGGCCCGATCCAGCGCCGGTCGACGTAGGTCTTGGAGAGCTTGCGCGTCTCGAGCACCATCGGCGCGCCCGCCGCGTCCGTCTTTTTTCTCGGCACGAGCCCGGGAACAGAGGAAATCAGCATCTTCGTGTACTCGTGACGCGGGCGGCGCAGCACCTCCTCGCGCGGCCCGAGCTCGACCAGCTCGCCGAGCCGCAGCACGGCGACCCGGTGCGCGATCTCGGCCACCACGCCGAAGTCGTGCGTGATGAAGAGCACGCCGGTGCCGTGCCTGCCCTGCAATTCGCTGATCAATTTCAGGATCTGGGACTGCGTGGTGACATCCAGCGCCGTGGTCGGCTCGTCGGCAATGAGGAGCGCCGGATCGAGCACGAGCGCCATCGCGATCATGATCCGCTGGCGCTGCCCGCCCGAGAGCTGGTGCGGGTACGAGGCCATCATTCGCTCCGGATCGGGCAGGGAGACTTCCTTGAGGATGTTGAGAATCCTTTTTCGCCTGTCCCCGGGAGAGTCCTGAGTGTGAAACCGCAGCACCTCGTCCAGCTGGTCGCCGCAGCGCATGACCGGATTCAACGCGGTCATCGGCTCCTGGAAGATCATCGACATGCGCGTGGTGCGCAGCTTGCGAAGGCGCGCCTCGGGCGCGCGCGTGATGTCTTCGTCCTGCAGCCAGAGCGTGCCGGCCGCGAGCGGCAGCGACCGGGGCAGGAGGCCCATCACGCTTTGCGCGATGACCGACTTTCCCGAGCCCGACTCGCCCACGAGACAGAGAATTTCGCCTTTTCCCACGGAGAAGCTCACTCGAGAAACGGCCAGGGCGCGCTCCGCGCCTGCCGGCAGGGCGATGGAAAGATCCCTGATATCGAGGACGTTCATACGCGCTTCGCCATCTTGGGGTCGAGCGTGTCGCGCAACCCGTCGCCGAGGATGTTGACCGCGAGCACGGTGAGGGCGAGAAACACGCCCGGGAAGAAGATGTTGTGCGGATAGTCGTTGAACTGCGAGCGGCCCTCCGCCATCACGTTGCCCCAGGTCGGGATGTCGGGCGGCAGTCCCACGCCGAGGAAGGACAGGATCGCCTCCACGAGGATCGCGAACGCCACGATATAGGTGCCCTGCACGACGAGCGGCGCGATGCAGTTGGGCAGGATGTGCCGCAGCATGATTCTCCAGGCGGGCGTGCCGAGCGCGACGGCCGCCTCCACGTAGGGCTCCTCGCGGATCGACAGCACGAGCGAGCGCACCAGGCGCGTGACGCGCGGAATTTCCGGGATGGCGATCGCGAGGATGACGGTGGCGAGGCTGCCGCGCAGGATGGCGACGAGCGTGATCGCGACGAGGATCGCCGGGATCGCCATGACCCCGTCCATGAAGCGCATGAGCAACCCGTCCAGCCACCGGAAGTAGCCCGCGGCGAGGCCGCAGGCGATGCCGACCGAGAGCGCGAGGAGCGCGCACAGGAGCCCCACCAGGAGCGACACGCGCGTGCCGTAGAGGACGCGGCTGTAGACGTCGCGCCCGAAGGAGTCCGAGCCCATGAGGAAGACGTGCTTCAGCGTCTCGCCTTCGAGCGTGGTGATCTCGCCGGGCTGGCCCGGACGCAGGTCGCGGCTCGCGGCATCGAAGAGCGAAGGGTCGACCGTGCCGAGCCAGGGCGCCGCGAGCGCGACCACGATCAGCACGAGGAGCACGCCCCCGCCGATCCGCACCGACCAGTTGCGCAGGATCGTCCGCATCTTCCTAGTACCGGATCCGCGGATCGAGGAACACGTAGGAAAGATCGATCAGCAGGTTGATGAGCACGTACGTGAACGAGAAAAAGAGGATCAGCCCCTGCACGGTCGGGAAGTCGCGCGCGAGCACCGCGTCCACGGTGAGCCGCCCGAGCCCCGGGATCGCGTACACCGATTCGGTCACCACCACCCCGCCGATGAGGAGCGCGATGCCGATGCCGATCACGGTCACGATCGGAACGGCGGCGTTCGCCAGGCCGTGGCGCACGAGCACGCGCAGCTCGGGCAGGCCCTTGGCGCGCGCGGTGCGGATGTAGTCCTCGCCGAGCGCCTCGAGCACCGAGGCGCGCGTGACTCTGGCGATGAGCGCGATGTAGATCACCGAGAGCGTGAGCGAGGGCAGGATCAGGTGGCTCAGGAAGGGCCCGAAGCCCTCGGCGAGGCGGTGGTAGCCCTGCACCGGCAGCCATCCGAGCTTGAGCGACACGAGGTAGATGAGGATGTAGGCGAGCACGAAGGTCGGCACCGAGAAGCCAAGCACGGAAAAGCCCATGAGCGCGCGGTCGAACCAGCCGCCGAAGCGCCAGGCGGCAAAGACGCCGAGCGGCACCGCGAGCAGGACCGTCACGACGATGGTGAGCGCGGTGAGCGCGAGCGTGGGCTCCAGGCGCTGGCCGATCAGCGTCGCCACCTTCATCTTGTAATAGAACGATTCGCCGAGGTCGCCCTGGACGAGGTGCCCGACCCAGATGCCGAACTGCGCGACGATCGGCTTGTCCAGGCCGAGCTCGGCGCGGATGCGCGCGATCTGGTCGACGCTCGCCGCGTCGCCCGCGAGGATCGCCGCCGGGTCGCCCGGGGCGAGGCGCAGCACGAGAAAGACGAGCACCGCGACGATCAGCAGAACCGGGATCGTGCTGAGTACGCGCCTGAGGATGAACGTATACATAGCAAAAGGGCCCCGGTCGGGGCCCTGGTTGCGTGGCTCAGCTCAAATTCAGTTCTTCTTCAGGTTCCAGTAGAAGTTGCCGGTCTGCCGGAAGAAGCCCGAGATGTTCTTGCGCGCGGCGAGCGGCGCGTCGAACTCGCCGAGCGGCACGTGCGTCGCGGTATTGAAGGCCTCCGCCTGGATCTGTTCGGCGAGCTTCTTCTTCTTCGCGAGGTCGGTCTCGCGCATGAACTCCTTGCGCAGCTCGACGATCTTGTCGTCCTTCGCCCAGCCGAACCAGCCCGAGGCCTCGCCGCGCGTGTCGAGCGCCGCGTTGGCGATCGGGTTCCAGATGTCGGGCCCCTGCCAGGCGGTGAGGAACATGTTCCAGCCGCCCTTGTCGACCGGATCCTTTTTCGCGCGCCGGCCGACGAGCGTCTGCCAGTCCATCGCCTGCAGGTCGACCTTGAAGCCCGCCTGGCGAAGCAGCTGCGCCGCCACATCGGGCAGCTTCTGGATCGCCGCGAGGTCGGTGGGCTTCATGAGCACCACCGGCGTGCCGTCATAGCCGGAAGCTTTCAGCAGCTCCTGCGCCTTCTTCATGTTCGACTTGGACTGGATCTCCGAGCCGAACGGGCTCGCGTACGGCGTGCCGCAGGTGAACATCGAGGCGCAGGTGTGGTAGAGCTCCTTCACGCCAACCTGCGCGCGCAGGAA
Source organism: Burkholderiales bacterium (assembly GCA_036262835.1). Taxonomy (GTDB): domain Bacteria; phylum Pseudomonadota; class Gammaproteobacteria; order Burkholderiales; family SG8-39; genus RBG-16-66-20. Next base: position 10,366 of record DATAID010000019.1, on the reverse strand, counting down.
CGGCTCCTGCGAGAAGGCCGCCATCGCCGCCTGGCGCACCTTTGCGTTGTCGAAGGGCTTGAGCAGGTGGTTGAAGCGCGCCATGTACTGCAGCGGCACGGGGCTGTAGTTGTAGACGATCAGGTTCTTGTCGGCCTTGAGCGCGGGAATGTGCTCGAAAGCCGGCTGCTCGAGGATGTCGACCTCGCCTTTTTGCAGCGCGTTCACCTGCGCCTGGCCGTCGCGCAGCGCGAGGTTCCACTCGACGCGGTCGACGTAGACGTGCTTGCCGCCCGTCGAGCCCGAGGGCGGCTCCTTGCGCGGCACGTACTTCGCGAATTTGACGTACACGGCCTTGTCGCCGGGCTTGAACTCGTCGCGCTTGAAGACGTAGGGGCCCGAGCCCGTGTAATCCTCGATCTGCTTGAACGCGTCGGTGTCCGCGACGCGCTTGGGCATGATGAAGGGTACGTTGGAGGAGGGCTTGCCGAGCGCTTCCAGCACGAAGCCGCAGGGCTCGCGCAGGAAGATGCGGAAGGTGTCCGGCGCAGGCGCATCCATGCGCTCGACGAAGGTCATGAGCGCGACGCCCATGGAATCGCGCTTGCCCCAGCGCGCGAGCGAGGCGACCACGTCTTCACCCGTCACCGGCTTGCCGTCGTGGAATTCGAGGCCCGTTCTCAGCTTGAAGGTCCACAGGCGGTGATCGCCGCTCTCGGTCCAGGACTCCACCATCTGCGGCTTGATCTGGTTCTTCTCGTCGGTGCCGAAGAGCGTGTCGTAGATCATGTAGCCGTGGTTGCGGCTCATGTACGCCGTGGTCCAGATGGGATCGAGGATGGCGAGGTTGGAGTGCGGCACGACGCGCAGCACCTTGTCCTGCGAATGCGCGGCGCCGAAGACCGAAGCGAAAGCGAGTAGGACGAGCAACTTGCGCATGAGAAAATCCCCTCAGGAAAACAGCTGAAGGCAGGGTATCAGGGCATGGCACGTATCGCAATCGGCGGCCTGCAGCACGAGACCAACACCTTCGCGCCCTCGCTCGCCGACTACGCGGCGTTCGAGGCGGGCGGCGGCTGGCCGGGCGTGCAGTACGGAAATCCGCTCTTCGCCGCGGTCGAGGGCGCCAACATTCCCGCCGCCGGCGCGATCCAGGCGCTGCGCGCCGCGGGCCACGAGCTTCTCGCCACCGCCTGGGCCGCGGCGAGCCCCTCCGCGCACGTCACGACCGACGCTTTTGAAAGGATTTTGAGTCAGATGATTCAAAATCTCCGCAGCGCCGGCGCGCTCGACGGCGTCTACCTCGACCTGCACGGCGCGATGGTGACCCAGAGCTTCGAGGATGGCGAAGGCGAGCTCCTGCGCCGCGTGCGCGAGGCGGTGGGCGAAAAAGTGCCCATCGTGGCGAGCCTCGACCTGCACGCGAACGTCACGCGCGCGATGTTCGAGCGCTCCGATGCCATGGTCGCCTACCGTACTTACCCTCACGTCGACATGGCCGAGACCGGCGCGCGCGCGGCGCGGCTGCTCGATCAGATGCTCAGGCGCGGCCAGCGGCTCGCCAAGCACCTGCGCACCTTCGATTACCTCACCGGGATTCCGTCGCAGTGCTCGTTCATCGAGCCGTGCAAGGGCATCTACGCGAAGCTCGCCGAGCTCGAAACCGCGAACGACCTTTCGCTCTCCTTCACGCCCGGATTCCCGATGGCGGACTTCCCGGATTGCGGCATGGCGGCGTTCGGCTACGGGTTCGACGAAGGCAAGGTGGTCGCTGCGGTCAACCAGCTCCATGGCCTGGTGGCCGACGCCGAGAAGGATTTCGCGCTCGAGCTGCACGAGCCCGACGACGCCGTGCAACGCGCCCGCGCTCGCGGCGAGCCGGGGATGCCGGTGGTCCTCGCCGACACGCAGGACAATCCCGGCGCGGGCGGCAACGGCGACACGACGGGCATCCTGCGCTCGCTCATCCGCCAGAACGCGCAGGACGCGGTGCTCGGCCTCCTCATCGACGCGCAGGCCGCGAAGCGCGCGCACGAGATCGGGCAGGGCGGCACGCAGGAATTCGTGCTCGGCGGGCGCTCCAACATCGCGGGCGACGCGCCCTTCGGCGGCGAATTTACGATCGAGCGCCTGGGCGAGGGCAAGTTCACCTGCACCGGGCCCATGTTCAAGGGCTTTCGCATGAACCTCGGGCCGATGGCGCTTCTGAGGAGCAAGACCGCCCCCGGGGTTCGGGTGGCGGTCGCCTCCCGCAAATGCCAGGCCGCCGACCAGGAGATGTTCCGCCACCTCGGCATCGAGCCGCGCCGCTCACGGGTGCTCGCGCTCAAAAGCTCCGTTCACTTTCGCGCCGACTTCGAGCCGATCGCAAGAGAAGTGCTCGTCGTTCGCTCGCCCGGCCCCGCGCTCGCGGATCCGAGCGAGTTCAAGTGGACGCGGCTTCGCAAGGGCGTGCGGCTAAGGCCGCTTGGCCCGGTTCACCCGGGCTAGGAGGGCGAAGGGCGCCGTTTCGGGAAGAACGGGGGAAATGTCGTTTTTTTGCAATTTGGTCGTGCAAACCCGACAGTCACAAAGAGCACTACGTAGCCTGTAGTAAGAATCGCGACACTAGAATGGGCGGATGAAGCTCTTCCAGATGGAGGTGCGCCGCCAGAAAGATGGCCGGGTGATCCTCGCCCATTTCCCGAGCCAGGAAGAGGCGGTCAGCCACGTGAAGGCCAAGTTCACCGGCTGGGAGATCCGCAACCTTGTCGAGATCACCCAGAGCGCGCATTTCCAGATCGCCGACCTTGAGCGGGAGTAGAGCGGGGGAGACCTGACCCCGCGGAACTGAACCGGGCGCTGCGCAAGAGCCTGCAGGAGTTGCGAGAGGCGAGCGCCCCTCCTGCTTTTTCGCTGACTTGCGACCCGGCTGTAGCTTTTCGACGACGGTCGGCCGCCAGCTTGCTTGCTTGTCGCTCCCGGGTCACGCCGCTAAAACGTAGCCCTCGAGAACTATATCCGTGGAGCGCCATGGCCGGCACACAACAGGAATCCAACGCCCTGCGCGAAGCGGGCCCTCGCATGAAGATCCTCGTGATCGACGACGACGTGAGCATGCGCGAGCTGATGAAGCTCCACCTGGCCAACGCGGGGCACTCGGTCGTCGTCGCGGAAGACGCGGTGGTGGCGGGGCGCACGCTGCTTCGCTGGACGCCGGACGTGATCCTGCTCGACGTCGAGCTGCCGTTTCTCAGCGGGATCGAGTTCGCCGCCACCCTGGTGGCCGACACCACCATGCCCGCGATCCCTATCATCCTCATCAGCGCGCACGAGTACTTTGCCGGCAAAGCCGACGCGCTTGGGCTGCATTTTCTGCTCAAGCCGTTCACGAAGGCGGAGCTGCTCCAGGCGGTTGCGCGCAGCAACTTCAAAGCGCGGATCCTGCCGGCCACGGTATCGCATCCGTCCCGGCTTGCGAACGCCGCGCGCGCCCTGCGCCAGCCCGCGGCCGCCCTGGACAGGTCATGAATCCGGCGCTCTCGACCGTTCCACGCAGGTCGTTCCTCCCGCTCAGCCGGAACGAGTTCGCCCGGCTATCGCCCCAGGAGCGCGTTTGCTATCTCACGCTCGCGCTGCGCACGGTGACCGCCAAGGTGGACGAAGTGCTAAGCGAGCACGACGATGCCGGTTTTGTAGAGTTTCAATGACACGGCGCCCGCGCCGTCATATCGCGGCGCGATAGAAGGTATTGATTCACGGCTTTTCGGTGATTAATATTTTTTCCCGCCATGGCGGGGGAAAAATCAGCACCGGACAAGCCGTTCCGATACCTGAGTGCTGAAGAACTGGCGCGCCTGAGCACGGACGAAAGGGCGGATTACCTGCGGCGCGCCACCGAGGCGCTCAAGCGCGAGCGCAAGCCCGCGGCGGAACGCAAGCAGTCCGAGCGCCGCAAGAAGGACGAAGGCTAGGGATTCGGCCAGGCCTTCTGCGCCGGCCGCCGCTGCTCGAGCAGCCGCGAAAGCCGCAGCACGCCGAGATCGTCGAAGCGCCGGCCGATGACCTGAACTCCGATCGGCAAGCCCTCCTTGCTGTACGTCCAGTTGAGCGAGGCCGCGGGCTGCTCGGACATGTTCCAGGCGACGGTGAAAGCGATGTGCGGCAGCGCGTTGTGCGGGTCGTTGCCGGGGCAGGGCAGCTCCGCCTCGTAAGGCAGGATGGGCGAGGTGGGCGAGATGACGAAATCGTAGGGTTGCGTGGCCCGCGTCGCCGCTTCGCGCATCATCACGTAGCAGTTGTACGCGATCATCACGTCGCGGCCCGTGAAGCCTTTCGCGCGCCAGCTGCACCACTCGGCGATGAATGGCAGCACCTTCGCCTGCTTCGCGGGCGAGAGCATCATGTAGTCGTTGTAGGAGCGCGCCTCAAAGAACTTCGTCATGCCCTCCAGCAGCTCGGCGCTGAGGAAGGAGGGCATTTCCTCGACTTTCGCGCCCGCGCCCGCCAGCGCGTCGGCCGCCGCTTTCGCCGCCGCGCGCACTTCGGGATGTACCGGCAGCCCGACCTTCATGTCGGGCAGATAGCCGATGCGAAGCTTTTTCGGATCGAGCCCTTCGATGTCCGAATAGTTTTCCTTCTCGCAAGGCAGGCTCATGAAGTCGCGCGCGTCGGGCTTGGCGAGCAGGCACATCATCGCCGCGCTCGCGGCGACCGAGCGCGTCATCGGCCCGGCGACGCGGCCGATGTAGGGCGGGTAGGTCGGCACGCGCCCGAGGCTCGGCTTCAAGGCGAAGATGCCGCAGTGCGTCGCGGGCAGGCGCACCGAGCCGCCGATATCGGTGCCGAGGTGAAGCGGCGCGTAGCCCGCGGCGCACGCGGCGCCCGCGCCCGAGCTCGAGCCCGAGGTATTGCGGTCAAGCCGCCAGGGATTGCGCGTGATGCCGTGGATGCTCGAGAGGCCCGAAGAGAGCATCCCGTAATCGGGCATCGTCGTTTTGCCGAGGATCACGCAGCCGCCCTCGCGCAGGCGCGCCGCGGGCGGCGAATCGGCGGGCTGCGGCGGCGCGTCGTCGTTGGCGCGCGTGCCGATCGGCGCCGGGTCGCCCTTGGTGTGGAGGTTTTCCTTGATCGTCACCGGCACGCCGTCGAGCGGCGAGAGCGGCGTTTCGCTCTTCCAGCGCTTTTCGGATTCCTGCGCGGCCTGCAGCGCGCTGTCGCGATTGAGGCGGTACATCGCGTTCAGCTTGGGCTCGCAGGCGGCGATGCGCTCGAGGCAGGCGCGCGCGACGTCCACCGGCGAGAGCTCGCCGCGCTCGTACTGCGCCGCGATCTCGGCTGCGGAAAGTTCGTGCAGCGCGGGCATCGCTGCATCATACAATGCGCGTTCCATGAAGCGCGCCGCCATTTCGCTGCTCCTCCTTTTTTGCGCTGCGGCGCACGCCCAGCAGGAGATCCGCTTCTGGCACGCGATGAGCGGCTCGCTCGGCAACGCGCTCGAGACGCTCGTCACGCGCTTCAACGACTCGCAGGCCGAGGCGCGCGTCGTGCTCGAGCACAAGGGCAGCTACGAGGACACGCTGATCGGCGCCCTGAAGGCGCAGCCCACGGGCACGGGCCCGCACCTCCTGCAGGTCTACGAGGTCGGCACGGCGAACATGATGGCGACCAAAAGCGCCTACCGCCCGCTGTGGCAGCTCGCGCAGGAGCAGCACCTGCCGATCGACGCGAAGCTCTTTCTTCCCGCGGTCGCGAGCTACTTCGCCGATTCCTCGGGGCGGCTGCTCGCGCTGCCGTTCAATATTTCCACCCCGATCCTCTTCTACAACAAGGACGCTTTCCGGCGCGCCAAGCTCGACCCGGACAAGCCACCTGCCACCTGGTACGAGATGCCCAAGGCGATGGGCGCGCTCTCGGACGCGGGCTACGAGTGCGTGTACACGACCACCTGGCCTTCCTGGGTCCAGATCGAGAACATGAGCGTCTGGCACAACCAGGACTTCGCGACCCGCGACAACGGGATGGACGGCGCCGATGCGAAGCTCCTCTTCAACACGCACCTCATGGTGCGGCACGTCTCGATGCTTTCCTCCTGGGCGCGCTCGGGCTACTTCACCTATAGCGGCCGGCGTCTCGAGGGAGAAAAGCTCTTCGCCGCCGGCCGCTGCGCGATGCTGACCGCCGCTTCCTCGAGCTCGGCCGACCTGCGGCGGCTTGCCGGCTTCGATTTCGGCGTCGGGCGGCTGCCCTACTACGACGATATCCGCGGCGCGCCGCATCACTCGCTGATCGGCGGCGGCGGCCTCTGGCTGATGGCCGGCAAGAAGCCCGCCGAATACCGCGCGGTGGCGAAATTCCTCGCCTGGCTCACGCGCCCCGAGATCCAGGCCGAGTGGCACCAGAAGACCGGCTACGTGCCCGTCACGCAGGCCGCCTACGAGCTCACGCGCAAGCAGGGGTACTACGACGTGCACCCTGGACAGAAGATCGCGCTCGAGCAGCTGCTCCTGCACGCGCCCACGAAGGAGTCGCGCGGCATCCGGCTCGGCAATTTCGAGGCGGTGCGCGCGATTCTCGAAGAAGAGCTGGAGGGCGCCTGGGAAGGCAAGGTGCCGCCCAAGGCTGCGCTCGATCGCGCCGCCGAGCGCGGCGACGAGGTGCTGCGCCGCTTCGAGCGCGCCCACCACGGCAGCGCCGAGCCGCCGGTGCCCAAGCGCGCGCCCCGCGGCAAGAGCGGCCGCAAATAGCCCAAAAAATCGTCCCAAGCCGCGGCCTGCGGCTATACTCGGGCACCGTCCGGCTCAAGACCGGACACGGGGATACTCAAATTCGGAGGAGAAGTCTCATGCGGATCAAGCTGCTAGTCGTTGCATTGGCGAGCGCAGGCGTCTTCAGCACGGGCGCGCGGGCGCAAACCGAAATCCAGTGGTGGCACTCGATGGGCGGGGCGCTCGGCGAGGAGCTGAACAACCTGGCGGCCAAGTTCAACGGCAGCCAGAAGGAATACAAGGTCGTCACGACCTTCAAGGGCTCGTATCCGGAGTCGATGACCGCGGCGATCGCCGCGTTCCGCTCGGGCAACGCGCCGCACCTGCTGCAGGTGTTCGAGGTCGGCACCGCCACCATGATGGCGGCCAAAGGCGCGATCGTGCCCGTCGCGAAGGTGATGGCCGATTCCAAGGAGCCGTTCGATCCGAAGGCCTACCTGCCCACCGTCACCGGCTACTACAGCGACCTGAAGGGCAACATGCTGTCCTTCCCCTTCAACAGCTCGACGGTGATGTTCTACATCAACAAGGACGCGTTCAAGAAAGCGGGGCTCGACCCGGAGAAGGCGCCCAAGACCTGGAAGGAAGTGATCGCCGCCGCCGAGAAGCTCAAGGCCTCCGGCAACGCCTGCCCCTACACGACGAGCTGGCCGTCCTGGATGCACGTCGAGAATTTCAGCGCCTGGCACAACATCCCGATCGGCACCAAGCAGAACGGCATGGGCGGGCTGGACACGAGCTTCACGATCAATAACCCGCTGCTGGTGCGCCACATCGCGATGCTCGGCGACATGGCGAAGAAGGGACTCTTCATCTACGCCGGCCGCACCAACCAGGGCGACGCCAAGTTCTCGAGCGGCGAGTGCGCGATGTTCTCCGGCAGCGCCGGCGCGCAGGCCGGCATCAAGAAGGCGGGCAAGGTCGACTGGTCGATCAACTTCATCCCGTACCACGACGACGTGAAGGGCGCGCCGCAGAACTCGATCATCGGCGGCGCCTCGCTCTGGGTGATGGGCGGCAAGAAGCCCGAGGAGTACAAGGGGGTGGCGAAGTTCCTGCACTTCCTGTCGAGCCCGGAAATCCAGATGGAATGGCACACCAAGACGGGCTACGTGCCGATCACCCAGGCCTCCTACGAGCTCACGCGCAAGTCCGGGTTCTATGAGAAAAACCCGGGCGCCGACATGCCGGTGAAAGAGCTCACGCTGCACAACCCGACGGCCAATTCCAAGGGCCTGCGCTTCGGCAACTTCGTGCAGGGCCGCACGGTGATCGAGGAGGAGCTCGAGGCCGTGTTCGCCGGCAAGAAGGACGCGAAGAGCGCGCTCGACGAGGCGCAGAAGCGCGGCAATGAGATCCTTCGTCAGTTTGAAGCGGCGAACAAGTAGCCGTTTGAAGTAGTTCCAGGTCCAGGGGAGGGCGTGGAAAAGAGGGTCGTTTTCCGGTCTGCGTGGCTGCCGTATGCGCTGGTGGCCCCGCAGATCGTGATCACGATCCTTTTTTTCTTCTGGCCCGCGGCGCAGGCCGTCTGGTATTCCTTCCAGCTGCAGGACGCGTTCGGCTTCAAGACGCAGTTCGTCGGGCTCGCCAATTTCGCGACGCTGTTCCGCGACGGCGGCTACCTCGAGTCCTTCAAGATCACCGCGATCTTCAGCGCGCTCGTCGCCTTCTTCGGCATTGCGATCTCGCTGCTGCTCGCGACGATGGCCGACCGCGTGGTGCGCGGCGCGATGGCCTACAAGACGCTCCTCATCTGGCCTTACGCAGTCGCGCCCGCGGTCGCGGGCGTGCTGTGGGCGTTCCTCTTCGCGCCCTCGATCGGCATCGTCACGCACGTGCTCAAGGGCTGGGGCGTGGACTGGAACTGGATCCTGAAGGGCGACCAGGCGATGGCGCTGATCGTGATCGCCTCGGTGTGGAAGCAGATCTCCTACAACTTCCTCTTTTTCCTCGCCGGACTGCAGTCGATTCCGCGCTCGCTCATCGAGGCGGCGGCGATCGACGGCGCAAGCCCGACCCGGCGCTTCTGGACGATCGTGTTCCCGCTGCTCTCGCCCACGACGTTCTTCCTCCTCGTCGTCAACATCGTGTACGCGTTCTTCGACACCTTCGGCGTCATCGACGCGACCACGCAGGGCGGTCCGTCGCAAGACACCAACATCCTCGTCTACAAGGTCTACCACGACGGCGTGAAGGCGGTGGACCTCGGCGGCTCCTCGGCGCAATCGGTGATCCTGATGATCATCGTGATCGCGCTTACCGTGGCGCAGTTCCGCTACATCGAGCGCAAGGTCCAGTACTGAGGGCCGGCCAATGGTAGAGAACCGGCCCTGGCTCACCTTTTTCTCGCACGCGGTGCTGATCCTGGGCGTGCTCGCGGTCGCCTTTCCGCTCTACGTCACCTTCGTCGCGTCCACCCTCACGCTGCCCGAGGTCATGCAGGTGCCGATGCCGCTCCTGCCTGGCGACCACCTGGTCGAGAATTTCACGCAGGTGCTCACCGCCGGCTCGACCAAGGGCTCGAAGGCCGCGGTCTCGCAGATGCTCGTCAACAGCTTCGTCATGGCGCTCGCCATCCCGCTCGGCAAGATCGTGATCTCGATCATCGCCTCGTTCGCGATCGTCTACTTCCGCTTTCCGCTGCGCATGTTCTTCTTCTGGATGATCTTCGTGACGCTGATGCTGCCGGTCGAGGTGCGCATCATCCCGACCTTGCAGGTCATCACGGACCTGAAGCTGAACAACACCTACGCCGGGCTCACCATCCCGCTCATCGCCTCGGCCACGGCGACCTTCCTGTTCCGCCAGTTCTTCATGACCGTGCCCGACGAGCTCGCCGAGGCGGCGCGCGTGGACGGCGCCTCGCCGATGCGCTTCTTCTGGGACGTGCTCATCCCGCTTTCCAAGACCACGATGGCCGCGCTTTTCGTGATCCAGTTCATCTACGGCTGGAACCAGTACCTGTGGCCGCTGCTCGTCGCGACCGACGAGTCCATGTACCCGACCGTGATCGGCATCAAGCGCATGATCGTCGGCAGCGATGCGGCGAATGAGTGGAACCTGATCATGGCCACGGCAATCCTCGCCATGCTGCCGCCGGCGGCGGTGGTCATCCTGATGCAGAAATGGTTCGTGAAGGGGCTCGTGGAGACAGAAAAATGAGTGAAAAATAATGGCTGCCGTGCAACTCAAGGATGTGCGCAAGAGCTACACCGCCGACGTGCAGGTGATCCACGGCGTGTCGATGGACATCAAGGACGGCGAGTTCATCGTCATCCTCGGGCCCTCGGGCTGCGGCAAGTCGACGCTCCTTCGCATGGTGGCGGGCCTGGAGACCATCACCGGCGGGGAGATCCTGATCGGCGATCGCGTGGTCAACAACCTCGAGCCCAAGGACCGCGACATCGCGATGGTGTTCCAGAACTACGCGCTCTATCCGCACATGAGCGTGTACGACAACATGGCGTTCAGCCTCAAGCTGCGGCGCGAGCGGCTGCAGCGGATCGACACGCACGTCCGCGGTGCGGCGGGGACGCTCGGCCTCTCCGACCAGCTGGCGAAGAAGCCGCGCAACCTCTCCGGAGGCCAGCGCCAGCGGGTTGCGATGGGGCGCGCGGTGGTGCGCGAGCCGCGCGTGTTCC